>JBEPUY010000003.1:0-181136 GCA_041691255.1 Granulicella sp. | reverse complement strand
CCCAAGCCCCGGCGGAGTCATCAACCGCGTCGTAGAGAAATTCAAAATCTATTGAACGCAGTGAGCGCAGCTCTTCAGAAACACTTGTGCCGCGATGCATAGATATGCGGCCCGCTGAATTTTGCAGCTTCGCAGGATGCTTCTTGCTACTCCCTTGAGATTTTGTTTACTGCACCAAGGCATACTCGTCCGCTCATTAATCCGGAGCAGTAAATGATCCAATCCCGCAGTTCCATATTTCCGAAGCCATCGCCTGGCCATTTTCTAGTACTCCTGCGGCGGCGCCTATTCTGCGGCAGTAAAACATCGCATACATGATTTCGAGTGATTTCATAAATGCTCATAATATTCTTGACATCTTTATAAAGTGAAGCTAAAAATAATCTATCAATGCAAAACAAAAGCAATATTGCCACTAACTTCTAGCGGTATTTCGTTATGCATCGAATACATTTTGTTTATCCCGCATCGGAGTAAGCCATGCCTCTCCTATCTTGCATTTCCCGCTTCCAAGTCCGACTTCGCATTGCTTTCACAGTAAGCATTCTTTTACTGTTTGCGGGGGCCTCAATGTGCCTCGCGCAAAAGGACGCCGGTACCATTGCTGGTACCGTGCACGATGCCTCGGGCGCGGTGATTGAAGGAGTGACGGTAGCCGCTACCGATGTCGACCACGGTGGGGCTGTCGCTGCCACATCTAATGCCAGCGGCGAGTATGTGATCTCTCCACTTAAAGTAGGTCGCTACGTTATCAAGGCCAGCAGGTCCGGCTTCAACAGCGTTGTGTCTACCCCAATTACGCTCCAGGTTCAGCAGCGAGTCGTCTTCAACGTGACACTTTCAGTAGGGGCGGTCAGCCAGTCGGTCACCGTCACCGACTCCACTGCTCAGCTACAGACGGAGACCTCCGACCTTGGCCAGGTGATCGATAGCCGACAGATCTCTAATCTTCCGCTCAATGGCCGCAACTTCGCCCAGCTTGCCTTGTTGTCTCCAGGCACCGCACCCGCCGCACCCGGTTCTCGTGACCAAAGTAGCTTCGGCTTCAGTGCTAACGGAGCACGCAGCCTGCAAAATAATTTTCTGCTGGATGGCATCGACAACAACTCCAACCTTCCCGACCTACTCAATGGGTCGAGCTATGTCATCGAGCCGCCGGTCGAGTCGCTGCAGGAGTTCAAGGTTCAGACCAGCTCTTACACTGCAGAGTTTGGACGCGGCAATGGTGCAATCATCAATGCAGTGACGCGCGCCGGCACCAATGATCTCCACGGAGCTTTCTACGAGTTCTTCCGCAATGACGCGCTGGATGCCCGCAACTATTACGACACCACCCGCCAACCCTACAAGCAGAACCAGTTCGGTGGCACCATCGGAGGACCGATCGTGATACCGAAGCTATATAACGGACGCAATCGCACCTTCTTTTTCACTGACTACGAAGGCTTCCGATCCGTCGACTCCGAGCCTATTCCCGCGATTGTTCCCACGCTGGCGCAGCGTTCCGGCGACTTCTCTACCAATATTGACTACAGTAGCCCCGTCGCCGATCCCGTCTCCGGCATGCCCGTACTAGATTGCAATGGACAGCCCACGTATCCGGGAGAGATCTTCAACACCCGTTTGGCCCAGCAGTCCCCAGTGAATAGTACGGGCTATTGCGGGGTTCCATTTGGCTACGCCGGTGGACAGCCTGCAAATGTAATTCCCGGCAGCGTGATCGATCCTCTGGCCTCGCGCCTTGCTGCACTTTATCCTGCACCGAATGCGAACAATCCTGCTTACAATTTTGTTTCCAGCCCCAAGCGGGTGATCAACCGCAATAATTTCGATCTTCGCCTCGACCAGCAGATCAATGATGCCGACAGCGCATTTGCCCGTTACAGCTTTGAAACAGTACCCTCCAATATCCCTTCAGTCTTTGGCCCTGTCGCTGACGGCGGCGACTTCTTCTCCGGCATAAGCAGTACTCACTATCACAGCCTCGCCATTGGGGAAACGCACATCTTCACGCCGCACGTGGTCAACGAGTTCCGCTTCGGCTACAACCGTATTTATTCAACTCGGCTTCAACCTGGCTACAACTCCGACATCGCTCAGCAGATCAACTTTCCTGGTATTCCCACCGCACCCTCGAACGGCGGGCTGCCGCAACTGACGTTCAGCGATGTGTCCACCATTGGAAGCTCACTCTTTCTTCCCTCGCGCGAACTTCAAAACACTTACATCCTCTCGGAGAATCTGAGCTGGAACCTTGGAAACCACAGCATTCGCTTCGGCGCAGAGATTGACCGCAACGAGTTCGCCATCTATCAGCCCGCTGAACCTCGAGGCACGCTCGATTTTGGCACCCAGTTTACTGACAATGCAGGCTCTTCAACGACCGGTACTGGCGGCTCGGGATTCGCATCGTTCCTTCTCGGCATCTCGGATGGCGGCAGCATCAGCAACGCTATCAATATTGACTATTTTCGTCCAAGCTGGAGCTTTTACGTCCAGGACGACTGGAAGGTAAGTCGCAGGCTCACCCTTAACTATGGTCTGCGCTACGAACTCTATCAGACCGTTCGCGAGCGTCATAACCACGAGGCGACTTTTGACCTCGCTACGCAAACCCTGATACTTCCCAAGGGCCAGCCCACGACGCTTACGCCGCAACTCGCTTCCATCATCCACGTAAGCGCCACTGGCAGTGACGGCCTCATCAAGCCCGACCTCAATAACTTTGCTCCGCGTCTCGGCTTGGCCTATAGCCTTACGTCAAAATCTGTTCTTCGTGCAGGTTATGGTTTCTTCTACGGCGGCAGCGAGAGCGGCCCCTACTCCAACCCCAGCCCCGGCTACAATCCGCCTTATTACGCGACCAATTCCTACTCTCCTAACTGCTCGCTCGGCAGTGCAAATCCTGCGCAGACAGACTGCTCGATCCCCGGACTCAACGTGCTCTCGCAGGGCTTCCCTGCGAATGCTCTCACCGATCCCAACACGCCGCTGCTCTACTCGCTCGATCTTCACTTGGTCACGCCATACGTGCAGCAATACCAGATCTCCACGGAATATCAGCTTCCTGCAAGCCTGCTCTTCACTGCGGCTTACGCAGGCTCTCATGGACTGAAGCTCTACACCTTCTTCAATGGCAACGAAGCAACCCCCACGGCAGATCCTACTGCACCGGTCGCACCTCGCCGTCCTGTTCCTTCGATCGACGCTCCAATTCAATGGTTTCGCTCCTCCGGTAGATCCAACTACAACGCGCTTGAATTCAGCTTGGCGCGCAGCTCCAGCTCAGGACTATCGCTCCTTGCGGCATACACCTATGCCCACGGTCTCGACAATGCCTCAGCCGCCAACCTCGGCTCTCAGAATGGGGGCGACTTCCGCGATTTCCGCCATCCTGAAGCAGAATATGGTAACTCGGATACAGACGTTCGCCATCGCTTTACCTTCAGCGCGCTCTACCCTCTCCCCATAGGGCAAGGTCAGCGTTACCTCGGCAATACTGGCAAAGGTCTCAATACTGTGATCGGCAACTGGCAGCTCGGCAGCATTGTTACCCTCTCCACCGGAAATTGGTACACTGCGACGGATGCAGTCAACTTTTCGAATGTTCCTGATGGCGGCGGTAATGTAGGCAGTTCACAGCGTCCAGACTATGCAGGAGATCCAAACGGCAAGCCATGCGTTGCTGGCACCTACTTCAATACCTGCGCTTTCACCGACCCGGTTCAGGGTTCCTTCGGAAATGTTAATCGCAACACCATAGCCGGTCCTGGCACCGAGAACACCGACTTTTCCCTCTTCAAACGCCTTCGCCTCACTGACCGCTTCAATCTCGAGTTTCGCTCCGAGTTCTTCAATATTCTTAACCACTACAACCCACTCTTCGCACCGGCCGCCGCCAGTGCCACTGTCGGAGCGACCGTGCGCGACACGCCTGGCTTCGGCTTCCTCACTGCAGCTCAGCCACCGCGAGAGATTCAGTTCTCGCTCAAGCTTTCGTATTAGCCGAGGCATAATGTTCACGGCATGAGAAAGAAGCCTGTCACCGCCTGAAGATAAAGAAATGAGATAGCCATACCCATGAAGCAGCCACGTCTCTATCAAATAGCCTGCCTCTGCATTGCGTGTATATGTCCGATCGCGCTTGCCTCAGCCGTGCCCCATGATGCGGCGCTCCTTCAATTGGCTGCGAACGCGGTCGACGGCAGCTACGTCATCACTGCCGCTGACATAGCAAAGCCAGTCCTGCGCGCTTCGGCTGCCGTCAAAGTCAACGGCAGGTGGCTTCACGCGGCGGACTACCCGAAACACATTGTCAGCGCTGAGAGCGCCGCCGGTGAACTAGGGCCCGCGAAACTAACGACTATCCGCTACACCGGTCGCGACGATGCACCCGACCTTCTGCTCAGGCTTCGTACTTACGCAAACCATCCCTTTGGCGATATGCAACTCACCGCGAACAACACTACTGAGCACGCCGTAGAAATCCAGTCGCTGCGCGTTCTTGAAGCGAAAGATGAAAACGGTAAATCGGCGGGAGACGGAAGAGGGCGTGCCCTGATCAATCTTGGTGGTCCCGCTGCGGAGGATCGCGTGCTCTCTGACAGCTTCAGCGAAGACCGGCCCGCGATGAAAATTCGTGACCTCGGCAACGTCGAGAACCATGTTCATCGCGCCGTTGGCGTTCAGCTCCTCTATAACCAGCAGAGCGGACAGAGTTGGTTTATAGGTGCTCTTACCTCTGATAAATTCCTCAGCGTTCTCCGTCTGCAGATGGAGTCATTCAACAATACTGAGGCCATGACATCCTACGAGGTTGATTCGACCGGAACCACTGAACTATTGGAAGAGAACTCTCTCCATGACTCACCCAAAAAAGACCGCGTTGAACTTAGTTTGAAACTCACTCCTGGTAGCGAGCTCTCCTCTGAGCGGATGCTCTTCAGTGTAAGCAACGACTATCATGACCAGCTTGAGACGTATGCGCACCTAGTCCGCGATCTACACCATGCTCGCGTTACCGCGCCTACGCCGATCGGCTGGTGGAGTTGGACCGCCTATTATTTTGGCCTGAACGAAGGGACAGCGTTGACCAACGCACAGTGGCTCTCCGAACACCTCAAGCCGCTCGGCTATACCTTCTTCCACATGGATGAGGGATACCAGTATGCTCGGGGAGAATACGCCACTCCCAACGCAGCATTGTTCCCGCATGGAGTGGCCGCTTTAGAGCATCAGGTTCTCAAAGATGGACTAACCCCTGGCATCTGGACAGCCCCCTTTGAAATATCCGAACGCTCCTGGATCTACACTCATCATCCCGATTGGCTCGTCCACAATGCGCAGGGCGATCCAATTCACCTCGGTTTTGTTACGGACAATGTCGATCAACTCTATGCCCTCGATACCACCAATCCCGGCGCCCAGGCCTACCTGCGCAGCACTTACTCCACGCTTGCCAACAACTGGGGTGTCCGATATATCAAGATGGACTTTATGGAAGACAGTGCCGTCGAAGGCTTTTATTACAAGCCTCAGACCACGGCACTTGAAGCACAGCGCATCGGCATTCAGGTCATTCGTGATGCCGTAGGCCCCAACGTCCTTCTCGACAAGGATGGGTGCGAACTTCTCAACCCGGTTGGCCTGGTCGATATGGGTCGCATCTCTCAGGATACGGGCCATACCTTCTCCTCCAGCAGAGACGCGGCCACCGGCATTGCTGCTCGCTACTACATGAACCGCAACTACTTCCTCGCCGACCCCGATGCTTTCTCAGTGTCGACTCAAACCGTCGACGATCAGAACTGGCATGGTGGCGCAAAGCCGCTTACGTTAGAGGAAGCAAAGGTTTCCATCGCACTCGCGGCAATCTCTGGCGGCCTCTTTGAGATTGGTGACGACCTGCCGACGCTTGGCGAAGCCGCCGACCGTCTTGCGCTTGTCAAGAATCGTGATCTCCTCGACATGGCCAAACTGGGACACGCATCAGTGCCGCTTGACTTGATGACCTACGATGCTAGAGATCTGCAGCCAAGCATCTTTCTGTTGAAGGAGACTCCACGCCAGTCCATCGTCACTGTCTTCAACTGGTCCGAGAGCGTCCGGCATCATGGCCTTACGCGCTCCATGCTTCAACTTGATGCCAACGCACACTACACCGTCGCTGAAGTATTGGGAGCGACGGTTCAGCCAAATACGCTTGCCGCGACTCTTAATATCCAATCGTCTCCGCACTCCGTCCGGGTTTTCAAGATCGTCAACCGCGATGTTCCGGCGAAAGCTCCGGCTGTCACCATCAAGGTAGCGTCTTCCGGCAGCGCTGGTGAATCAATGAGCTTCCACGCCGCGCCAGCAGACCAGCAAGACCCCGTGCTCCACTACACCTGGGATTTCGGGGACGGTGTGACCATGGAAGGAGCTGATGCAATCCATGCCTATACTCACGCTGGCGTCTTCAAAGCCCAGCTTAGGTCGGAAGGCTTTGCCCCGGAGCCGGACATCCGGAAGTTTACGATTACCATCACCGGAACGATCGTCACCAAGTTCATGCCGGAGAAGAATCGCCGATTTGTCGAGGGAAACTCCGGGACTAGAGATTCTCCACAGTAAAGCCTTACGCACTGCTCACGAGAAAACTCTAGCGACAGGCCCTGTCTATTTCCGGGATGGTGAAAGAGAGCACAATGCAATCAGATAGAGCCGAGGCTGCCCCACCACACCTCAAGCGGTCGCTCAAGCTATGGCATCTCATCGCTTATGGCATCGTCATTATTCAGCCTACGGCGCCGATGGGCATCTATGGCGTGGTTAGTAACGTCGCGCGCGGTCATGTCGTCACGACCATCCTCATTGCGATGGTCGCCATGCTTTTCACTGCCGTCAGCTATGGCCGCATGGCACGCGTTTATCCCAGCGCGGGTTCGGCCTACACCTACGTTGGCCGGGAGATCAACCCCCTTGCCGGATACATCGTCGGCTGGTCCATGCTCATGGACTATCTGCTCAATCCTATTGTTTGCGCGATATGGTGCAGCGCTGCGGCACGCAACATACTACCGAGCATTCCTTATGCTTCATGGGCCGTCGCGTTTGTTCTACTATTCACGCTGCTGAATCTACGTGGCGTTCAGGCATCGGGCCGCATCAATGCTGCTCTCGCTATAGGCATGAGCCTCGTCGTCGTCGTCTTTTTCGCTTATGCTATCCGTTACCTTGCGTTCATCGCTCGCCCGGTTGGAGGCCAATGGCTTACGCCCTTCTATAACCCATCTACCTTTTCTCCCTCTCTGCTGTTTCGTGGAACCTCCATCGCTGTCCTGACTTACATCGGCTTCGACGGCATCTCCACCATGTCCGAAGAGGTAGAAAATCCACGCCGCAATATCATGCTGGCCACCGTCTTCACATGCCTCATCGTCGGCATTCTTTCAGCCATCGAGGTCTATATCGCGCAGCTCGCTTGGCCCTATCATGCTCCATTTGCAGATGCCTTCGTCGACACCGCCTACGTCCATGTGGCCCGCCGCATCGGTGGCGCCTTCCTCTTTCAGTTGCTGAATGCAACATTATTAATCGCCAACATCGGTTCCGGTATTACGGCACAATTCGGAGCGGCCCGCCTGCTCTACGGCATGGGCAGGGGGGATGCGTTGCCTCGGCGGTTCTTCGGCGCGCTCAGTCCAAAGACCGCCATCCCACGCAACAATGTGTTGCTGGTAGGAGCTGTTACTCTGCTCGGGGTCTTCCTGCTCACCTATCAGCGTGGTGCGGAGTTACTGAACTTCGGCGCTTTCATTGCCTTCATAGGCGTCAATGCCGCTTCTCTGATTCATTATCGTTTCCGCTCATCAGAGAAAGTGCTGCTACCGCTAGCCATCCCTCTTGCCGGGATCATTGTCTGCGCCTTCATCTGGCTAAACCTCGGGCGCAATGCACAGATTCTAGGCTCCTTGTGGATTGCCTTTGGCCTCCTGCTCTATTGGGTTCGCCGTCGTCGCTCCGGAACAGCTTCTCTCAACCCACAGGATATCTAAAGATCTGCGCTTCAGGCTGGCTTGTGATCAGAGGCGCTGGTATTTGATTGCCAATCGGCAACAAGTGATCTGTTCGTCAGAGAGACCCTAACCCATTGCTGTGTTCTTCTGATCGAAAAATACGGTTGGTATCGGATCCACAGCATCTCGCAGTAAACATTCGCAACGCAGTATTAAGGCGCGCTGGTGTGAGTCAGTCAATCAAGGTATAACTTGCTTCCGCGGTGCGACTGGACGGCAAGCAGATCGCGAACGCGGAGCAGGCTAGATCTCATCCACACAGTGCAGGTTCACTCGCGCAGTAGAATCCGGCGCTCCAGTCCTTCTGGATCGTCGACCATCTGACAGTCGTTATCGAAGACCATCGTCTCGCAACGATCCGAATCGCTCGGCTTCCAGGCTAATCCTGGCTGGCTGGGGTTTCCGGTGCGTGCGAAGTTTGCCCAGGCAGTGGCCATCTTCTTCGCCAGCGCCTGCGCCTCCGGCGTGTTGCCTGTGCCCTGTTCACATCGTTTTGTGTTGTCGAAACAGAAGGCGAGTTCCGACGTGTGCCAAGCGCCAGCTACCCCATCCAGCATGGGCGATTGCCAGGTGAAGGAGTAGGCATAGACCGGCGCTGCCTTCAGGTCAGACTTCATCCTGGCCATGCGCACGACGTTATTGCGCTGGCCCACTCCGGCAACTCCGTAGGACAGTGTCCGGATGCTCTTTTCCGGATGCGCCTTTTTCATAGCCGCGATCAGAGCAGTCGCCTTGGCTTCGCCCATGTAGCCGGCAAGCGAGGCGTACCACTCCTCTTCTGTAGGATTTGAGGACATGCGATTCCCTTCTTCACTCACCGAGCCAATCAGCATGGGTATATTTTTGGATAGCTCTGGAGCCTCTTCATAAAACGAGCGAACCGTCACGACGCGACCATCAAGGACCGGGCCCCAACCTACCCGCGGATGAGGGTCGGGAGGACCTCCCATCCTAAATCCGTGCGTCGGTGGGTTAACCTTGGCAATAGCAGCATTGCCTGCCGCAAAGAGCTTCGACCACTCCACCTTTTGCAGTGAAGCAATGTCGTTTGGCTGCAGATCCAGTTCCACCATAAGTTCCTTCGTCAATACTCTTGCCTGCTCACTGGTGGGAGGATTTCCGCCGCCACCAGATTGAACCGAGGCGCGATGGAAGAGCCCAGAGGCCGACGGCATTCCCATGAGCGTGGTCACCTTCGATCCGCCGCCGGATTGGCCATAGATCATCACGGTGTCAGGGTCGCCGCCGAAGTTAGCGATGTTGTCTCGAACCCAGCGAAGCGAAGCGACGAGATCAGTCATGCCGACATTTCCCGATTCTGCGTAGTAAGGGCCGCCGACCTCTGAAACATCGAGAAAGCCGAGCACATTCAGGCGGTGATTCACCGACACCTGCACGACATCATGAAGGCGCGCCATCTGTGCGCCTTCGTGTGAGGGCAGTTCATAGGAAGAGCCAAAGCTGAATCCGCCGCCGTGAAAGTAAACCATGACCGGACGCTTGCCAGCCAGGCTGGGCGTCCAGATGTTCAGCTTGAGCATGTCTTCGCTCATCGGGCCATCGTCCCAGTCTTGCAAAAAGGATTGCTCAATCGCCTTGTAGTCATGGAGATTTTGTGGGCAGTTATCGCCGTAGATCAGAGCGGGATATTCACCGACCCAGGATTTGGGAGGCTTCGCAGGCAACCAGCGATTCTCCCCGCCTGTGTCTGCTCCATAGGGAATGCCCTTGAATGTGAAGACTCCACCATCAAGAAAGCCGCGCACTTTGCCGTACTGCGTGTTCGCAACCGCGGAACGGGGCGTGGAACAGTTTCCCGGCTCTTGGTGCGCTGCTGTCTTGATGTTGTCGAGCGCCACGGCCGACGCGCTCACGGTAAGACCGAGACCTGCCGCTGCCGAAAGCCGCAGGAGATCGCGACGGCTTAGATGTTCGCCTTTACGTGAATCTGATGTTGACATGAAACCTCCTCTGGATTTGTTGTTTGGTCTTTTTCATGGGAGATGCTCACTGACATCTGAAGTTCTTTGCGTCTTGGGTATCGCCACTGCCGTTATACTGCGCGTGTTTGGGATAGGCGCAGAGCGGGCGACTGCGACCCGGAAAAGCCTTTCCGGTCGCAATGATCGCATCGGGTGCAGTTCCCTTTTCGACCCAGTTCACCACCGCAGTCAACATGTCGAAATGGTCAAGAGAAGGGCCGCCACCGCAGTGCGACATGCCCGGGACCAGAAACAGTCGGCTCCATTCGGCGACTTTTTCCGAGCCGCCATTGTCCGCCGCAAGCGACCTGTAGTAACCAAGCGTATCGAGCGGCGAAAACCACGGATCGCTGTTGCCATGAAAAAAGATGAGCTTGCCCCCGCTGCCGGAGAACGTGGCAAGATTGGTGGACGCCGACTCGACAAGCGGATCGCTGGCGTGCAGCGCTTCCTTGTCCACATCGATCGTGGTCGCGGTGGGATAGGGTCCGAAGATGCCGCGCTCTCCCATCGCCAACAGCCCAGGAATTCCATTGGTCGACGCAATGCCTGAGTCATACAGGAAGCCCGGATAAACCTGCGTGCCATATGCATTCTTTGGTCCGGCGAATGCCCTCTTGATTGCCGCCGTCTTCTCGGGCGCAATACAGTCCTTGGCGTGGCCTGGTTTGCAGGCTAGAACAGCGGGATCGAAGTCGCAGCCGAGCGGATCGAAGATCATTCCATCCGCTGCGCCATCGCGTGCATCGCAACGCTTCATCAGCGCGCTCATAAAAAGTTTGCGATCGTCCGGGCTGAGGAGTTGATCGATCTGCGGAATGCCGGACGCGTCTTTCGGAGAGGCCTGGTTATACGCAATCGGAACCCATTTGCCGATCGCGAGATTCGAAAGCCCTGTTCGCATCGCAGGATCACCCGAAACGATTCCGTTGAACGCTGCGGGAAATCGTTGCGAAAGGATCATACCTTCGCGGCCGCCGGTCGAGCAGCCCACAAAATAGGAATACCCTGCGGGCTTGGAGTAGAAGCGGTCGATGATCTGCTTGGCCACCTTCGCGACGTCCGCGTTGGCCTCGAAGGCAAAATCGAGATAGGCTTGCTGGTCGCGCATGAAGGAAAAATCGAAGCCACCCGACTTTGATTTATGTCCGGTATCCGTGCTGGCCACGGCGAATCCGCGGACCAGCGCTGGCTTATCGCCGCTGTAGGAAGAGCCCAGGGGATAGTTGATCACTCCATTACTGCCGCCGCCGCCCTGCATCATGAAGTCCCCGTTCCAGGCATCCTGAGAGGGTAGGGCCAGCGCAAATCCGATTCCGTATTCCTCGCCATCAACTCCCTTGCGCCGATGGATCACTCCGTCGACGAGGCAGTGGGCCGGCAGCGGTCCGATTTTGCCTGCATAGGGCACTGGAATCATGGCACCTTCTGCAATCGGCTCAGTCTTGGTGAGCTCGACACCGTCCATCTTGAACTTCGCAAGATCCCTGCAGGATGCAACGCCTTGCGCCGGGGCAGATGCTACCGCACACGACGCTGCCAGGAGAATGCACGAATATTTCAATCGCTTCATTGTTGACCCGTTTTCTCGCACAGAGGGATGTGTGTCCTATGGCCTTTCGGTTTCATGTTTAGGTGCTCTTGGTCCTGGGCCGCAAAGGCCTATGGTTGTGACTCCACCCGCAAGCGAGTTCATCTTTGAGAAAACGTTCTCTCAATCTACCCCGAAAAGATACAGCACTTCGCTGACGGCCTGCAAGCAAATAATCGTTTTAGTAGGCCCTGCAGGGAACATGTCTCCATCTTTGGACGCAGTTAGCCTGGTAAGCCCACGCCTTTACGTCTGCGCAATGACAGTCCTGCCCAAGTATTCTGAGGCTTGCGCGGCAAAATCTTGATAAGGCGGAAATTCCATTCCCGAACTTGCTGCGGACATCGCCATCGAGAGGGCGATCAGTAGGAGAGTAGCGCAGTCGGGGAGTCCATCCATCCGAATCAGCAGTATGGCAACAGTACAAAAGCCGCCACTTCAACGCGCGACTGGCGAAGACTGCGCAGGTGGCGAGGCCCGCTCGTAGTGAGTGGCCGCTATAAATTTTTGGATGAAAGCCGGTGTGGCCGACATAGCGTTTCATAATCAGAGGCCCCATGTAACACCCGCGTACCCCTTTAGCCTTCCCAACGTACCAGGATGTGTCTAGTATGTTATCGTTCATCCTAAATCGATTTAGTATGTCTTCTATCTGTTTCTCTGGGATCCTCCGGCTTTGGGTTTTCGCAATCAAGGCATAGATCGATTGGTCAGAAGGACTTGGGCAAACCGCCAAGCCTGAAAGGTTCAATCCACCTTCAGGCATTGGCAGCATGTTGAAGAAAATACCACTTCGCGAAGCGGGGGAAAGAGTACAGGGGTAACTTCATGAGTTTGGCATTGACGCAAAGCAAAATGAACAGAAGGAACTTCCTTCGATTCCAGTGCGGGATGCTGACCGCGGCGGCCTTATGCTTCGGATGTTCGAGCCTGGCATCAGCTCAACAGACCGTTACCGGTCCTCAAAAACCGATAGCGGTGACTATTGATGCATCACACACTGCAATGCCGATCTCAAAGTATGAGTACGGTATGTTCATCGAGCATATTGGCTCTTTGATCTATCGCAGCTTGTGGTCGGAGATGCTGGACAATCGCAAGTTTTACTATCCCATCACATCGAAGATCGACGCTCAGCCAGCCCATCCAACAAATGGACCTAGGAACGCACAGCTTCGCAAGTGGCGTCCGGTGGGCCCGGACGAGGCTATCACGATGGACAAGGACCAACCGTTTGTCGAAGACCAGAGTCCGAAGATCGTACTCGCCCCGACAACTCCGCATGGGATTCAGCAGTCGGGCCTTGCTCTGATGAAAGGCAAGAAGTATATCGGCCATATCTATCTGCGCGGCGACCTGGGCAGCAAGGTAAACGTTGCCCTGATTTGGGGTGAAGGTGTGAGCAACAGAAAGATCATCTCGATTGCAGGCCTCGCAAAGGCGTACAAGAAGTTCCCATTAACCTTTACGGCCCCGGCTAACACAAACGATGCCACTCTAGAAATCACCGGCACAGGCAATGGGAGCTTCCACATTGGCACTCTCTCTTTAATGCCGTCCGATAATGTTGAAGGCTTTCGGCCCGATACCATCTCCCTGCTGCGCGAGCTTCATTCGGGCTTCTGGCGTCTGCCCGGTGGCAACTTCCTGTCGGACTGGAGTTGGTACGACGGTCTGGGAGACCGTGACAAGCGCGCTCCCATGTTTGACTACGCCTGGAACGCGATGCAGCCCAACGACGTGGGCATGGATGAGTTCATGACGCTCTGCAAACTCATCGGCACCGAGCCCTACGTTACGGTCAATGCAGGATTCGGTGATGCTCATTCCGCTGCCGAAGAGGTCGAGTACATGAATGGGTCCGTTCAGACGCGTCTTGGGGCAGAGCGTGCACGGAACGGACATCGTGAGCCCTATCACATCAAGTTCTGGGACATCGGCAATGAGCCTTACGGTACCTGGCAGCTCGGCCGTACCGATTTGAAGTACTACGTCCTTAAACACAACGATTTCGCGAAGGCGATGCGTAAAGTTGATCCGTCCATCACTTTGCTCGCTTCCGGAAATATGCCTGAGCCAATGGATCTCACCGGCGAGATGCGGGCGAAGGATATCGACAACATGACGGACGTGGAAGGCACACCGGAGGATTGGACCGGAGGACTGCTTGAGAACAGTTGGGGAAACTTCGACGGCATCACCCAGCACTGGTATGCCCAGGGTGGCAGACACTTTGATATCCAGAAGGCAAAGAACCTGCCGCTTGATGCGCCCACCGACGCGGGTTATGACAAAGTTGAGCAGACACCGCTTGAATACGCACGCTACCCCGCCAACATGGTGCACCTCAAGGCGCAGGAATGGGAGAGATATCAGCAGAGGTTCCCTGCAATGCTCCAAAAGAAGACATTCCTATCTATCGATGAGTATGCCTACTTTGGGGGAGGCTTCGGGCGAGGCGCAAATCTCAAGCTGGCGCTCGCGTACGGAATGATTTTTAACGAAATGCTTCGGCATACAGATTTTCTGCAAATGTCGGCGCATACGATGGGTGTTTCCTCGATCGATTACACCCCCACAGCCGCAACCCTCAACACTACCGGGCTCATGTTCAAACTCTACGGCGACCACTTTGTACCTGGCTCCCTGCCTGTTGCTCTTTCAGGGAACTCGCCTCAGCCAACGCCGAAGTATCCCATCGGCGGGGATCAGCCGCAGACAAACTCGGGCAGCCCAACCTATCCGCTCGATATGTTCGCGGCGCTCTCGCCAGACCGTAAATTTCTAACTGTGGCCGTGGTGAATGCGACTGCATCCGAGCAGAACTTCGATTTGAACATGACCGGCGAGCGGCTATCAGGCAATGCAACACATTGGCAGCTAACGGGAAAGGAACTTGACGCAGCCGACCACGCGGGCCAGCCGCCGCAGGTCGAGATAAAAACTATGTCCCCGGGCAACAATTCTAAGACGATCACGGTCGCACCGATCAGCGTGAACATCTACCGTTTTCCTGTTGCGGAGTAAGTCGTGGACGGATAACTGCGAGACGAGCTAGATGCTCAACAGCGGCGTTGCAAAGGTGCGCCGCTGCAAGATCCTCAGGGGCTGCGGTTGCGCAGCATCGCTATATGAGAAATCCGATATTCAAAGGAGCAGATGAATGAAAAAAAGATTGCCTGGACCGATGATGCTGCTGCTTTCTTTAAGTCTGGTACTTCCACTGACAGCACAGGTGCAGACCGAAGTGCCTGCCGTGGTCCCAGGGGCGAAGCCCGTAACGACCGAACACGTCAAGATTCACGGTGCTGCTCTTGAAGGCAATCTGGAGGGCGAGGCGGTCGATCGTGAAGTGATCGTATTTCTACCGCCCGGCTACAACACGGACAGGAACCGCCACTACCCCGTGCTTTATGCTCTGCACGGCTATTCCATCGGAGCGGAGCAGTGGACCCACGAGATTCATGTACCGCAGACGATCGAAGGTGCCTTTGCCCAGGGTTCGAAGGAGATGATCGTGGTGCTGCCCGATTCGAAGACGGCCTACGGTGGATCGATGTATTCGAGTTCGGCCACGACGGGTGACTTCGAGAAATTCATCGCTCGCGACGTGGTCTCCTATATCGATGCTCATTATCGAACGATCCCCAATCGCCGCAGCCGTGGACTGGTTGGACACTCCATGGGAGGGTATGGTGCGAGTCGCATTGGGATGAAATATCCTGATGTCTTTGGCAGCCTGTACATCATGAGCCCCTGCTGCATGTCGCCACGACCGTCTGGGCCTCCCAATGCCTCTGCCGATAGAAAATTTCAAGATAACGAGAAGAAGTTCGAGGACGCCGTCGCCGCGCTCAAATCTCCTGCCGATGCGGCGAGTCTTCCCTTCTTCTCCCGTGCCCAGTTGGCGACTGCGGCTGCATGGTCGCCCGATCCCAAGAATCCTCCACTGTACCTCGACCTGCCAATGAAGAACGGCGTACCGCAGCCTGACATACTGGCCAAATGGGCAGCCAACGCGCCTCTTGCCTTCGTCGATCAGTACATTGGCAACCTGAAGCAGTACAACGCGATCGCTATGGACGTGGGTGATCAGGATGGTCTGCGCTTTGATACCAAGAAATTGCACGAAATTCTCGATAGCTATGGCATCAGCAACAGCTTCGAGATCTATCATGGGACGCACACCAGCGCGGTCTCTGACCGATTTCAAAATCACGTGATGCCGTTCTTCAGCAAAAATCTTTGCTTCTCAAAAAATTGCCAGTGAAGTAGCCTGCGCCGTGTTCGTGATCGATTGATTCTTACCCTGGAGACACACCATGAAGGAAAATGTAGTGCGAGTCGTGATCGCTTTTGTCGTTTGCGTTGGGATGCTGGTTCCCGCTGTTGCTCAGTCGACCGCAACAGCACAGGAGAAGGCAACTCCGGCCTATCTGAATACGAATCTGCAGCCGGAAGTGCGCGCGAAGGACTTGGTGAGCCGCATGACGCTTGAGGAGAAGGCCTCGCAATTGGTCAACGGCGCCCGTGCAATTCCCCGGCTCAAGGTTCCCGCCTACAACTGGTGGAGTGAGGCGCTTCATGGCGTGATCAATTCAGGCGTGACAGAGTTTCCTGAACCGATTGGCCTCGGCGCAACCTTCGATGTCCCGGGAATCTACGCCATGGCCACCGATATCGGCATAGAAGGACGAATTAAACATGTGCAAGATGTTCGTGCGAAGCACGTGGGCATCATGGGAGGCCTCGATTTCTGGGCTCCCAATCTGAATATCTTCCGCGATCCGCGGTGGGGGCGCGGCCAGGAGACCTATGGCGAAGACCCGTTCCTTACCGGTCAAATGGGCGTCGCATTTGTGACCGGACTGCAGGGCGACAACCCAAAATACTATCGCGCCATTGCTACTCCGAAGCACTTCGATGTGCACAGCGGGCCCGAGCCGACTCGACACTTCGCCGACGTGGATGTAAGCAAGCATGACGAAATGGATACGTATCTGCCGGCATTCCGCGCCGCTGTCGTCCAGGGCCATGCGGCATCGGTCATGTGCGCGTACAACGCGATCAATGGCGAGCCTGCCTGCGCGAATCAATTTCTGCTGCAGGATCAGCTACGCGGCAAATGGGGCTTTAAAGGCTACGTTGTCTCTGACTGCGACGCCGTCCAGGACATCTTCACTGGCCACCATTACCGTCCTACCCAAGCCGAGTCTTCCGCAATCTCGCTCATTCGCGGCATGGACAACGAATGCTATGGCGCTGGCGCTCCTCCAAAGGATGGTCGCGACTACAAACCCTTCATCGAAGCCGTGCAGCAGGGCTACCTTCCCGAAAACGCCATAAACACGGCTCTGGTGCGCCTTTTCACGGCCCGGATGGCGCTCGGCATGTTCGACCCGCCCGACATGGTTCCCTACACGAAGATCGACGAGAAGGAACTTGGCAGCTCTGCTCATCGCGCTCTGGCCCGCAAGCTCGCCAATGAATCCATGGTGTTGTTGAAGAACGACGGCACGCTTCCTCTCAAGCCAGAGGTCAGAAGCATTGCCGTGGTTGGTCCTCTCGCCGACCAGACGCAGGTTCTGCTAGGCAACTACGCCGGAACTCCAACCCACACGGTTTCGTTTCTCGAAGGACTCAAGGCGGCGTATCCAAACGCGAAGATCACCTTTGTTCCGGGAACCCAGTTCCTGCGCAATGATGGAACTCCCTTGCCCGATAATCTACTGACAACTCCCGACGGCAAACCCGGTCTCAAAGCGGAGTATTCCAACTGGGAAGGCGTGGAATTCGCGCCGGGCGCAAAGCCTGCTCCCCTGGCGACCCGGATCGATCCAAATATTGCACTGAACAAGAGCACTCTGCCATCTGAAGCCGCCGGGAAGAAGAACATCGGTGCGCAGTGGACCGGTTTTCTGACACCGACGGATTCGGGAGATTACATGCTAGGCATTCGCGCCGACGGATTCGTCAGAGTGCAGGTTGATGGAAAGACAGTGGCGATGGAATACGAGACTCACGGCGTCCAGGCAAAACTGGGGCGCGTCCATCTTGAGAAGGGGCAGAAAGTCGCGCTCGACATTCTCTACGGCGACCGTGGAGGCAACTCGCCCGCGGCGCAGCTGATCTGGGCGCCCGTCGATAACACGCCTTCGCCACAGGCCGTCGAAGCGGCCAGACATGCCGATGTCGTGATCGCAGTCGTCGGTATAACCAGCCAGCTTGAAGGAGAAGAGATGCCGGTCAGCGAGCCGGGATTTCTCGGCGGAGATCGCACCAGCATCGATCTGCCGGAGCCGGAACAAGCTCTGTTGCAGTCCGTTGCCGCCACAGGCAAACCGCTCGTCGTTGTGCTGATGAATGGCAGCGCACTGGCGGTGAACTGGGCCCAGAAACATGCCAACGCGATACTCGAAGCATGGTACTCCGGGGAAGAAGGCGGGACTGCGATTGCCGATACTCTGAGCGGAAGGAACAATCCTGCGGGCAGGCTACCGGTTACCTTCTACAAAGATTTAGGTCAGCTGCCTAAGTTCGAGGACTACTCCATGGAGGATCGCACTTACCGGTATTTCACCGGAAAGCCACTCTATCCCTTCGGTTACGGACTCAGTTATACAACCTTTGCCTACGGTGATCTCACCGTGCCCGACTCACCAGTCGCTGCCGGCGAACCCGTCAACGCTGCAGTCACAGTGACAAATACCGGTAAGGTCGCGGGAGATGAGGTAGTACAGCTTTACCTGAAATTCCCGCCGATCGACGGCGCGCCGCGCATGGCTCTGCGGGGATTCCAACGGGTTCACCTTGATCCAGGCGAGAGCAGGCAGATCCATTTCGAGTTGAAGAATCGCGATCTGGGCATGGTGAGCACGACTGGTCAACCCATGATCGCCGGAGGGCAATATACGATCAGTATAGGAGGAGGCCAGCCCGATACCGAAGCGCCGGAAGTCACTGGCCACTTTCATATCGATGGCCAGATCTCCTTGCCAGAGTAGCGGACGGCGTACGCAACTCACCTCTGTGACACATATGCTGTCGAACGCATGACCGACTGCGAAGACTTCACGGTCTGACTTGAGGTACATCCTCTTTCGGAGAACCGTTGATAAAACGCTCCGCATGTTTTCGTGCGAAATCAGCAAGCGTTCGGTGTTGTCGCCCGGTGATCGCCGGGAAGTTATCGAAGATCTCGTCGGCGCCGATGTCTCTGCCGTCTGACTTCGGGGGTTTCCTGGCTCATAAGAACTCCAATCTTTGGAATGGGGATGGGTTATGCGACTATCTTGATGGCAAGATCGAACAAATGTGGGCTCGCCAGGATCAGAAAGGCCCGGTATTCCTGATGAATGCGACCTCCGTGGCAGAGGCGCACACGATCCTCGAGAAACTACCCCTCGGTCAGGCGAAGCTCATGGAATTCGAGTTAGTCGAGCTGACTCCCCTGACATCTCTTCACATGCTCCTCACCCAAGACTGGGCGAACGGCGCGACGTAGGGTCGTTGTGAGGAGACGCCTATAGTCTTAGACACACTCTTTGCTAAACCCTGTGGAGATGTTCGCATCGCCCATACAATCCCACAAAATAGACGGGCTCGATTCGCATCAAGCCCGTCTGTTGGTGGACCATCAGGTGATCTTAGAACTCAAGGCGTAGGGTCAGTTGCCCTTGGCGGGGAGAGTTGCTTTGAGAACCAACAACGCCAAAGTTAGTGCCGTCACCCGGGCTGCCATCGGGGTTGCCGAAGACGTGACGGTTGAAGGCGTTGAACAACTCCACACGGAATTGCAGATTGACCGCCTCTGTGATTGGAGTCCGTTTGATGAAGCTGAAATCTTCACTGTAGTAATTGAAAGACCGATCGTTGCCCTGATATTGCGGCTTATTGCCGAAAGCGTAGGTTCCAGTAGCCGCGACGTTCGCGTTCGGGTCTGAGAACGCAGCGGGGTTATACCAGTTATCGGTGGTTGGATTGAACTTCCCATTCTTGCGGGCGGCAGAATGGATCGGCTGACCGGTCAGATTGTAGCGAATGCAGTTATTGAAGCTCGGTATACCTGTGGCGCAGCCGAACCCAAGTGGTTGACCGCTCTGATATCTCTGGATGCCACCGATCGTCCATCCTCCAATCACGTAGTTTGCTATAGCACTCTTGTTAAGGAACGCCCTGCCCTTGCCAAACGGAAGCTGGTACATATAACTGACCACGAAGAGGTGTGGCACGTCCTCGGGTGAGACCGCTTTTTCAGCCTTCAGATTGAAAGGGTTCTGGATGCTGGAAGTATAAGCGCCGCCCAGGCTGCCACCGATAATGTTGCCCGTGTCCGTGAGGTTCTTAGACCATGTATAAGAAGCAAGCAGATTCATGCCGTTATGGAACTTCCGTTCCATCTTTGCAGTCATTGCATTGTAGGACTGCTGACCGTGGTTCTCGCCAAAGGCTGCGGTGTTGATGAAGCTGTATTGTGGGAACGGACGCAATGCTTGCGATACGGTCCCATTGAAGCCCGCATACGGCGAGGCCACACCAGCCGTATTTCCTGCAATCGGCTCGTTCAGTGCCTCTCCAATCCCGAAGTAGCTCGGGTTCAGATTGTTTACATAAAGCAGATTGGATGGAAGGTGTGTCCCGCGCTGGCCGAGATAGCTGAGTGTGAAGATCAGGTCCGTCGCAAGCTGCTGCTGGACCGTAGCGCTCCAGGTCAGATTGTTACCAGGACGACCAAAGCCTCTCTGGTTCCATGGAATGTTTTGCGAATTGAGTTGAGTGGGATCATAGCTGATCGCCCTTCCTGGGACGGGCGTACCTCCCGTATCGAGATTCTCCGCCGCAGCAAAGCCGTTGCTTGCCAGGCTATTGACCTGTGCAGTAATCGAGTAACCTGCTGGGATGCCGTTGTAGATCTGCGTCCACTCCAATAGAGAAGAGTTGAGCACAGAGAACGTGCCTTGAAAGACCGTCTTGTTGTTCAGGTAAGCTGGCGCGTAGGAAAATCCAAGCCGCGGTTCGAAGGCCTTGTAATACACATTCGCATACCTTGAGCTGATGCCTGACCGGCCTGCCCCCTGGCCTGCGAATACCAGCGCTCCAAGACGCCCTCCGGCACCGGCGTTCGGCAATGCAGGATCGAACTGCGAGCTGAAATCGTGCTGCTCACGCATCGGCACATCGACGTTATAGCGCAGTCCGAGCGATAGATTGAGGGTGCGCGTGATTTTGTACTGGTCCTGTATGTAGATTGCCCCATACTGGCCGAGATTTCGTGTGCTGACGAGATCACGAACTGCGTTGGCTGAAGAGACCTGGCCAAGAAGGAAACTCGCCACACCATTGCCAAGAGTGGATGCAGCGCCGGGATTCGGGGAGGTCTGGCCGCGTCCGAAGAAGAAGTTGCCAGCCAGTGGGCTCACGTAGCCCGAAATCGACAGCAAATAGCGATACTCGCCGCCAATCGCCAGATTATGCTTGCCCCGCGAGATGCTTACCGTGTCGCCGAGGTAGCCCTGGTTGTCCGAGATATGTGAGTTGTACCCGGCATTGCCCTGGATGTCGCCAACATTGATGATGTTCGACTCACCGAAGCCGAAGCCAGGAAAGAAGCTGCCACTGCCGCCAGGCAGCCCAAGCGATTTCGAGTAATCGGTCGCGCCAAGCGAGTTTGCATAACCTTCCGTATTCAGCACGCGAGTAATACCAACCAGAAAGTGATTCAGTACGGTCGGAGAAAAGATGTGATCGTAGCCGATACGAATGATGTGCGTCGGAAGATCCTGAAAAGTCTGATGATTGCTGGCTGGAAGAGGAAGATTGCCGGCTAGATTCTGCTTCACGTTCTCACGCACACTGTAGCTTCCGAATACCTTATCCGAGGGTCCGAACGAGTGGTCGACACGGAGGGTGTAGGTCGTATCCACAATCGGCAGAGCTCCTGATTGTAGATAGTTCTGCGAGAGGTTGTTATTAAGACGGGTGGACGGAAGATACGGGATGAGTTTGTTGGCGACGCTGCTGAACCGCGCCGGATCAATCGTGTTCAGGTTCCCCTGGTAGCTGAATGGGTCGCGACACTGAACTCCATTGACCGTGCGTGTCGTTGCCGGATCGAAGATCTCGCCCGCAAAGACCTGTGCTCCGCTGCATGGGTTCAGGATTGGATGCCCAGAGGAGTCCGTAAGCGGCGTTGGGCTGAGATTCTGGCGGAAATCTCCTTGAAGATTGGCCAGCGTGGGGAGCGTGATGAAGTTCGAATACCCTGGCTTCTGCTTGAATTGCTCCCACGTAAAGAAGAAAAACGTCTTGTCTGTGCCGTTGTAGATTTTGGGAATCCGGATTGGACCGCCCAAAGACAATCCATATTCGTTCTTGTTGTCGGAAGGAGTATCGTTGCCACGATTTCGGCCATTGATCGCGATATCACGATTGTTGAACCAATTATTGGCGTCGAGCACTGTGTTGCGGAATATCTCGTAGGCCGTACCGTGATATTTATTCGTTCCCGACTTTGTATTGTAAGACTGGATGCCACCGCTTGTGCGTCCATATTGTGCGGGAATACCCGAGATCAAAACATTAAACTCGTCGACCGAGTCGACCGAAGGCAATATCTCGTCCGCGAATCCATCGCCGAAGCTCTGCACCTGAAGGCTTGCGCCATCGAAGAGGATCTCGCTGCCAAATGCCTGTCCGCCTGAAACACCACCTTCAAACGTTCCACCATTGGTTCCCGTTCCGTAGGTTGCTGGTGTCAAAAACACAAATGCCTGTGCGTTGCGAATAGACCCGCCATTGGTAGACAACGGCAGATCTTCTACCTGCTTGGAGGTGACAATCGTTCCTACGTCAGAACTTTCGGTCTGGACCTGCGGTGCGCTTGCAAGAACTTCTACCTGTTCATTCTGAGAACCCACCGACACCGTGATATTCAGGGCGGTCGTCGTCTGGATCTGCACCGCGACACCGGTCTGTTCTTTCTTGCGAAAACTCGGCGCCGAGACCGTAATCGTATAAGTCCCCACCTGCAGCGACGGGAAACGATAATCGCCGGAAGAGGTACTGACCGTGGTGGCAACCTGTCCGGTGGCGATATTCAATGCAGTCACAGTGGCATTTGAAACGGTTGCACCGGTCGGGTCGACGATACTGCCCGAGATCGCACCCTGGTTTGACTGTCCGCTGGCTGGGCTGGCAAGAACTGCCAGAGAAACAGCCGTGAGAACGAGCAGAAAGGTGAACTTCGCAAATACTTTCATCATATTAAGACCTCTCCAAAATTGTTGCTTTGAATCGTTTCGTTTGTGCCGCCGGTCACACACGCTGGCCGAATCGTTTTATTTTTGAGCTTGCCGTGAGAGCCCGATATTGGAAACGTTTACTCAACCGCGCTTGCGACCCTACCTCTTCCTTGTGCTGCATACGATTTACAAATCTGGACTTCTGGAATTGACCGGGCAGAGCAATCCCCGCTATACCGGGCATACATCAAGATACCGGGGATACATCAAGAAAACGTTTGCACAGAATTTTTATCCCAGGCATTACAAACTTGTCAACAAGAATATCCATCAAAAGATGGAACACTATCTCCGGCACCCCCTCCGGCGAGTACCGACAATCAACAACTCGGCCAGAGACTTGCTTTCTTAGATCGTGGTGAGCGGGCGGATCCTGCCGCAGTACACGACCGGATTGAGAACCTCTATTATTCGCACGCTGATCGAGGTACGGGCCTGATCTTTACCAACGCCGCCATCAGCACCGGAGGTCGAGCCATGGGAGCAATTGTCCGCGAGTTCCTTTTGAAGCGCATCACAACAAACGTGCCCAACAAGGTCGCCCCGCGATCAGTTATATCGATAGTTCAGTGGTGTACTCTTCTCACCATTCGCCCATACGGCATATTAGCCTGCCGTCGGCTTCCTTTCTTAGCTCCGCAAGAGGAGTGGGCTCGCGCCATGTGGAAGAATAGGATGTGCTAGTTGCTCGATAGCCCCGTTTTCCGTACAGTCGCTTTCAGGAATTTTTGCGGAGAATCGGAGCACGCGTATGCCAACAACTCGTAGGGATTTTCTATCACGCAGCGCGCTTGCGGCTGCTGGAGTAGCAGGCAGCGGTGTGACGGAAGCAGCGAACGCCGAAGGCAAGGTTGATCCGCTGGTGCAATATCAGCCTCCCAAAAAGCCTGTCATCATCACCCGCGAAACCGGAGACAACACGATCGCCGAAGCGTACGCCATGTTGGAGCGCGGAGGAGACACTCTCGACGCCGCGCTGCATGTTTGCCAGGGGCGCGAGGATGACCCCAACGATCACAGCGTCGGCTACGGCGGCCTGCCCAATGAAGATGGCATCGTGGAGTTGGACGCCTGCGTCATGCACGGGCCGACCCGGCGCGTCGGATCAGTCGGCGCCCTCCATGACGTTCGCCATGCCGCCTTGGTCGCCAAATCCATCATGGAGACGACTGGGCACGTCATGATCGTTGGAACCGGCGCAACCAATTTCGCGCTCGACAGAGGCTTCCGCCGCGAAGAGATGTTGACCGACGACGCCCGCAAGATTTGGATGCTATGGAAGGAGCACGGCAACGGATTCTGGGCACCCGGCCTCGACAGTCCGGACTGGAAGCCGCCCGTCGGCGCGCCGCGTCAAAGCATCCCCCAGCCCACCACCCCGCCGCGAAATCCCGGACCGGAACACGCACAGATGGTATCGAACGCGATGCGCCGCCTGTCCACGATGGCCGCCCGCATGGGCATTCGTCCCAGCCTGCGGTACGAGGCAGCGCTGCAGGTCTTGTGGCCCACCACCGGGACGATTCACGTCTCCGTCCTGAACACAAAAGGCGAAATCTCCGGCGCGACCACCACCTCCGGACAGGCATGGAAGATTCCCGGACGTCTCGGCGACTCTCCGATCATCGGAGCGGGCTGTTTCACCGATCAGGACGTCGGCACGGCGGGCGCGACCGGCAACGGAGAGGAAAACATCAAGATCGCGGGAGCGCACACGATTGTGGATCTGATGCGGCGCGGAGCCACCCCAAAAGAGGCTGGCATGGAGGCGCTGCGCCGGATCGCACGCAACTACAACAACGACATGACCCGTCTGCGCTATATCGACATGATCTATTACATCGTCCGCCGCGACGGCGCATACGCCGGGGTGTCTTTATGGAGCACGCGCGGCACCGGCTCTCGCAAGGTCTTTGTCGTCCACGACGGCGTTCAGCGCACCGAACCCTGCGACTATCTCTTCGAGGGCACGACCCAAAGCATCCATCCCTTCTGAAGAGCAATCTGCATTTCGGAAACTATTCAGACCTGGTGGCCGTCGATTCTACATCTGCTAAGCGCGATACTCTATAGCTGGCCGAAGTATTGCGGCGACAAGCATTAGCTCAAAAGTTTTGGATGTCGGATGACTCTACCAATAAAGGGAGAACGAGATGAAGTATTTAGCGATCGCGGGGCTTTGTTTAGCTATGACCGCGAGCGGCGCATCTGCGCAGATCAATGCAGGCGAACAGAAGCCTGAGGCTAGCCTACCATTCAACATGGTCCAGGTCACGACGTTAAACCTGCCCTGGAGAATCGCCTTCCTGCCCGACGGGCAAATGCTGATTACCGAGAAGACCGGCGGTTTGCAGTTGGTCACCCAGCAGGGAGCAAAGACGCCCGTTACCGGTGTGCCCGCCGTTACCTGGAGAGGTCAGGGTGGAATGCTGGGCGTCTATCTTTCGCCTCACTATAAGAACGACCACTACGTCTACCTCACCTATTCAGAACCGGGTGACGGTGGTTCAAGCCTTGCGCTTGCGCGGGCAGAACTCAAGCTCAGCAAGGATGCGGCGAGCCTCGAAGGGCTCAAGGTGATTTGGCGCGACGGCGAAAGAGGCGAGGGCGGACAGTTCGGCGCAGCGGTTGCCTTTTCTCCCGATGGCAAGTACCTCTTCCTCTCCTCTGGCGATCGCCAGCGCATGACGCCAGCCCAGGACCCGAACCAGCCACTTGGCAAGATCCTGCGCCTGACGCTCGATGGCAAACCTGCCCCCGGCAACCCGATGGCTGGCAAGATCGGCGCGGCCAGTGTGCCCATCGTTGATCCGCCTTCGGACACGGAAGCCGCAAAGACCTCCCCAATCGTAAGAACGTATACCTTCCCCGGCCCTAACCTGACGCCATCGGAGACCTGGACCACGGGACACCGTACTCCCTACGGTCTCGCCTTCGCGCCCGATGGACGGTTGTGGGAGCTGGAACACGGTCCCCGCGGCGGCGACGAACTGAACCTCATCGAGTCCGGAAAAAACTATGGCTGGCCGCTGGTCTCCTACGCAGTCAACTACAACGGTGTGGCAATCCCAAGTCCGGACACGCGACCTGACTTGGCCAAGCCTGTCATCTACTGGACGCCGGTCATCGCACCGGGCGACCTCATGTTCTACAAAGGCAACTCGTTCGCGGGGTGGAATGGCTCGGCTCTTGTAACCGGTCTGGGAACGAAGTCGCTCGCCCGCATCACCTTCGACGGAAAGGGTGGAGCGAAGCCTGTCGAGCGCTGGGATATGGGTCGCAGAGTTCGCGACATCGCCGAAGCTCCCGATGGCTCGTTGTGGATGATCGAGGATGCCAAGCCAGGCGGACTCTTCCACCTCACCCCGAAGTCGAAATAAGACGCAGCTTCTCCAGCGGCTAAAAAGCGCGGGATAGTTAAGCTAGCTCAATATCCCCGGTCCATCGCTTATCCAGACGGAAAAACGGTGGACCGGCAACTCCACCCCGAAGAAGGGTCGAAGTCGAAGCAACCAAGATCCATTCGGCTCACCTTCTGTAATCTTGGAAGAACAACGAAAATATGGCACAGAGATTTAAATTAGTGTTCGGGGCGATGTGTGCGTTATTGTGCGGTCTTTGCCTATCCAATGCAGCCCTTGGCCAGAATCTGCCGGACGGCAAAGGCAAGGCAGAGTTTATCCACAACTGCACCGCCTGTCATCGCGCCGATATGGTCACCGTTGCTAAAAAGACCAAGGCAGAGTGGAGAAAGTCCGTCGACGACATGGCGGCTCGTGGTGCGGATGGCACGAAGCAAGATCTAGACAACGCCTACCTCTACCTGGCCACAAACTTTGCTCTGGATAAATCCGCACCAGCTACGGCAGCATCTTCTGCCTCAGGTACAGCAGCGCCGCTGAACTCCTCGGAGATCGAACAAGCGAAGAGCTTAATTACCCAGAGCGAATGTCTCGCATGCCATCGCATCCAGGAGCAGGGGGGCTACACCGGCCCGGCATTGAATGGTGTGGGAACGCGGCACACCCCTGACCAGATACGAGCGGCGATTGTCAGCCCGAAACCAACGCTCGACCCCGGCAACGATCTCGTTCGACTGACCACGGCGGATGGAAAGACGCTGACTGGCCGGATTGTGAGCCAGGACGACCACAACGTGCAAGTCATCGATACGTCCGGAAAAATCGCCACTTATTCCAAGCCGGAACTCACCCAGTTCACGATCATCGACACCAACCCGATGCCGTCCTATGGAGGAAGAATTGCCGGAGACGATCTGGATACTCTGGTACGCTACCTCAGTTCCCTTCCCCCCATCAACGCGGCCGCCCAGCAGTAACGCAGCATCTCCCTCATTGCAGTCATGACACATACGCCCGTCATTCTGACCCTGAGCGTAGCCGAAGGGGAAGAACCCCCGCATTGCGCTCGTAGCGCCAAGTCAAAGAAGGAAAAATCACCTCTACTAATCGACTCCGTTCATTGAACAAAAGCGCGTTTGTGAGGACTGATATCGACTGAGCGCTTGACGTCAACCGGAGCTGTCGTCTGGGAGAGCGCAGTTGCCCTTGTCTTCAATAGACAGGCACGTTACTCTGACATCTTCTCTTCTCGAGGTTCTGCGTGCGCGTTGCTATTCTCTTTATCCTCTTTTCCGGCCTCGCTTCAGCCCAGACTCCCCCATACTTCCACTTCGCCGAGCAGCCCGGTCCCCATGCCGTCGGCCTCAAGGTCGTCGAGCAGTACGACTACACCCGCACCTTCCACTCCTCCACCGACGTTCTTGGCAAGCCCTATACTGGCGAGCGCGCTCGTCCCATCCAAACCCTCATCTGGTACCCTGCCGAGCCTTCCAAAGCAAGCAAGATGACGGTCGCGGACTATGGCAAGCTCCTTGCCTCTGAAACCGATTTCGCTCATCCCCACCTCTCGTCCGACTCGCAAGGCTGGATCAAAGCCATGACCCCCACTCTCAAGGACAGTCTTTGGGCAGTACGCAACGCCGCGCCCGTTGCCAGCCACTTTCCCGTCGTCATCTATGCGCCCAGTATCTCCAGCATGTCCTGGGAGAACGCCGATCTCTGCGAATACCTCGCCAGCCACGGCTACGTCGTCATCGCAAGCCCCGACATGGGCGCGACCACCCGCAATATGACCAGCGACATTCCCGGCATTGAGGCCCAGGCCCGCGACATCTCCTTCCTGATCTCCTACGCTCGTACCCTTCCCGACACCGACCTCTCCGAGATCGCCGTGGCTGGCTTTAGCTGGGGTGGCATCTCCAACCTCTTCGCCGCCGTGCGCGACTCCCGCATCGACGCCCTGGTCGCGCTCGACGGCTCCATGCGTTTTTTCCCCAGCCTCGTCAAGCAATCCGGCTACGTCCACCCTGACGAAATGACCATCCCGCTCCTCTCCTTCACCCAGGGCGAAATCACTTTTGAACAACAGGCCCGCTACTTAAACCCTAAAAACTTCGAGGGCCCCAACGTCCTGAATTCCTGGACTCACGGCGACCTGCTTACCGTCGAAGACATGGCGCTCATCCACGACGAGCACAGCTCGATGTACCAGCGCAACGAGGATATGTGGAAGACGACCTACGACATACAGAAGAAGGGGGACTACACGCGTGCGGATGGCATCGTCGGCTATGCGTGGGTCTGCCGTTACACCCTCAACTTCCTTGACGCCTACCTCAAGCACGACTCTGCCGCGATGGCCTTTATCAAAAAGACTCCCGTCGAAAACGGTGCGCCGCCGCATCTGCTCATCGCCAGCTTCCGCCCCGCCAAAGGTACGCCAGCGTCTTTTGAAGCCTTCCGCTCCCAGGTCGGACAGCAGGGCTTCGACCATGCCGTGGCCATCTACGCTGCGATGCAAAAGGACAAGCCGGATTTTACATTGGACGAAACTTCCCTCCAGTCCTGGGCCTCCGAGTTAGTGGACCAGAACCACCTCCCCGAAGCGATCGTCATCCTCAAGCTCACCGTCCAGATCTATCCCGCATCAAGCGACGACCAGGAGTCTCTCGGAGAGGCGTACAGGAAGAATCACCAGAATCAGCTCGCCATAGACGCCTTCAATCAGGCGCTCAAGCTCAACCCCGACAATCAAGATGCCATGGACAACAAGGACAAGCTCAAGGAACTCGGCACCCCTGCGCCTACAACAAAATAGATACAGCGCAAAGATGCTCGGCCACGACCGGAGAAACTCTAACCGGAAATGGATCTCAGCCCCCCTTGACACCCCTGCTAAAATTAACTCAGAAGAAAAACGAGAGCCCGGCACCTCGCCGGGATTTTTCATTTAAGATAGGTCTAGGCCCTGAATTTGGACTTAGGTCCTTTAGTTCGAAGACTTTAGTACTTAAGTACGGGGTGGGGGTATACCTTCCGCAGAGGGAGCTATCGGTTGCCCCTTTTGCATTGTCATCCTTCGCCGCAGGCGGAGGATCTGCGTTTCTCCTTTGACCCAAGTCCAGACTTAGGTCTTTTGTTTCAAAGACTTTAGCACTTAAGTACAGGGGGGTACCCTCCGGAAGGGAGCGATTGATGACACAGACCGCAGGCTTGCCCGCAACCTTTAACGACTTCCTCGGCAACTCCGCCGCCATCGAGCATCTGCGTACCGCCATCGCCGCCGGTCGCCTGCCCCACTCGCTCATCCTCTCCGGCCCCAGCGGAGCAGGAAAATATACCCTCGCCCTCATGCTGGCCATGGCCGTCGAGTGCGAGCGCCAGCCCCGCGACCTCTGGTCGAACGGCCAGTCCCTCGCCTCCTTCTGCGGAGTCTGCCACAACTGCACCCGCATCGCCTCCGCCGCCAACCTCGAAGAAGAGGTCGACAAGGCCGTCGCCGCCCGCGAAGAACTTCGCGACGCCGACAAGAAAGACACCCGCGTCCTCGTCCAGCCTCACCCCGACGTTCTCATCATTCCGCCCGACCCGCCGCAACTGCTCATCAAGCTCGGCCAGGTCCGCACCATCATCCAGCGCTCCCACTACCTTCCCTCCGAAGCGCCCAGAAAGATCTTCATCCTCACCGCCGCCAGCTTCATGAAGGAAGCGGCCAATTCCCTGCTCAAAGTCCTCGAAGAACCGCCAGAGACGGTCCACATCATGATCCTGGCCGAAAATCCCGGCGAGCTGCTGCCCACCATCCGCTCCCGCTGTGCAACCGTCCGATTGGGCGCATTGCCGGTCGAAGAGATCGAGATGCTGCTGGTCGACCGCCGCCCTGACGTTCCCGCGAAGCAGCGCACTCTCATCGCGCGGCTCGCGCAAGGAGCCGCAGGCAAAGCCCTCGGCTTCGACCTCGCTGCCTATACCGCCGCACGCGCCGATGCTCTGCTCCTGCTCCGCAACGCCGCCAGCGAACCCGACCACACCGCCCTCTTCAAGATGACCGAGACCTACCGCGCCGGAGCCGAAGGCCAGCAAAAGACCACCGCTCTCCTGCGCTCGCTCGCCCTTCTGCTCGAAGACCTCCTCCTCCTCGGAGCCGGAACGCCGGAACTCATCCGCAACACCGACCTCCGCCCCGAGCTCGAACGCCTCTCGGAGTCCCTCTCCTTCCAGTGGATCGAGGGCGCGGCTCGCGGCCTCGATCAGGTCTACAGCGGTCTCCGCCGCAACCTGCTCCGCTCGCTCTCGCTCGACGCCTTCGCCGGCCAACTGGCCCTCTCCGCCCGATGACAGATTCATGACCCTTCGCCTCCAGCCCAGCGAGATCGAACGAGCCGCAAAGATCCTCCGCGAAGGAGGCACGGTCGCCTTCCCCACCGAAACCGTCTACGGCCTCGGAGCCAACGCTCTCGACGAAGCCGCCGTAGCCAGGATCTTCGCCGCCAAAGGCCGTCCCTCATGGGACCCGCTCATCGTCCACGCCAGTGACCGTAGCATGCTCGAACAAGTAGCACTTTCAACAACTAAAGCAGAAAAGCTAATCCAACACTTCTGGCCTGGCCCGTTGACCCTGCTGCTCGAACGAACCGCAAAAGTGCCCGACGCAATCACCGCCGGAAGGCCGCTGATCGGCGTCCGCATGCCATCGCATCCGCTCGCGCTCGCCCTCATCCGAGCCGCTGGAGTTCCCATCGCCGCTCCCAGCGCCAACCGCTTCGGCCACACCAGCCCAACCACAGCCGACCACGTCCTCGAAGACCTCGACGGCCGCATCGACGCTGTCCTTGACGGCGGGCCAACAACAGTCGGAGTCGAATCCACCGTCCTCGACCCCAACCAAAACCCGATGCTCATCTATCGGCCCGGAGCAATCACTCCCGAGATGATCGAACAAGTCGCTGGCCCTGTGCGCATCTTCCAACCCATCGCAGCCCCCCAGGAAAATCCAGCCAGCCTTCCCTCCCCCGGAGTCGGAATCCGCCACTACGCGCCTCGCGCCAAGCTCATCCTGGTAGCCAGCGAAAAAGAATTGCACGAGCAGGAAACACAACTCGCAGGAGAGGAGATCGGAGTTCTGCTGCCGCAAGGCTGGACGGCAAAGCCTTCCACAGAAGTCTTTCCATGGGCCTCATGGAACGACGGCGAAGCCCTTGCGCAGCGTCTCTTCTCCGGACTGCGTGACCTCGACACCCGCGGCGTGACTACAATCCTCTGCCCGCTCCCCGAAGCCAGCGGAGTCGGCCTCGCCATCCGCGACCGCCTCGAAAAAGCGGCGCGCACGAAGTAGCTCGTATACTCATCCCATGCAAAGCGCAGAGATCGAACTCAAATTCCCCGTCTCCGATCCCGCCGCACTTCAGGCCCGTCTTCCCCAACTCGGCTTCCATCTCGACACGCCGCGCACCTTCGAGCACAACACCCTCTACGACACGCCTACCCGCGATCTCCGCATAAAAAAGCAACTCCTTCGCATCCGCCAATACGGCGAACTCTGCACCGTCACCCACAAGCGACAACCCGATCAAGCCTCCATCGACACCACCCGGTACAAGATCCGCATCGAGACCGAGACCACCGTCGCCGACGGCCCTGCTCTCTCTGAGATCTTCCAACAGCTCGGCTACGCTCCTGTCTTCACCTACGAGAAGTTCCGCACCGAGTGGTCGCACAACGCCGAGCGCTCCGCTCATCTGGTGATCGACGAGACTCCCATCGGCAACTACGTCGAGCTCGAAGGGCCAACCGACTGGATCGACCGGACCATCGCCGAGCTTGGGATCGACCCCGCAACCTGCATCACCGACAGCTACGGCACGCTCTTTCTGAACTGGAAGCAGCGCACCGGCAGTCCCGCCGAAGACCTCATCTTTGCCGCAATCCCCGTCGCCGTCCTGACCGCCCGCTAAAGCCCTCGCCATTTCCGCCGATACAACCTCTATATCCCGGAGGTTTACTTGGCAGTCTCATTCCGTTCTTCCCGTTCCCTTCTCGTCGTAGGAAGTCTCTTCCTCTGCGCCGGAGCCGCCTTTGCCAGCAATGTTCGTCGAGCCGTCGTCACCCGCGTCTCGCCCAGCTATCCCGAGCTCGCACGCCGCATGCACGTAGGCGGAACCGTCGTTCTGATGGTCACCGTGCTGCCCGACGGCGCAGTCTCCAAGACCAAAGTCGAATCCGGCCACCCGTTGCTCTCGGCCGCGGCAGAGGATGCGGTCAAGCACTGGCGCTTTGAGCCCGGCCCTGACACCTCTGAATCGGAAGTCGAAGTCAACTTCAAGAGCGATCTTCAGTAGCCAAACATCACGGGCGATCACCACATAGGTAAGGACCATCATGAAACTTGAATCCAAGCTCGGCCTCAGCACCGGCTTTCTCATCATCGCCATGTTCCTCAGCGCCTATACGGCGCATGTCCGTATCGAAGAGGCCAACCATCTCTCCGATGTCGTCACCACCAGCCGCCTTCCCATCATCATGGGCAGCCGCGACGTCGACTCGCACCTCACCCGCACCATCAGCAGCCTCGAGTCCTACATGCTCTTCGGGCTCGACCCCGCCACCTCGGCCAGCTTCCGCGAGGCCCGGAAGCAGCAGTTCGCGATGGCCGAAGCCGCCGTCGCCAAGCTCAGCCAGGACAGCACCCACTTCGATCTCGGCGCCGACTCGTCGCGCCTCGCCATGCTGGAGTCGGGGCTGGCCAAGCTCAAACCACTCGAAGAGAAGGTCGAGGCCCTGAACGAGACCAAGACCTCGCAAGGCACCGCGCAGGCCTATGACACGCTGCAGAACCAGATTCTGCCGCTCGAGCGGGCGCTGTTTACCACCGTCACCGATCTGGCCCAATCGCAGATGTCGCAGACCAACGAAGAGCTGGTCCAGCTGCGACGCGCCAACCGTTCCACATTGCTGACGCTCTGGCTGGCCACCATCTTCGGCGCGATCGTCGGTGGCCTCCTCTCAGTCTTCCTTGCTCGCCGCATTACCAAAGGCGTTGACCTTGTGGCGGAGCGTGCGAATGCCATCGCCGCAGGAGATCTTACCGGCGAGACGCTCGACCTGAAGAGTCAGGACCAGATCGGCAGTCTTGCCACCGCCATGCAGCAGATGCAGACCAGCCTTAGCAGCATCATCGGCACGGTCGTGCATACCTCCGGTTCGCTTACCGGCAGCGCGGCTTCCATGCGCACCGCCAGCGACCAGATCCACCGCCGCATCGACCAGCAGAGCCAGCAGACGCAGCAGGCTGCGACGGCGATGCAGGAGATGTCGGCAAGCATCGCCGAGGTCTCGCGGCATACGCAGTCCGCTGCGGAGACGGCTCGGAGTGCTGCCGAGACGGCGCGCGACGGCGGCACCATCGTCAAAGAGGTGCTGGGCAACATGCACTCCATCGCCACTGCCGTCAGCGATACCTCAGCGACCGTCACCCTGCTTGGCGACGACTCGCGACGCATCAGCCAGATCGTCACGGTCATCGACGAGATCGCCCGCAAGACCAACCTGCTCGCACTCAACGCGGCCATCGAAGCGGCTCGCGCCGGAGACCAGGGCCGTGGCTTCGCCGTCGTCGCCGGAGAAGTTCGCCGCCTTGCCGAAAGCACAGCGCAGGCTACCGGTGAAATCGCCAGCATGATTCAGGGCATCCAGGACCGAACCCGCACCGCGATTGCCAGCATGGAGAGCGGCACCGAGACGGTGCAACAGGGGGTCGTCACCACCACGCAGGCGGGAGAGGCGCTCGAAAAGATCATCGGCATGGCAGAGCGTGTCGACCGCATGATCGCCCAGATCGCTATCGCCGCCTCGCAACAGGCTGCCGCGGCGGACCAGTCGAGCGCAAGCCTCGATTCAATCCACTCGCTCAGCCACGAAAACCTTACCGAGATGGCAACCACGGCGGCCGGCATCGAATCGCTGCGCAGCACCGCAGCCGCACTCGAGCAGCAGGTCGACCGCTTCCGGCTACAGACTCCCGCAGACTCAAGGCTGATGCGCTCTCCTAAAGCCTCGGAGATGCATCCCGCCGCCTCTTTCCAACCCGCATAACCTATCCCAAACGCTTTGGGGTCCGCTGTATGCGGACCCCTTTTTTTTGCTTAAAGATTTTCAACTTTTCTGTTCAGAGAATGAAATACGTCATCTCGACCGAAGCGAAGCGCAGTGGAGAGACCCCTGTATTTGTCATCTGCGTCAGGACAGAACCGATGTCTCGCGATGAAACGCCAAAATACAGCGGTCTCTCCGCTGCGGCGGCAAAAGCGCCGCCTTCGGTCGAGATGACGTGCATTCTTGCCGATTTCAAAAGAGACGTGCAATTTTGCCGGTACGAAAAGACCATGCGATAGCACAATTCAGTTTTACGCAGCTCCCAAACCTTCACCAGAGCACCAGCTCAAAAAGCGGCCAGCTCCGCCATCGCGCGATACAGGTCATCCGGCTGCGGCAGGATCGCATCTTCAAGCAGCGGCTGGTAGGCCACGAACGTATCCATCGCAGCAACGCGACGCACCGGGGCATCGAGATCGTGGAACAACTCATCCCCGATTCGTGCGGCGATCTCGGCGCCGTATCCCCAGCTCAGCATGTCCTCGTGGGCCACGATCACGCGGTTGGTCTTGCGAACACTCTCCGCAATCGCCTCCCAGTCGTAAGGAGAGAGGCTGCGCAGATCGATCAGCTCCACATCGATGCCCTTCTCGCGATGCAGCTTCTGCGCGGCCTGCAGTGCACGCGGCACCACCGCGCCATAGGTGATCACGGTGAGGTCTTTGCCCGGACGCACGACGTGCGCCTTGCCGAAGGGAATGCAGTAGTCCGGCCCAGGATACGCGGCACGCCCATAGGTCTCGCGGTACAGACGCTTGTGCTCGAGAAACAGCACGGGATCGTCGCAGCGGATCGCCGTCCGCAGCAGCCCCAGCGCGTCGAGCGCATTCGACGGCATCACCACCCGGATGCCGGGCGTGTGCGTAAAGATGCTCTCGCCCGACTGCGAGTGATAGATCGATCCGCCGGTGAGATAGCCGCCGATGGGAACGCGGATCACCAGCGGCGAGCTGAAGGTGTCATTCGAGCGCCAGCGAATCAGCGCAAGTTCATTGCGCATCTGGTGCATCGCGGGCCAGATGTAGTCGAAGAACTGAATCTCGACCACGGGCTTCAGCCCGCGCTCCGCCATGCCGATGGCGCGGCCAACGATGTTCGCCTCGGCCAGCGGCGAGTTCCACACGCGGTCGCTGCCAAACTCCAACTGTAGGCCAGCGGTGAGCTTGAAGACGCCGCCCTTGCCCTTGATCTTTCCCGCACGCAGCGCTTCATCGCGGCTCGCGTCAGCGACGTCTTCGCCGAAGACGACGATGCGCGGATCGCGCCGCATCTCGTCCTTCAGGCAGGTATTAATCAGGTCCGCCATCGTACGCTCGGTCGCATCCGTGGCGGCCGCAGGCTTCGTATCGAAGCGCGCATCCATCGGAGTCAGGTGCTCGGAGTAGACATGCTGCGTAATCGATTCGACCGTCGGGAGCTTCGCCATGACGGCCTTGTCGGCGGCTCGCTGCACCTCTTCGTCGACCTTGCGTTCGAGCGCGTTGATCTGCTCGGCGTCCAGAATTCCCTCGCGCAGCAGCCACACCTGCATCTTGGAGATAGGGTCGCGCAGAGCATCCGCCTCGACCTCCTCGCGCGAGCGGTAGTCCCGTTCGTCCTCGCTCATCGAGTGCGAATAGGGACGAATGACATGGCCATGAACGAACGCCGGGCCATGGCCGGCACGGCAGTACGCCACCGCTTCGGTCATTGCCTTGTAGCTGGCGATTGGGTCGGTGCCGTCAATCTCGGCAAAGTGAAAGTTTGGAAAATTCGCCACCAGGCGGGAGATGTTTCCGCCGGGCGTGTTCACCTCGACCGGCGTGGAGATGGCGTAGCCGTTGTCTTCGATAACGAAGACCACCGGCAGCTTCCCGTTGCTGGCCGTATTCAGCGCCTCCCAGAACTCTCCCTGGCTGGTCGATCCCTCGCCGATCGAGACGTACACCACCTCGTCGCCGTGAAACTTGACGTCCTTGAACTGGCGATAGTCTCCTTCATGCTTCGTCGCGGCCTCAGGGTGCCGCGAGAAATATCTCCCTGCCTCCGCGCAGCCAATTGCATGCAGGCACTGGGTCGCCGTCGCGGAAGACGGTGTAACAATGTTCAACTTTTTACTGGTCCAGTGCGACGGCATCTGCCGCCCGCCGCTGGCCGGATCGTCTGCCGCTCCAACGGACTGCAGCAACTGCTCTTCGACCGTATTGCCCAGCGCGAGGCAGATCGCGCGGTCGCGATAGTAGGGATAGAACCAGTCGTACCCCGGACGCATCGCCATTCCCGCCGCCACCAGCAACGCTTCGTGGCCCGCGCACGAGATTTGGAAGAAGATCTTCTGCTGCCGTTTCAGCACAATCTCGCGGTCGTCCGTGCGCCGCGACAGGTACATCAGCCGGTAGAACTCCACCAACTGCTCCGGGGTCAGCTCCCCTTCCGCCACCTTTTTTTCAACCGAGTTGGACACCAAGTTCCGAGCCATCGTTATTGCCTCTATCAAGCAGTGATTGTACTGTTTTGAGGCCGCTTTATTCCATTCCACGCACCAAGGCCGCCTCTCACCAAGGCGGCCTGTGTGTCAAGTATCCAATCGACTCTCAAACGAATAGCGGCGCCAGCACCAGCGTAATCGTCGCCAGCAGCTTGATCAGAACATGCAGGCTCGGCCCGGCCGTGTCCTTGAAGGGATCGCCGACCGTATCGCCAACGATCGCAGCCTTGTGCGCGTCCGACTTCTTGCCGCCATACTGCCCGGTCTCGATGAGCTTCTTCGCGTTGTCCCAGGCCCCGCCGCCATTGTTCATCAGCATCGCCAGCAGGATGCCTGCAATCGTGCCGACCATCAGCAGACCGGCGACCGCCTCCGCACCGGCGAGGTTCACCGGGATGCCCGCAATCGCAGGCACGGGAAGAATCGTTCCCGGAGCATAGAGCTGCGAGGTCGCCTGATAGCTGGCGCTGAAGTGACGGAAGATCAGCCCTACCGCCACTGGCATGCAGACCACCAGCAGCCCCGGCATCACCATCTCCTTCAACGCCGCTCCGGTAACGATGCCGACGCATCGGCCATAGTCCGGCTTCGAAGTACCCGCCATGATCCCTGGATTCTCCTTGAACTGGTCGCGAACATCCTTCACGATCATCTGAGCCGTGCGTCCTACCGCCTTGATCGCCATCGAACTGAACAGATACGTCAGCATCGCTCCCAGCAGCGCGCCTACGAACACCGGCACCTGGGCAAGGTTGATGTTGGTGAAGCTCCACCCCGGTGGCATATACCCGCCTGCAAGATGAACCTTGTCGGCGACGATCACCTTGATCTCTTCAAGGTAGGCCGAGAACAGCAGAAAAGCCGCCAGCGAAGCCGAGCCAATCGCATAGCCCTTGGTCAGCGCCTTGGTCGTGTTCCCTGCCGAGTCCAGCTTGTCGGTGCGTTCGCGAATCGACTCCGGCTGGTTCGACATCTCGATGATTCCGCCCGCGTTGTCGGTGATCGGCCCAAAGGTATCCATCGCCAGAATGTAAGCCGCGCAACTCAACATGCCCATAGTGGCAAGGGCCGTTCCGTAGATTCCCTTGGCATAGTCGGTAATGCCGGCAACGCCGCTCAGCCCCTGCACGCCGAAGTAGTAGCTCAACAGCAGCGCCGCTGAGATCGCAATCACCGGGAGCGCAGGCGTTTCCATGCCCACCGCCAGGCCGCTGATGATGTTCGTCGCCGGCCCGGTCAGCGAGGCCGCCGCAATCGACTGTACCGGACGGTAACGCGATTCCGTGTAATACTCCGTGATCCAGACGAACAGGAACGAGGTAATCAAACCCACCACACCGCAGCCCAGCAGCCACAGCGGCTTGACCATCGGCCCATCGAGCATCGTATACACCGCGATGGCAAACCCACACAGAGCCACGGCCGAGGTCAGATAGAACCCGCGATTCAATGCCCGCATCGGGTCTTCCGTCTCACTCGAACTCACCACAAACACCCCGGCAATACTCGCAATCAAATTGATGGCGAGAACGATCAGCGGAAACAAAATTCCCTTCACGCCAAAGACGGGATAGAGCGCAGCGCCCAGAATCATTGCGCCGACATTCTCCGCTGCGGTCGATTCAAAGATGTCCGCTCCACGGCCCGCGCAGTCGCCCACGTTATCGCCCACCAGATCTGCGATCACAGCAGGATTGCGCGGATCGTCCTCGGGAATCCCAGCCTCTACCTTGCCCACAAGGTCCGCGCCCACGTCGGCGGCCTTGGTATAGATTCCGCCGCCAAGCTGGGCAAACAGCGCCACCAGCGAAGCTCCGAATCCAAAACCAACCAGCTCATACGGAACGGTCTGCGGATGCTCCAGCCCGCCAAACAGCAGGAACAGCGCACCGACCCCAAGCAGCGAAAGCGCCACCACCACCAACCCGGTCACGGCGCCCCCACGCAACGCGATCTGGAGCGCCTTGTTCAGGCTTCCACGCGCTGCCGAAGCGGTACGAATGTTTGCGCGGATCGAGACGTACATTCCGGTGTAGCCGGCCAGCCCGGAGCACACCGCTCCCACCAGAAAGCTGATCACCGTCTTCATTGCGAACGGAGCCGTTCGCGCCGACATGTGATAGCCCGCGAACAGCAGGATTGCCAGAATGAACGCTATGGCCCCAATCGTCCTGTACTGCCGCTTCAGAAACGCTTCGGCCCCTTCGCGAATCGCGTCGGAGATCGACTGCATCTCCGGCGTTCCCGTATCGAAGCAAAGCACATGCCGTGCCAGCATCCAGGCCGCAACCAACGCCAGCACACCGACGGCCATCGCCATCCAAAGGCAAACTGCCCCACCGTCACCGGAGATACCAGCAGGCGAAGCTGGAACTTGCACCTGAACGACCATACCCAGAAGGCTAACTACTTCCATGCAAAGGTCTCCTTAGAAATAAATCCATAACCAGCTTCACGAAGGCGGCCATTAGAGCATGCTCAATCCAATAGGGTCAATGCACCATGCGCGGAGCAGAACGATTGGTTCTTCCAACGCGGGGGAAACCAAAGTAACAGTACGCTCAAATCAAACGCTAGTCTTGCTTTCACCGTGTGCCGATGCAGAGATTAACGCAACAGCGAGGTGCATTGGTGTCCGGTCCCAGCAGAATCCATTCCATTGATGCGGAGGCTCCGGCATTTCGCTATATTCGATTCGCCATTGTGCTCCTGCTGTTGCTGCTCCTCGCGCCGCATCTGCATGCGCAGGTTCCAACCGCTCCCATCGCTCCCAACCGCTACCTCGTCGTCTATCGCAACCGCACCATCCCGGTCGATGCCGAATCGAGCACGCGCATCGCCGGGGCGCGCCTGCTGCACAGGGACGAGCGCCTGGGCATCGCGTCAGTTGCTACAACAAGCCCTGTCCACGCACACAACAGCATCGTTGCCGCACCAGGCGACGCCGCGACCATGCGCCGCCTCGCTGCACAGCCTAACGTGGCCTACGTCCTTCACGACCGCATCGTCACCGCCAACCGCCTGAGTCTTAAGCGAGTTGTTCCGGCCACCTTCAGCGTCATTATTGGTTCAACCACCCAACCCGGAACTTACGACTCGTTCTACACCTCATCGCCTCAGGGATGGGCCGTGCAACAGGTCGGCGGCTACGGCAACAACGTCGCCGGAGGTCCCGCACACGGGCCATGGGACACCACCATGGGCAGAGGCGTCCGTATCGCCATCATCGACAGCGGCGTCGACGAGAGCCACCCCGACATCGCTCCCAATCTTGCTCTAAACCTCAGTGAAATCGATCAGACTGACTATCCCAGTCCCTGCGACGACGGTACGCCGCAAGATCAGGACGGCCACGGTACATGGACCGCGTCGCTGGCCGCCGGGGCCATCGGACCCGGCACCGGAGAGGTCATCGGCGTCGCACCTGCCGCAACCCTGCTCAACATCAAAGCGCTCCAGCGCATGCCCGATACCAGCCTGGGAGGAGGTGCTTCCATCGCCGACCAGTGTGCCAGTGGTGAGGCCAGTGGCCTGCTGAGCTGGGTGATGCAGGGCATCGAAGATGCCGTCGCCAACCACGCCGACATCATCTCCCTCTCCGTCGGAGCGACCGTCGATCTCACCACAGGAGAAGGCGCGGGCCTGAAGGCCGCCTTCGATCAGATCACCAACGATGCCGCACAGGCAGGCATCGTCATCGTGGCCTCAGCAGGCAACGACGGCCTCGACCTCTCCAACCCGCGCTACGTCGAGCTTCCGGCACAGTCCAGCGGAGTGCTCGCCATCGCCGCCTCGACCAACCCCGCCTGCGCCCAGAACACGGCCGCCGGAGCCACCTGCACTCCCGGCCCCATCGCGCTCGCCTACTACAGCAATCACGGAGCGCCACTCGCCGCGCTCGCCGCGCCCGGAGGCAGCTATCCCGAGGGAGGCGACCTTGTCGTCAGCGGATGGGTACGGGGCGCGTGCAGCTCGGGAAAGCCCTCCACCGTCGACGGGCCGCCCACAGACAGCGGGCACAGCTACGGCTGCTTCAACTTCGGCCATACGCCTTACGTGCAAGCCATCGGAACCAGCGCCTCCGCGCCACTCGCCGCCGGGGCCGCCGCTCTGCTGCGTGCCGCCCATCCCGACTGGACCGCCGCCGCCATCATCGCCACGCTGCGCTCCACCGCAACTCCTTCGCCGTTGCTACCGGTTCCCCAGATCAACGCCGCAGCCGCGCTGGCCGCCCACTGACGCACTTATCCCTTCATCCGCTCTTTTACGCTGTGGGCAAGCTTCTCAATCTCATCGGCCTTCCTAATCACGTCGACTGACAGAACATCCTTGTTCGTCTTATCCACATCCTGCTTCAATTGAGTGGCCAGAACCAGCAGCTTGTCCGTATCCTGCACCAATTGCTTCTGGCGCTCGCTGTTCCTGGACCGCGCCTGTTTCGCCTGTATCTCCGGCGATAGGGAAGGCCCTATCGGAGGCAGCCCTTGGCTGGGCTGTCCCGGCAAAGACTGCTGTTGCGGAAACGGCTGCGCCAGTTGTCCGCGGCTGGATGTCGCCGAAACTCCAACTAAAAAGACGACCGCAATCGCCGCCAAACGAAGAAGTCTCATACCGCCCCCTCATCTCTCGTTCCCCTGTGGAATTACATCCTATTATCCCTGGACAATTGCATCCTATCCATAGCTCAAGCATTCTGTTCTATAGCAAACCGTAACGAAAGCGAGACGCCACAATCATGCTCCTCCAGGCATTGCAACTGCAAGACGAACGCATCTCCAAAGTCCTCGCGCAAGACTGGCACGACGACGTGATCAATTTCGTGAGCAAAGACCTGCCCCGTCTTGGCTTCATCCTTGTTCTCGCATTCATCCTGCAACGAATTGTCCTCTTCTTCGTCAACCGGATGCGTCTTCGCGCCGATAAGCAGGTAGGCAACGCGCAACGAGCTGCCCAACTCCGCACCGCGGCGGCCATCATCCGGGCCACCTCCTACAGCCTGATCGGCTTCATCGTTCTTCTGCATATCCTTTCGATCTTCAACATCAATCTCATGCCCTTGCTTGGGTCTGCCGCCGTCCTCGGTGTCGGCATCGGCCTGGGTGCACAGTCCATCTTCAAGGACATGCTCAATGGCATCTTCATCCTAGTCGAAGACCAGTACAACGTGGGCGAAGTCGTCAAGATCGCCGGTCTGCAAGGCACCGTCGAAGACCTGACCCTGCGCCTCACCCGCCTTCGCGACGGCGACGGCACCCTCTACATCATCCCCAACAGCCAGGTCGCCACGGTCTCGAATCTCTCCCGCGACTTCTCGCTCGCGACGTTGCCGGTCAGCGTCGACGCCAGCGCCAATCCAGATAAAGTTATCGCTGTCCTGCGCGCCGTCGCCACCAGCGTTCGCAACGACCCCGCATTTCGGGACATCGCCATCGCCGATCCCAACATCCTCGGAGTGGACAAGATCGAAGGCCGCGCCGTCACCTATCCCGTACAGATTCGCGTTCGCGCCAACCAGCGCGACCCGGTCCTGCGCGAACTGCGCCGCCGCATCATCATCACCTTTGAGAAAGAGGGCATCCCGCTGGGCAACGATCCTGCCAATATGCTCATCCTGCGCGCACCCGACCCTACCGCACCCCCGGCGCAGAACCCCCTCATCGGCAGCTAAGCGGAGGGCCCAGCACGGTCGTCTTCACCGCGCCGGCCCTCCACCACCGTCTCCTATAACGCCTGGTTCATCGCCGCGATCAGCTCATCCACCGTGTGCACCGGAGGCAGGCAGCCTCTGCCGGTGCAGATCACCGCGACACTTCCCTCTAATCCCGGCAGATGCGGCAGCGTCTCAGCCAGCGCCGGAGGCAGAGCGGTCAACTGCTCCTTGCGCAGTCGAACCACACTCTTGTTGACGGCATAGCGAGCCAGCGCCACCGCCTCCAACCGCCGCGCCTCATCATCATCGCCAATGATGCAAACCTGCACCGTGCCCAGCAGCAGGCGCTGCAAAGCCAAACCGTAGCTCGCTGCATAAAGCCCGAAGTGCTCCACCACGCCCGCGAAGGTTTCGAGCGTCTCGAGCGCCATCACCGCATACTCCTCGCGGTCGTTCAACGCCGCCAGCCGCAGCAGCAGGGCCGCCGCCACCGGATTGGGAGCGGGCGTAGGCGAGTCCTGCAACGGCTTGCGCCGCGTCACCAGAGCGCCCAGCCGCACCTCTCCCTCAGCCGGAGCCTCGGTATCGAAGAACGCCAGCCCGGTCTTGTCATAGAACCGCGCCACTGCGCTGGCCGCAATCTCTTCGGCAGCCGTGTAGTAACGCATCTCGCCGGTTGCCTCCCACGCGTCGAGAGCAGCATGACCAACAAATACATAGTCGTCGAGCACCCCGGCTACACGAGCAGCACTGCCGCCAGTCTCGCCATACGCCACCACATGCGCCATGCCGTTGCCTGCATCCCACGCCTCACGCAGCACGCGGTCCAGCGACTTCAGCGCAAACGCCTTCACCGCAGGCAGGTCGGGCACGCGGCCCGCCTCCAGATAGGCCGAGATCATCATCCCGTTCCACGCCACATAAACCGTCTTATCGACATAAGGAGTTGGCCGCTCGAGCCGCGCCGCATACAGCTTCTTCTTCGCCGAAGCCAACCGTTCCCGCGCTACCTCCACCATGATGCCGTTGGCTCGCGCCACCTCTTCCAGTGTCACTCGAACGTGCAGCACGTTCTTCAGCGGATCGTGATGCATGTCGCCGATCTCGCCGATGTCGTAGTACGTTCCGGCAATGGCCATCTCTTCCGCAGACAACACCGAAGCCGCCTCGTCGCGAGTCCACGTAAAGTAGTCGCCGTCATCCTCCAGCGAGAAATCGGCGTCCTGCGAGGCATAGAAGCCGCCCTGCTCGCGGTCGCTCAGCCACTCGTCGATCCACCTAATTATCTCCCGCGCCACCCGCGAGGACTCCGGCTCGACAAAGGTCTGGAAGGCGTGGACGTAGTTCTTCAGCAGCTCGCTGTTGTCATACGCCATCTTCTCGAAGTGCGGCACCACCCACCCCTCATCGACCGAGTAGCGATGAAATCCGCCCGCAAGGTGGTCATAGATTCCCCCCTGCGCCATCTTCTGCAACGTCACCATCGCCGCCGTCTTCGCAGCTTCGTTACCTCCGCCTCGCGAAGCAGTGTCCAGCAACAGATCGATCGCACCCGAATGAGGAAACTTGGGCTGCGAGCCAAACCCGCCCGACCGCGGATCGAACTGCTTCACCGCAGAGTCCACCAGCTTTTGCACCAGCTCCGGCCCCGGATTTCCTGCCCTGCCCATGAACGACTCGTTATGCTCAATCGCCGCGATCACGCTGGCCGCCGACTCATTCACCTGGTCGCGCTGCTTCTCGAAGGCCTCTGCCATCGTCAACAGCACCCGCTGAAAACCCGGACGCCCATGCTGGTCCAGCGGCGGGAAATAAGTTCCCCCAAAATAAGGCTTGCCGTCCGGAGTAAGAAACGCGGTCAACGGCCACCCACCCTGTCCGCTGATCGACGAGACCGCCGCCTGATAACGCGTATCCACATCGGGCCGTTCATCGCGGTCCACCTTCACGGCAACAAAATGCTCATTGATGACCTTCGCCGTCTCCGCATTTTCATAAGACTCACGGTCCATCACATGACACCAGTGGCACCACACCGCGCCAATATCCAGCAAAATCGGCTTGTCCTCAGCCTGCGCCAGTGCAAACGCCTCCGGTCCCCACTCCTTCCAGTCCACCGGTTGATGCATCGCCGACCGCAGATAGGCCGAAGCCGCCCGTTCCAAAGAGTTCTTCTTTTCGCTCATAACTTTAAGTCTAGAGCACCCGAAGGTCGCTCCAGGAACAACCCCGTAATATCGGAACTTATTTCCGGCCCTCGCCCTTTATTCCTTGCGACATGGCAAATTGCTTCCCAAAATTGATCCTATTTTGCATAGATCAGAAGGCATCTCACGAGATAGCTCAATGCACCTCAGAACGCTCTTTCGAGGCCAACGTATGCGCTCTTCCTCGCTCTTATCTTCCTTAGCCCTTCTTAGTGTCCTGGCGATCTCTGCCTCGGCGCATGCTGACACCTTCAATTTTTCCGCTGTCGGTTCCTCTGGCCCATTCAGCGGATCAGGAACCTTGACCGCATCCCCACAGGGCGGCGGCGAGTACCTGATCTCCGACATCACTGGCACCGGCGTCACCGGTCTGATCGCGCCCGGCGGCTTTCACGGAAATGACAACCTGCTCTTCCCAGCAGCAACACCAACACTCGACTCTCACGGCTTCAGCTTTACCGAGGTCACCGGGCCCGACCACTTCGATGTGAATATCTTCAACAATGGCAGCGGCTACTTCGCTTACCTCGACGACGAGGACAACTTCACCCAAACCGTTCCGGTGAGCTTTTCACTTGCTACGGCAGCAACGCCGGAACCCTCTACCTTTATTCTTCTGGGCACAGGCATCCTGGGCCTGGCAGGTGCGACACGGCGCAGATTATTCTCCGCAGCCTAAATGAATCCTCCTTACACAGGCTGCCTTGCACGAGGCAGCCTCTTTTTTTGCGAGGCCGTCTGATCCCTTAGCGCCACCAGTCCGAGCGCACCTCGGTCCCCTGCAACACTTCCGTCGGACGACCCGGCTCCGGCGACCATAACAGGATCTGCTTTTCCGCGGCCAGTTCCAGCATTCGCTGAATCGGCTGCTGCCACCCATGCAGTGCCAGGTCGAACAGCCCCCAGTGGATCGGCATCATCAATCCTGTGCCCCCCATCGCTGCAAAAGCCCGGGCCGCCCCTTCCGGCCCCATGTGAATATCTGCCCACAGCTCATGAAAAGCCCCAATCTCCAGCATCGTCAGGTCGAACGGCCCATACGTCGCGCCGATATCGGCAAAGCCCTCCCACCAGCCCGAGTCCGCGCCAAAATATACCTTGTGCTCGCGGCCCTTCAACACAAACGCCGACCACAGCGTCTCGAACCGGTTGCCCATCTTCCTACCCGAAAAGTGTCGAGCGGGGACCGCCGTAATCTCAAGCGCATCCTCCGCAACCGATACGCTCTGGATCCAGTCCAGCTCCGATATCTGCGCTCGATCGACCCCAAACCGCTGCAGGATCCCGCCAACTCCTAAAGAGGTCACCCAGCGCGCCTGTCTCGTCGAATCCATCCGCGAGAGCTTGCGAATGGTCGCCTCGCCCAGGTGGTCGTAGTGGTCATGCGACACCACCACAACGTCGATGCGGGGAAGATGCTCCAGCGATATTGGCGGGGGAAAGAACCGCTTCGGCCCAGCCCACTGCACCGGAGAAGCTCGCTCGTCCCACACCGGATCGATCAGGACGTTGGTTCCGTCTATCTCGACCAGAAGCGAGGAGTGCCCCATCCACGTCACACGCAGTCCACTCGCAGGAGGCTTCAGGTACACTGACACATCCGTTTTGAACGGCCCCCGAGGCTGCTGCGGCACCTTCTCTTCTTTGCTCTTTATATAGAGCGGAAGCACCTTCAGGATCGTGCTCCACTCCCCCACACTGGTCAGGACCGGGTTCAGGAACTTCTGTCCTGACCGTCTCGCGTTTCGCAACATCGTCATATCTGGTTCGATTCCCCAATCGACCGCTGGCCGGTTCTTCCTGCAGAGGTGGCCAGCCTATCCCAATTCTGCTCGATTGCGCTTAACAAAACGAGGGCCCGGTAAAATCCCGGACCCTCTCGATTCCATTTCTCTTACTGTGCTGGCGGAGCAGGATTCTCCACAATGGGCTTCGCCGTGGCGGGTGGCTTTGGAGCCGTCAGCCCCGGAATTACAGGAGCCTGAGCCACACTCCCCTGCGCCACGTCAGTAATGCTGATGCCGTACTTGTCCAGCGTGTTCGAGAGCAGCTGCGACAACGCTGCCCTGTCCTTTGCATAAATCGCTGTGTCCGAGATCAGCGTGTTCACCGCAACCGCAAGGTTCCGTTCCTGCTGTAGCACGTTGGCTGAGGTCGACGCTCCCAGCTTGTACTTCTTCTGCTCGGCGTCGAGACTCTGCAGCGCATAATCACGCGCTGCCTCGGCTGCCTTCACCTGCGCCCGGTCGTTGGTCAACGCATATTGCCCGTTGATGACCTGGATTCGGATCTGCGTATAGATCTGCTGCAACCGCATCTGCGACTGCCGGTACTCCATCTGCGACCGCGCCTGGTCGGCCTGTGCCGTCCGGTTGCGCAGCGTAATTGTGATGTTCACGCCCACGCCTTTGTCCGGGCTCGAGCTGTCGAACATGCTGCCAAACGTGTTTCTATAGCTGATCGATGGTATGGGGGGGCACGGCGGAGGGTTCGGGACACCAAAGCTGCAACTCTGATGCGGATTCTGCGCTCCGCCCAACCCACTCCCGCCATAGAACGCATACGCATCCACCGTCGGCAACAGGCCATTCTTCTCCGCCTTGATGGTGATCTCGTTGTTTTTCATGTTCAACACAGCCTGCTCGATCTGAGGATTGTTGGTATAGGCCTGTTTCACCAGGTCTTCCACTGACATATCTTCCTCAGGCAGACGGTCGAGGCTCACGCGGTCCGTCGGAATTACCGGTGCGCTCGAAAGCTGCGGGTCGTTCAGGTTCCGCGCAATCGCCTGCTTCATAATCAATTGCTGATACTCCAGGTTAGACTGCGAAGCAACCAGCGCCTGCTTGTCCGTCGCAACCGCGGCGTCGGAGTTCACCACGTCCAGCGGAGCCAGCGTTCCGATCTCCAACTGCTTCCGGTTGTCCGAAGTCAGCTGCGTGCTCTGCGCCAGCGCCCGTTCCTTGGCCTGCTCGTCCTCGTACGCGCTCACCAAGCCCCAGTAGATGTTCTCGACTTGGTTCACCGTATAAAGTAGCTGCTGCCGAAAGGCCGAGTCGGTAATCCTGCGGTCGTTCTTCGCCTGCACGACAAAGCGCCCATTGATGCCCCAGCCAAATCCCTGCAACAGATGTTGTGTCACCTGAGCCTTAAAATTGGAATTCAGTTGCGGGCTGTAACTCGAAAAGGGGTTGTCCGTCGTCACCCGGGTATTATCGAACGTGACATTCAATGCCGTTCCGGTAACGAAACCCTGCTGATATCCAAAGTTGTAAGTGCCCGTGTCGGTCGTCAACTGGGGAAGGCCACCGCTGAACAGTGTGTTGGTCTGTTGCTGCTTCAGGGTCTCATATCCCAGTTGCCCGGTCAGCACCGGGTCGCGGAACTCAGGAGCCGGGCCACCGCCACTGGTGCTCAACACCAGACCCGAGGCGCCCGTTCCGCCGCCACCCGCTCCGGCCGAAGTGCCACCCGGACCGCCGCCGCCGACTACGGTCGTTCCCGAGCCGCCAATCGTATTTGCCACCAGACCGGTCGAGATACCTCGCAGGGAAGATCCAGCCTTCGCACGCAAAAGGTCCGTGTCCGCGATGTCCAGGTTGATTCGCGCAATGGCGATATCGTAGTTATTCTCAAGCGCCAGCGTCACCGCGTCCGACAGGCTCAGATAGATCTTGCCGTCCCGCATCAGCGCGTCCAGGTTTGGCGTGTTCTCCAGCCGCGGCTCAGGCACATCGGTCGCCGTATAAGGCGCAATCGGGTTCCAGATATGGCTTTTCGGCTGCGCATAGTCATGGTTGGTGCTCCGCAGAAAGAGCGGCTCGGTAAGCTTCGGCTGGGGAGCCTGCGGCAACCCACGCTGCCCGGTCGTGTCGTTCACTACCGTCTGCGGCGTCGCCGGCGCGGTAGGATTCGTCTGTTGCGCCAGTCCAAGTTGCGTATTCACGCTCATCAGCAACAGTCCAATACTCGCTGCCGCCTGCATGTCCCTTAATCTCACGATGGCTCTCCAACTCTTCCCTGGCTCGTTCGCCAGCATCTTCCCCGGCGCTGCCTATTTGCGCAGACAGCCTCTCCGGAGTCCTTCCATTCTCAGTAACCCGGCAAAAATCCACAGGGCTACCCTTTGACTTCCAACTTTTCCAATTCACTTAAGACGCGCTGGAAGTTCCGCACGATTCTTTAAAGAAACCTAAAGCCTTGATTCAAACCAGACATGGGCAGTAATACGCACAGATCCGGCGCTTCGTTCCCGGCAACGGTGCCAAATCTTTGCCTTGATTTTCAACTCGCCAAGTATATCAACCCGCATCACGCTCCAAACACAAACCTTTAGGCCAAGGTTAGAATCATCCCAATCAAAGATGACCCCCTCCGTTCCCATCTCCGATATCTATATTCATGTCCGGATCGTCATCTCCATCATCGTTGGCCTGTGCATCACCACGCTGCTCTCCGGTTTCGCCCGTTTTGTTCAGCATCCCCGCCGCGAACACGCCTCGATCCTCCACCTCGGCTGGGCCGCCTCCATCCTGCTCTGGGTCACCCATTTCTGGTGGTGGGAGTTCCGCCTCGCCTCCATCCGCCAGTGGAACTTCGAGACCTACCTCTTCGTCATCTTCTACGCGATTCTCTATTTTCTGCTCTCGAAGCTGCTCTTTCCTGACGACATCATGGAGTACGGCGGCTATGAGCAGTACTTCCTCTCCCGCCGCCGCTGGTTCTTCGGCCTGCTCGCCACCACCCTTTGCTTCGATTACATCGACACGATGCTCAAGGGCGCGGCCTATCTCCACTCCTTCGGCATCGAATATCCCATTCGCATGGTCGTCAATCTTGTCTTCTGCGCGGTGGGCTTTTTCTTCCCCAACCGCCGCGTCCAACTCACCATTCTGGCTCTTGCCGTCGCCTACCAGATAACGTTCATCTTCGTGCACTACAACGTCCAGTAGCTCACCACAAAGACAAAAGCACGTCATCTCGACCGAAGCGCAGCGAAGTGGAGAGACCCCTGTATTGCGCCTTTGCCGTTGTCTCTATCGTTCCATCACGATAAGCCATCCACCACAGCCATCTCTAAAGTCCCAACTCGCTCAACCCGGGATGCTCATCAGGACGCCGCCCCAGCGGCCAGTGAAACAGCCGGTCTGCCTCCCGAATCGGCACATCATTAATGCTGGCATGGCGGACCTTCATCAATCCCTTCTCGTCGAACTCCCAGTTCTCATTCCCGTACGAGCGGAACCAGTCGCCCTCCACGTCATGCGACTCGTACGCAAAGCGCACGGCGATCCGGTCGTCGCCGAACGCCCATAGCTCTTTAATCAGCCGATACTCCTGCTCTTTGCCCCATTTACGCGACAGGAACTCGACGATCTGCTCGCGCCCGTTCACGAACTCCGACCGGTTCCGCCATCGGCTGTCCACGCTGTAGGCCAGCGATACTCGCGCCGGGTCCCGCGAATTCCATCCATCCTCTGCCAGGCGAACCTTTTGGATCGCAATCTCCCGGGTAAACGGCGGCACCAGTGCAACATGAGCTGCCATGACCATCCTCCTTTTAAGAACTCTCTCCCCACCATCCTAAGCCTGTCCTGTCTTTGCCATGCCATCTTCCCAAATCCAGAGGCAAGCGGTGAGCGAGCACCTGTTAACCGCGTAAAAATCCGAATTCGCCTGATCGAGCTACGAGTGATATCCTCAGCCGCACTACCCCTCCCGGTAGAATTCATTTGCTGTTGCGGTCAAGGAGAATCAGTCATGGGCTTTTTGGAAGACGCGGAAAAAATCGCAGGAGCTGTGGTCGCAGTGGAAGCTGCAAAGAAACTGGACCCAAATGCATCGATCCTGACCGAAGGCGTGGCTGCCGTTGCCGGCTTTGAAGGTACCGGTGCCCTCGCCGATCACTTTGAAAACAAGGAAAACAATAACAGCTAACAGCCTCTGTCTCTGGAATTGATGGCGGTAACAACTCCCAGTTGTTACCGCTTGTCTTTTAAGCCCATCGCCATTGCAGAGAAGAACTCTCCTCGCAGGACAACCCGAACATGTACCGAATGTTATGCTGATTCGTCCCTCGGGCTTCTTCGGGCCTTGCACTGGACTCACTCTCATCGCCGAAAGGGCTCACCATGTCCAAGCCTCAGAGTTTCAAAAACCACGTCCGCTTCTCCCAGCCCTTTCACTTCGTTCTGGTGCCTATCCTTTTGCTCAATCTCATCTTCTCCATCTACGATACGATCCATCATTACCATGCGCACAGGTATCTATTCCACTGGTGGATTGTCATGTCTATCGCCTTGCTGCTCATGGCGATGCTGGGTAGAATGCAGGCGATGAAAGCGCAGGATCGCATCATCCGACTTGAAGAACGCCTCCGCCTGGCCACGCTGCTGCCGCCCAACGAGCAGTCGCACATCGGCGAATTCACCACGGGACAGCTCATCGCCCTGCGCTTCGCCTCCGACGCCGAGCTGCCCGCCCTCGCCCGCCGCACCCTGACCCAGAACCTGGAGCCCAAAGCCATCAAACAAGCCATCGAGAACTGGCGCGCCGACAACCTCCGCGTCTGAGCCGAACCATCCGAAGCGAAGCTTATGCGGTTTCGCGAGATAGTACGAGGGATCAGAATCCAATAGCTCGACGGCGAAGCGTCCGGTTACCGCACGCTGAGATCTGGTCCGACGGGCAGACATAGAGATTCTCAAGATCTTTGTTACCACTTACTTGCCTCTATCAGCCGGAACTGAAATAATTTCCCGATTTTAAGCCACGTCGTTTATTGGGAGCGAAAAGATGGAACGTAGAGATTTTTGCAAGATGATCGCGGCAGCGGCGGCGGTAACAGCAGTGCCCACGGCGGCAGAAGCGGGGCAGACGAAGCCGAAGGCTCCGGAGGTCTCGCCCGAGGAGGCAGCGAAGGTTGCACAGACGCCCTCTTTCAAGAGCTTCGACACGCTGAACGAAGACTATGCGACGTTCTGCGCAACTCCGGCAGAGCAGCGGGAGTTCTTCGCGCTGAAGGATGGGCAGTTCGTCAAGGAAAAGCTGGAGGATGCGGGGTGGAAGCCTACGGAGTGGGGCGATGCGCCGGAGCTGCCAGTTCCGGGTGGGTCTTTGGACGGTGTGCCGATGGTGGGGCCGATTGCGGGACTCTCCGGTGAGGGGCCGTACAAACCTGAGTGGGATTCGCTGCAGCAGTATGAGACGCCAGAGTGGTATCAAGATGCGAAGTTCGGCATCTGGGCACACTGGAGCCCGCAGTGTGTGCCGGAGTATGGAGACTGGTACGCACGCAGCATGTATATGGAGGGGTCGGACGACTACAAGAACCAGATCGCGCATTACGGCGATCCCTCCCGATTTGGGTACAAGGACTTGTGCGCCCAGTGGACGCTGTTGAACTGGCAGCCCGAGGAACTGATTGCGCGATACAAGAAGGCGGGAGCGAAACTCTTTATCACGCTGGCAAACCATCATGACGGGTTCGACGCATGGAAGTCGAAGCACCATCCCTGGAACTCGGGCGTGATTGGGCCGCACCGGGACGTGGTTGGCGAATGGGCGGCTGCGGCGCGCGCGCAGGATATGAGATTTGGAGTGACTGTACACCAGGCGCGCAACTGGTGGTGGTTTCAGACCTCGCACGGCGCGGACAAGGCGGGGGCGAGGGCAGGCATGCCGTACGACGGCCGGATGACGAAGGCCGACGGAAAGAATACGTGGTGGGAGGGGCTTGATCCGCAACTACTCTATGGGCCGAAGCACCCGGAGAATGCGCTACCGGACATCTCGTATGTGAAGAACTTTTACGACCGGACGCGCGACCTGATCGACCAGCACAACCCCGACCTGCTGTACTTCGACAACACGCTGTTTCCACTGGGTTGGGGCGGAATGAATATCGCCGCGTACTACTACAACCACAATCTGCAGACGCACAGCGGGAAGCAGGAGGGCATCCTCAACGTGAAGGGCGTGCCCGACCATCTGGCGAAGACGGTGGTTGCGGACTACGAGCGCGGCATCACGAGCAAGATCATGCCCTATGTGTGGCAATCGGAGACCTGCATCGGGGACTGGCACTACGACCGCAAGTTGTACGACAAGCCGGGCGAGTACGGCGGATACCTGCCGCCGAAGGACGTGATCCACTGGATGGTGGATGCGGTGAGCAAGAACGGCATCTTCATCCTGGATATTCCGGGCAAGCCGGACGGCACCATCGACAGCAAGGAGATCGCGGTTCTGGACGGCATCACGTCGTGGATGCAGACCAACGGCGAGGCGATCTACGAGACGCGGCCGTGGGCGGTCTACGGCGAGGGGCCGAATGCGGTGACGGCGGGATCGTTCCAGGGCAAGAGCGTAACCAAGCTGGGCGAGAAGGACATACGGTTCACACGGAATAAGGCCAAAACGGTCGTGTATACGATTGTGCTGGGCTGGCCGACAGCGGAGTTTGTGGTGGAGTCGCTGGGGACGTCGGCAGCGACGAAGCCGGGCAAGATCACGAATGTACAACTACTGGGTACGGACGCGAAGGTGAAGTGGAAGCAGACGGCGGCGGGACTGAGCGTGACGCTGCCGGAGCGATACAAGCCGTCGGTGGACTATGCCGCAGCGCTGAAGGTGCAGTTCGCCTGAAGAGCCCGCAAGACATGAGCACATGTCTTGCTTAAACGAGTTGGGAATTTGAGACGCAGCTTTTCTGGAAATGCACTGCACCGTTATCGCCAACGAAGATTGTGGCGATAACGGTGATCAGTCAACCAGCTTTGGGTCAGATACCTACATTGCCCCATGGATGAACTGATCCAGCAGACGTTCTCTCACTTCGATGGCTTCATACAACGGACGCTGATGCCCGCTTGCGCCTTGGCTATCCCCTGCCACAAAGGGACGATAGAGCACATATCTCCAGGGCTTGGGGTGGTATTTGGATGGTCGGAAGCAGGATGATGGCGGAGAGGGAGGGATTCGAACCCCCGATAGCCTTGCGACTATGTCTGATTTCGAGTCAGGTGCATTCAACCGGGCTCTGCCACCTCTCCGCTATGTACTCATTCTAATACAAATTATTTCAACAGGATTGAATCGCGGTTCGCCAAAGCTCCAGTTCCCCATTGCACCTTCTTGCAGTGCAATGGGGACGCGTCGGACCACCGAATTATTGTGCCGAGACCCGATAGATGACGGAGCCGTGCGGTGGCACCGTTGCCTCAATGTCACCATGCGACGTCGTGATCGCCTTCGATACCAGGTTTCTGAGCTTCAGAGAGGAAGCGTTCTTCAATCCCACCTGAGTAGCGGTCGTCGAAATCTTCTTCGGCGCAGCGCCCTTGTTGTACAACACCACAGCTACGTCTCCATTAGAGAGCGGCTTGGCAAGCACATCGTAGGTCTCCCCGAACTGCACAATATGCCCCTGAACACCGGCAGGATCCTGATCGACGGCAATGACATCCGTGTTGCTGAGGATAGAGAGTGCCGCTGGGCTGATCTTTGTGAGATCGGTGCTGCTGATGAGCGGAGCCGCCATGATCGCCCATAGAGACATCTGAGACTGCATCTCATCCATGCTGAGACCGCTGTCTCCCACGAGCAGAAAATCCGGATCGTTCCAATGTCCCGGACCGGCGTACTTCCAAAGGCCGACGTTGTAGCTGTAGTTGTAATTAAGACTCTTCCACTTGCTTGCGCCAGAGTACTGGCCGAGCGCAATATCGTCGCCTTCACGCCACAGGCTTCCATACTTCGCAACCCAGCCCAGAACCATGTACCAGTCGTCAGGCGTATTTTGAAAATACGCGGGTGCCGACTCGGAGTACACCATCTTGCGGTGAGTGTGGAGGATGGCATCACTGAACGCCTTGTAGGCGTAGCGGTATGTCTCTTCGTTGGTTTTGCCCGGTACCGTTGGCACGTTGCAGCCATCGAGCTTGATGTAGTCCACCTTCCACTTCGCAAAGGTGTCCGCATCTTTCTGGAAGAAGTTCCACGAACCCGGGAAGCCCGCGCACGTCTTGTCGCCCGCATCCTCATAGATGCCAAACTTCAGGCCCAGCGCGTGCACCTGTTGCCCCATCCACGCCATGCCGTGAGGAAACTTCTGGGGGTCGCCTTCGAGTGTCCCATCGCTTTTTCGCGTCTTTGCCATCCAGCAATCATCGATGGTGATGGTGTCGTACCCTTTCTTGGCAAGCCCGGAACTGACCAATGCCTTTGCCTGCGCAAGAATCAGATTTTCATTGATCTTGCACTGGTAGTACGACCAGTTGTTATAGCCCATGGGGGGAGTAGGCGCGAGACCGTTCCATGCGGGTGTTGCATTTCCAGCTACAGGCGCAGCCGATAAAGTCGCCGGCATGCCGAGTGTAAGACAGAGTACGGCACTACCGATCAGAACAAACGTGCGGACATATGAAATAAACATCGATTCTCCTCTGTGCTAGCTAAGACAAACTGCAATTTTACAAATAATTGCCACGCCATAAGAATAGGTAATCAAGCTCGCTTCTTAACCCCACTGACTGCCTTTAAGATCACAGCGTTGCTTTCTATAATTGGGCCATAGCTGTTGTCGAAATCATTAGAGCCACCCCGAAAACCTCTAGTTCCCTTTAGTCGGATCTCTTCAATCACCTTACCCAACCTAGGATTAATCCACTCGAAAGCGAAAAACGTAATGTTGCTATTCGGATGGCCACCAAGAGGCATTACATCTGCTCCATAGCAATAACTATGCGCACTGGGCCTCTTGCCCCAATCCCACTCGAGAATATTGACACCATAACGAATCGGAATGGTAGTAACGAATCCATCTTCATATACGATTTCGTACCATCCTAATAAATCTGCTGTGTCCTGTTGATCCCAGATGAGCCTGAAGCTTTCTTTATTAGAAGCGGGCCTGGCTGCCGCATGAAGAAAGATGAGACTAGTTACTGCTTCTCCAACATGAATACCAGTAACAGAGCCAGGCAAGCCAGTATTTTCTCTTCCCTCCACTCCAACTGCGATCACGGATAGTCCATTCGTTGTCTTCAGGTCGAATGGAATTTTTTGAAGATAACGCAACCCTGTTTTCAAGCCAGCTAAATCTGTGCCAAGTAAAGGCAGCTTATTAGCTGTATTAAATTTTCCTGAAATATCAACTGGAGCAATGCTTGTCTCGGTGATACTCGGGGCAGCTATTCCGGATAACCGCCCGCGGATCGCGGGAAGCATCAATTGAACCTGAGCTATTAATGACTCAGTCTGCATGACCTGACCAGTCCAAAGAATGCTACTGGATCCAAGAAAATTGATCATCAGATCTTTGCCAAAATTGAACTCATTGGTTGCGGACCATGATGATGGAGCTGCCCCTAAAAGAGGGGTGCGTTGCTTTCTCGATTCATAATTTTCAATGTCAGGCGTGAAGTTTCCAAAGACTTGCTGGAATCCCATCTTGGCAAGAGTGGCTTCATTTAGCTCTGCATCTTTCTCTGTTCCCTGCCCCTTATCCCAAAACCAATTAAAGATCAGGCAGTCCTTCGGGATTAGCCGATCCACCTGCTCTGGGGTCATGCCACCAGGAGTCTGATAGATCCAACCATCTGGGCTTACATGCTTTTTCAGGCCTATACCACGGACCGATTCAAGCAGCATATCGCCCCAAAGCTGAGTTTTAATACCCTTCGAGGCAAGATAGCCGTGAATCTTGCGAACGTCTTCTCCAAACAGTTCACCGATATCTGCATCTGCGCAATGCGGGGATGCCCCCACAGGCAGAAATAATTCGTCATGGCCAATGTGGATGCTTTTGGGCTTTAGAAGATCGATGTACTCGTCATAAACCTCAAATACCAAAGAGTAGGCCTTTGGATTCGTGGGGCAATAGATGTCTGGCCATTTATTCTCAGGAACCGCAGCTAATTCTTTTTGCTTCGTCAAGAGGTAGTAGCTATGCGTGAATGAAGCAATCTCTGGTATGAGCTCTATGTGATGCTTCCTGACCCATCGAGCCAGATCTGCAACTTCTTCTTTCTCGAGATAGCCGCCGTCAGCCGTGTCCTGGTGAGATGAGTTTTGCTCAACCTTATGAAATGGTCCGGGAGGATAATTCCGGCAGCTATAGTTTGCACCCCTTGCGAATTGAACCCATCCATAATTCAACTCAGGGTGCTTATCGAGGCGCATGCTCGCGCCCATCTCCATAATGAGGGTATTGAACTTATATAACGCCATGTAATCGCGCACGAACCGCTTGAAGAAAGCGATATTGTCGCGGCCAGGAAGAAATAAATAAATTCCCCGGAAAGGCTTATCAGGCCAATCTCGTATGTGGACGCCTCGGAAGTAAAGACGACTGTCCTGGCTAACAAGTAGTTGTCGAAGAGACTGCATCCCATAAAATGCGCCGCGATCGTCGCTGCCAGCGACAAGAACCATGTTCTCTTCACTGCGAAGGAGATAGCCTTCGGGGCCGAGATGATCAATATTTGCAGAGGTTGAGAGATGAGAACAGTACTGCTTAACTAAAGGATTATCTATTGACCCCATTAAAATGATGCGTTGCCGCCCATCGATGTCTTCAAGCTTCTCGGTTTTTAGATAGAGGCCAAATTGGTCTCCAATCTCATTGACGAGAGAACTGGCAAGAAACAGGGTCTCTTCTGACGCGTTAGAGGGAACGACAACACGTACCTCGCTATCGAGAACAAAATCACCTTGAGAACTGGATACTTCTCTTGGAGCCGGAAAGATAAGGGACTGAAGCGGCGTGTTTGCGTCAGTACTAGTGTTTCCGCCACCACCAGAATTTATAGCCGAAGCGGCTATCGCTCCCTGTGCCATAAAAGGGGCACGATGACCGATAGTGCGATTCATTGCTGCTCCTCCCGCCGCTTGTATAAACTCACGACGTGTAAGCATATTCATCAGCAAGCCTCTTCAGCGATAGCAAAGTCACCAATAGCACCCTTTGCCATCACACTTTCTGTTTCTGATTATTGAAAATATTATTGGCTTGAGATTGCTTGCGGTGAATCCAGAGGCAGGAGAATTCACCGCAAGCAATTTAGATCAGTTACTCTATTTTGCAGCTCTCAAAATACGAACACTCCTTGAAACGTAATCTGCCTTGGCTTCGCAATCTCGAGCGAGCTAAAAGTATCTACCTGGCTCGTGAATTGGTTTCCTCCATCCACCGATATATCTCCGCTGGGTGGAAGGAAATAGGGATGATTGAAAAGGTTAGAGGCTTGCGCCACAAAGTTGAACTTGATGCGCTCGGTGAGAGGGACTGATTTGATGAGGGAGACGTGCGTTACGTAGAGGCGCTGGTTTTCGAGGCTGTTAGGCAATGCATTGCCGAAATGCCCCGGCTGCGGCACGGCAAAGGCTGCAACGTTGAACCAGTTGGTTTTGATCTTTCCGCCTGGGACGTTATTAGGGTCTCCGACCTTATCGGGAAGGCCGCCAAAGGTTCCGGTATTAGATGGATCCGCACCATCATACGATGGGGAAAACCATTCGCCGGAGCCGAGATAGGTCATCACGTTCGTCGACCATCCACCGACAGCTCTCTCCATTACACCTCCGCCACTCGACAAGTAACGATGGCCTTTGCCAAATGGCAGAGCCCATACGGCGCTGATCGATGCGTAGTGTCTCTGAGTAACTCCGTCATTTGACCAGTGACTCAGGACGTCTGCCGGATTCTCTGTGTCCAGATAGTTGAGCAGGCTGCGTGAGAACGAATAGCTTGCGTTGAAGGTGAGTCCGCTCATACGGCGATTGGCCGCGAGTTGCAGGCTGTCGTACTTCGCGCCGCCGTCGAAACGAAGCAGTGTGGTATCGACGAATTGCTTATACGGCCTCATATCGGCAGTAAACGGCGTTGTGCTGGGAGAAGGTAGGTTGACATTGACGGCATAGTTCAATCCCGTACTGCGGGAGCCAACATAGGAGGCACGCAGGCCAGTCTTGTTAATCTCTCGCTCATAGGTAACGCTGAACTGCTGAATGCGTCCATGGCTGATGTGTTGCGGATATCCGCTTACACTCTGGCTGGGCACGGAAACGGATGCATCGCTCGCTGGATAAGGATTAGGGAATGAAAGAAGCGGAGCTTGCCCAGGCGTAACGACATTCTGATAGACCTCGCTGATGGAGAAGGGCCCGGTCGATCCCAGTTGTGGATTGATCGGAAGAAAACTCCCCAGGTACTTTGAAGAGTCCAGCCTGGCAGTGTAGACGCCATAGCCGCCACGTATTACCGAATGGTCGCCGAGCTGATACGCCACTCCAATGCGGGGAGCGATATCGCTCTTATCAGTAATCGCTCGTACACTTCCAGCCTTTACCGTAATGGTATCGGGATAGAGTGGGCTTACTTTTGATAGCGCCGCTGGATCGACGATCACATCCCCGGTTGTGGGGTCCCAGTTATACATAAGGTGGTCGGACTCATTGGGAGTGCCGTAGATGTCCCAACGGACTCCGTAATTAATGTTGAGGCGTGGCGTGAGCTTGAAGGAATCTTCTGCATAGAAGCCGTATTCGGTGAGCGCCTGCTCCCTGCTCCCGAGCGGGTTCGTGCGCTGACTGCCTTGAGGCAGGCCTAAGAGGAAGTCTGCGTATGCATTTCCGGTGATAGAGCCATCGAAGTTGAATGTTCCGTAGTCCGGAATGACGCCCTGCGAGTTCGTATAGCGCTCTATGCTCGCGCCAAATTTCATCACATGGCGGCCGACCTGCCAATCGATGGAATCGTTAAGGCTGAGGATATGATCGTTGGCCTTGACGCCTCCGGGGACATTTGTCAGTGCGTTCAAGCCAGAAATACTGATCGACGGAAATCCTTGGCCGGTCAAGCCACTGGGATTCGCTCCTTCAAGCCCTGTTGTGGCAAGTACTTTACTGCCATCGGGAGGAGTCTGGCCGCCCTCTTGCTGCCCATCGACGATATAGTCCGTGGAATATCCAAATCGAAAGTTGTTGAGCAGTTGTGGAGTGAAGACGTGGGTATCGCCCGCTGCCCACTGCTGATCGCGTCTCAATCGTGTCCAAATCAAGCTTGGCAAGCCATTATTGAGCACATACGGCGTCTGGCGCATCAGCCAACGCACAAAGATCGTATTGTTCTTTGTCAGGTTGTGGTCAATACGCCCCATCGGCCAGTCGCCGCGATAGAGATCGCTATTGAATGGGAAGTGAAACGCATAGTTGTTCACCGACGTGTTATTTCCGGATACGTTCGGCGCAGGAAGATAGTTATCCTGAAAGGCCTTGGCAACGGAGCTGATTCGATTCGCAGGAATTGTATTGTTGGGGAAAGGCTGGCCTGTAGAAGGGTCGATGATCGTCGTGTCAAAGACACCGTTTCGCCAATCGCTGGTCGGCACGCTGGCACGATAGGCGGTGCCAAGCGGGATGCGCTGAGCAAACCACTGTCCGTAGAAGAAGGTGTGATCCTTCCAGATAGGGCCGCCAACCTCGATATTCCATTCGTGCTGCAGATATGGGGTCTTCTGCGTATCAAAGTACCCTTCAGCGTTGAATAGGGAATCGTAAATTCGGTAGCTTGCGCTTCCATGAATCGAGTTGGTACCGCGCTTGGTGATCTGGTTGATCTGCACCGGAACTGCGCTCTCCGCAGGAGCGTTGAACAAGGTCGCGGAGACTTCGGAGAATAGGTTCGCGTTGTTGCTTTGCTCTCCGTTCAGATCGTTCGGAATTCCATCGAAGGTCAATGTCTGCTGCGAACGGGTTTGTCCGTTGGCGACCACGGTCGTTCCATCGCCGCCTTGCACGCCGGACTGCGTGGTCAGCATGGCGTAGCTGGTGGGATAGATCGTCACCTGTGGCGATTCGTCATGCTGCTTCGAGCTATAAGTTCCCGAGAGAGTTGCGGACTCGGTCGATATGACGGCAGCACCAGCGGTAACGGTGATCTCCTGGCTGGCTCCGCCAACTGCGAGATGCGCATCCACGCGACGAACCTGACCGCTATCCAGCAGGATGTTGCTCGCGACAAACTGCTTGAATCCGGTAGAGGTACAGCGAAGCTCGTATGTTCCCGGCTTGAGTTCATCAAATTCAAAATCGCCGGTTGACGTGGACATTGACTGCCGCACGACTTGACCGGTGGCCGGCTCTAACAGTCGAAGCTGAGCATTTGGAATGACTCCTCCCGACACATCCGTCACCGTCCCACGCAAAACAGCATTGACAGTCTGTGCAGATGTTGTTGTGCCGAGAGCAAAGGATAGAAAAACAAAGACAGCAACGTAACCGAAGAATCGAACGATGCCGAACTGATTCAAGTGCTGGGAAAAATTGCTTCTGGGTCGTAGATGCATGGGGAGAGCCTCCGAAGTAGAGTTGATGGCAATGTAATAAATCCAGGCGCGAGTAAGCTTATGTTATCTTTTGCCCATTTGCAAGGAGTTTATTACATCCTCTTCAATCGTTTTAGAAAACATAACATCTATTTTTATTTTTTATTGTTGTTATAGCATTTGCATATATCAAGGCATGAAATTAGTCAGAATCGTATGACAGAGATTTGCACGCGCAAGCTAAGAGTGCCGAAGAGTTGCAATTTCATGCAGAGCATGACTTCCCTTAGCGATTAGCCGAAGCCATCGGTAGCCAAATGCATCTTTGGAGAGCGGCGGCACTCTGCGCCAACGCTGCTCAGCGAGCTTGGATCATCTCTGCGTTGGGTTATCGACGAGTGAAAAGAAGCCTAAGGAAATAAGCCGATCTGAACTTTTCCCAGCCTCTTCGCCGTTATCGCGGGCATCCCGGTCACAGGCGCAAAGCTCTCGCCCTCAATATGGGTTCCCTGCCGCTCCACCAGATAACTCTTGCCCGCTACCGCATGAAATGCGATGACCGCATCGGTTGTGCCATTCACGACCTTCGACATCGCGGGTCCGGAGACTACATCGACCGCCTCGCCGGGCCATGGATTGCGGACCCGAACTGGCCCGGTCGTGCCCGCCTCGATGACAGCCATCGTAACGCGACCTTCCCGTACCTGCACATCCACGCGAGTTTTCCCGCGCACATAGACGCTTCCATCGATGTTCCATCCCGGTGGTACAGCAGGAGCCAGTCGAATCAGCCCGTCGTAATCCTGTACCAGCGCTTCCTCCAGCGCATCCGCAGTGACACCGGTCTGCTCTACATAAAACTCGCCATACTCCTTGTCCCAATTGGAAAAGCCGTTGATGGTGTGCTGCGAGCTCTCGGCTATTTTGAGCAGCATGGACCGCACCTCGCTGCCCAGATCCAACCGCGCCGCTTGCACTGGATCGTAGCTCCAATCGGCGTTGGCTACAAATGGCCGATGCGCATAGGTGCGTTTGGCCAGTTCAAACATCGGGGAGTTGTCTCCGATCAGATCGTAAGGCCAGACGGGTTCAAGGCCAATATTTTCGACATTGTGAATTGGCGCTCCTGGAGCATACGACTCTGCGATGGCGTCATGCCCTTCGGCGTCCGCAGAGACAGGAAGCAATGCGCGTGCACCTTGCTCGGCGATGCGCGGAAACGGTGGGATCTTCGGCAGCGCACTCTCAAGCTGGCGCACCAACTCGGGATCGCGTCGCAACAATCTGGCCGCTTTAATCATGACAGGATAGAGGGCCTTCTCGGCAGCGAGGTCGGTCGTCGGGTCAGTCACATCCCATTGCGTCTCGTGCGCGTTCGACGGGCTGGTATGCAGCAGCCCATCCGCACCGACCTTTTGATAGGCAAGCAAAAAGCGTGTCGATGCCACCATCACCGGATAGTTTTCGGCAAGGAAGTGGAGATCGCCCGTAGCCAGATACTGCTGCCAGATCCACAGTGAAACCTCGGCACCCGTCGAAAGCGTTCGCGCGTTGTAGTACGGCTTGAAGCCTGCATCGCAATTCAGGCCAATCGTAGCCGGCTTCCAATTCCCTTCATATTCGATGCCGCGGCCGTTGAAGCGCATCGTCTCCGGGACGCAGGCCCCGGGACTTCCCTTCATGTGGGTCCGAGTCCAGTTTTCAATCGCAGGAAGATTCTCCCGATAAAGATTGAAGTAAGGCGCATTCAGATCTTCCACTCCCGCTCCCAAATTCGCTGCCACCATCATGCGAAGGTTCCAGTGCCAGAAGGCCGACGGTGCCCAGCGATGCGCATCGCGTGCCGAAGACAACATATCGGCGACGCCTGCCTGCGATCCCGGATACTCTGTTCCCTTCTCTGCTGCCGCCGCAAAAAGATAGATGGCGCGCAGATTTTCCATATACTCGCCGGAGCCATCCGCAGACTCGATCTTCATCGACGCAGCGCGATGCCAGTAATCATGCCACCAGGCCAGATTTGCCTGAGGAAACCCTTCTATCAATGCAGCCTTCGCCGCCGCATAAGCATTCTGCTTCCCATCGAAGTGAGGCGAGCCGACAAGGATGCGGTAGTGGCCATCGGCATAAGGCTTGAACGAGACAGCGACGGTGAGTGGATCGACAACCGACACCGAGACGCCTCTCCCCTGCGCGGTGATGGCAGCGAGCGAGCCGAAGCTCCGCCCCGACGATTCAGGCTGCTGATTATCCACCCAGGCCTGCGACAACAGGCCTATCTTTCCCTTCGCCATTGCATGCGGCACGCGCGGAGCCCACAGCATCAACTTTGCAGTCTGCTGCACGTCAGCATTCGCACCGGTCACATCGATGACCAACGTATCCGTGCCGGGCTGGACGTAGACCGTGGCGTGTAGGCCAGCACCCTGCTCCTGTATCTCGCCGTTATAAAGATCGAGCCGTCCTCGAAAATCCTTGGCCTGCGTCATCGCCGCAAGTCCCGGAACCACCACCTGCCCTGACGAGAGACGATCCGGAAGCGTATCGGCACGATTTAATTGCGCGGTCATCCCATCCGCAGCCCAAACCGCTACTCCCAAGCGGCCATTGCCAAGCGGCAACGCTTCGCTCGCATCGTCGTTTGCCCGCCCCAGCACAATATCCGAGCGGCCCATGACGCCAGCCACGTCAACATGAAATTTTCCCGCATGCCATGCTGTCGTTTGATGTGAAACAGCGTGGTCGGTTGGGGTGGCCTGCGCAAAGGCGCTATGGCACAACGATAAAGATAGAACCGAGGCAACAAGATACTTCATACCAACCTCCAACCAGCGTCTAAATTCAAGTCGATCAAGATCCTACTACCGGCGACATGGAAGGCGGCGCATCCGCAGGAGCACTTCCCCATTGCTTATTGGGCTTGTCTCCCATTTCAAGAACCAGTGTGCCGCCGTTCGTAATGGCCGCATGAGTGAACCACGCCTTATCGAGGTTCTTTCCATTGAACTGCGCAGACTGAATGTACTTGTTCTGCGCCGAGACATGGTTTGCGACGATCGTGAACTCTTTCCCATTCGCCATACGAATCGAGCTCTTCGCGAAGAGGGGGCTATCAATCTCGTAGACCGGACTGCCGGGACAGACGGGATAAAATCCCATCGCGCTCAACACATACCAAGACGAGGTCTCGCCGCCATCGTCGTCTCCGGGAATTCCAAGCGGCCCATCTCCATACCAGATGCTCATCAACTGGCGCACGCGCCGCTGCGTCTTCCAAGGCTGCCCGGAGAAATCGTAGAGGTAAGGAATGTGATAGCTGGGCTCGTTGCCCTGCGCATAAAGCCCAACCAGGCCGGTCGAATCAGGAAACTGGCTCAGGTATTGATACTTCGATGTCCCATACTGTTCCACAAAAAGTTGATCCAACTTAGTATTGAAGTCGTCGCGGCCTCCCATCAACTGAATGAGGCCAGCGACGTCATGCTGCACATGGAACGTATAGGTCCACGCATTCATCTCGGTGAAGTAATCCCTGCCACCCTGCCCTCCGCCCAGCTTCGGGTCAAAGGGCGTTACCCATTGACCATCCGCGCTCTTGGGAGCCATGAACCCTATCTTCGGATCGAACACATTTCGATAGTTGTGAGCCAGCTTCATGAAGTAGGCATAGTCATCCTGCTTGCCGAGAATCTTTGCGAGCTGCGCGGTACACCAGTCGTCATAGCTCGTCTCCAGCGTCACCGAGACCGCCTGCCGCCGCTCGCCCGTTACCTCGGGAACCGTCTCAGCCTGTCCCACAGCGAGCGCCGGAAAGAATCCCTTATCGAAGTACACATGGTCGAGGCTCGTCAGCGGACCGCGCTTCCACGGCAGCATCGTCGCCTCGGTCTCATTCTTGCGAATGCCTGAATAGGCTTCTGCAAGATCGAAGTCGCGATAGCCCTTGCTATACGCATCGAGAATGAAGGCAGCCGCGTGATGCCCGATCATCACCGCCTGCTCGCCCGCGACCGACGGAAACGATGGTATCCAGCCGCTCTGCTCATACATCCGCAGATAGGAGCGAATCATGTCCTCCTGTTGAGGAGCTTCGAGAAATAACTGCAAAGGATGCAGGGAGCGATAGGTGTCCCACAGGCCATCGTCTACATAAAAATCGTGCCCATTGCTCTCGTGAACCTGATGATCGTACCCGCTGAAATACTTTCCGTCCTCGGTAATATCGGTCATGCGACCGAGAGACCGGTACAGCGCGGTATAGAAAATTGTGCGCTGGCTCTCGTTGCCTCCCTCGATCTGAACCGCTCCCAGCCGCTTGTTCCATAATTCCTTCGTCTGCTGCTTTACCTGCTCGAAGCTGCGCCCGGCTATCTGCTCCTTCAGATTTTTCTGCGCCTGCTCGGTGCTGATATACGAGATCCCAACGCGAACCTCAACCTGATCTCCGCCGGTGCCTGACTCCTCTGCGACGAAGCCGATGTGATTTCCAGCTTGACTCCGGCTCTGGGACAAATCATCTTTCTGCCATGTTTGAACTCTGCTAAAGGGCTTTGAAAACTCGGCATAAAAATATTCCCTGGTCTCACCATCTTTCTCCGACAACTGAGCAACGGTTCCACCAACCCGCTCGCTGCCTTCAACCGCCGAGTCTCCAACAACTTTTAGCTCAGCCCCATCCTCCATGCTCAAGACAACATGAGCCGCAGAGTTGGCAGGCAGGACGAACCGGTAATAGGCAGCAGCCTGACTTGCGGTTACCTCTGCCTTGATGCCCCAGCTCTGCAGATCTACTTCGTAATAGTAGGGCGTCGTCGTCTCGAAATCATGATCGAACGTGGAAGCGTAGTCCTTCGGCTGCGTGCTCACCTTGCCAGTCGAAATCATCAACATGGCGGGGCCTGCCGGAAGACCATAGATCTTATCCGCCAGATAGCGATCATTAATTCCCGGCGTCGTGATCGGCGCAAGACGGGCCATGCCATGGGGCGTCTGCACATAGGGGATCGTCGCAGTCAACAGTTGCCCGATGCCGCCAATGTTAGGCGAAACATAGTCCACCGGCTCCGAACGTTTTATCGCCGAACTGGCCACCGCGATTCCTGATACGCCCACCAACACTGCGGCAAACAATGCTGTTCTATACGTGCTGTTCTGTACTGGCATCGTTCTCCATTCCTCTGTATTCCCATGGCGCATTCACGGCGCATTATTTCTTCAATAGAAAACGTGTCGTCATCGCAGCCTCCGACGACCCTCCAACCCACACCGTGTAATATCCCGGCTCCACGGCCCAGCGATTCTCAACATTCCAGACTTCAAGTTGGCTCTGATGCAGATGCATCGTCACCGTTTTACTCGCATGCGGCTTCAATTGAACTCTAGTGAAACCCTCCAGCGACCGCCCAGGAGTCTCCACGCTGCCCACTTCCTGACGCACATAGAGCTGAGGAACTTCCGTTCCCTCTCTGTCTCCTGTATTCGTCACCTGAAAAGAAACAACGATATCTGCCTTACTACCCGCGGCAGGTGCATGAACAGCGATGTCTCCATAGCTGAAGGTCGTGTAGCTCAGTCCGAAGCCAAAGGGAAAGAGCGGCTTGCCATCATCGTCAACGTACTTATGAACGCGCGACGGATCGGAGTTATAAAAATCCGGCAACTGCCCTACGCTGCGAGGAAAAGTAATCGTAAGTCTGCCTGAAGGATTGTTATCGCCAAAGAGCGTCTCGGCGATAGCCGTGCCTCCAAACTCTCCCGGATACCACGCCTCAAGAATCGCTCCAACATGCTCCTTCGCCCAGCCGATCGTAAGCGGACGCCCATTCTCCAGCACCAGAACAACCGGTTTGCCCGTCTGTACGACAGCTTCAAGCAGTTGCTCCTGCTGCCCCGGCAGGCCAAGCTCCGAACGGTCGAACCCTTCACCCGAGATACCCTGCTTCTCTCCAAGCCCAAGGATCACAACGTCCGCAGCTTCTGCCTTCGCCACCGCCGCGCTGATGTCCTTGCCCTCATCAAAATCGACCGTCGCCTGCGGCACAGCGCTTTTCACGCCTTGCAGAAGACAGATGCGCGCGCCGTTCTCCTCTTTCTCATAGTCGCCATATCTCGCCACATCCGCATTGGATCCGATGACAGCAATGCGGCGAACCGACTTCGACAGCGGCAACAGATGGTTCTCGTTCTTGAGCAACGTCATCGACTCTCGTGCCGACCTCAGCGAAACATCGAGATGCGCCTGCGAACGATACACCCTCTGGTTGAGCGACGGATCGACAAAGGAATGATCGAAGAGGCCAAGAGAAAACTTCAGACGCAGCACAGCAGACACTGCACGATCCAAATCCGCCTCCGGCAGCGTGCCTTCCTTCAGGCAATCCAGCAGCGCATTCTGGAACACAGGGTGGTCGAAGTCGTAGAACTGCATATCGACGCCCGACCGTATCGCCATGCAAACCGCATCCTTGGGCGTGGCCGCAACATGATGCACCGTGTACAGCCGCTCAATCGCGCCAAGGTCTGAAAGCACCATGCCCTTAAAGCCCCATTCGCCGCGGAGCACTGTCTTCAGTAGAAATGGATCAGCCGTAATGGGAATGCCATCGATCTCGTGATACGCCGCCATCGTCGCCATGGCATGGCCTTCGCGAAACGCCGGTTCGAACGGCTTCAGCATCACGCTGCGCAACTCGCGCTCGCCGAGATGCACCGGCGAAGTATTGGTTCCACGCTCGGGCGACCCATGCGCTGCAAAGTGCTTCGGCTCTGCAACGACAGTATGGTTCGTATTGAGGCTCGTGCCCTGTACTCCGCGCACATAGCCAAGCCCCATCTGTCCGGTGAGGTACGGATCTTCGCCAAAGTCTTCTTCGACACGTCCCCATCGCGGCTCCCGCGCAAGATCCAGCACCGGCGCCAGAATCATACCCACGCCCGTCGCTCGTGCCTCCGCCGCGATGGCAGCGCCAGTCTGCTGTGCCAGGTCAGGATCAAACGTTGCAGCAAGGTTGATCGGCGCGGGAAAGACCGTGCCGGTATCAAAGCCATGCAAGCCTTCCTCGATGAACAGTGCTGGAATCCCCAGCCGGTTATGTGCGATCACCCATCGCTGAATCGTGTTCGACTGCTCCGGCGTCGGGTTCAGATCGTGGATGCCGCCCACCCCAAGATCGCCCCACAGCGCCTTTGCCTTCTCCGGCAAAAACACAGCATCCTTGGCAGCGTGGGTCTCGTCGGTATGCCTGCTCATCAAGGCAGGCGCACCAGCGTAGAGATCGAGCTGCCGAACCTTTTCCGCAGGCGTCATGCGATGCATTAGGTCCCGAATGCGTGCCTCAATCGGCGCACCTTGCCGTTTGTAGATGGGAGCGCTATCAGACGCGGCCTGAACAATAGCGCTATGTCCCGGCATCAAGCACATCGGCACAACGCAAAAGGCTCCAAGCAGTGCAAGGCTGCTTACAGTGCTAACAAAGTGCTTCCGAAACACAGCCACAAACTTCGCAGCGACCTGACTGCAAGCAGAAAAGTTTTTCCCGACGCTCAATCTGTCTCCCTTTTGTTCCGCTCCATCCTACCGCTTCCGCGGCTTTATCTCACGAACATCGGTCGGCGAGAACTCTCTTCCAGCCAATAAACGAAGCTCCAGCCGAGCGCCCTGCCGCACGTTGTAAACCAGTGTGGGTCTGAAGCAGACGATGCAATCGCCGCCCTTCTTCCTCACGCTGGGATAGATGATTCCATTCGACTGTTGCGCCAGTAGAACTACAGCAAGCTCCTGAGAGTCCGCATAACAGTCCGGGATCGGGCCAGCCTTCAGAAACCTTTTGTATTGAGGCTTGGGCGCTCGGAGGTCTTGCATCTGAGTTGTGAAGTCGGCAAGATAGTCATCGAACGTAGAGATTTCTTCCTCTCGCCAATCGACCTCCTCGAGCTGCCTAAGCTTGTGGAACACAACCTCGGCGATCGAGGTCTCTCGTTCTACCCCGCAGTACCACGCCCCACGTTCGCTATTGTTGAAACGCCCACCACCTGGCCCGGCATGGGTAAACGCAGCATTGACGACATGCGCGTAGCTCACTCCGTAGACCAACTCATGAACACTGATACCCGGCAGCAATCCCTCTTCGCCGAGGAGACGCTCGTTCGTCGCGCCATCCAGTTCGATCAAATCGCTAAGGATAGCGTCGCCTTCCGTGAGCCGCGACAACACGGTACCGCTCTCGCTGTACTTCGACGGAATAAGGCGGTGCGTATCGGCAAGCTCGAGATCGGCGGCCGCCGGAATCATTGCCCACCACGGCGCGCGTCGAGCAGTTGACGCACATGCAACATCCCCGGCTGCCCGCGCTGAATGATGTAGGACAAAGGCGTCATCCCTCGAAACATCGAGTTGCTATTCGGCAGCTTCACCCACGCATCTGCCAGTGACTTGCTATACAGAATATTCAAAGCCTTGAATATTCCCAGTAGAAGAGAGATACGGGTAAGCACGTCCTGATCCAGCGTCCGGTGCTTTGGCTCTTTCTTCAACCCATAGTAAGAGCCAGAGGAGAGCCCGCCCAGCAGTTGCCGCGCATCTGAATCTTTGATCTCCCACTTCTCCATGATTCGCAGAAAGCCCTTAATCGCAGCAGGACTAAGACGTTCACGCGTGGGAGAACTGGAGAGGTCCGGGGAGACGTCGAAGGCGTATCCGGCGATATGAGGAATGACAAGTGCTGCCGCCATAAGTCCCTCCAATATTGATTACTTATTTCATCATATTTGATGATAGAAAGCAACGCCTACGTCTGGCGGGCAAGCACCAGCGTAATGTCGTCGGGCTGCTCTTCCGCCCCAATCCAGGCATCCAGCGCCTGCATCACCTTCGTCGAAATCACATGCAACGGCTCATCGCGGTAGCGTCTTACCACCTCCATCAGCCGCGCCTCCCCAAACTCGCCAAAGTCGTTCTCCGGCTCGGTCACTCCATCGGAGTAGGCCACCATAATGTCGCCCGGACGCATCTGGAAGCGGTCCTCCTCATAGTGCATCCCGTCCATCAACCCGACAACGGTGCCTCCTTGGTCGAGCCTGCGAATGGCCCCATCGCGTCCCAGTACCAGCGGCGGCAACTGTCCCGCGTTCGAGTACGTCAACATGGCCGAAGCCGCGTCATAGTGCGCCAGAAATAACGTGGCGTACTTCTCCGGCTGCGTACTCCTGTAGAGGTGCCGATTCAGCAGCGAAAGAATCCGCCCCGGCGACTCGAACAGCTCATCGCAGTCCCCTCCGCGTTCTTCACGGCTGGCCATCAAACCCGCCCAACTCGTCTCGCTGTAGACCAATTCCTCGCTAGCAAACCGATATGCCCGCACAGCCGAGTGCAGCGTCGCCATCAACAGCGCTGCCGAAATTCCCTTCCCGCTGATATCTCCAATCGCAATGCCCACTCCCGTCTCCCGCCGCGAAGGCACGCCTTCATTCGCCTCTTGATGGAAGACAAGAAAGTCATAATAGTCGCCACTCACCGACCGAGCAGGACGACAGACTCCATGCAGTTCCAGGCTCCCCAGGTTCGAGACATGGTGCGGAAACAGGTTTGCCTGTACCTCCTGCGCGATTGAGATCTCGCTCTGCAATCGCTCCTTCTCCTTCTGCTCCTCCAGCAGACGTTGCAGCGATCCTGTCATCGTGTTGAACGATCGGCTCAACTCCGCAAGCTGGTCGCTCCGGTTCACCCCGATCCGGTGACTCAACTCTCCGCGGTCGACCGCATGGGTGGCCTCATACAAATCCGCGACCGAAGCCGTAATCGTCCGGCTCAAGCGAATCGCCATATAGAGCGCCAGCAACTCAATCAGAGCGAACACAATGCAGAGCACAATCAATCCATCACGAATCCCGGTTGTGATGACGCCGCCCAGCGACGCTCCAAAGAGCCGCCGGTAAAGTAGCGTGGGCCGCGAATCCACCTCAATCAAAATACTGTCGCGATCGCCAGAGCCCCAATCTGTTATCAAAGTTGTCGATAAGAATCGCACGCGAATATCCAACAGGTTGACTGCGCTAGGCTCGGCACCGCCCGCGATCCCGCCTGTGTTATTCGATCTGCGTCCCGAAGGCATCGCCAAAGGAGAAGTGGGCCTCTTCCCGTCGGCTGCGGCAGCCCGCTTTTCTTCCGCAAGGTTGCCCAACCTCTCCGGAAACAGCATGGCACGCCCCAACCCATCGACGATCAGGTTCATCAACTCGCCCTCCACCGGCATACTGCTCACCAGGCTGAACATCCGCCCATCTCCCAGTCGCCGCTGATGAACCACAACGAGATAGAGCTCTCCGCCATCCAACACCAAGTTCTGAAACTCTCCACCCTTTAACTGTGCCGCCCATGGCGGCAATCCCAACGGGGTCTTTTCGCTGATCGGGTCTAACGCAGTCGGCGCGCCGTTGATATACGCCTTTGTCGAGGGATGCAGCCGCATCTTCGACTCATCCAGGCGGTTGACTGCGCTGTCCTGCTCCTCCATCTCCTCCGCCGACGGCTTACCGCCCAGCACCTGGGCGATCAGGTCAGCGCGATGGGCATTGGCTCCTGCCATCTGGCTCAACTCTGCCTGCAATCGCGAATCCACCAGATGAATCGCAAACTGTCCGGCCGCGATGTAGGACGAAATCAGCACGAGCGTCACCACCAGCACCACAGGAGCCAGCCCGATCAGTAGATACGTCAGCACCAGCTTATTTCGCAGGCTCCACAGCATCCGCCGCCGCACCGTCTGAAAGATCAGCGGCACCACGACTGATACGAGGGCTATTCCGACAAAGATCTCCGTCACGTTGAAGAAGGTTCCCCATCCACCGGGCAGCAGCCGCAATACCAGCAGCACGCAGAACCAGAGCGCCAGCCAGAACGCGGCTCCCGCCAATCCCGTCGGCGGCTTCCTCGCCCATCCCTTCACCCGAGATCTCAAAGCGTCCTGCATCGCTACTTCTCTCCTCGTGCCTCTTGCCGGGCCTGCCACAGCGCATACCGGGTTGCCGAAAAATGCGCTCCGGCCAGCAGCAATAGCCCCGACAGAAATGCCCACATCATCAGCCCGACAGAAATATAAAACGGCCCATACACCGACTGAAAATCGAGCCACGGCAGAGCCCGCATATAAAGATACTTCGCGCCCTCCCAAAGCAGTCCAGTCACAACCGCAGTCGGCAGCACAGCCCGCGCCGGAACCTTGCGGTTAGGAAGCACCCAATAGATCAGAAAGAACAGAAGAATGCTTGCAATCCCGGCGCAAATCTTCATAAAGCTGAACGAAAAAAAGTTGAACGCCATATTCTGTGTATGCCCAAAGAAGATCCACGTCAGCAACGGCTTCTGCGCCGCGGTAAACGCGACCGACAACATCGCCAGAACGCCTACGCCAAATGCCAGCCCGGCCGACACCGCCTGATTGCGTAGATAGCTGCGGTTCTGTTTCACCCCCCAGACATTGTTCAGCGCCACCTCCAACGGCAAAAACACTCCAGTCGATGTAATCAGCAGCATCACCAGAGAAAACAGCTCAGTCCTTTTATGCGGGTGCGCCAATAGTTGCATATTGCGCATCACAAAGTCTTGTCCGGTCGGCAGAAAGCTTCTCATCATCTCGCCCACCACTGTCTCCATCGACCGCGAGTGGAATACTACACGCGACACGGTCAACAGCAGAACGATAAATGGAAACAGCGACAAAATCGCATTTGCCGCCACGCTGAACGCATAGGTATGCACCTCGGTCCGCGTCAGGTAGCGAAACAACGCGACGATCTGCGCCCAGAAGCCGCTTTTGGCGACCACCGGCCGCACCTCTTCAATCGGCTTCGGCGGCAGATCCGGCTTTGTCGGCTCGCTCGCAGCAGGCACTTCAGGCGGAACGGTTTTATCGGGTACGCTAGGGGTCATAGCAAAGTTGCAGCAGCGGAAAAATCCGCCGTAGCTCCATTCGATGCTAGCAGAGCCCAGCTGAGGCTTTCCTCTCCTCTTTTAGCCTGCGAATCCTTCCCAACGCCCACCGCGCACTCTCGGCCAGCACCTCGTCCTCGCCCGTGCTCCATTCCTCCAATTGCGGCACAAACCGGGTTTCGCCGCTGTTGCCCATCGCAATCGCTACATTCCTGTGCAGCCGCTTCTTCCGCGTCCGTTCCAAAGGAGACCCCTTGAACCATCGCCGAAACTCAACCGCATCCATCCCCGCCAACCACTCCAGCGCCGGATTCACCATCTCCCTCCGCGTCAGCATCCCTTCCCTTGCCGTCACAGGAGACTTCCTGTTCCAAGGGCACACATCCTGACAGATATCGCACCCAAAGACCTGCCTGCCCATCGCCTCGCGAAGCTCCTGCGCGATCGCCCCCTTCTTCTCGATCGTTAAATAGGCGATACATCGCGAAGCGTCCATCTCCCGCGGCCTCACCAACGCGTCCGTAGGACAGGCATCGATGCATCGCGTACAACTCCCACATCGGTCTACCGCAATCTGCAACGCTTCGCCGTCACCCACCTCCAGCGAGGTCACAATTACACCCAGCAGCAGCCACGATCCCAAGCCCTGATTCAGCACACAGGCATTCTTTCCGATCCAACCCACCCCAGCCTTTGCCGCAGCGGTTCGCTCCACCAGAGGCCCGGTATCGACATAGCACTTCGTCTCGCACGCATATCTCTCATGCAGCGCTGCCTCCACCCGCCGCAACCTGCCCAGCATCTCATCGTGATAGTCAGAAGGGGCCAGCTTCCCATCTTCCCCCGTGCGCCCACTCCACGCATAGCGGGCAATCCAGCCCGTCCCCTCTTCCGCAGGCACAATCGAGAGCGGCCCATCCCCGTTGTAGTTCACCGCACAGACAACGACCGACCGTGCCCACGGCATCGCCACCTCGACCCCGCTGCGCAGCAACACCCCCTGCTCATTCCTGCGCTTCAGATATTCCATCTCTCCGGCGCGGCCCGCTTCCACCCATCCCGCAAACCGCTCGGCGTCGATGCGGCCAACCTCGCTCTCCGTACCATACACAGGAGCAACCCCGGCCGTATCAAAGCCTGCTTCAACGGCTTCCGCCTGAATCCATTCCCGCCAATCTCCCTCCCATTCGCCAGCCACACTGCCCCCGCAAGACACTCTCTGATTACAGTCTCGCAAAGCAAGCTGACGCAAATCAGCCCCGACTCAATGGAGCGCCAAAGATATTACTTGACCTTCGCAGACCCAGACTCCCTGAGAACCTGTCTAAACTCAAAATAACGTCATCTCGACCGGAGCAGCGGACGGTTTTATGTCCGTTGCGCAGTGGAGAGACCCCTGTATTTCGCCGTTATTCTTGCCGTTGCCTGTTCTTTCTCACTGGAGACATCACCGTCCGTAACAGTTTTTAGACAGGTTTGAGAAACGCAGCCGCGGCCCCCACCTTTACCCGCACGCTCTCGCCCTGATACATCAGCACGATCTCATCGGCCTCAACGCGAATATCTTCGATCTCCCGCCACCCACGCGGAACCTCGGCCACAAACAGCAGCCACGGAGCCCGCAGCGTCTCATGCCCTCCGATCCTGCGTGAGGTCTCCCTTCCAAACAACGGGCCGCGCGCATCGACCGCCTCGTTGCCCAGCGGAATCGGCGTCGTACCGAACTCCATACCCCGAGCCTGAACCCGCCCAAGCCAGGGCGCCGCATCCCGCGCATGGTTCTCCTCCCACACCGCCACCCAGGGAAAGTCCTCAACCCGAAACACATAGCCGACAGCCAGCCCAATCTCTGCGTGGCAGACTGCGACAAATCCATGCTCCCGCCCGGCTGCCTGCTGCGTCGACGCCACATAGCCCTTGCCGCTCTGCCCAAAAAGCTCACGCAGATCGATGCTTTCGCCGTCGACACCCGGAGCAGACGGCCATGAAAACTCCTTGTCGCACGCCAGCAGATTGGGACCATCGTAGTCCCGCGGCAGCGTTACCCCCTTCTGCACTGACGCAGTCGCGCGCCCCTTGCCGGCGGCAAACAGCGGAGTGCCGAAGGTCGCATGCTGCACCCAATGCAGCGGACGTTCCGCAGCGCGAAGGTTCGTGACCCGCTCGTCCACCCGCAAGACGCTCTCTCCCGCCGCCAATAAAAACTGACGCTCCACGCGCAAACCCGCCACCGGCAGTTCAGCGCTCCCAGTAGCCTTGTTCTCCTGCTTTGTGGTGAATTCCCACGTTGCCGTCGGGGCCTCTCCATGCAGCGAAACCCCCTTGGCCGCATCTGCTGCGCTGGCTGCGCCAAAGCCATCGAGACAGAGCACATGCCCCGTGTACGAAGCAAGATATCTTCCCGCCTCTTCGTCATGAAAGGATTCCGCAATGGCTGCGTGGGCGGAAGAGCCCGGATCGGCGGTCTTCCACGGCGCCTCCCAGAGCGTATTCTCCTGCGATGGGCCGTGCTCCCCGGCAAATCCCCAATGGGCGAGATGACCGCCTCCCAACAGCAATGTCAATTCCACCAAACCGTTTGTAAGCGTTATCGCCGTCCGTTCATCCCAGTTTTTGGCCACTGGTGTCATGCTCCGAAAGCTGTCTTTCCTGCTCATAGATCGGAAGTCCCCAAATCACTCTCCTCGAATCGCTTATGCCATTCGCAGCGTTACAATTCTCAAACCGTCTCAGCTTCATCACAACACCGTAAACGTTAACTGGCAACCAATCCGTGCCTTCTCCTCGCACCAGCGGCGGCAATCACTGGAATCGATTCCAATCTTGCCTGAGATTTTCTCTCCAGTCCATCGCCAACTCGCATTCGGCAGGAAGCGGCTTATCTCCCATATCGGGAAATTCGTCAGCGCGATCGCGCAGTCGTCTGCCCTGCAAATACTGCCCGCACCAATTCTAGCCCGGCTAACCTTCATGGGCGCAAGGCATACAGCGCTACCATGACTCCGGCAAGCGAGACTAGACAAGAAGTGGAACCTCTCACATCCCCCAAAGGGGGGATAACAGGGCTGCCCAAAACCAATGATGCTGTTAAGCATCTAAAGAATCTTGCTCTTATAGAGCCGATACACATTCGGAATTACCCTGGAGTTCAGACTTGGAAGATCGGTCAGTTTTTATCCCATGGATTTTCAGGATCCTGATTCCACAGAAACAGAGGTCATGCTTTCGCAGAGATGCACATAGATAGACAGGCCGATTATTTTCAGTATGACCGATCTTCCCCTGGATCAAACAAGTTCTAACGGGCTCCTTCTCCACCAACCTCCATGTCCAACGGGTCAGTCTCTCCCTGTCCTGATCCAGTTAGACTGCGTGGCTTCGATCTAACTATCACCGAAGAAAATAGTACGGTTTTTGATTCAGGAGTTTGTTCATGCGTTTAGCAAGCCTGTGTACCGCGCTGTTGGCACTCGCTGCCATGGCTGGAGTTGGATTCGCGCAGACCGGCAGTGTCACCGGCCAGGTCTTTGATCCGGCTGGAGCCGTGGTGCCGAACGCGACCCTTACCGCAACCTCCGGCGCAACCGGTCTCTCGCGCACCGCAACAACAACTTCGGCAGGCCTCTACAACTTCGCAGCCCTTCCTCCTTCGATCTATACCGTCTCCGTCTCTGCACCCGGCTTCCAGACACTCGCCCGCAGAAACGTCACCCTCAACATTGCAGCCACGCTTCCGCTCAACTTCACCCTTGCAGTGGCTGGCGCAACCGCTTCGGTAGACGTCCAGGACGTCACCACCGCTCCCGTCGAAACCGACAGCTTCCAGCTCTCAACCGTCGTCGATGCCAGGCAGATCAACGATCTTCCTCTGATTCTGCGCGACCCCTACCAGTTGGTTCTCCTGTCGCCTGGCGTCGTCACCGCTACCAACAATGTCGGCGGCTTCTCCGTCAACGGCCAGCGCGATCGCAACAATAACTTCATGCTCGACGGCGCCGACAACAACGACACCTCCGTCCCCGGCGGCCAGGGAGGCATCTCTGCCGCGAACCCCGACTCCACCCAGGAGTTCCGCGTCATCACCAACAACTTCGACGCCGAGTTCGGTCGCAACACCGGCGGCATCATCGATGTCGTCACCCGCGGCGGAAGCAACGCCTTTCACGGCAGCGTCTACGAATTCGGTCGCTACAGTGCACTCGGCGCCCGCGACTTCTTCAATAAAAAAGAGAACGGCCCACAGGACCCCTACGTCCGCAACGACTTCGGTGCCTCGGTCGGCGGTCCCCTCTGGAAGGACCGCACCTTTTTCTTCCTCAACGGCGAGGCCCAGCGCTTCCGCATCACCCGCACCGCTGTTCAAACCACTCCCACCGCTGCCTTCCGAACCGGAAAATTCACCTACACCGACCCCACCGACGGCAGCCAGACCCCGGTCGACCTCACCGCCGATCCGTTCACCAACTTCGACAATTACTCCGGCCTTGGACAGGATCCGCTCATCGCGAAGATCCTCAACCTCGCCCCCGTCGGCCAGGCCGATAACGGCGATGGCGTCAGCACCACCTACTTCTTCCCCTCCCCCGACAGCCTGAACGCCTACAGCTTCACCGGACGCCTGGACCAGAAGTTGAACAACCGGCATCAACTCACCGTGCGTTACATCTACGGCCACTCTGCCGAGAGCGATCCGCTCCACGACGAAGTCCTCCCCGGCTATGGCAACCTGAGCAACATCAGCACCTCCCATAACGGCGTCATCTCCATCGCCTCTTCCCTCTCCGCTCACGCCACCAACCTCGTGCGCGGCGGCTACAACCAGAGCAACACCGGCGACTACTGCAACCACGCCGCCATCGATGCTCTCACCGGCACCGACACCTTCGGCAACGGCCGCGACATCAATATCCCCTACTTCTTCACCTTCGGCTGCGCCGTTCTCGGCGACAGCAACGCTCAGGCGCGGCTTAGCTCGACCCTCCTCTTCGCCGACACCTTCACCTACACCCGTGGCGCGCATTCGCTCAAATTCGGCGGCGAGTACCGTAGCGTCAAGGACAACAACTTCGACAATTTCAACTCGCGCAACGCCCTCCTGTTCGACAACTTCACCATCTTCGGCTACCCCTCCTACAGCTTTTACGGCAGCCACACCTCTCCCAGCGCGCAGGGCTTCGAGGACCTCGTCTGGGGCGCCCAGGGAGCCGTCGCCAACTCCTCTGAAAACCAGTTCTTCACCCGCGCCGGGGTCCGCCGCGCCAACGATATCTCCCGCTTCCGTCAACATGAGGGCGCAGTCTTCGCGCAGGACACCTGGAAAGTCACCTCCCGATTCACCGCCATCCTCGGCCTCCGTTACGCCTTCAACGGTGTGCCCTACGAGAAGGACGGCAGCCTCGCCAACTTCTATGGCGATGCCTCCGCCGCCGTACCGCCCGCCGGATACTTCACCTTCACCTCCGTCGGTCCCGGCACCGGGCGTCAGCTCTACGCCAACAACTCCGGTCTGATCGAGCCGCGCGTCGGCTTCGCCTACGACCTCCACGGCGATGGCAAGACCGCCATCCGTGGCGGCTTCGGCATCTTCCACGACCGCGTCTTCGACAACCTCTTCGGCAGCGCCAAATCGAACCCTCCCTACCAGGCCCAGGTCAACGACTACGCCTTTGACGGCACTCCCGGCACCCCAACCGTCTCCAACTTTCCCTTCCCCGGCGAACTGACTCCCTCCCCCAATATCACCAACGGACAATTCCTCCGGGCACCGGTCGTCATCGATCCGCACCTCAAGATGCCGACCAGCCAAAGCTACAACCTGGGCATTCAGCATCAACTCCGCAACAACCTGACGCTCGAAGTGAACTACGTCGGCAGCCACACCACGCACGCTCTCCGCGCCCTCGACGGAGCGCCGCCCCAACCCAACCTCGTCCAGGCCGCCCTCGCCGCCGGAGTCCTGCCCGAGGCCCTCACCTTCAACGCCCTTTACTCCGGCGGCACCGATGCCAACGGCACCAGCTTCCGCCCCATGGTCAACAACAACGCCTTCTACCACGAGGCCTTCGAGACCTCCGTCGCCAGCGGCAACTACAACGCCCTGCAAGCCCGACTCTCCGGCCAGATCGGACGCCTCACCCTCACCGGCAGCTACACCTGGTCGCACTCCCTCGATAACGGCAGCGACCCCATCAAGCCCGGCGCAGGCGACTCGTTCTTCCCCCGCAACAGCTTCAACCTCGGCCCCGAGTACGGCAACTCCGACTTCGACGTTCGCAATCGCGGCACCGTCGCTGCCACCTACAGCCTGCCCATCGGCATCGGCACCACGCACCTCAGCAGCGGCTTGCTCGGCCACGTCTTCGAAGGCATCGAGGTCTCCGGCATCCAGCAAGCTCAAAGCGGCCTGCCCTTCGATCTGCGCGGCACCAGCGACAGCCTCCACACCGACGCCGCCGACCGGCCACAGCTCATCGGAGCGCCCTACCCCTCGCACCGCGGAACCATCGTCGCCGCCGGCAAGATCACCGGCCCCGCTGCCATGGCGTTCACCAACGAGCCCTACGACGAGAACCTCTCCATCCATCGCAACAAGTTCTACGGCCCCGGCTTCATCAACACCGACATCGTCTTCCAGAAGACCCAGACGTTACGCGAGCAGGTCAAGCTCGTCTTCCGCGCCGAGAGCTATAACGTCTTCAACCACCCCAACCTCGCCTCGCCGCCGCAGCCTTCACTCACTATCTCGTCGCCCACCTTCGGCATCTCGCAATCGCAGATCGGCCAGAACGACAACACCACCGGAGCCCGCCAGATTCAAGGCGCGCTCAAGATAGTCTTCTAACCGCGCACACAGAAACTGCTCTCGTCCGACCTCTAAAGCACACCATCTCAGCTCGAAGCAGCAAACCGTACGTCATCTCGACCGAAGGCGGTGCTTTTGCCGCCGTAGTGGAGAGACCCCTGTATTTCGCCTGCCTTGTCTCTGCGGCCCACTGCCCATCACTCATCGCACCGGCTCGTGCCGCCGAATCCGCGCCAGCAGATACAGCGGTACCCCACACACCGCGATCAGCAGCGAAAACGTGAGCGCCGACATGCCCGCCACCATCTCCGTGCGCGATACATAAAGCGCATACACGATCAGCGCAGCAGGACTCAAGCCCAGCACAATCGGAACCCAGTCCGGCCCCGGAATGCGGAACGGCCTCGGTAGCAGCGGCTCGCGATAGCGCAGCACAATCAACGCAACAAACTCCAGAATCATCGACAGTCCATACAGCAACAGGTCAATCGTGATGAGCCGCTCGAACGTGAAGCCCAGCGCCAGCGCCCAGCAAAAACCGCAGGCCAGCACCGCAACCCACGGCGTTCCGTTCTTCAGCCGCTTGGTAAACACCTTGGGCAAAAATCCATCCACCGCCAGCGCATGTGGCAACCGCGTGTAAGACAGCGTGAGATTGGCGAAGGTGCCAACGTCGTCGAGCGATCCGGCCAGCACCACAGTAAACGCCAGCGCCGGTCCACCAAGGAGGCGCGCAGCATCCACCCACGCTCCGGTCGAAAAACGGCTCGACGGAATCCCCGCCCACGCAATCGCGGCAATAGGAATGAGATAGGTCAGCATCACCATCACCGTGGCCGTCAGGATTACGCGCGGATAGTTTCGCTGAGGGTCTTCCACCTCGTTCGCAATCGTCGTCGCGTTGTCCCAGCCCATGTAGTTCCACATCGCGACCAGAAGCGCCGTCGTGTAATCGGGATGCACCGGCGGCGCCATCGAGGCATGGCCGCCAAACGGCCCGGTCGCACCGCGCAGGCCGATATAGACCGCGATCACAATCAGAACCAGATACGGAGAGATCGAAAGAATCCAAAGCTTCAGCGAACCTTCTCCCACGGCAGTCGCCCCGCGCATATTCCACAGCACGGAAAAGCCGACCACACCAAGTTCCAGCGCTATCCCGCGATGCCCACTCGTCAGCGAAGGTGCGATGCGCGCCAGATACAGCACAAACGTCGTCGGATAAATCGCCATGTCGAAGACCGAGGCCGCAAGCGAAAGCCACGCCTCCTGAAATCCCCAAAAGGGCCCCATCGCACGACGCACCCACGCATAAAACCCACCCTCTTCAGGCACCGCAGCCGCCAGCTCTCCCAGCATCAGCGCCGTCGGAAAGCTCCACAGAAACGGCAGCAGCCCCAGCAACAGCAGCGCATGGCCATACCCGGCAAATCCAATGATGTCCTCAAGATCGTACGGCCCACCCGAGACCATGAAGTACGTCGCCGCCAGCAAAGGCAGCAAACGAAGTTTGCGAACCATCGGCTTCGACACGGACTCGGAGGAGACACTCGCATTCATCACTCCGACTTTATCGCATAACCACCCACCTCACCCTAAAGCCGAATCACCACATGCCCCGGACAAAGATTCGCCGCAGCCTCCACCAGCCGCTCCACCAATCCCTCGCCATGCCGCGCCACAAACCAGACCCCAGCCACCACCCGCTCCTGCGGATGCCCCTCAGGAAAAACATTCAGCGTAATCGCCGCCGCATGTTTCGAGAGGCTGGCCTCCTTCTGCAACTCAAACGCAGCCGCCATCCGCCGCAGCCGGTTCATCTGGTAGCGCATCTTCGAGCCCGAAACCTCAACCGTGCGCCCCAGCGACTCGTCCATCCCACCCATATACTCCACCGCAGCCGTCAGCGCAGTATCCAGCGCGTTGCCCGCCGCCGCCAGCCGCCGCTTCTCTTCAATAGGCATCGCCCGAGCGCCCAGCCGCAGCGCCAACTCCCCCGCCGTCGTCATCGCATCCGGCAACTGGACCTCATGCGCAGCCATCACCGTAGCAACCGCAGGCTCCAGCAGCGTCGCACTCAACCTCGGCAACACCGGAGTCACCCTTCCCAGAATCTCCTCATACAAAACCGCGCTCTGCGCAAAGTAGGCAATCTCCGAAGGCCCGCCAACATAAGCAGCCGTCGGCAGAATCGTGTCCTGAAACACGGGCCGCAGCAGAGCATTCGGACTCAGCCGCTCCGGCGCGCTTTCGAGAATCGCAATCAACTCCGCAGACGAATAGACCTTCCCGCCAGCCTTCCATCCACCTTCGGGAGTACGCCGCAAAGCAATCCGTTCGCCCGTCGCCTCATCCACCAGAAACAGCAGGCTACCCCCCGCCGCAACCAGCACCTGGGCATGAAATCCAGCCTGCACCAGCTCTTCACTACGAGCGATCAACGCCGCCTGCAACTCCTCGGCATGTTCCATCGCATAGCGCAGCGTGCTTGCCCCCAGCGCATGAAACTCCCGCGAAGCGGCATCCATCACCACCAGCCCCTGCGCCGCAAACAACCGCGCCATCAACCGCGCAAACGCTCCGCCCAGCGTCTGCTCCGGCGTATAACACTCCTTCAAAATCTCCCACGCCGGAGAAAACTCCAGCAACTCCCCCGCCTGCTCCAATACCTGGTCGATCTCCGCACCCAGCGCGATCCCGCCGACCTCAACCGCAGCCTTCGTCTTCAATCCCGCACGCAGGGTCTCCACCGAGGTCTTCGTCAGCAGCGAAACCTGATCGACCTCGGCCAGATCGTGGTCCTCGGTCGCCAGCCAGAACACCGGCACATGCTCCACCCTCGAAGCCCGTGTAGCCTCCGTGGCCCGCGCCACCGCCGTAGCAGCCTTTAATAATGTCAGCAGCGGTCCGCCAAACAAACCCACCTGCTGCCCTGTCACCACCGCGCGAGCACCACCGCGCAGCTTCTCGATATTTGCCATCGCCTCTGCGCCCGCGCCAAACTCAGCGTTCTGCCGCGCCAGCGCATCCGCCAGCGGTGCAGCATTCACGCCCGGACGCTCCGTGCGCATCCACTTACCCGCAAACGGCTCCGCTCCATACCACCGGCGCACCGCCGCATCCGCAGGACTGTCGCCCATGCCAAGGTAGCCGCGATACAGCGGCGACACATGCGGCAAAATCGTAATCGGGTAACACTCAGTGCTCATCGCAGCCACAATCCTCGAACTGGCGGTCCACTACGGCCTGGCCCAAACTCCGCAGCCACTATCCACCTTACTATCTTCATGTAACGGTTGGATGCCCAACACCCAACTCGCGATGCAGGATGATACCGTAGCGTTATGGCCACCTCGACCAAAAAACCCGCCGCCCTCAAGTCCAAACCCGCCTCCAAATCCGCTCCAGCCAAGCCAAAATCCGCCGCAAAAAAGAAACCCACCGCCACCAAAGCGGCCCTCATCTCCTCAAAGCTCTCCTATAAGGGCAACGTCTTCTCCGTCTATTCCGACAAGATCATCGAGCCCGGCTCCGACACCGCCTACACCCGCGACGTCATCCGCCACAACGGCTCCATCGTCGTTCTAGCGGTAGACGAGTCGGTCAACCCCAAAGACCCCGACCTTATCCTCATCCGCCAGTATCGTCACGCCGCCGGCCAGTTCCTGCTCGAGCTGCCCGCCGGACGCATCGAGCCCAACGAAGCTCCACTCGCCGCCGCCAAGCGCGAGATGATCGAAGAGACCGGCTTCCGCGCCAAGCGCTGGACCCACCTCACCAAGTACTACGCCAGCCCCGGCTTCCTCGGCGAGTCCATGCAGATCTACCTCGCCCGCGACATCAAGCAGGGCGCCGCCAGCCCCGAAGAAGACGAGCACATCGAGATCGTTCGCACCCCGCTCTCGAAGGCCCTCGCCCTCATCGCCGCCGACAAGATTCACGACGGCAAGACCCTCATCGGCGTCCTGTTCTACGCCGCCGCCCATCGCGAAGGCCGCCTCTAAGAACAGACAACGGAGAGCAACCGCGAAATACAGGGGTCTCTCCACTGCGCTTCGCTCCGGTCGAGATGACGTGCTTTTTACGGCTTGGTTCAAAACTTGCATCAAAGTCAAAACCACAACTATTACCCCATCCAAGCTCGAACCATACGTCATCTGGACCGAAGGCGGCGCTTTTGCCGCCGCAGTGGAGAGACCCTGTATTTCGCCTTCGCCTTTCATCTCCGCATCGGTCACGAAAAAAAGTCGTAGCAAGCTTGTCATAAAGCAAGCCGAAACCCACGAAATCACTCATAAAAAGCAACTCTCCCCGCCCGGAAGAAACTCCCCACTCCCCGGAAAACTTTACCGGAAAACTCCTCACCCAACTCCTGCGTCAGACACAGGTAAGTCGCGCACAGGTAAGTCGCGGCAACGCGCATCGACCTACAAAGGGAGTTCGTTCAAGTGAGTCAATATAAAGGCACCGTAAAGTGGTTCAATAACGCAAAAGGCTACGGCTTCCTCGGCCGGGACGACGGGGCAGACGTCTTCGTCCACTACAGCTCCATCCAGCGTGAAGGCTACAAGAGCCTCAAAGAGGGTGACGAAGTAGAGTTCGACATCATCGAAGGCACCAAAGGCCCCCAGGCCGATCAGGTCAGCCGCCTCAAGGAGGCCGTCTAAAATCGACTTCTTCGCCCGGCCCGCCCCGTTGCAACGTGCATCCGCAACTCCCGCCGTTGCATACTGACAGAGCAGCCGGGCGAAGACGATTCAGACATAGAAAGACCGGCTCGCCTCCCTTCATGGACAACATCACCATCGCACGCCTGCTCGACGAAACCGCAGCCCTGCTCGAGATCGACGCAGCCGACCCCTTCCGTATCCGCTCCTATCGCCGCGCCGCCGAGGCGGTCGAGCAGCAAACCACCCAGCTCTCCACTCTCACCGCCGAGCCCAAACAACTCCTCGCCATCCCCGGCATCGGCAAAGGCATGGCCGCCAACATCGTCGATCTGGTCTCGACCGGAACCATGCCCCTCCGCGAAGAGCTGCTCACAAAATACAAGCCCACCATGCTCGAACTCCTGCGCCTCCCCGGCATGGGCCCCAAGACCGTAGCCCTCATCTGGTCCGCCCTCCAGGTCGCCGACATCGACGCCCTCGAAGCAGCCGCTAAAGCCGGACACCTCAACAAGCTTCCGCGCATGGGCGAAAAATTCACCACCAAGCTCCTCAAAGGCATCGAGGACTACCGCAAAAACTCCAGCCGCTTCCGCATCGACCAGGCCCACGACTACGCCGACAAGATCTCGGCCCTCATCCGCGCCTTCCCCGGCATCGAGACCATCACCCCCGCAGGCTCTCTTCGCCGAGGCCGCGAGACCGTAGGCGATCTCGATCTCCTCGTCACCGGGCCCGCCTGCGAGCCCGGCGTCGTCGCCGCCGCCGTCGAGCACGTAGCCACGCTCCCGCTCATCGACAAGCTCCTCGCCAAAGGCCAGAACAAGGTCTCCTTCACCCTCCGCAACAACCTCCAGGTCGACGTCCGCCTCCTTCCCCGCGCCAGCTACGGAGCCGCGCTGCAATACTTCACCGGCTCGAAGATGCACAACGTAGCTCTACGCCAGCGCGCCATCAAACGCGGCCTCACCCTCAGCGAGTACGCTCTGCTGCGATTGGAAGACAACAAAATAATCGCTTCTGAAAGTGAAGAAGCCATCTACAACGCACTCGACCTCGACTACATCCCACCCGAGCTGCGCGAGAACGGCGGCGAGCTCGAAGCAGCTGCCAACCACACGCTGCCCACGCTCATCACCCTGGCCGACATTCGCGGCGACCTGCACATGCATACCGATGCCACCGACGGCCGCGACACCATCCGCCAGATGGCCGAAGCCGCCATTGCCCGCGGCCTCGCCTACATCGCCATCACCGACCACAGCAAAAATCTAGCCATGACCAACGGCCTCGACGACGCCCGCGCTCTCGCCCACATCAAGCGCATCCGCGAAGTAGACGCTGAGATGCAAGGCCCCTTCCGCATCCTCCCCGGCATCGAGGTCGACATCCTCGGCGAAGGCCAGCTCGACCTCGACGACAGCACTCTCGCCCAAATTGACATCGTCGTAGCCAGCGTCCACAGCCGCTTCGATCAGCCCATCGAGCAGATGACCGACCGCATCCTCCACGCCCTCGAAAACCCGCACACCCGCATCCTCGGCCATCCCACCGGACGCAAGGTGCTCAAACGGGACGCCTACGCCGTCCACATCGACCAGGTATTAAAGCGAGCCGCCGAGCTAGGCGTAGCCGTCGAGCACAACGCCTCCCCCGCCCGCTCCGACCTCAACGATCTGAACCTCCGCCTCGCCAAGCAACACGGCTGCAAGATCGTAGTCGACACCGACGCCCACGCCACCGAAGAGCTCGACCAGATGAAATTCGGCATCACCCAACTCCGCCGCGCCTGGCTCACCAAAGCCGACATCCTCAACACCCAACCCACCGCCGAAGCCCTCCTCTCCCACCTCCGCCCCAAACCCTAGAGCCAAGCCCGCCCAGGTGTAGGTACGCAACCCCTCTGGTCTTTCCATTCCGCAGCGTAGCGGAGGAATCTGCTTTGGGAGTTGCCATAAACCTATAGGGGAAACCGCTCTAAGAAATCTCTGCTGATAGCAACTTCCTCTCAGGCCGGGCTTCCTCTTGTTTGTCATTCCCGAAGGGAATCTGCGTTTTGCTCCAATCACCAAAGCTACCTCTGAAGGGGAACCACCCTTAGGCCTATACTTCTGTTGACAATATTTGTAACGAATATCCCTCCGTCAATGGGGATGGGCCAAATGAAAACTCAGAATGGTTCGACCTACAGCAACTCGAAGCTCGATCACCAAAGCAATCGATCACAGGACAACGGCGAATTTCGCTGGACGGTCTGGATGGCGGCACTTGGAATCTTCGGAATTCTCCTCTACGTCGTTGTGTGCCTGATGACTGGCCACCCTGTCGTCTTCTACGGCTCCTAGAGCCATGACCGCACTCTTGCGAACGACGTCGGGTCTTCCCTGTGCTTCTATCCAGAGACCTCGCAACTCCCCAAGCCCTGACACGCAACTGAACCGCCCCGTTCGATTTCCGTCCAACATCTCTTCGGGAACCAGGGCCCCTATTCCATCGTATAAAAGAGCGACACAAGAAACCGAGCATGGGAGAAGTCACTTGCGCAAATTGTTTGGCTATGCCCTGATACTGATCTTTGCAATCTCACTCACGGCTCAAGCCGCGCAGACAAAATCCCAGACTGAAGCGATGAGTTGCAGCAATGACGATCCACCCCTCACCACGCACGACTACGTCAGCAACCCCGGCGACATCCTCCAGCCTCACCACCTCGAGATGACACGCCCGTTCGACTCCAAAGGAAAACTCGAATTGAGCGTGTGCCGCGCCGACCTTCGCGTGCTTACCAGCCCCGACGCAAAACAGATCAAGCTCACTGTCGAAGTCAAGACGCAGTCATTGCACTCTACCGTGGCCGACTACATTCGTACGCTCCGCGTCGAGCCCGATCACGGCCTCATCGAACTCAAATTTCCGAAGCAGGTTCACGCGACCGTAACCCTGACCATGCCGATGGGCCCAGACTCTGCAAGTAAAATCTCCCTGGGTTTCGGAGACCTCGATTTCAACGCAATTGGCAGCTCAGGCAATCGCGAGATCAACGTCGGGATGGGCCACATGCAACTGCTGCTCGATGACGAGACTTACGCGACGATGCAGGTAAACGTAGGCATGGGCTCCTTCCATGACCATCGTCCGAACGGACACAGTAGTCACTTCATCGCCTCGCGGAATTACCAGGGCAAAGGCTCCGGTTCACTCAAAATCAATGTGGGCATGGGAAGCGTCGATATACGCAACAAATAGAGCACCTTCCTTGATGTTGTCGAGGTACCCCCAGCTTGTCATAACCCCAAACTTGTCATTACCCCAGCTTGTCATTGTAAGCGCAGCGAAGAACCTCTGCATTTCGTCTTTGTATTTGCTGTTGCTTGTACTTCTTGTCTTCAACCCTACTCGAAATCCGCTCTAAGGAACCTCTGATTAAGTCCTCGTTTTGTTTAAGGGCACGGCTTCAGCCGTGCCCTTAAGTCTAATAAAATCAATTGGGTTTTAGCCCCTGAGGTATGTCTCTGGGAATAAATCAGAGCATCCCTAAACTTAAGAGGCTCAGAAAAACTCTGATTGAATCTTGGCTTCGAAATTCCCTGACAGCGTTGAACAAACTCGCTGATAAAGCGCCAAGGGCGCGATCGATACCAGCCCAGGCAAAGCCCTGGGTAGAAGTTCCCCAAAAACATGAGGGCTGAAGGCCCGGTCTATGGAACTCCACCACGTTTACCTATTGTCGGGGAATTCGCTCTAATCGCATCAGACTCCCCTCCGAACCGCCCGCCATCCAAAACCTGTCAACCCCCCAAACCTGTTGAAGCCCCTCTAACTAACACATAACAATCCAAATAAAACATCTGCGAATTTGCAAATTAGTTTCATCCCATTCACTAAAATAGAGATAGCAATGTAAAACCCCGGTCACAAACCGGGGTTTTCTCTTGTCACTCATCAACTAGCCCATAACCATTTCAAAATGAATACCTTACACCTATCACCTTTAGAATGAATACTTTGGAGAATACGTCCTTTATAATCAAGACTTTGACACTGAAGTACCCCATGGGGGTGGTACTTCGGAAAGCAGAATCCGATGCACCTGAAGCGCAGCCCAAAAGTAGCAACCTCACCCACACTTGGATAAGCCTTCGGCGATTCTGCCCGGCAACGCCATAAACTGTATCGCACCAACCGATCTACAACATACGCGGTATCCTAAATAACGTGGCAACCTCCGCGACAACCGATCAAGTCCTCGCCCCCGCGAAGCCCCACTCCCTGCTCGCCGATTACGCTACTCTATTTAAGCTGCGCGTCTCGGCCATGGTCGTCATCACCGCCGGAGCGGGCTTCTATCTGGGCAGCCTGCACAGCGGAATCAGCCCGTTTCACATCGGCCTCATCCAAGCCATCGCCGGAATCGCGGTCGTCACCTGCGGCTCAGCCGCACTCAATCAGGCGCTGGAGCGCAAGACCGACCAGCTCATGCACCGCACCGCCAACCGGCCCATGGCTGCCGGACGCATCGGCCTCGCGCATGGTCTGGCCCTCGGCTTCGCGGCGGTTTTTCTCGGCTCGCTCTACCTCGCAGTCACCACAAATCTGCTGACCGGAACGCTCACGCTTCTGACTGCGATCCTTTACGTCGGCATCTACACGCCGCTCAAGCGCTTCACCGTCGTCAACACCTTTATCGGCGCCTTTCCCGGAGCGCTCCCTCCGCTGATCGGCTGGACCGCCGCTCGCGGCGTCATCGAGTGGCCCGGCGTTGCTCTCTTCGCCATCCTCTTCGTCTGGCAGTTCCCTCACTTCATGGCCATCGGCTGGATGTACCGCGACGACTACGCGCACGCTCACATTCGCCTCACGCCCACGCAGCCCGACGCACGCGAGGCCGCACGCAGCACGGTAATTCAGTCGCTCTTCTACGCCGTCCTCATGATTCCCGTCAGCCTCTGGCCCGCGTGGCTCGGCATCACAGGAATTCCTTACGCCATCGCCGCCAGCATTCTCGGCGCTGGTTATCTTTACTACACGATTCGCTTCGCGCGCATCACCCGTAACCCGCTCGCACCGGAATCCCGACTTTACGCCCGCGACCTTCTCCGCGCCTCAGTGATCTACCTTCCCTTGCTGATGGCCGCCCTGATGCTGGACGCCAAAGGACGCCTGCTCTTCTAAATGACGCCGATGACTCCAACGACTCAAAGCACGCTGCCCACGAGCAATACCCTGCGCACGCCGCCGTCCATGATCGCCGCCATCATCGCCATCAGCGTGCTGGCCAGTGCCTTCATCTGCTGGCTGGTTTATTTCCACACGCCCACGGATGTCGGCCACGCCCATCTCCGTTCCCTTCCGCTCGTCAACGCAGTTTTGAACGCGCTCTCAACCGTTGCCCTGCTCTTCGGATACCGCTTCATCCGCACACGGCGCATTCCGCAGCATCGCGCCGCCATGTTCACGGCGTTCTTCTTCTCCACCATCTTCCTCGGCTCTTACCTGGTAAACTTCGCGCTCCACGGCGAAACCCGCTTCGACAGACTCAGCGCGTGGTGGCCCTTCTACTGGAAGCTGCTCGCCTCGCACATCCTCCTCTCGACCATTGCGCTTCCACTCATCCTCATCACCTTTTTCCTCTCGCTGACGGGCCGCTTTCCATCTCACAAGCGTCTCGCCCGTTATACCTTTCCTATCTGGCTCTACGTCTCCGTCACTGGAGTGATCGTCTATGCCATGCAATCGCTGATCCACTAAACTGAGCCCTGTTCTGCCCTATGCAACCAGACACACGCACGCTCCTCCGTTCCGGCATCGGCATCTTCTCCACGGGAATCCTCGCGGCACTGCTCACGCTCACGCTCTTCGGCGGCGTCAGCCATCAAGGCCCTCACACCGACCTTGGCTGGCTGGCCCTTATGCTGGCCATGGGATGTCTTCCGACTGGCCTGCTGACCCTGATCCTTGCCGTCGCAAAGGTCTTCGGCGACCGCCGCCGCTGAAGCGCTCTATCTGCTATCCTCAACTTTTGAATCTGGAGCAAAAAACATGGCAAAAGGCGTCAACAAAGTCCTCCTCCTCGGCAACGTAGGCAAAGACCCCGAGATCCGTTCCACCGCCGGCGGCATGACCGTCGCCAGCTTCACCCTTGCCACCGCCGACCGTCAGAAAGACGCTCAAGGCAACTGGGCCGATAAGACCGAGTGGCACAATCTGGTCTGCTTTCAGCGCACCGCCGAGGTCGTCCGCGACTACGTCAAAAAGGGTACGCAGCTCTTTATCGAAGGCAAGATCCAGAGCCGCTCGTGGGACGACAAGGAGTCCGGGCAGAAGCGTTACAAGACTGAAATACTGGTCAACGAGCTTACCCTTCTCGGCAGCAAGAGCAGTGGCGAATCCAGCGGCGGCTATTCCAAATCGAACACCGCCAGCTACGATCAGCGCACTCCCGCAAGCCAACCAGACTATGCCGATACAGGCATCACGGATGATGACATTCCTTTCTAACGACGATTTTGGAGTGCAATAGGCCCCTCACATTGAGGGGCTTATTTATTGAAGGTATTCTTACTGGGCCGGAACTTCAGCGGCATCACGAATGACAGCGCTGTCATAGCCTCAGAACCTGAAAATGAAAAAGGACTCCAACATGCGCCACAAAGCCCTTGCACTGATCGCTGCGTCGATCGCTCTTACCTTGTCCAGTTCTTCTGCTCGCGCCCAGGGCCCTGATCTGAATTTCCTGAACCACAATCAACCCATCCTGGATGCCCATAACTGCTACCCCTACGATGGGCAATGGAACAATCGTGTTCAGCGTGCCCTCGATTCGGGCTTCCCCGTCTCCATCGAGCAGGACCTCGCCTGGTATGTTGATCCCGCGACGGGAAAGGGCCGCGTCGTCGTCTCGCACACGCCGCACCCAACCGGCAGAGAGCCCAGCCTCGAAGATTATTTTTTCAAGCAGGTCAGCCCCACCATCGAAAAAGCAATTGCCGAAAACAAGCGCGACCAGTGGCCGGTCATCGTTCTGCATTTCGACTTCAAGGACAATCAAGACCCTTTGCTCAAGGCGGTATGGCAGGTCCTCGGTCAACATGAAGAGTGGCTTTCAACCGCGGTAAAGACCAGCGATCCGAATCATCTCTCGCCGATTGATCGCAAACCGATTCTTGTCGTCACGGAAGAGGCGGATGAACAACAGAAGATCTTCTATGACGACCTTCCGGTGGGTGCGCGGCTGCGGCTCTTCGGTTCGGCGCATACGCACCCTGCGCCTAAGAGAATGTCGGCGAAGGAATCGATGCATTGGGAGGCCACGGTCAGCCCGGAAGAGCTTATTGGCGAGAAGCCTAACAACTATCGCCGGTGGTGGAACGGCTCGTGGTACGCCGTGGAAGAAGGGGGAGAACCGAGAGCAGGCGACTGGACGGCTGCCGACAATGCGCGGCTCCACGCCCTGGTCGACTATGCTCACAAGAGGGGCTATTGGGTACGCTTCTATGCGCTGGATGGATTTGCACCGTCCGAGGATCAGGGATGGGGCAACACCTACAACTTCGGCTCGCGGGCTGCGGTCGTTCTGCGCTGGAAGGCTGCGATTGCAGCAGGCGTCAACTTCATCGCCACCAATCAATATGAAGACCTCGCTCCTTATCTGAAGCAGGACGCAAAAAATCTACGCCCTACTGCTTCAAAGAAGTAGCTCAGCTGCCGTGGATCAACTTGTCCTTACAAGTTGATCCACGATGTACCGGCAAGAAGCACCTCTTTACTGAGCACCGGTATGTGGGCGGTCGATGAACAGGTCGGCCCATTGAATAAAGTACTTCACGTTCGGTGCGTCCGTATGTCCGCCATCGTCCTGCCGCCATGCCAGTTTTCCGTTCAGCAATCCTTGATTGACCGCTGGCATCTGCGCAGAGCGATAGTCCTCGCCGACGCCTAATCCCTTCGCACCCAGCAGCGTCCACACCGGGCTCGCCGCTACCGTCGCCATGAAGCTGCCCTGATGGTCAAGCCATTTGGCATCGCCCTTCTCCGGTATGCCGTAGCTGATGAAGGTAAGGCGCGGCGCGCACAGTGCAATCAGTTCGTTGGAGTCGACCGGGATATCCCCGGGATTCTTGCTGCCGAAGGTCGCCTCTGATGCGCCGTACTTCATGAAATTTCCGGCCATCCAGTAATACTCGCCGCCGGTCAGACTCTCGACAGCTTCGCCAAAGTTGCGGCGGAGCAGCGTCGCTCCTCCTTTGCCGGAGGAGCCTACAAGAACCATCGCGAAGCGCTGGTCGAAGGCCATTGTGACCAGCGCCGCCTTGCCATAGCGCGAGACGCCTTCGATGCCGATGTGCTTGCCATCGACGGCGCTGTCGGTTTGCAGATAGTCCAGTCCCTGACCTGCGCCCCAGGCCCATGCGCGCAGCGCTCCCCAGTCTTGGGGCTTGCGTGGTTGGCCCTTGTTGACCAGGCCGATGATGCCTCGCGTAATCCCGGCACCATCATCGGCCTGAACGCTCGCAGGATCGATGGTCGCGAAACCCCATCCTGCCGCGATCAACTCCCATGTGCTCGGCGGATCGCCATCAGCATTGAATTCCGGAAAGTGGAAGGGGGCCGGAAGCTGCGGCTCCCAGGCCGGATGCTGCGCAAAGACCTCTTTGAGCGATGGATCCTGCTGGACAAGCAAGGCCTTTTGCGCTGCATTAATGCGCGCGAGTTCCTCGGCGGAGGGCTGCTTCGGCGCGGGAAAGTCGCTGCGGCCAAACATCATCAGAACCGGCACCGGCCCCTTTGCATTCGCAGGCGTCACCACGGTCATGCGGATATTGACATTGATCAGCGGGTAGGACGAATTATCGACATGGCCGATCAGTTCTTTAGCGATCACCGGGTTGCCGCCCAGCATCTCGTTATCAGTCGCGACGACTGACCAGATCACTTTTGGCATATTCTTTGGCACACGGCCATAAACATAGCGCTCAAAATCTTCCACGATCTCGGGCCGCCGCTTCTCCCACCAGACCTTCGCCGCCGTCACCTTCTCCCCGTTATTGAGTGTCAGCGCATCAGGAAGATGAGGAAACGGATTGGCCTTTGTCTCATCGTAGTTGGCATGATTTGGTGCCTTCTCATTGCCGCTGGGCCCCTCACGCAGCGCCTTGATTCCAAGCTGATCCATCATGTTCTGATGGTCCTGCTCGGCGGTGAAGCCCGCCAGCTTCGGTAAAGAAGTGCTTGAAAGATCCTGAGCCTTCGAGCACGGGATTGCGACGCAGGCAAGGGCCATAGGGACGGATAGCAGAATGAAATATAGACGCGAGCGCACGCACTTCTCCTGAGATGATATTCTTACTTCGCTTTTACTAAAGCGATTTAGTTCGCGACCAATAGTAAACCTTGCCTATGAGATTCGTATACAGAAAGTTACTGCTGCTCACGTTTCTGGCGACAGCCTTCTCGCCAGCAGTCCAGGGAATCGCGCAACCAGCAACAAATCCTCAGGTGTGGGTGGGAAGCTGGGCAGCATCGCAACAAATTCCCGAACCGCAGAACGCCCTTCCGCCCGCTACTCTCAGCGACGTGACCATCCGCCAGATCTTCCATCTATCAATCGGTGGGACGACGCTGCGCGTTCATCTCTCCAATAGCTTCGGAACAGAGCCGCTGCATTTCAGCTCGGTGCATATTGCACGTCCGCTCTCGGCGTCCTCATCGGCTATCGAGCCTGCTTCGGACAAGGCACTGAGCTTCGCAGGCAGCGAAGACGTGACCGTTCCGGCAGGAGCAGAGTATATCTCCGATCCGATCAGCTTCCCTGCTGCTGCACTCTCGAACGTGGCCGTCACCTTTCATCTTGACGCCCTGCCCGCACAACAGACGGGACATCCCGGCTCTCGCGCCACCTCGTATTACATTCATGGCGATCTGGTCTCTGCGGCATCACTGCCAGGCGCACAACAGGTAGACCACTGGTATCAGGTATCCGGCATCGATGTGCTCGCACCGGCGAAGAGTGCCTCCATCGTTGCGCTCGGAGATTCGATCACGGACGGACACGCGTCCACGACCAACGGAAACGACCGTTGGACCGATGTTCTCGCGCAACGTCTTCAGGCTTCTTCCATCGGTCGAGATATCAGCGTTCTGAATCAGGGCATCGGAGGAAATCATCTTCTCACCGATGGTCTTGGCCCGAATACGCTTGCGCGTTTTGATCGGGATGTACTGGCCCAGTCAGGCGTGCATTGGCTGATTGTCTTTGAAGGAGTCAACGACCTTGGCGGTCTGACACGCAAGGTCGAGGTCTCTGCGGCGGAACATGCGCTGCTTGTTCATCGCATCCTGGGCGCGTATCAGCAGATCGTCATCCGTGCCCACGCCCAGGGCATCCGCGTCCTTGGCGCAACGATTACACCCGATACAGGATCGGACTACTATCATCCGGGACCGCGCAGCGAGGCTGACCGCCAAGCCATCAATCAATGGATTCGCACGCCAGGTAACTTCGATGCGGTGCTCGATTTTGATAAGGCGATGCGCGACCCACAGCACCCCGACCGCCTGCTGCCAGCCTATGACTGCGGCGATCACCTGCATCCCTCACCTGCGGGATACCGCGTCATGGGTGAGGCTGTTCCGCTCTCGCTCTTTACTCGTTGAGATCACAGACAGCCCCTGGTAAACGGGAAGCCTTCTTTGATTTTCGGCGATGAACTGCAGAATCCTTTGTCCGGCACAACTCAACAAGCCGACATCCTTCTTCCAAAGCGTGCGAAGTGGCCGTACTGATAGCTGGCCAGAGCGACCTCATCGCTCCGGGTGAAGTTGTGCTTTTAGGAACTGCACGTAGATATCCCAATCTGTAGGAACCATGCCATGGCCGCCCTCGTGCATGTAGTAGTTGAGACCATTGCTGAAGAGAGGTGTCCTGGCTGCGGGCCATACCTCGGCGCCAAGATCTTGTTTGCCCATCAGCCTGTAGACAGGCCCCGCAGCAACGGCAGCCACAAACTCGCCTTTGGGATCGGACCAGTCGTCGGTGCTTCCTGTCTGCAGTAACAACGGCCGTGGAGCGATAAGAGCAACCAGCATGTTCGCATCCATCGGGGCCGTATCCGGGAAGCCTGCATACTTGGCGAAGTTCTCCGCAAACTGGTAGGGATAGCGGGTCGGCGCAGTAAGGTGCGCGATGGTCTCGCCATAGTCGCGATGGCTCAGCGCCGCACCACCTTCTCCTGAACAGCTTGCAATGACTGCGGCGAAACGCTGGTCATGTGCGCCAGCCCACATGACCGTCTTGCCAAGGCGCGAAATGCCATGAATGGCAACGCGCTTGGCGTCGACCGATTTGTCGCTCTCGAAGTAATCTTCGACGCGGCTCATGCCCCACGCCCACGCAGCGACCGAACCCCAATCGTCAGCGGCGCGCTTGGTCTCACCCGGCTTAAGATAGCGTGCGCGAATGCCGTTCGAGAATCCCTCGGGGTAATCGGGATCGATGTCGCCGTAATAAAAGGTGGCTACGCCGATGTCGGCGTTCAGGATCGCTTCAACATTCAGGCGTCCAAAACCACGGCCCGCAGGGGGTACGATGAGCGTGTTCGTCTTCGGGCTCCAGACCTTCTCGGGCGTGATGCCCGGATCTTCAACCGCATTCTGTATGGCGCCGAAGTTGATACTGAAGAACATCGGGACTGGCTTCTTCGCATTTGCAGGAATGTATTCGAGCAGATGAATGACGGGCCACGATGGGTCCTTGGAGAGATGAATATTAATTTCTTTACGGATCGCCGTTCCGTTCAGTGCAGGCGTTCCCTTGTCCACCACCTCGAAACTCTCATCCGCCGGACGCCCGGGAGCAATGCCATACTGCTGCGTCTCGAAGAGGCGAACAATCTCAGGACGCCTCTTCTTGTACCAGGTCTTCGCGTCGCGCACTTCCTTTCCATCGGCAAGCTTGAGTGCGTCAGGAAGCGTGTAAGTGCCCACCTTGGCCTGGTCATAGTTCACCGGAATGCCGGCAACTACGCCTGGGGCTGGCTTAGGAGTGGGAGGCGGAGCCTGGCCCTTCATGGTGAACGCGGTGAAGGCAAGAACGCAGAGAGAGGATACGGACTTCAAGGTCATAGCGTGAAGCTCCAGCAGAGCACATCATTTGAATTTATTTCTACAGAGAAATATCTGCCTGCAAACATTAGATATGCGCGCACTTGGTTGTCAAACAACTCTGGCCGATGTGGAGCTTGCAGGCCGCGGCGATAGGCTGCCCTCATCCAATCTCTATCGGTTCGGATATTGAATCGCTCCCGCTTGCATGCGCAGGAAGCAATCTTCCCACGGCAGCTTTACGGGCATGGCACAGTGGCTGATGGTACGTAACGAATCGCCCACCCAAAGTTAGCCCGGAAGCGCCTCGCGAATCGAATCCAATTTTCATGCTTGACAAGTTTTGCGCAGGCGCTATATTAATCTCCACGAATTGCCGAACTGCTTTTTGCTCGCTCGTGAACCGCATTTGGCACTCCCCCACGCCAGGTAATGGGTTGAGTGTTCGCAGGAGGTTCCTCTGTGACAGGCCCAGGCAAGACTCCCTACGCTTTCGACACGATCAGACAATTATCCGTACCAACTCCCCGGGAACAGGCAAGTCAGGCCCGCTCTAAAGCTCACTCGTAAGTCGTGAATCTGTCACGAACCAGTGTGACAGAACGACATACCGGATTATCGCAACGGCCTCCCCATTAAATCGCCACAGCTCGGCGACTTGCGGAATCCGCTCAGAGACCCGACGGCTTCAGACCCTCGGCATGCAACAGCAAGCCGAAGGTCCCCGTTTTTTCAACCGCATCAAGCGCAGCGACCGGGCCATTGCCCGGCACACGCAAGGAGGATGGATTCATGCCGACGTTCACCTATCCAGGCGTCTATATCGAGGAACTTTCGAGCGGGGTACATTCCATAACCGGAGTCGCCACCTCCATCGCCGCGTTTATCGGCTGGGCTCCCCAGGGGCCCGTCACCGAAGCTACGCTGATTGAAAGCTGGGCCGACTATGAGGCCCTCTTTGGGGGCCTCGACGCGCGCAGCGATCTCGGCTACGCGGTCCAGCAGTTCTTTGCCAACGGAGGTACCCAGGCATACATCGTGCGGCTGGTCTGGGATGGCTCCCTTCCCGCCGCTCCCAGCACCAATCCTGCGTTAAGCGCCACCGCCGTCGCTGCCGGGGCTGGATATGCTACCGCGGCAATCTCCGCATCTGTCGGCGCAATTGTCTCGCCATCCGTTCCTCTCAGCGTGGGTGCGGCTGTTCTGCAGAGTCTCTCTATCGGCCCCGCTGGACTGCCAGCCATCCCTCTCGGCGCAACCGTGCCGCTGGTAGCTACCGGAAAATCCTCCGACGGCACCAGCTCGGTGTTGGCCGGCGCCACCTGGAGTTCGAGCAATCCCGGCGTCATTAAAGTCAATGCCAGTACCGGGAGCGCCACCGCCATGGGGGCCGGTGCAGCGACAATTACGGCAACCTCTGGCCTGGTATCCGGCTCCATCGGTCTGACGGTAGCGACGGCTGCGCTGAAGACGATCACGATCACTCCAGCTACGCCAACGCTTGCCGCAGGCGCTCCTCCGCCCGCCGCAGGCAAGCCATGGATCGGACCCCAGCAACAGCTCACCGCCATTGGCAACTACTTTGACGGAACCAGCCTCGACCTAACCCACTTTGTCGCCTGGTCCAGCAGCAACACCGCAATGGCCTTCGTCGATCCCGTAACCGGACTGCTCACCGCCAGCAGCACCACCGGCGCTCCCACCATCACCGCATCCTGGCTCGGCGTCTCCGCTACAGATGTCGTCACGGTCGGGCCCAAGGAGGTTACGGGTATCACCGTTCATCCCGGCGCTCCGGTTGCCAAGATTGCCGAGACGGTTAACTTTACGGCGCTTGCGACTTTTTCTGACCAAACCACCGGGGCGTTGCCCGCAGTTGAAGTCTGGAGCCCCGCTAACCCGGCGGTCGCCACCATCGTCGCGGGCACCGGCGTCGCAACCGCGGTAGCTGCCGGATCGACAACCATCACCGTCACTTCAGGATCACTGACTGCAAGTGCAACTTTAACCGTTACCGCCGCCACTCTGAACGCCATCTCCATCACACCGATCCATCCTTCGGTTGCACAGGGACGTACGCTTCAACTCAAGGCCCTCGGCATCTACTCCGACGGAACCTCTGCGGACCTCACCTCCACGGTCGATTGGACATCGGCTGGTGCAGACGCTACCGTCGGCCTGGAGACCGGCGTCGTAACGGGAGTTACGGTCAATCCGGCGGTGGTAATCACGGCATCCTGGCAAACCAAGACAGGAACAACCAGCGTTGCCATCGCTGCGCCGGTACTTCAGTCCATCGCCCTTACCCCCGCCACCGTCTCTCTGCTAAGCAGCGGACAAACCGCGCAGTTGAAAGCCACAGGAACTTTTTCCGATGGCACGACACAGGACCTGACCACAACCGCAGCATGGTTGTCCTCCGCGCCTGCGGTTGCGACCGTCAGCAACACAGGGCTAGCCACGGCCATCGCTTCGGGCGGCTCGCTTACCCTCTTCGCCGCCAATCCAGGAGCCTGGGGCAATAGCCTCCGCGTTGGAGTCCTGCAGCAGACCTCCGACCCAACGCGTTTCGGCCTCCTGGTTCAGCAGGTGACGCCCACCGGCCAGCTAAAAACGCTGGAGAGCTTCGTCAATTTGTCGACCACCTCGACTGATCCTCTCTACGCCGTCACCGTCATCGACAACGACTCGAAGTACGTTAGCTTCATCAACCCGGCCACCGGCATTCCGGTCGTACCGGCAGCGGCCCCGTCGCCTACTGCTCCACTGAGCCCGATCGGTCTGAACGGAGGAGCGGACGGAGCCGTTCTGGTTCCTGCCTCGGACCAGAACTTCGAGATTGCGCTTACCTTCAATGCCACCGGTGGCGTCTTTCTCCTCGACCGCGTTAACATCTTCAACCTGCTCTGCATTCCTGGAGAGACCGACGCTCCAACCATCTCCACGCTCCAGCAATATTGCGCCAGTCAGCGCGCCTTCTACATCGTGGATGCGCCACAGCTATCGACCGTCTCAAGGCTTACCCAGACTGGTCCGGTCGGCAGCACGCCCGGATCGATTACCGGGACCCACGCTAACAACTCTGCCTACTATTTCCCCTGGGTGCAGGCGCCCGACCCGTTGTTCGGCAATCGCCCCAGCCTCTATCCGCCTTGCGGATTCGTCGCCGGCATCTATGCGGCGACCGACGCCAATCGCGGTGTCTGGAAGGCTCCCGCCGGTATTCAGGCCGGTCTCACCGGTGCCTCGGGGCTGCAATACAATCTCACCGACCTCGAGAACGGCGATCTCAATATTCAGGCGATTAATTGTCTGCGCCAGTTCAAGACCTTCGGCGACGTCGTCTGGGGAGCACGCACGCTTCAGGGCAACGATCAGGCTGGCTCCGAGTGGAAGTACATTCCCATTCGCCGACTGGCGCTTTACATCGAGTCGAGCCTCTATGAGGGAACCCAATGGGTGGTCTTCGAGCCCAATGACGTTCCGTTGTGGAGCCAGATCCGCCTCAATGTCGGAGCGTTCCTGCAGGGCTTGTTCCTGCAGGGAGCGTTTCAGGGGACCTCGCCACAGCAGGCTTACTTCGTCAAATGCGATGGCGAAAACAATCCCCAGGCCAGCATCGATCTCGGCGTCGTAAATATCCTGGTGGGCTTTGCACCGCTCTATCCCGCCGAATTCGTTGTCATCCAGATTCAGCAAATCGCCGGGCAAGTCGCCTAGGCAAGTCCACGGAGGAGATTTCATGGCAAACTTTCCCGCAAATCCGAAGCGCCTGGACCCCTACAAGAACTTCAAATTCCGCCTCAAGTGGAACGGCGTCTATGTCGCCGGCATCAGCAAAATGAGCGCTCTCAAACGCACCACCGAAGTCGTCGAACACCGCGAAGGCGGCGACCCTTCGACCTCGCATAAATCTCCGGGCAGGCAGAAGTATGAAGCCATCTCGCTCGACCGCGGGCTCACGCAGGACAAGAACTTCCATGATTGGGCGGGCAAGGTCTGGAACTTCGGCGCTGGCCTGGGTTCCGAGGTCTCGCTGGCCGACATGCGCAAGGACATCTATCTCGAGTTTTACAACGAAGCCGGCCAACTCGTGATGGCCTACAAGATCTACCGGTGCTGGGTCTCCGAGTATCAGGCGATGCCCGATCTCGATGCCAACGCCAACGCAGTCGCGATTGAGCACATCAAGCTGGAGAACGAAGGTTGGGAGCGCGATACCAGTGTCACCGAACCGGCTGAACCGATTCTGCAGAATGTGGCGACCTAGAGCTTGCTCTGGCTGCTTGCCAAGACCTGCGCAGCGTGGCTGTTCCTTTACGAACCGCCACTCGAATTTCTGTCCGTCGGATTGTACTGAAGGAGAAATCGTCAATGCGGGTCCTGAACAACGCCGATTTTCTGACGCTTTGGGAGGCCGGCCACCGGCTGCATCCTCTGGACCGGGGCCTGCTGGCCATCCGTGCCTCGCTGCCCGAGACCCCCAACGGGCTGGCTGCGGACGAACCGGTCGCCGACTGGTCGCTCGGCCGCCGCAACCGTGCGCTCGCCGAATTGCGCGCTCTGTACTTCGGGCCTCGCCTCGAAGGCTGGACGACCTGCAGCCAGTGCGGCGAGAAGCTGGAGTTTGAAGTCGATTGCCGCACCCTGGCGGAGACATACGAGGAGACTTCCAGCCGCACCATCGCGGTCCAGGGAAACACCTTTCGCCTGCCCACAAGCCGCGACCTCGCAGGCATCGCAGAGGAGACCGATCTGCAGCGCGCCGCGTTGCTGCTCCTCGAGCATTGTGCCGTCGACCATTCAGCAACTGAATCACCCATCTGGTCTGAAAGCGAAATCGAAGAAGTCACCACAGAGATGGCCCGCGCCGATCCTCTCGCCGAGATTGCGCTGGACTTTGAATGTCCCGTCTGTCGCCACACCAGCGAAGAAGTCCTCGACCTTCCCAGTTTTCTCTGGGCCGAGATCGAAACCCGCGCCCGCAAACTTCTGCTTGAGATCCACGCATTGGCCAGCCATTATGGGTGGGCTGAATCCGCCATCCTGGCCATGAGCGATCTGCGCCGGGCCGCTTATCTGCAAATGGTGCAGGCATGAGCAACTTCCTCCAGCGCGTTGCCGCAGGCGTCGTCCAGCCTCAGGCGAGGCTGCGGCCAATGCTGGGCTCGATCTTCGCGCCGTCCGCTCTGCGCTCGCCGGAGGCCACTCTACCCGCCGAGGCCGAGATCGCTTCGCGGACATTTTCACCGCATCGTCAGGAGCCCATCACTCCAAACTTCAACGCCTCGATACCGATCGTTCAGGAAGACTTCTCGCCGGTCAATCCCCACCGAAGTCCAAACAGCGATCCGTTACCCCTTAACACTCCCAGCGAGTTACGAAAGCCCACGCAGGCGCACCCATTTACAGGAGACTCCGACCGCACTTCGAAATCCTTGAAGCCAGCAGCCTCGTACCAGCCGCAGATCGCCGCTGACCAGCAGACTGCCGCCAAACCGCAGGCCTACGAGCCTCTGCTCGCCGCGATGCAACAACCTTCCCCCAGACTTCAGCCGCACGAACCCGTGCCAACCGCGACGACAATTCGTTCCTCACGAGCCGAAGCCGCGCGGCGTTCCCAGCCCGCGCAACGCGAGCCCGACGAGGTTCACATCCACATCGGACGCATCGAGGTTGCCGCCATCACGCAGCAGGCTCCGCGCCCAGCGGCAGCCGCCGCTCGAAGATCGCTTAATCTCGGCGACTATCTCAAGCACGGCAATGGACGGTCAGGATGAGTACACCCTTTGCCATGGCCGCGGTCTCTGCCGTTCTGCAGCATTTTTTGCAGAATGCCTTAAGCAGCGTCACCATGTTTGGCGGATCAGTAACAGTCTCCTCCAAAGCTCCCGACCTGCTCCAGCACGACATCGTAGATGGAAAGACGCAGCAGAATCAGATTAATATTTTTCTTCACCAAGTAACGTACAACCCTGGCTGGCGCAACGTTGGCCTGCCTTCGCTCGGCGCCGACGGAAAGACTCCTCTCAAGAATCCGCCGCTGGCGCTCGATCTGCACTACCTCCTCACCGCCTACGGCTCCGACGACTGGCAGGCTGAAGCGCTTCTCGGCCACGCCCTGATGATGCTGCATCAATTTCCAGTGGTCGCCCGCAAGGACATTGTCCTTGCGCTCAATGCGGTTGCGCCCGGCGCGTTTGCTGTGGCATTGCAGGCATCCAGGGTGGCCGACCAGATCGAGATGATCAAGATCACGCCATCCACTCTGGGCCGCGAGGAGATGGCATGGCTGTGGACTGCGTTGAAAGCCGACTACCGTCCGACCTTCCCTTTCCAGGTTTCGGTGGTGCTCATGGAGCCGGAGTTGCAACTCGGCTTCCCGCTGCCCGTGCTCAGCCGCAACATCGCCGCCAATCCCATACAGCCCGCGCAACTGCTGCAGGTCACCCCACCCGATCAGCAGATCTCCGCCGCTCCTGGCGATATCGTCACCGTCACCGGCATCTTCCTCAAGGGCGCGACGACGGTCTCGCTCACCTATCCGCGGCTGGAGATACAGACGACCGTTCCAGCCACCTCGGTCACAAACAACTCGCTTCAGTTTGCCGTCCCCATCGAGACGCCGCTGCTTCCCTTCCCCGCCGGTATCTACGACCTCTCGGTACTCTTCACCGACCCGCTCGGCAATGTAACGCAGACGACCGGGCCTCTACCGTTGGCCGTCGCTCCCATCATCCAGCTCGTACCCGCGCCTGTCGTGGTCAACTCCGCGACGAACACGCTGGTCACCGTCACCTTCAGCCCCTTTGCCCGGCCAAACCAACCCGTTTCGCTCTCCATTGGAAGCCAATCCGTCACGGCGCAGCCGTTTGAAACCAGCCAGACCAAACTCGATTTCCTCTTCGCGCCTCCACTCGCCACCGGCAGCCAACTGGCTCGTCTCCAGATCGACGGAGCTCCCAGCCAAGTCCAGGTCGACTGGACCGCAAAACCACCAAAATTCCTTGGCCCCATGGTGACGATATGAGCACCCTCCAAGTCAACGCGGCGGAACGCACCTCAGCTTCATGGGCCGAGGCTAACCAGGCCTGCCTGGTCATGGAGATTGCACGCCTCCGCCGGAAGCTGGATGCAACAAACCCGCAGGGAGACCCTCAGCCCAGCGATCTTTCAAGCGACGCCGCGACGCATCAACAACGCGAGCCGCTCGATCCGCCATCGGCCATCGACCAGATCGCTGAGACCTTCGCATTGAGCACCTTCGAACGCCAGATCCTGCTGCTCTGCGCCGGCATCGAGATGGACTCGACCCTTGCCACGCAATGCAGCGAAGCTCTCGGCTTTGGACGGAACGACCGGCGCGGAGCCATCTCGTTTTCGCTTGCGCTTGCCGTGCTCGATGAGCCTCACTGGAGCGCACTGGCGCCATCGTCTCCGCTGCGTCGATTCCATCTAGTGGAGCTCGAATCCGGCCACGGCCTCACCTCTGCCCCGCTGCGGATCGACGAGCGCATTCTGCACTATCTCGCAGGCGTCAACGAACTGGACTCCCGCCTCGAGCCCCTGCTGCAAACTCGCAGCCATCCCTATTGGATCGCCGAAGAGCACGTCCTGATCGCGAACGATGCCCGACGAACTCTGGACATCCACTCCCCCAACGCTCCTGTTCTGCATCTATGCGGCGACGACCCGCGCGGACAAGAGGACATAGCCGCCGTCATTGCCCGCAACGTTGGGCGACAGCTCTTCATCCTTCCCATCGAAAGCATCGGGGGCCTCTCCACCGCCACCTCCCGGCTCGGACACTCTGAAACTTTGTCCGCAGACCAGTCTGAATCGGCATCTCAATTCGCCGCGCTCTGGGCGCGCGAGTCTGCCATGCTGCCTGCGGTCCTGCTGGTGCAATGCGGAGCGGCCACGCTCTCCGCCGCGGCCACACAGTTGATGGAACGGCTCCCGGCCCCACTCATCCTGGCCAGCCGCGATCCGTTGATGCTGGACCGCCGCTTGATGCGAACCGTGGTTAACAAGCCTCTGCCCGCCAGCCAGAAGCAACTATGGACGAGGGCCCTGGGATCGGCTGGCGCAGGCCTCAACGGCCATCTCGACGAGATCACCGAGCAGTTCCGCCTGAGCGCCGAAACCGTCGCCTCCGTAGGTGCTTTTGTCGGCACTACGACAGACGACTCCGGCAAAGCCGATCCCGGCAGACTATGGAGCACCTGCCGCTCCCTTTCGCGGCCTCGCCTCGATAACCTGGCCCAGAGAATCCTGCCCGTTGCCGGATGGGACGATCTTATTCTGCCCGACCCCCAGATGCAGGCCCTTCGTCAACTGGCCGCGCAGGCGCGCCATCGCATGACGGTCTACGAGTCCTGGGGATTCGCCGACAAAGGCCGACGCGGTCTTGGGATCAGCGCGCTCTTCGCCGGAGCCAGCGGTACCGGCAAGACCCTCGCCGCCGAGGTGCTGGCCACGGAACTCCGCCTGGACCTCTACCGCATCGATCTCTCCTCGGTGGTCAGCAAGTACATCGGCGAATCGGAAAAGAATCTCAAGCAGGTCTTCGACGCTGCCGAAGAAGGCGGCGTGTTGCTGCTCTTCGATGAATGCGACGCTCTGTTCGGCAAACGTTCCGAAGCCAAGGACAGCCACGACCGCTACGCCAACATCGAGGTCAGTTATCTTCTGCAGCGCATGGAAGACTTTCAGGGGCTGGCAGTCCTCACCACGAACTTCAAATCCGCGATGGACAAGGCCTTTCAGCGCCGTCTGCGGTTCACCGTCGATTTTCCTTTTCCCGGAGTGCTCGAACGCGAAGCCATCTGGCAGCGCGCCTTTCCCGAAAAAACTCCAACCAGCGGGTTGAACATCAAGCATCTCGCCCAGCTCAACATGACCGGCGGCAACATTCGAAACATCGCGCTGAACGCCGCCTTCCTCGCCGCTGAAGCCGGTTTGCCCGTCCAGATGGAGCATCTGCTGCTGGCGACACGCCAGGAGGCGATCAAGACCGAACGGCCTCTCTCTGAAAACGAGACTCGGGGGTGGGCATGAGCAAAATTCACGTCACCATCGACCGGCTTGTGCTCAGTGGCCTCGACCCGGCGGCCCGTCAGGCATTCGTAGCTGGCCTCAAGACCGAACTCGCTCACGTACTGTCTGACCCAGCCCAACGCGCTCGCTGGGCCAGCTCCCGCCGCACTCCGGTCCTTCGCCTCGGCCGCGTTGCTCTCGATCCAGATGCCGGAGGAGCGCGCAAGCTCGGCGGTCATGTAGCCAAAAGCATCGTCAGGAGCAGCAAGCCATGAGCACCGCGTCGCTGGTCATGCTGTCTCGCGAATCGGAGCTGTCTTCGAAGAAGACCTCCAAAAGCCTGCGCGTCAATCAGCCCGGAGACACCTACGAACAAGAAGCCGACCGCGTCGCCGATACTGTCTCCGCAGGCGGACGCATTCCCGGCTGGTCGCTCGCCTCGACTGGCGCAGACCAGATTCAACGCGATTCCAATACCGCGTCGGCACTTCCTCCCGCGCAGTCTATCCCGCAGATCGGCGATCCGCAGGGCCCGCCTCAGGCGAACAACTACGGCGATATACTCGGCAAGATCGCCGAGGCCTTTCTGAAGACCTCTATCGGAAAAGCCATTTTGAAGCAGTTGACCGACGATCCGCTCGTGGAGGGCGCTAAAGATTTCGTCCAGACGCCTCAAGGTATCGTCGTGGCCGGCAGTACCGCTATCGCCGCGATCTCAGGTTTAGCCGCCGCGCACAAGGGGCTTCCGATTCAGATTCCCGCGGTCCCTCTGGATAAATTTGTTCCCGGTCTCAAGATGAAGATCGATGTCGAGGGCCCTCTCGACCATCCCACGCAGGGTTCACTGATGTTCAGCTTCGAAGGCGCTCCGCCGAAGAAAAAGAAGGGCGCTCACACTGACGAGGAACGGTTCCACGCAGAGACAGCGCGCATCGCCGCAGACCAGAAAAAATTCCGCGAAGGCATGGGGCCCCACTCTCAAGGCCCGCTTGCCTCCCCCGAAGCGCAGCAACAGCAAGCCGACGAACAGTTGGCGCGCAAAGCAGAACTGCGTCGACTGGGCGGCATCCTCCAGCCCGGAGCGACACACAAGCCCGGCGAGTTCACGCCGCTTGTTCCCGGCACGCAACCTCTCAGCCTTGGCATGAGAGATGCCGATCGTATCCCGGCTACCGACGCAACCAACAAAGAAAAGAAGGAAGAGATTCCCGTTCAGCGAAAGGCCGAAAGAGCGCTCAACAACGAGCAGGAGGCCGCACCAGAGGTCGAATCCGTCATCAGTTCCTCTGGCCGCCCACTCGACCGCGAAACACGCCGCTACATGGAGTCGCGCATCGGCTTCGACTTCAGTAAAGTCCGCATCCACACCGGCTCCCGCGCCGCAGCCTCCGCAAGATCGCTTGGAGCCCATGCCTATACGGTGGGCAACAGCATCGTCTTCGGCAATGGCGGCTACGCTCCCCAGACCAGCGCAGGCCGTCGCCTCCTCGCCCACGAACTCACTCACGTCGTGCAGCAAAGCGCTCCTCCGCAAAAGCCACATCCAGTCATTCACGGCGCTCCGCATCATGTGCAGCGGCTGGCTGGCATCGACGTATTGCCGAATTTCATTCTGGACAAGCTGAGAAATCTGAAAGTCTATCCGCTCATCTGCGTTGTGATCGGACAGGACCTCATCAACGACACGCCGGTCGAGCGCACGCCCACCACTTTGCTGAAGGCCGTTCTTGACCTCTTCGAAAACGGCCCCGCACTCTTTGAGAAGTTGACGAAGGCTGGAGACTCGCTCAAGAAAGCCTACGACTGGGTGCTCGCCCAATTCGTCGATTTGCATCTCACCATGAACGACTTCTCCGAACTCCTGACAACAGTGCGCGCATCCGTTCATGTCTTGAGCCCGTTCGACTCATGGGACAAGGTGAAGGAACTCCTCCGCGTGCCGTACGACAACCTTGTAACGCTTGCCAAAAGGCTGGGAAAGGCCGCGCTCAACTTCATCCTCGAGGGTGCACTTTCGGTCTTTGGAGATACTGGCCGAAAAGTCTATGCCTTCTTTCAGAAGGCCGGAAATGTGCTCAGCCGTATTGCGGCAGACCCGCTTCAATTTGCCAAAAATCTCTTTGCCGTTGTCCAGTTGGGTTTTAAGAATTTTGCCGATCACATCCTCGATTACCTCGGCGAAGGCGTGAAGACATGGATCTTTGAGGAGCTGGATATCAAGGGCGTCACGATACCAAAGGAATTTACCTTCGCCAGCATGCTCAAACTGTTTCTGGAAGTTCTGGGCCTCACCTACGATCAGCAACGCCCGCTGCTGGTAGAAAAACTCACCGAGCCCGCCGTCTACTTCTTTGAAACCACGGGGAAGGTGCTTGATCGTGTTCGAAAAGAGGGCTTCTCCGCGATCTGGAGCGAGATCAAGAAAGGGGCCGAAACCATCCTCGACTCCATGCTTGGGAACATCAAGGATTGGATTGCGAAAGAGGTCGTCAAACAGGCCGTCATCATTGTCGCCAGCCTTGCGAACCCGGTCGGCGAACTCGTCGAAGCTGTTCGCAGCATCTACGAGACGGTCGAGTTCGTCATCGAAAAGGCCGCTAAACTAGCCGATCTGATTCAGACCGTTGTCGACGCACTCTCCGACATCGTTGACGGAGTCATCGCCCCGGCAGCGCAGAAGGTCACAGCCGTTCTCGCCAAGTCCATTCCTCTGATTCTTCATTTCCTCACCAACCTGCTGCATCTGGGCGGCATCGGTAAATCCATTCACGCGCTCATCGACAAAGTTCGCACTCCCATCAACAACGTCATCGGATTGGTGCTGGACAAGATCGTTGCCATCGCCAAGCCGCTTTGGGATAAGGCCAAGGAAAGCTTTTTGGCTGGCCTTCAGGACCTCAAGGAGTGGTGGACCAAGCCAAGTCACTTCTTTTACGGCAACGAACAACATGAGATCACGATCGAGGGCGACGGAGACCATCCCGATGTCTTTATTCATAGCGAAACAAAGTCGCCGCTCAAGGATTTTCTCAAAGACGTAAAAGCCAGCCCCACGCAAACCACCGCCATCCTCGCGCTCGCCAAAAAGCTCCACTGGCGGCAGGGCGAAGTTGCACCTTCCGCTGCGGCAAAGGGCAAACAGGACTACGACGCGCTAACGAAAGCAATGGCTGGCTTGAAGGCTCACACCTTTCCACCTGCCATCGTCGCACCTCAGGTGGAACAGTCAGCCCCTGGCGGAGGAACAAAAGCCGATGCATTTCTCAGCGCCAACCACACCATTGGGACCGATCCCGGCGGCAAGGATCCCGAGGTATGGACCGACCTCGGTTATCTGCGAGACCCCAAAGAAAAGTACTATGTTCGCGGTCATCTATTGAGCAACCGGCTCGGAGGCGAGGGCAAGTGGCCAAATTTAATGCCCATCACCAATACGGCCAACGGACAAATGTCCCGCGAGGTGGAGACGCCCCTTATCCGGGCCATCGCAGATGGCACACGCTTCTTTCACTACGTCGTCAAGGCAGACTACTCCGGTGGAGCTCTGTCCGCGCCGACCCCACTGGAGCTAACAGATGAAACCGCCAAACGAAGCAGGGCCACGGAGGCAGAGAAGAGACTTGTCAAACTCAGTTGGACGGTAAGGCCGGCGAAGCCCGAAGGCGACAAGCTGGTGGATGACGCGAGCGGCACAATGACGGATGCCAGCAATAAGGCTTTGCCATCGACCGTCGCCTCAGGATCGATTGAACCGATGAAAGCATAAGTCTCACGGCACAGAAGGAACATTGCATGTCTACACTTTCACCCATATCGCCGAGGCTGGTCAGAGGCGGCATCGTCACGATGAATCCGAATACCTCCGCCATCCAGACCGTGATCGCGCTGCAATACAATCCTGACTCGCTCTCCCGCACGCTACAGATTCAGGCCGTGCCCGGCGGCTCGGATGGCACTCGCGTCGACGCTCTTCGCCTGCGCGGCCCCGCTGTCGAGACCATCAAGATCGAGGCCGAACTCGACGCGACCGACCAGCTCGAATTTCCTTCGCAGTTCCCCAACGCCGTGCAGTATGGCCTGCACCCGCAACTCGCCCAGTTGGAGATGCTCATCAATCCAACCGTGGAGACACTCATCGCCGACGACAACATGGCCAACGCGGGCACACTCGAAATCATTCCCCTCGAACAGCCGCTCACCCTCTTCGTCTGGAGCAAGAATCGCGTCGTACCGGTTCGGCTTACCGACTTCTCCATCACCGAAGAGGCCTTCGACACCTCACTGAATCCCATCCGCGCCAAAGTTTCACTCGGCATGCGCGTGCTCACGATCGACGACCTCGGATTCCAACATCCCGGCGGCCACCTCTTTATGGCCTATCTCAGCAACAAGGAAGCGCTCGCGGCAAAGGCGAAATCCGTCGCCCTCACCGTTCTCGGACTTGGAGGTCTGCCATGAACTATCCGCTTCAAACCCTGATCCAAATGGGCCTGGTCCCGTCGGTGAACTTCCCCACCGACAGCCGCTATTACGGCTCTGCCACGCTGCAGTACACCGCACCCGATGGCCAGGTGACCACTTACCTCGCGCGCAGATTTGTGCCTCAACCCGGCGCACCCAACTACGCCACCATCGCCCAGCACACCGTGCGTCAGGACGACCGGCTCGACCTCATCGCCGCCAAATATCTTGGCGACCCACTGATCTTCTGGCTGCTCTGCGATGCCAATGGAGCCATCGCCCCCAACGACCTGCTCGCCGAGCCTGGACGCGTCCTCTCCATCGTCACGCCGCAGGGCGTGCCCGGTTTGCAAAACACATAAAGAAAGGTAAGGAGGAAATCTTGCTCGGTAGCGTTCAACTCACGTTGATGATCGGCCCCGTGGTTCCGCTCACGGTGCCGCGGGTCGTGCTCGACTCCCTCTCAGAGGTCGAGGTCAAAACCGAGGACATAGGCCAGAGCGGCTTCCAGCTCGTCTTCAGCATCGACAAGCAATCGCCGCTGCAGATTCTCTTTCTTCTTACCGGCGGCATGCCGCTGCTCTTCATGCGGGTCGTGCTGGTTGCCACCGTCAACGGTGTGGCCACCGTACTCATCGACGGCGTCATCACAAACAACGAGATCTCGCCCGGCGACAAAGGTTCGAACTCAACGCTCACCATCACCGGCAAAGACCTCACCGCGCTCATGGACCAATCCGACTGGAGCGGCTTACCCTTCCCTGCCATGCCGCCTGAGGCGCGTGTCGCCCTCCTGGTCGCCAAGTATGCGCTCTTCGGGATCATTCCCCTGGTCATCCCCAGCATCCTGCTCTGCTTGCAGTTGCCGATCGAGCAGATTCCCGCGCAGCAAGGCACTGACCTCGCTTACATTCGCTATCTCGCCGACCAGGTCGGCTATGTCTTTTACATCGATCCCGGCCCGGTACCCGGCATCAGCAAAGCCTACTGGGGACCTCAGATCAAAATCGGCACGCCGCAGCCCTCTCTCAACGCCGACATGGACGCCTACACCAATGTCGAGAGCCTGCACTTCAAGTTCGACCAGGAGAAGAACCGCATCCCCATCGTCTACATCAACAATCAGGAGACGGGCGTTTCGATTCCCATCCCTATTCCTCCCATCACTCCGCTCAATCCGCCGCTGGGGCTCATTCCCCCCTTTCCAACCAACCTCCTTCCTCCCGATCTCAAGCCGTTTCGAGACGACATGGCCAAGATGCCGATTCCTCAAGCCATCATGATCGGTCTCGCCGCCGCCTCGCAGGCAGCCGAAGCCGTTACCTGCGAGGGCTCGCTCGACGTTACCCGTTATCGCAACATCCTCAAAGCACGCGGCCTCGTTGGGGTACGCGGCGTCGGCCCTGCCTTCGACGGCCTTTATTACGTGAAAAGCGTCACGCACAAGATCAAGCGCGGCGAATACAAACAAAGCTTCACGCTGACCCGCAACGGTCTCGTCTCCACAGTTCGCACGGTGAATCTATGAGCCCACAGAATTCCAGCGCAGGCGGCAGCGCCAATCGCTACTACGGCAAATACCGTGGCCTGGTGATCAACAATATCGACCCGCTGCAGATCGGTCGCGTCATGCTGCAGTGTGCCGACGTTCTCGGTGAAATCCCCAGCAGTTGGGCCCTTCCCTGCGTCCCCGCTGCAGGAATTCAGGCCGGGATGTTCATCGTTCCGCCCATCGGTTCGCAGGTATGGGTCGAGTTCGAACAGGGCAACCCCGATTACCCCATCTGGACCGGTGGCTTCTGGGGCCTGGTCGCAGACGTTCCTGTCTTTGCCACCGCGCCGCCAGCAATTCCACCGGGCCAGAACATCATCCTTCAAACCACTGGGCAACGCACTCTCCTGCTCAGCGACGCTCCACCAACTCCGGCGACCGGTGGCATCATCCTCAAGGCCGGCACCGCCATGATCGTCGTCAACGAAACCGGCATTTACATCAGCAACGGACAAGGCGCGACCATCACGATGATCGGCCCCGCCGTAGCCATCAACCAAACCGCTCTCACCATCGTGGGCGCATAAGGAGAATCCACCATGCCAGGACCCATCTTGCACGTAGGCGCCACCGTTCTCTGTTCTCACGGAGGCCAGGCCATCCCTACCGTACCCAGCCCGGTGGTCTTCGTCTCCGGCATGCCCATCGCCACCATCGCCGCACCCTACGCCATCGCCGGATGCGCCTTTGTTCCACCGGCAGGCAATGGCCCCTGCGTAACTGGCCAGTGGATCGTCGGCGCAACCATGGTGCTTTCGCAGGGACAACCCGTCGCCATCATGAGCGGTGTCTCTATCTGCGCGCCGACCGGCACGCCCATGTTGCCTGTCAGCGCGCAAACTCTGGTTCTGGCTTCGTAAGTGCGGTCCATAAGAAAGGCGAAGTGAGGAAGATGCGATGAACACAAACGTCAATTTTCCATTTCAATTCGACGGCCGAGGACGCACCCTCAACCCGCAACAGGACTACCTGCGCCAGCTCGTCGAACAAGTCCTGTTCACCTCGCCCGGTGAGCGCGTCAACCTGCCCGACTTTGGCAGCGGACTGCTACAGCTTCCCTTCGCACCCAACAGCATGGAGATGGTAGCGGCCACTCAGTTCACCGTGCAGGCCGCTCTGCAGAAGTGGCTCAGCAATTACGTTCTGGTACAGTCGGTCGTTGCAGACCTCGATGAAGCCAAGCTCACCGTCACCGTCATCTACTCTCCTCTGAACACGGATGTCACTGAGATTCAGACCTTCGTCTACGGAGGTCCGCAGTGACCCTCTACGCCTGCTGCAACGAAAACCGCAAAGCCGCCATCCTCGGCAATCCCACGCTCAATGGCATCGACTATCTCGAGGTGCTCGACCACGCTGCCATCCCGCTGGCAAGCCCACGTCAGCGCACCCTGCTCATCCACTTTCTCAATCCAATTCCATCCAACCTCGGCGTGACCAACATCCTGATCGACGGTGGTGAAAGCATTACTAACATCGCGGTGCAGTGGATTGCACCCGCCGCCACTCCCCCCGCGCCGCCGCAGGCAAACGCTCAGGAGGCAGCCTACTTCTCGTCGTTGCCCGACGCGGCTAAAGTCCTCGTCGTTCGCACCAGCGAAGCAGGCGACTTCTCCCCCTACACGCTGCGACTGGTAAACAACGCCGCGCAGGCCCATGAAGATGCCTTCGAACTCACCGAAGCCCTCACCGGCTTCGATCCCGAGCTATCCGAAGTCGAGTTCTCCTTCAAGGTCGAGTGCGGCCCCGACTTCGACTGCGCGCCGCAATCGCCCGACTGCCCGCCCGATCTCGACACGCCGCCGCCCATCAACTATCTCGCCAAAGATTACGGCTCCTTCCGTTCCATCCTGCTCGACCGCCTTAATCAGCTTCTGCCCAACTGGGGAGCGTCCACCGAAGCCGACCACGGCGTCGCCCTCGCCGAACTCATCGCCTACGTCGGCGATTACCTCAGCTACCAGCAGGACGCCGTCGCCACCGAAGCCTACATCGAGACTGCGCGCAGTCGCATCTCCCTGCGTCGCCACGCGCTGCTGGTCGACTACACCATTCACGACGGCTGCAATGCGCGCACCTGGATGCATCTCGAAGTCAACGCGCAGGCGTTCCTCGATCAGAACCTCACCCGCTTTTACAGCTTCGCTCCCGGCATGCCATCGTCACTCGCAGTCGGCGCAAACAACGAGCAAGCCGCAATCAATGCCGGTGTCGTCGTCTTCGAGCCGATGCAGAACGCGGTGCTCTACCCCGAGCACAACCAGATGGCCTTCTACACCTGGGGAGACGCAAACTGCTGCCTCCCACGCGGCGCGACCGAGGCCACGCTGTCCGGCAACTTCCCCAATCTGCAGGCGGGCGATGTACTCCTCTTCGAAGAAGCCCTCGGCCCGCAGACCGGCAATCCTGCCGACGCCGACATTCGCCATCGCTGTGCTGTGCGGCTCACCCAGGTCACCACGCAGAACAGCCAGGGACAGCCGCTGGTCGATCCGCTCTTCGCAACCGGCAGCGGCGACACCATTGTCTCCGCATCGCAGACACCCACGCCCGTCACCGAGATTCAATGGTCCGGCGAGGATGCTCTCCCCTTCGCCCTCTGTCTCTCCTCCAGCTTTATCGACTCGACTGGCAAAACCCAGACACTCACCAACGTCAGCATCGTTCTCGGCAACAACGTGCTCGCCGATCAGGGCATCACTCTCTCCGCCGTCTCCCTCGGCTCCGTGCCCGAACCCACCATCCCCCTGCCCGCCGGAGCGACCGAGGACCGATGCACCCCATCCCGTCCCGCCGATTTGCCGGTTCGTTATCGCCCCACCCTTCCCGACAGCCCGCTCACCCAGGCCGTTGCGCTCCCGCTGGCTGGCTCGCCGATCACCCCCGGCATCGTTCCCTTTGTCACCAACGGGTCTGTCGCGCTTACCGAAGCCAATGGCTTCACCGCGCTCACCATTCAGGCCGAGACCCCATGGAGCTGGCCGCAATATTTCGGCATCGTCGCAACCCCGAATACCCTGCATCCCGGCAACTTCGATCTTGCTTTGATGTACAGCCCAGTCGGTGGTCCTGTCGGCGTAACCGGACCTGTCGTTCTCGAAGACTTCCTCGACTGCTCCCTCACCAACACCGATCCCAACTACGTCGTCACCCAGATCAACACCTTCTCGCAATTTCTGCGCGTGCCCTCCACCTTCATCCCTCCCGGCACCTCGCCAACTGTCTTACCGGCGAGTCCAACCATGCTGCCGATCACCGGCCCAATCGATCTGGTCGACTCAGGCGGCACCGCCTACCTCACCGTCCAGGCGGCCAATCCGCTGGCGTGGCCTCCGAACTTCGGCGTCATCGCCCAGGGAAACCAGTCGGAGCCCGACCTCTTCAATCTGCTGGTCGTATACGACCCCACCTCCGGCGGAGTCGGCGTGCATCTTCCCGTCCTCGTCGAGCAGTTCAACGAGCTCACCCTGCAAAACGTCGCCGCCACCTTCGCCGCGGACTCCGACCTCATCAACGTTCGCAGCTTCTCCGAAGAACCGAACCCCAGCCTCTCCGCCTGCGTCCTGATGAACTACGACGCCGCCAGTGCCGTCCCTGAGATCACGCTCTCCGGCTCCTTTGAAGGCATGACCACCACCTGGACCCCCAAGGCAGACCTGCTCGAAAGCGGTGCCGCTGACACCAACTTCGTGGTCGAGATCGAGTTCGACGGCACCGCCCGCCTCCGTTTCGGCGACAACACCAACGGCAAATTCCCGGAAAGCCTTACCCAGTTCCTCGCCACCTGCCGCATCGGCAACGGCACCGCCGGAAACGTCGGCGCCGAGAGCCTCGTCTTCCTCGCCACCGGCGACGGCCGCATCCAGTCCTGCACCAATCCTCTTCCGGCCTCGGGCGGTGTCGACCCCGAGACCATGGACCAGATTCGCCGCCGCGCGCCCCAGGCGTTCATGACCCAGGAGCGCGCCATCACCATGCCTGACTACGAGGCCATCGCCGAACGCAACACCCAGATCGATCAAGCCGTTGCGACGCTCCGCTGGACCGGCAGTTGGTACACCGTCTTCATCGCCGCCGAGCCTAAGGGCGGAGGCAACCTGACTCCGGCCCTGAGCAAGACCCTCACCCGCAGCATCAATCGCTACCGTCTCGCCGGCCAGGATATCCAACTGCAATCGCCGCAGTACCTGCCCCTGAAGATCGAGCTGACCGTATGCGTCGATCCCAGCTACTTCCAGGCCGACGTGCGTCAGGGCCTGCTACAGGTTCTCGGCAGCCAGCCGCTGGCGAACGGACAAAAAGGGTTGTTCGCTCCCGACACCTTCACCTTCGGACAGACCGTATATCTCAGCCCCATCTACGCCGCCGCACGCAAAGTCGCCGGTGTCACCTCGGTCACAGCAACCGTCTTCGAGCCGCAGGGCATCAACAGCACCACCTATCTCGACAACGGAGAGATTCCGCTCGGCCCCTTCCAGATCGCCCGGATGGACAACGACCGCAGCTATCCCAACCACGGTCAACTGACCCTCGTTCTCAAGGGTGGAAAGTGAGGAGCCTATGAGTTGCACGGCAACATCTTCGGGCACGTCAGGTTGCACCTGCGGCTGCTGCTCCGGCACCAGCATCGAGACGCCGGTCGGCGAGAACAACCTGCCCGGTCTCTCGGCGATCACCTATCGCACCGGCACCTGGGCCACCTTCCGCGAGTCGATGCTGGCGCGCCTCTCCAGCGCCGACTACCCGGCGCTCGCCTACCTCAAAACCCGCGACACTGACGACTTCAGCATCGCCCTGCTCGACGCCAGCTCCGTCGTCCTCGACATCCTCACCTTCTATCAGGAGCGACTGGCCAACGAGAGCTATCTCCGCACCGCCACTCAGCTTCGTTCTCTGACCGAACTTGCGCGCCTCATCAATTACCAGCCCGCACCGGGCATCTCGGCCGAGACCTACCTCGCCTTCACCATCAAGGCCGCTCCCGGTCTGCCCTCAAATCCAAACACCCCGGCCATCACCATCCCCGCAGTCACTCAGGTACAGAGCGTTCCCGCGCAGAATCAAGCCCCGCAGTCCTTCGAGACGTCGGCTGACATTCTTGCCAAGGCCGACTGGAACGCCCTTCCCATCTCCACCGGCCAGCCCTGGGTACCACCCGGCAGCGACGGCCTCTACCTCGACGGCACAGCCACCCAGCTCAACCCCGGCGACTCTCTTCTGCTCCTCGGCATCGACCGCGAAGAGTGGACGCCCACCTCCACTCCCAACGAGCAGTGGGACGTGGTGACACTCAATCAGGTCATCGTGGACACACAGAATCAACTCACCTGGGTTGGATGGGACACACGGCTCACTCATCGAACCGGATCGGGTACATCCCCTGCAACGTGGACCACCGCCAAAGTATTCGCGTTCCGCCAGAAGGCCGTGCTCTTCGGCAGCACCGCTCCCGACCCCAATCTCTTCGTCGACGCCAAAAATCACGCAACGACCAGCCTTCCCGGCCTGATTAATGTCAGCACCACAGCCCCGTGGACGTGGAAGGGCTTCAACCTTACGTCCAGCAGCCAGATCGATCTCGACACCGCCTACTCCAAAGTCGTCGTCGACACATGGTTTGCCCTCGTGGCCTCCGGCGACGTTCAACTCTACAAGGTGGACTCGGTTGCGCCCGTTGCGCGTTCGGGCTTCGCCATCAGCGCAAAGATTACCCGCCTCTCCGCAGACTACAGCGACGCCCAGATCAGCACTTATTTCCCGCTCCAGACCACCTCCGTCCTCGCCCAGAGCGAAGAGGTCGCCGTCGCCGACCAGCCATTCGATTACGCACTCTACGGTGCCATCCTCGATATCGATGCCTTCCGTCCCGATCTTGTCGGAGTGCAAGCCGTGGCTCTCACCGGCAAGGCGCAAAAGCTCAGCGTCAACACCTCCGCTTCCAGCCTCTCTTTTCAACCCGACGACGGTTCCAGCGCGCTCACGCTCAAGCCCGGCGATATCGTCACGCTGATCGACCCCGCGTCACTACCCATCAATACAGACAGCTCGATTCCCGACTGGATCGGCTCAGACGATGTGCGTAACCTGCGCGTTGCCGACTCCAGCGGACGTACCGGCACGATCAGCGCTTCGCTTTCAGCCTTCTCGCTCGCTCCCTCCAGCAAGTCCGATCCCGACATACAGGAGTTCGCGCTCGTCTCCTCGGTGCTGGCCGTCAACACCCCCTTCCCGCATACCCGGATTCTGCTGGGATCTTCCCTGACGAATTGCTACGACCGCACCATGACCACGGTCAACGCCAACGTCGGCCTCGCCACTGCTGGCCGCTCCGTGAGCGAGATCATGGGGAACGGATCAGCCGCCACGCTGGACCAGAGCTTCGTGCTGCGCCAGAAGCCGCTGACCTACGTGCAGTCGCCAACTCCAACCGGCAGGCTCAGCACGCTCCAGGTATGCGCTAACGGAGTCGCATGGAAAGAAGTCTCCACCCTCTACCAGCAGAAGCCCTCGGCCACCGTCTTCTCCACCCTGAATCAGTCCGATGGCACCACCGAAGTCCTCTTCGGCGACGGCGTCGGCAACACCGGCGAAGGCGCCACGCTGCCCACAGGCCAGAACAATATTCAGGCTACTTATCGCGTCGGCTCTGGAGTAGCAACCAACGTCGGCACCGGCACCATCACCACGCTGGTCGATCGTCCACTCGGTGTCAGCGGCGTCATCAATCCGGAAGCAGCCACCGGCGGCCAGGACCCGCAGTCGATCACGGATGTCCGCGGCAACGCTCCGCTCTCCGTTCTCACCTTAGGCCGTGCCGTCTCCATCACCGACTATCAAAACTACGCTGCCACCTTCGCAGGTATCGCCAAAGCCTACGCCATCTGGATTCCCAGCGGGCCCAGCCGGGGCGTCTTTCTCACCGTCGCCGGAGCCGGAGGCGTGGCCTTGCCTCCAGGCAATCCGACCCTCGGGAATCTCGTCACCTCGCTGCACCACTACGGCAATCCGCTCATCCCTCTCAGCGTCGTCACTTTTCTGGAGACGCTTTTCCGCTTCTCCGCCGACGTCGCCTACGACTCCAACTACGACTCGACCGTCGTCGAAGCAGCCATCGTTCAGTCGCTCCGCCAGCAATATAGCTTCGCCTGCCGCAGCTTCGGGCAAGGCGTCTCTGGAGACGAGATCGCCGCCTTCATTCAGGCCATTCCCGGCGTCATCGCGGTGAATGTGAAGACGCTCACCGTCGGAGCCACCAGCGCCGCCGGAGACCTCTCCAGCGGAAACTGGTCGGTCTACGCCTACAACCAGTGGAGTGCAAACCCCATTACTCTCAACCGGCCATCGTCAGGATCGTACCTGCGCATCTGCCCGGCCATTCCCGTGGCCAGCCCCGATTCCTCACCACAACCCGCTGAGATTCTTGTCCTCGATCCCGATCCCAAAGCCGTCGTTCTGGGGGTGATGGCATGAGCATGCAAGGACTCGATCTCTTCCAGCTTCTTCCCGCCGTCTACCGCCTGCGCGATACGCAACTGGCCCAGTCGCTACCCCTGCTTACGCCAACCGAAGCAGCGGCCCTGGCCGCGCTGCAACTGCTGACCGCACCCTACATGCCGCCTCTGCCTGCCGACCAGCAGGCGCTCTTCGACCAGCTCACGGCCAAAGCCCAGCGCGGCCCACTCGAATCCCTCCTCATGGTTATCCAGGAGCAGCTCTCGATCGTCGCCGACGACCTCGACCAGCTCTACGACGACCAGTTCATCGAAACCTGCGCGCCCTGGGTCATTCCCTACATCGGCGACCTCATCGGCTACCAGTCGGTGCGAGGCATCGCTCCGTCCATCGACAATCCCCGTGCCGAAGTTGCCGATACCATCTCCTTCCGCCGCCGCAAAGGCACTGTCCTGGTAATGGAACAGCTCGCCCGCGACGCCACCGCCTGGGGAGCGCACGCCGTCGAGTTCTTCCGTGTGCTCTCCGACACCCAGTACATGAACCACATCCGCCTGCAGAACCACTACGCGCCCGACGTTCGCAACTGGAAGACAGGCCTCTACCTCGAAACCGGCTTCGATCGCACCGCGCACAAGGTGGACGTCCGCCGCATCGCCTCCGTCATGAGCACCGAACAGGGCCGCTACAACATTCAGAACATCGGCATCTTCCTCTGGTCGCTCGGTGCGTGGAGCATCACCCAGACCCCCGCGACGCCCTCCTCCGCCAACGGACCCGGCCAGCCCGAGTGCTTCCGCTTCAGCTCCCTCGGCATGGACATTCCCCTCTTCCACAAAGCTCTCTCGCAGGGAGCCGATATCACCGACCCCGCCCGCCCCAACAACGTTCCCGACCGTCTCCGCCGCCGTGTCCTCTGCGACGACATCCAGCGCGGCGTAGGCGCCAGCTACTACGGCCCCGGCAACAGTCTGGTCGTCTACATCGACGGCAAGCCGCTCAACCCGTACCAGATTCAGGTGTGCCACCTCGCCGGAGCCGAAGGCGCATGGGCCAACACTCCGGTCCAGAGTCCGTTCGCTGCGGCCATCGATCCTCAGCTTGGCCGCCTCGCGCTGCCCGCCTCCGCCGTCGGCACGCATGCGCCAACCGTCGAAGTCTCCTACGAGTACGGCTTCAACGCCGACCTGGGCGGCGGAGAGTACGCCCGCGCCTCCAGCAGTAACGGCAACACCGGCTTCCTCGTTACCGATCCAGCGTGGATCGTTCCCTTCCCCGACACCGCTGCGGCTCCTCGCTACACCGACCTGCAAGGAGCCATCGACTTTGCCATCGGCGAGCTCACCGAGAACGGCCTGATCGCCGTCGAGATCACCGGCTCACAGATCTACTCACCCACTGGGCAGCTCACCATCAACCTGCCCGCCGGAACCACCCTCGAGCTGCGCGCCGCCGATGGCGCACGTCCCACCTTGCTGCTCGAAGACGAAATCATCATCACCGGTGCCGACGCCAGCACTGCGGTCCTCAACGGTCTGCTAATCGCCGCCGCCCCGGCAACCGTACCGGCAACTCCGTCGCCTGTCGCACTGGTGCATGCGCCGTCTTTATTAACAGACGGCAGCTACAGCCACCTCGGCCAACTCAATCTCACCCATTGCACGCTCGTTCCCGGATGGTCAGTCAATCCGCAGGGAGAGCCGCTCTTCCCCACCAGTCCCACGCTGCTGGTCGAGCCCGCCGGGCTACGCGTAGTCGCAGCCCGCTCCATCCTCGGCCCCGTCCGCGCAACCAGGGTAGTCACCTTCACCGCATCGGACAGCATCCTCGATGCCACCACTCCCACCGGCATCGCCTACTCGGCTCCCGACGCCGCAGTCGATGGCCCCAGCGGCGGAGAACTTACGCTGGTCGGCTGCACCGTGATCGGCAAGGTTCACGCCACGCTCTTCACCCTCATCTCCGACAGCATCTTCTGGGCGTGGCTTGCTCCCGGAGACACATGGGCCGCCCCGATGATCGCCGACCGCAAGCAGGCTGGCTGCGTCCGCTTCAGCTATCTACCCACCGGAGCCATTACCCCACGCCGCTTCCAGTGCGTCGAAAAAGCCCTCGGCACACCGCAGCCGCTCTTCTTCGCCCTGCGTTATGGGCATCCCGGCTATGGCAAACTTCTCGCCACCACCAGCGACCGCATCCGCCGCGGTGCCGACGACGGCGGCGAGATGGGCGTCTTCCACTATCTGCTGGCTCCCCTGCGCGAGATCGACCTGCGCATCCGAATGCAGGAGTATCTCCCCGTAGGCATGGAATTTGGGCTGATTTACCAGAACTAGCGAAGAGAATGACCGAGCAAAACGGAACAGAACCAAAAGATCCAGGCAGGAGGCAACACAGTGAGCTTCGATACAAGCCGTTTTACCTTCGATCCCTTCAAGAACTACACCGGCGTCGTCATGGAACAAGGCCGCGTCCAGCTCGACTCCGACTGGAACGACTGGCTCGCCCAACTCTCTCGCCGCATTCAGGCTGGCACGCTCGACATGCTGGGCCACGCCGCTTATCCGCCGACCACTCCCTACGCCTTCCTCATCACCCTCGATGGCGCAGGCAACCTCACCATCGGCCCCGGACGAATGTACATCGATGGCCTGCTTGCGGAAAATCATGGTGACCTCGCCGCCGCAACCTGGGACTCCGCACTGGCCGAGCTCTCCGGCTCGCCCCAGCCTCCGCCGTCGACAGAGACCGGCGCCATCTCCTTCACCAGTCAACCCTGGCTACCGGGCGTCACGCTGCCCACAGGCGGCGGCACCTTCCTCGCGTATCTCGATGTCTGGACACGCGAGGTCACCTATCTCGAAGACTCGAACCTCATTGATCCCGCCGTCGGCATCGACACCACTGGACGTCTTCAGACCGTCTGGCAGGTCAAGCTCGCCGCCATGAATGCAGGCGTCACCTGCGCCACCGCTGGCAGTCCATGGCCAGCGGCCTCAAGCGGTCTGTTGACCACCGCGCCCATCGCCAACACGCCCTCCGGCCCCTGCTGCCTCACCACCAACACCGGCTACACCGGTATGGAAAACCAGAACTACCGCGTCGAAGTCCATACCAGCGGCTCCATCGGCACGGCGACCTTCAAGTGGTCGCGCGACGATGCCTCCGTCGAAACCGGCGTCACCGGAATCCTCGGAGTGACCAACTCTGTAGGAGTTGCAGCCAGTCAGCTCACCGTGCTCAGCATGGGCCGCGACCAGGTGCTCGGCTTCGCGCCCGGCAACTGGATCGAAGTGATCGACGACGACCTCGAACTGGCCGGTCTGCCCGGCGAACTGCATCTCATCGACACCATCGACTTCGCTGCAATGACTATTACTCTCGATGCGAACGTCAGCGCCACCAGCTTCCCCGTCGACGGTTCCAACCAGACCACGCCCAGCCGCCACACCCGCATCCGCCGCTGGGACCAGTCTGGCAAAGTCTTCGCCAGCGACGGCACCACGCTCATCACCGACCTCGGCGCCGCCGGTAGCACCGGCGAAATCCTCATCCCCGCCGCCGGAACCGCAGTCATTCTCGAGAACGGCGTCACCGTCTCCTTCGGCCTCAGCTCGGCCACCGGCTCCTTCAACACCGGCGACTTCTGGACCTTCGCCGCTCGCACCGCCGACGGCAGCATCGAGCAGCTCAACAACGCTCCTCCGCGCGGAATTCACCACCACTACACTGGCCTCTCCGTCGTCAACTTCGCCGCCGGAACCGCCACTGACTGCCGCAATCCTGTGGAGCCCTGCGAAGGCGGCTCCTGCGGCTGCTGCACCGTCACGGTTGGCGACGGCGTCGAAAGCTTCGGCAAGTACACCTCCATCCAGGCCGCCATCCAGGCGTTGCCCGACGCAGGCGGCGAGGTCTGCATCCTGCCCGGCCGCTACTACGAGCACGTCTTCATCCAGGACCGCCACGACGTCATCGTCCATGGTTGCGGCTACCAGACCCGGCTCGCCTCTCCCTCTCTTAAGCCTGCGCCTCCACCATCTTCTCCGTCTGCTCGCATAGACCCGGCGACCGGTCAGGCCGCTGCAGCCCCGCCTTCAACCGCTACTGCTGCGGCGCCTGCGCCGCCCCCCAGCGAGTTCAACGCAGTCATCTCCATTGCGAACTCATCGCACATTCAACTGCGCGACTTTGCTGTCGAAGCCGACACCGATGAGGTCGGCATTCTCATCGACGGCACCGGGGATCTGGTCGTCCAGACCGGCGTGGTCATCGAAGCTGTGAACGTCCAACAGAACTCCGCCGCCACCTCCAGCGCGCGAGCTTTCAACCTCTTCGGCACAATCGACATCACCGTAAAAGACCTCTTCCTCACCGCCTCGACTCTGCCCGCGATCCTCGCCAAGCAAGTTCGCCTGCTGCGCATCGACAACAACCGCGTGGCCATGCAGGACGTCGCAAGCACCTGGCCAGCCATCTGGGTCAGCGGTCAGGAGATCCACATCGATCGCAACTTTGTCGGCATCCAATCCACCGCCATCTTCAACGAGTGGATGTCCACGGCGGTCGCCAACGATCTGACCTCCAGCCCTGCGTCAGCAAGCGCGGAGGCAGCCACAACCGCAGCCGCTCCTGCCGCAGCCGTCCCGAAGAGCGCCAGCGCCTTGGCCAGCCAAAAGGCCGCCGGACAAACAGCGCAGAAGCGTTCCAAGGCAGCCGCAAAGCAACAGGCTGCTACTCCCGAAGCAGCCCTCGTGCAGGAAGCGGACACGGCCGTCTTCGTGAGCGTAAAGGTCGCCAAAAATCAGGGCGGCATCCAGATCGGCGGTAGATCGCGCAGTGTCTTTATCATCGACAATCTCATCCAGGGCGGTCGCGGCAACGGCATCACCCTCGGCAGCTTCGACGTTCTCGACGCCAACGGCGACGACACCGGCTCGACCATCGGCGTGATCGTCGTACAGGAAGACCCCTGCTCCACCACCGGAACCCTGCAGCCGCCCACCAACGTTCCCCCCGGCACCGGTACCACCGGAGGCTCCATCGTCGCTGGCGGCCCGCTGATCGACATCCTCATTGACCACAACCGCATCCTCAACATGGGCATGTGCGGCATCGGCCCCGCGGGCTTCTTCGATCTGCACACCGTCTTTGAAATCATCTCCATCACAAATCTCACCATCACCTCGAACACCATCACCAACGTGCTGCTGCGCGACACCGCCGACGTCAACACCTTCGGAGCCTCTGTCCACTCCGCAACCGCAAGCACCGCCAATCTAACCGGCACCACCGAGACAAACTCATTCGCCACCGTAGGGACCGTCAATGCCGGAACCTCCACTCCCTACGGAGCCATCAGCGTTGCGTCCGTCGAGAACCTCGTCATCCGCGACAACGCCATCACCAACTTCGGCAGCAAGCCCGGCATCAAGGCCAACGGTATCTTCGTCCTCATCGGCGAAATGGTCGAGATCAGCCGCAACCAGATCCTCGAAACCCGCGACTGGACTCAGGCCCCCTCAAGTGAAACCACCGCCAACCCGGGCGGCATCCACGGCGGCATCGTGATCGCCATCGTTACGCCGCCTTCCGTCACCGACAGCAGCGCGCTCACCTCGTTTTCCAAGGCTCTCTTTGAGCCCGGTCTCCCCGCTCTCCGCGTGGAAGAAAATGTGGTTCGCGTAGCCCTCGGCCAGGCCTTCGTCGCCATCGGCCTAGGCCCCTTCGCCATCTCCAACAACCACTTCACCTGCGGCGGCACCATCCGCGGCCGGGGAACACCGATCGCCCAGACCGTGCTCATTCTTAATCTCGGGACAGCCCTCGAAGCAGCCGCCACGACCTCTCCTTCAGGGGTCAACCATGGGCTGGCTGGCTACAGCATGTCGGCGGCGCCTGCAAACTTTTCCGCATCCTCCAACGGCACCGTGCTTTTCACCAACAACATCTGCCAATTGGAGGCGCGCGTCGACCGCCAGAGGTCCATCACCTCCGTTACCATCATCAGCACCGACAACCTTATCTTCTCCAACAATCAGCTCTGGTTCGACAGCGCCACCATCGATGCCTTCTTCGACGCCCTTCTTGCCGCAGGCACCCTCACGGTCACCGGCAATCGGTTCCAGGAATCCGCCGCCTCCGTCTTCTTATCCGGCATCACCGTTGCACCCTTCAACATCACCACGCAGAATATCTCCACCTTCTGTCTGCTCGTCGAGGGCGCAAATAAAATCGATACCTCAAACCTCGCCATCATCAACGCGTTCACCGACAACATCTGCGCCAGACTTCAAAAGCAATAGCGCCCACGTAACAGTGAAGATCGCATCGCACAGGAAAGAGCAGCGAAAGGACTCAAACCATGAGTACAAGCTCCAGCACCACCGGAAAGAGCACCGCCACCAACAGCACCGCGCCGACTCCTGCTCAGATCAGCGCAACCACCGCCGCCACCCTCGCCTCCGCCGACGCCGGGTCTTCGCAAACCATCCTGAATCTGAAGATGGTGCACCAGGCACGCCTCTCGCAGTTGAAGCGCACCGCCGAAACCCTCAAGAAGCAATATGGCCCCGACGACCCCAACGTCAAAGCAGCCGAATCGGCCGTCAAAGTCGGAGCCGCAAAAGTCGCGCGCATCTCGGCCGCCCATCAGGAACTCGATACGCCTGCGCCGCAGGTCGCCGCCGATGGATGGGTACTCCACGGTCGCGTCTACAGCTCAGATTTGAAGGCCCATGCCCGGTACACCGTCTTCCTCGTCGACGGTCAAAAAAACTACCAGCAACCCTATGGCTTTGCCTACACCGACGACACCGGATACTTCCTGTTCAATATCGCAGCAGTTGCAGGCAAAGACACGCAGCCCACGCCGCCTCTTTTTATCGCCATGACCAACACTAAAGGGGAGCCCGTCTACCTCGGCACAACGCCCTTCCAACCTGCTCCAGGCAGTGTGACCTACCAGAACATCACTCTCCCCTCAGGAACGCAGCCGCTCGGCGACCCGCCACCAGACATCCGCGAAGTCGCTCTGCCAAGCCGGAAGAGGAAGGCCACCACAAAAACGCAAAAGTAAAAAATCTAGAGCAAATTCTTTGATGGTGTAGAGCGGGTTTATCGCATTAGAGCGCCAACGGCGCGGCTCATACCAGCCCAGGGCGAAGCCCTGGGTATGCGTGCCCCGAAATATGAGGGCTGAAGGCCCGATCTATAACGCTCTACACCATCGGGGAATTTGCTATAAAGCCCCTGCGCTCTCGCCAGATCAAAGGTCCAGCTATCGCAACTCCATCACCGGCTTTGCCGCCTCGGTGCGGATGTTCACCTCGGCCGAAGTCATGCTCGGTGCGCTGGCTGCCAGTCGAATAGAGCCGGACGTTCTGGTCGTCCGCACGACGACAAGCGCACGTCCATGAAAGAGGGCTCGCTGGTTCCCTTGATACGCCTCCGTGCTTCTTCCATCTCCGCTACCCACAGCGATGATCGTTCCCGGACCACTGATCGCGAACTTCACCTCCGCTGAAGTGTTGAGTTGGAGCCGCCCCTGGGCATCGAGTGCCTCCACCGTGACAAAGGAGAGGTCTTCGCCATCTGCGTGTAGTACCTTGCGATCAGCCGTAAGACGAATCTTCACAGGATCGCCCAGTGTCTGCAGCACATCCGTAGTCACCTCGCGATCGCCATTGACGCCGACAGCCTTCAGCGTACCCGGCGCATAGGCAACGGTGAACAGAGCCTTGCATTCCTGCTCTACCCCGGTCGGCATCTCGCCCACGAGCTTGTCATTGAGATACAGGCGCACCTTTTCCGTGCCTGCATAGACCTCCACCTGCATGTCCTTTCCTTCCTGTCCCGGCCAAGTCCAGCTCGGTAGCGTCGGATAAACTGACCAACCGATGGCAACGATCTTCTTGCCCTCCGGCTCCGGAAGCCGCACAGTGGCGAAGACCCTGTCTCCACCGTTCCACAGAATGTCTCGATAGTAAGACTGCGGCTTTCGATATCCGGTCAGGTCGATATCTCCCGAATCTGCCGCATGCCATGGAAAGCCGGGAAACATCAGCTTCATCATCGGGTTTGGAGGCGCATCTTTCTGTTGCGCCATCGCTTCGAAGGGATCTTTTCCATCGGCACCCATGTTGGCCATCATCTGGCCCATCATCGAAGCAACCTTCGCTACCTGCTCTTCCTGCTCCGGCGTCGCGTAGGACCAACTCCCAATTCCCGATTCTCCGAGATAGTCCATCGCGGTCCATACAAATTCACCAAGAATGTACGAGTGTTCGTGAGCCAGCTTCCAGTTATCGAACGCAGCCGACGGCAACGATTCAGTCGTCATCATGATTCGGCTCGGAACCCGTTCATGGTCCTTGGCCTGGTTCTGCTTCAGGTTGTAGTTGTAGCCACCGATATCGAGATGAGACATCACCGCATCGACACTCGGGGTATAAGTCGCACCCGGAAACGCCTGGGTCAATGGCCTGGTATCGTCGAGCGAACGCACGCGGTCAGCGAGTTGTTTTGCGATCGGCCCACCCTTCGGTGTCCACGCCTCGGGAATCTCGTTACCAATGCCCCAGACGATGATCGACGGATGGTTCCGGTCACGCATCACCATGGAGTCGATGTCGCGCTGCCACCAATCGTTGAAGAAACGCGCATAGTCGTATTTGACCTTGCTCTTCGTCCACACATCGAACGGCTCATCCAGCACAAGCAGGCCGAGGCGGTCACATGCATCGAGAAAAGCAGGCGACGGCGGATTGTGCGCCGTGCGCACCGCATTGAAGCCCGCAGCCTTCAGAAGCTCGACCTTGCGTTCTTCAGCCCGGTCAAACGCCGCGGCTCCAAGCGGCCCATCGTCATGGTGAACGCTTCCTCCCACAAGCTTGATGGATTGGCCATTCAACAGCAGCCCTTTATCGACCGACCACGAGAGCGAGCGAACGCCGAAGCTGGTCTCGACCCGATCAACGACTTTGCCGCCGCGTATAACTTCGGTGACAGCCCGATAGAGCGTTGGAGTTGCAGGAGACCACAGAGCGGGGTTCACCAGCGCAATCTTCTGGGTGGCTTCTTCGTGGGCGCCAGCTCCAACCTGCAATGGCGATTCCTCTTTGGCGACTGGATGCCCGTCTGCCGAAAGCAGTGTTGTCCTGACGGTCGCTTCAGTTGATTCCGCAGATTCGTTTTGTACCTGAGTGCGGACAACCACACTCGCATTCGCGCTGGTCGCTTCGGGAGTGCTGACGAAGACTCCCCATGGCGCAACATGCAGCGGTTCTGTAACGACGAGGCGCACATGCCGGTAGATGCCCGATCCGCTATACCAGCGGCTGCTTGGCTGCTGTGAATCATCGACCCGCACTGCAAGAATATTTTTCCCGGAGAACTTGATCTCAGGCGTCAGGTCAAACCGGAAGCTGGTGTACTCATAAGGATGAATGCCGAGTTTTCTGCCGTTGAGATAGATGGTGGCGTTCGACGCCACGCCATCGAACTCGACGCTGACCTCCTTCCCTTTCCAATTGGAAGGAGCAGTAAAGCTCTTTCGATACCAGCCAATACCGGCAGGAAAGTATCCCCCACCCGAGCCGGCCAGGTTCTTCTCATTCGGAGCTTCTTCGATGCTCCAATCGTGCGGCAAGTTCACCGTGCGCCAGCCGGCATCCTCGAACGAAGACGCTTCGGCATTGGCAGGGTCGCCCAGCAAAAACTTCCAATTCGCATCTGCGTTGAGTTGTTGCCGCGGCGACGGAGGCTGCGCGGCTTGCATTGAGATTGTAGAAAGAAGCAGTGTGGCGAAAGCGGTCAGGACCATCAAACGGTGTGTTCTTTGCATCGTAAGTCTCCCTTTTGCTGCCAATGTGGTGAGTCGTAAATTCGTTGCGATCGTCAATCAGGTCGCGCGCAGGCCCAGCAGGAGTACGCGCACGGTCTCGCGGAAGAGGATCTCGATGGGCTGGCCGTACTCTTTTTCCACTCGATCTCCCAGCGATGCCAATCGCCGCTGCGCTCCAATCGCAGCGTTCACGATTGCGTGCATGGTCAGGTCCGGGTTCAGGTCGGGGCGCAGCGAACCGTCTGCAATGCCATCCCGTATCAGAGCGGCAAACCCCTCGAAACGGCCGGGAAATATCTGCTCTTCAAGGGCCACCAGCCGCTCAACCGATCCGTCGAGCGCATACATCGCATCGAACTGCGCCATAAAGCGCACCCGCGCAGGATGATCGGCCAACTCGTCTCCAAAAGCCTCGAGCAGAGCGGTGATCTTTGCCAGGGGGGGTCCGCAGCGTCTTCGGTGGCCTCTCGAATCCTTTCAGAGGATTGCACCATCATCTCTTCAACCAGGGCCCAGACCACCTCATCCTTGTTCGAGAAATACTCGTACAACGTCGAGGCCCGAATCCCTGCCGCAGAGACGATCTCCGCCATCGTCACCCGGTCAGTGCCTCGCACGTCGAAGAGTTTCTGCGCCGCAGCCATGATGCGGCGGCGCTGCCTTTCGCGGTGAGCCCGGTAAGGGGCGATGGGAGCGGCTGGAGATGCAGTAGGCATGTAGTAGAAACCATTCCCATAAATTCAACCGCTGTATCTGAATTTGAAGGCCTAATACAAAATCATCCCGCATAACGCTGTCAACATAATTCTGGAAAACACCCATAGGTCATGCCGCGATGCCCTCAGAAAACTAGGTCGTATCAATACAGAGGTGCCAAAACATGCCGCGAAGCGGTATCCGCCCTGCCGAAGGCCGGAGTGAAGGCAAAGCCGAAAACGACTATCGCTACTTCCTCTCAGTCGTGGCTTTCTTTTTGTTTGTCATTCCCGAAGGGAATCTGCGTTTTGCTCGAATAACTAAAGCTACATCGGGAGGAGAACCGCTCTAAATTGCTTTGCCTTCTCGTCCCAATCCAACCTCAACTTCGGGCAAAAAACCGTCAAGCCCAACCACTTGAAGCATTACTACCAAGAATCCATGTAATATTAACAAAATAAACAACTTTGCTCTCATAAAATAAATCCGGCAAAACTGCAAAACAGTTTCCTCAAATTCAGTAGAATTAAACTGAAATCAAGACTTTACAAATAAAGTACCTGGAATCAATACTTTAGAGGAAAGGTACCCGGGGAGGGTACTTCAAACCGCACGCGCAGCCGCCTGACGCAATACCTCGGCGGCGCTCTCCGCTGTAATGTCCCGTTGTGGAGACCCCAGAAGCTCATAGCCAACCATGAACTTCCGAATCGTCGCCGACCGCAGCAGCGGAGGATAGAAGTGAGCGTGGAAGTGCCACTCGGGATGCTCCTCCCCATCGGAAGGCTTGGGATGCAGACCCATCGAATAGGGGAACGGAGTATCGAAGACACGGTCGTAGGTCGAAGTCACCGACTGCAATATAGCGGCAAAGTCATTCCGCTCGGCCTCGGTCATCGCCTCCACATCGGCAATGTGCCGCAGCGGCAGAATCATCACCTCGAACGGCCAGACCGCCCAGTAAGGAACCACGGCAACGAAGCTTTCATTCTTCGCAATCACCCGCTCGCCGAGCCGAACCTCCAGCTCGCGGTAAGCGCAGAGCAGGCAGCAGCCATGCTCGCGCAGATACTCGCCCTGCCCGCGCAGCTCCAGAACCACCTCGTTCGGAATCGAGCGGCTGGCCCAGATCTGTCCATGGGGATGAGGATTGCTCGCGCCCATCATCGCGCCGCGGTTCTCGAACACCTGCACGTAGGAGATATCGTCCCGCGCGCCCAGCTCCCGGTACTGCTCCGCCCAAACGTCTACCACTTCGCGAATCTCAGGCACCGACATCTTCGCCAGCGTCAGGTCATGTCGCGGCGAAAAACAGATCACGCGGCAAACGCCACTCTCGCCCTCCGCGATAAGAATTCCCTTGCCTTCTTCGTCGCTGGAAAAGAGAGGAGCGTCGAGCTTCAGCGCGGCGTAGTCGTTCTCGAAGACATAGGTGCTCGTGTACTTGTCCGTCCGCGCACCACCTGCGCGAACATTGCCCGGACAAAGATAGCAGTCTGGATCGTAGGTCAACGCCGCCGCAACTACGGGCTTCTCCATCTGCCCCTGCCACGGACGCTGCGTCCGGTTGGGCGAGACCAGCACCCACTCCTGCTTCAAAGGGTTAAACCGGCGATGAGGATTTTTCTGCGCTAATGGATTCACTGCACACCGCCCTTCGCCGCCATTGCCAGCGCGCCGTCGGTAGGAGCGCTGATGAAGCAGTCAGCCGAAATACCCAGCGTAGCCTTGTACTCGTTGCGAACCGCTTCTACAAATGCCTCTGCCTTATCCACGCTGACCAGATTGACTGTGCATCCGCCAAAGCCGCCGCCGGTAATCCGCGCCCCGAAACAACCGGGCTGGCGCATGGCGATCTCGACCAGCGTATCGACCTCAGGCGAACTGGCTGCGAAGTCGTCGCGCATACTCGCGTGGGCCTCGACCATCAGCTCCCCAAACCGCTTCACATCTCCCCGCAGCAAGGCATCTTTGGCCTCCATCACCCGCGCGTTTTCACTGATGATGTGCCTGCACCGCGCAAAGCTGACCGCGCTCATCTTGTCCTTACAGGCCTCGAGGTCCGACAGCGTCGCATCCCGCAGCAGCTTGATTCCCGGCCGCTCCCGTTGCAGCACTTCCTGCCCGGCTGTCACCTCATCACTGCGGTCGCCATATTCACCGCCGGCATGCGCATGTTGCACCATCGAGTTGCAGATCACCACGCGCACCTCGGACGGCAAAGGCAGCAGCTCAAACTCGAGCGATCGGCAATCGAGCAGCATCACTCGTCCGGCAATGCCTCCGGCCACGATGAACTGGTCCATAATGCCGCTCTTGGCACCGACAAACTCGTTTTCGGTTCGGCGACAGAGCGTCGCCACTGTCTTCAGCGGAAGCTCTTTGCCCGCGTGCGACAACAAAGCCATCGCAGTCGCAACCTCCAGCGAGGCCGAGGAACTTAACCCCGCGCCTACGGGCACGTTACCGGAGAGGCTCATGCTGAACCCACTCACAGTAATGCCTTCCTGCGCCAGACTCCACACCACCCCCAGCGGATAGTCGCTCCAGTGTCCCTGTGGCGTCCGTCCCAGCGAAGCAATGTCGAACGAGACCTGCTCGTTAAAGTTCAGCGAATAAAATACGGCACGTCCATCGTCGCGTGCACTGACGACAGCGACCGTGGCGAAGTCAATCGCCATGGGCATGACGAAGCCGCCCGTATAGTCCGTATGCTCGCCGATTAAATTAACCCGCGCCGGAGCGCCGAACGCGTGCCCCACAAGCCCAAACCGCTGCTTGTGCACGCGCAGCGCCTCCACTCTATCCAGCTTCATCTGCCACACCCACGTACTTTAAATTGCAAGACCTATCCATCCTACAACCTAACTCGCCTTCAATGTACGCGTTTACCTGCTGAGGAATGGCTGCCCATTTCTCGAATCTCACTTCCCGCCAAAAGGAAGGCACCAACGCCGTAGGTATAGCTCGAACTGGCCTTGAACGGCGCAGGCTCCGCACCTGTTTGCTGGATGCAGCCTAACCGTCCGTCAGCGTAAACATGGTGCAACATTCCGGCCCACGCCCTCTCGATGACAGGGCGATAAACCTTCCGGCTCAGTATCCCCTGGTTGACGCCCCAGGCCATCGCGTAGGTCATCAAGGCAGAGCCCGACATCTCCGGCAGCGCATAGTTGCTCTGATCGAGCAGACCCGAGCGCCACAATCCATCCTTGCCCTGCAGCGAAGCGATGCGTGCCGACATCTCCTGCAACTGCTTCACATACTTCGGGCGGGCCGGATCGTCCTTCGGCAGATATTCGAGTGTCCGTGCAATCCCGCCCATCACCCAACCATTTCCCCTCCCCCAGAACATCTTCTGCCCATTGGCCTCGGTCTTGGTCAGATAGCTCGCATCGCGCGCATACAAATGTTCCTTCGTGTCATACAACAGATCTGAGGTCTTCCACCACTCTTCGTCGAGGTAAGAGATATATTTCTGGTCGCCGGTCGCAGCATACATCCGCGCCCACACCGGAGGCCCCATGAACAACGCATCGCACCACCACCAGGGCAGCTCCTTGCCGGGGCTCTTCGACATACGTGGCGCAGCCAGCACCGCATCCAGTTCGCTGCGTGTCGGCTCCATCATCGCCGGGTCCTTCTTTAAGAGATAAAGCTCAAGGTAAGTCTGCGCTACGCTCTGGTCGTCTGCGTTGGGCAGATGCGAGCGCAGCTTCCAGTCGAACTTCGTTCCCATGGCCATCATGGCGTCGCGATACTTTGCGTCGTCCAGCGACTCCGAAGTAGCCATGAAGCCGCTGTACAGAATGCTCCACGTCCAGATGCGGTCGAAGTAAGGCTCGGACCGCGCAAGCTGCCAGTCCGCAACCTTGCGCATAGCCTTGCCCACCTCGGCGGGCGCGATCTTATAGGAGAGATCGGTAGCCAGCGGGCCCGGATCATCCGGGTCGTCGCCAAAGTGCCGCGAGTTGTCCTTGGCAATGCCTGCCAGTTGCTTCGCCGTCGCATGTTCATACGACACCTGCTGCGCCATGGCCTCCTGCAAGCCAAAGCTCAATAGCAATACCGGAACCAACGCACTATACTTCCAGCCAAAACGACCCATATTTTTCTCCCGCAATGAAGTCTACAAATAAAAAAAATGCGGACAGACGCAAACAGCGCGATCTGCCCGCCTGGAGGGGACTACATGAAAAGTTAGAAGTTGACTCGCCCTGAGAACTGGAAGTCACGATTTCCGCTGGCGGAGCTTACCTGTCCAAGAACAGTCGACGCAGGCGACCAGGTGACATTGATTCCGCCGAATGTGACCTTATTGGTAACATCGGTGCAATCGACCTGGAAGATGAACTTCACCCGCTCCGGCGTGATGTTGAAGGTGCGACGGAGGCTCATGTCGAGGTTGTACTTTCCGGGATTTCTCAAGCCCAGCGCCGCGCTGCGGGGAGCATTGCCGATCTTGGTGACCGGCGTGGCACCTGCAGCGATAGCCGACGCCGGAAGAGCGAAGGATGCCGGCGACTGGAACGCGTTCGGGTCAATATATTGAATTGCATTGAGATGAGCAGCGGTGATGCCCTTTCCGAAGCTGCCGTTCTTGCGAACAGAACCATGGAAGTCAGGATTCAGGTCAGGCATACAGGTTCCCTGCGAAGGTGCAGTACAACCAGAACCCACAATCAGCAGCGGCGTGCCCGAGTGATAGCTGAAGATTCCCGACAGCGCCCAGCCGCCCAGAAGATTGCGAACCAGGAAGTTGTCGCCGCCGATGTGGCCCTTGCCAAAAGGCAGGTCGTCAACGCCGTAGATATTGAGGTTTTCCGGAGTATCCGTTGCCGTCAGGTCGCGGTCGCCCCGGTTGTTTCCTGGTATGGCAATTCCACTGGACGAGACTGCAGCCGGAACTGGAAATGCGCTGCGAACAGTACCGTCATCGCCCAGATTTCTTGAGTAGGTGTAGTTGAGGGTATAGCTCAACCCCTTCCACTCTCTCTGGGCAAGCGTAATCTGCAGCGAGTTATAGCTGATATTCGCGACGTTATCCCACGTGGGGCTGGGTGGGCTGGAATACTGCGGAAACGGTCGCAGAGCCCGGCCAATCGTCGGCGTCTTGCTAATCTTACCAGCGGCAGCGAAGAAGGCAGGAATTTGAATCGAGGAATCAGCAGCCTGGGCAATCGCAATGTTTGCCGGGGTGGCCGGTGCATTCAGAATATTGGTGACGCCATCGCTGGCAAGAACGGATCCGGTCGCAGCGATGTGCGCAGGATCGATCTGGCCTGACCAGAAGCCCGGAACACCTGCACCGGCAACGAAGTGAGACTGGCTGCCTGCGTAGTTCACCGAGATGGTGAGGTCGTTGGTAATCGCGCGCTGAACGCCAAGGTTGTAAAAGGAAAACTCAGGGGCGCGACCCGAAAGGTAAGGATCGGCATATCCCGGAGCGCTGCCTGCCGATACATATTTTCCGGCGGCGTTTACATAGTTTCCAATGCCGTTGTTCAAGGCTGTGGCTGAGGGTGTGGTGGGCGCCGGAAGCACAAAGCCAGAACCTCCGAAGGTGGTGTTAGCCATGCCTGCGGCCTGGAACCCAGCACTATTGTTCAGGTAATAGGAAGGTCCTGCACCAACTCCACTGCTAACTGCCGCCGGCAGAATGAGGTTCGCCGTAAAACCGGATTGCCCCGTTCCAGTCGAGTCGCCCGCACGTCCACCTACGCCACCAGCGCGCGAATAGGCCAACGCGTATCCGCCGCGCACGACCGTCTTGTCGTTGACGGAGTACGCAAAGCCCAGACGCGGTCCCCAGTTCTTCCAATAGGTGTGCACCGGGGTTCGGCATTCGCAACTGATGTCAGAACCGCGATGGCCCGCGAACTCCAACCGTCCGGCAGTTCCGGTCACAGAGTTGATCGCGGTCGGATTGAAGAAGCTGAAGCGGTCCTGCACTTCATGGTAGGGAGGCAGGTAGTCATATCTCAAGCCAATGTTGATCGTCAGTTTGGGAGTCACCTTGAAGTCATCCTGGAAGTAAGGCGAGATGGGATGATAACGGCCACCCGTCTCGTCAAACGCCTGAATTCCGGTACCGCCGCTGTTGACTGCGCCTAGCAGAAAGCTGGCATAGGCAAAACCGTTGGCTGTGCTGTTAAGAGTAGACCCCGCAAAGTTGGCCGTGTCGTTCGGCGAAAAAGTCTGGGTGTAGATGCCGGAAGGCCCACTCTGGCTGGAGGTATTGTCCTGAAGCCACTGGGTCTGGATTCCGAACGTCATCGAGTGGCGGCCCTTGTCCCAGTGCAGGTTATCGACCAGGGTGTAAGCATTGGGAACGACGTTATGCGTGGCATCGGATGCACCGGCTTCTGTCCATGTCGTAATGGCGTTGGGGAACAACGTGCTGGCACTGAACTTGGTTCCAGGAAAAGCGTCTGCCGCCTGTCCCGGAGGCAAGCCCGTGATCCCTGCCGTGGCGGCGCTATATTGCTTCAGGCCATAGGTCGGGCTCGAAACAGGTTGCGGGAAGCGGGAGAAGCCATAGGTCAATTGGTTTACGAGGTGAGGCGTAAGAACGATAGAATGCTCAAGAATCAGGATGGTCGGAGAGATGGCCGAGGTGTCGCCATTGGTATAGGGCAACGGCAACGTAGCGCCGTATCCAACCGACTGGCGGACACCATGCGTATAGACGAAAGACAGCCGTTGCGATGAGGTGAGATCGTAGTCGAACTTACTTGCGATCTCCCAGTTGTCATAGCCCGTAACACCTTGTCCGGCAAGGTAGTTGTTTACAAGTCCGGAGCTGGTTGGAGTCGGCAGGAACTTCTGTTCATACTGAGAGATTCCAGAGATCTCGCTGGCCGGAATTACATTCGGCGTACCAGTCTGAACCGGGTTTCCATTCGGCCCGACTCCGCCACCAGGACCATAACCAAACTGATAGCGGCACGGAGTGCCACCGGTATTATGCGCCGTGCAGTCCGCAGCGGTGAGAGGATCGTAGATCTGGCCGTTCGCAATGCCGGTCTTTGCATCTTTCCCCAGCAATTCACTGAAGTTTCCCTGCGTCATGAGCGAAGTAGGAACAGTCTCCTGAGCTGGATTGACTCCACTACGACTGTGAAACTTGTCGTAGGTCACATGGAAAAAGCCCTTGTGCCGGGTAAAGGGGACCGGGCCTCCGACCGAGACGACGAATTCATTCTGATGCTCCACTGGCTTGCCAGCCGGGACTGTCTGTCCTTGAGCGTTCAGCTTCGTCGCCGCAGGGGGCACAAAGCCCCAGGTATCGAACGCCGTGTTGCGAATAAAATCCGCCACGGTTCCGTGATACTTGCTGCCGCCCGATTTGGTCGTAAAGTTGATCGCTCCAGCCCCTTGATACTCCGCCGAAGGAGAGCTGGTAATTACCTGCAATTGGTCGACTGCTTCCACAGGGACGGAGTTGGAGACGACACGATTGTCGCCCTGCTGGTTCGAGGTGGTCGTGGGAATACCGTCAACATAGACTTCAGCAAGATAGTTGCCCGTTCCACCGATGATCGGTGCACGTGCTCCGCTCTGCGCGCCGGGCGCCAATGCCGCGAAGGCGGTAGGGTCACGCTGCTGTCCGTTCATCAGGATAGGAAGGCTCTCGTAGGTCTTGTTGTCGATCACGGTGCCGAGCGTGGCATTGGTCGTCTGCAACTGCGGCGGGGCCTCGGTCACGGTCACGGTCTGGTCCGTGCTCCCCACCGTCAGCGTGGGGTTATAGCCGGTCACCGAAAGTCCGTTGACGACGATGTTTTTCTGCTTGGAGGTCTGAAATCCGGGAGCCGTCACCGTCACCGTGTAGGCGTCGGGAATCAGGGGAGTAATGGTGAACAAGCCTGCCGAAGAGCTCTTGCGGGTCGTCGATACACCGCTTGCGTTATCAGTCGCTATGACCGTCGCATTGGGAACCACCGCTCCGGTTGCATCCTGAACTGTTCCCTGAATAGCGCCTTGACCAGCGGTCTGGGCCATTGCCGGGTTCACCAGCAAGGTGCAGCCGACAAATACAGCGAGAACAACTCCTGCACTCCTCCATCTTGCAAACCCTGCTTTTAGCTCTTCCTGCCTGCGCAACATGTCCTTGAATCGCATCCCGGGTGGTCTCCTTAGAAACTGCATAGGCTCTTCGTCAGTCTTTTGGTCTGATCAATTTGTAATTTTGTGAGCCGCAATGAAATCTACGGCAGCGAAGAAATGAATGTCAATAGAAAAATTATTCCCCTATGATTAAACAAAAACAGCAGGCCCTTTCCGGTCCAGGCGTCGTTCTTTAACCTATTCTTCTCGAAGCACTTCCAGCGGTTTTTGCCCTAGAATCCGGTGGCTCGCCGCCCATCCGGTCGCAACCGTCAAGGCTGCCGTTCCCACTAACGCCGCCGCCGACCATCGCCACTGCCAATGGAAGACCACGTTCATCCGATGCAGCAAAACTCGCGCAATCAGGTTGGCAAAGGTAATACCAACTATCCCAGCGACCAAACCCAGCACCGCAAACTCAATCGAGAAGATGGTCGCGATCCGTCGCCGCGTCGCTCCCAGCGTCTTCAATACCACCACTTCCCTGATCCTGCGATACCGCGTTCCGGCGATGCTGCTGGCCAGAATGATGATCCCGGCAAAGATCGAGAATGCCGCCAGAAACTGGATCACATACGTAATCTGGATCACCACCGACCGCACCGTCTCGAGCGCCTGCGCCACGTTGATGACCGTCACCGTCGGATAGGCCTTGAAGAGCGCACGCTGCAACTCTCCCACTCGCGCCGGATCGGCATGAACGCCTCCGTACCAGACCACAGGCAGCCCTGCCAGCGTAGCCGGAGGCAGAACGAACGCCGCCCGCGAATACGCATGTTGCCCGTCCGCCTTGGTCAACGCCACCACGGTCGCGGTAAAGCGCGAGTCCTGCGCGGCAAACGTAAGATGCGATCCAACTTTGACCCCAAGCCGCTCCGCATCGCGCTGACTCACCGCCACCACCGGCGACTTCTCTCCCACCTGCCACCACTTCCCTGCAACCGCGCTGGTTCCCGGCGGCGCACTGTCAGCCCAGGTCAGCGAGATCGATTGCAGCATCCGCTTGGGAAAGTTCTTCAGCTTTGCCTGATCTGCCGCAACGCCGTCAATCGCAACGATGCGCGACGAGACCACGGGCAGCATCTCCGGCGGTACGGTCACGCTCGGCTGTGACTTCAGCAGCACGCGCACGCCGTCAATCTCGCTCGGCGTGATGTCCACCAGAAAGACGTTCGGCAGGTTCGGCGCACTGCTGATGTGCAGCTCGCGCACCACCGCCTGCTGCACAAAGTAGACCGTCATGATCTGCATCACGCCAAGTCCCAGCGCCGCCAGCAGAGCAGCCGAAGGATTGCCCGGGCGATAGAGGTTCGCCAGCCCATGCCGAACCGCCGATGGCAATCTCAACCGCGTCCGCCCCAGAAACCACTTCAAGCCCGCAAGCACCAGCGCCGAAGCTGCCAGCAAAATTGCCAACACGGAGACCAGCCCCAGAGAAAACACTCCGCCTACCATCGCGGAATCGCTCAGCGTAGTCGCAATCGCCGCCAGTCCGGCGAGAATTAAAACAGCAGCCCCAATCTGCGCTCCGTTCTTCCGCAGCTTACGAAAGACCGCCGTCACAAACGGATCGTCACTCTCCTCCACCGCTCTGCGCAAAATCAACACCGGACGCACGCCGCGAATATCCAGCAGCGGAGGCAGCGTAAACAATAGAGTTGTCAACACGCCCACGGCAAGCCCCGTCAGCACCGTCCGGCCCTGCACATGAATCACGGTCTGCATGTGAAGCAGCCCCGCCAGCAGATGCGGAAACGCCATCTGCACCCCCACGCCTAACGCGACGCCAATCACTCCCCCCAACAGCCCCAGCAGCAGTGTCTGCAACAGATAAATCTTCATGATCTGTGCGGAGCTCGCGCCCAGCGACTTCATGATCGCAATCGTATCCAGACGTTGCTGCAGGTGCGCCCGCATCGCCATGCCAACGCCGATTGCGCCCAATACCAGCGCCACCAGACTCATCAACGACAGCAGGCTGGTAGCCCGGTCCAGCCCCTGCGTCAACGCCGGATTCGTCTCACGATAGTCGATCACTCGTGACTCCGGCAACAGCTTCTCCAGCCGATCCCGCAGCGCAGACACCTTCGAGTTCGGCATCGCGCTGCCGTCTCGCGGAGCAGGCAGCTTGAACAGAAATCTCTGCCCCGCATGGCTGCCCGGCGCAAGCAATCCACTCGCCTCCAGCCCCTCACGCGAGATCAGCACTCGCGGCCCTGCTGCAAAGTTTCCCGACAGACGGTCCGGCTCATTCACCACCACCGAAGCGATGCGGAACAGCTTGTTGCCGATCTTCAGATCATCGCCAACCTTCATGTGCAGCCGCACCAGAAGGTCATCCGCCACGGCTACACTGTTCGCCGTCAAAACACTCTTCAGCGCAGCCGCAGGGGCTAGCTCCACCGTCCCATAAAACGGATACATCGCCGGATCGACGGCCTTCAGCGAGACCAGCAGCGGGTCGAGCGTCTTCGACGAACTCGCCATCGACAGCAGTTCCGTCACCGGCGTCATCTCCACGCCATCGGCTGCGATCTCGTCGAGCCCCTTCTGCTGCTCGGGCGTTGGCTGCTCAAACATCCTCGCCGAAACGTCCGCCGCCATGATGCTCCGCGCCCGCGTCAGCAGGGTCGCGCGAAACGACGAAGAAAATCCACGGACGCCGGTCAGCGCGGCAACACCAATCGCGACCGACAAAATCACAAAGAAGAATTTGCCTCGCGACGAACGCATCTCGCGTGCGGCAATCCTGGCGGCGGAGCGGTACGAAAGGCTCGCCATCGCTACTCCATCCCCGCAGAACCTGTAGCACTTCGGCTAATCTCATCGGAGACGATCAACCCGTCCCGCAGCGTAATCCTTCGGTCGGCATAGGCTGCCAGCGCGGCATCGTGCGTCACCAGCACCAGCGTCGTGCCTTCCTTGCGGTTCAGGTTCAGCAGCAGCTCCAGCACATGCTCTCCATTGGTGCTGTCCAGATTTCCCGTCGGCTCATCCGCCAGCACAATCGGAGGCCGCAAAATAAACGCCCGCGCCAGCGCCACCCTCTGCTGCTCGCCGCCGGAAAGCTGCACCGGATAATGTCCCAGCCGGTCGCCGAGGCCAACGCTGGTCAGCAAATCCTGCGCCCGCGCCAACCCATCCTGCGTGTCACCCTCATTCAGTTCATACGGCAGCAAAACATTTTCAAGAGCCGTCAGCGTCGGAATCAACTGGTATGACTGAAAGACAAATCCAATCGTCTTCCCGCGAACCTGCGCCAGCTTATCTTCCGGCAGATAGCTGATCGCAATTCCATTCAGCCGCACATCACCGGAGCTTGGCGTGTCCAGCCCCGCCAGCAACCCGAGCAGCGTGGACTTCCCACTGCCCGACGCCCCCATGATCGCTGCAAACTGGCCCTGCGGAATCGTAAAATCCACGCCCTTCAAAATATCCACCGTCCGCGTCCCATTGCGAATCGACTTGTGCAGCCCCTCGACATGAATCATCGGAGCAATCCTGCCTTCCATAGCATTCACCGGCGTCGCTCCTCCTGATAACTTGATACGTATGCGACAGATTGAAGTTCTCCTTATCTTAGCGGCTGTGACCATAGGCATGTGCGGATGCAAGCCAAACCAACCCGCACAGCAGTCTGCGTCCACCAATTCAGTCCCCGCTGCGCAGCCGCAGGCTCCCACACCACCGCCAGCGACGACGCCAGACAACCGCCCCATCGTCGTCTGCTTCGGCGACAGCCTCACCGCAGGCTACGGAACCGATCCCGGCGACAGCTATCCCGACTATCTGCAAGCCGATCTCGACGCTCATGGCTATCACTACCGTGTCGTCAACGAAGGCATCAGCGGCAACACCACCAAGGACGCCGTCGCGCGCCTCGACCACATCCTCGCGCTCAAGCCGGCGGTCGTGGTCGTCGAACTAGGCGGCAACGACGGCCTGCGCGGCCTTCCCATCGCGGACTCCCGCGCTAACCTCGACAAGATCGTCGCGACGCTAAAGGCCAGCGGCGCCAAGGTGGCGCTCGCCGGAATCACCCTGCCGCCCGACTACGGCCCCGATTACATCAAGCAGTTCGACGCGACCTACACCCTGCTGGCAAAGAAGTATCACGTCCCCATGCTGCCGTTTCTGCTGAAAGGCATCTACGGCGTACCCGGCATGATGCAGGCCGACCAGACCCACGCCACCGCAGCAGGAAACAAGATCGTCGCAGGCAATGTGCTGTCACTGGTGCTGCCTTTGCTTAAAAGGTAGCGCCTAACCCATCACAACAATTGGCTGCATCAACGTCCCAGCGACACGCCGAGTAATCGCCAGCAGATCCGTCGGGCTGGTAAACACCTTCACCAGCGGAGCCTGCGAGAACTCAGGCAGATTCACCTGCATCCCGTTACGCAGTCGTCCCGCCATCTGCTCATCCACCGTCACCGCAGGCATCCCCGGCAGCAGTGTTCGCGGATGCGGCAGCATGGCCGCAATCTCCTCAGGCCCGCTTGCCTGCTTCAACTGCTCCACGGTTACAGCTTCTTTCAGCGTAAACAGGCCCGCCCGCGTGCGCCGCAGCGAAGCCAGGTGCGCCCCGCATCCCGCAAGCTGGCCCAGCTCATGCGCGACCGAACGCACATATCCACCCGCCGACACATGCATCTCAAACGTGGCCTCGTCGCCCTGCAACTCCAGCAGTCTGAAGTCATGAATCGTAATCCGCGCAGGCTTCACCGCAACTTCAACGCCAGCCCGAGCCAGTTTATGCGCCGCAACTCCATTGATTTTTTTTGCAGAGTAAATAGGAGGCACCTGATCGATCTCACCATGAAACCCGAGGCTCAACTCGTGAAGCTCTTCCAGCGAGCGCGTCAGCGGCTGCGGATCACCCACCGCAGTTCCCTCGGCATCAAAGGTATCGGTCGCAAATCCAAAGCGAATCGATCCCTCATAATACTTTTCCGCCTGCCCAAAAAACTGCGCCAGCCGAGTGTATTTCCCGAGCAGCAGAGGCAAAACCCCGGTAGCCATGGGGTCCAGCGTGCCGAGATGCCCAATAGACTTTTCGCCCGTAGCCCGGCGAACAATAGCTACAACGTCATGCGATGTAAGCCCCGAAGGCTTATCCAATACCAGAAGGCCGTTCATTCATCTTCCAGTCTATTTGCTAACGCATTTTAATGTTTCCGTGAAACAAAGAAGCACATCGACTGTTATTGAAACCACAAAGACACGTCATCTCGACCGGAGCGAAGCGCAGTGGAGAGACCCCTGTATTTGTCTTCGCTTGATTGGCACGAAGTCCCGATTCGCTAAATTCCGTTGCCCTGCCGCCGCACCAGCGACAAAAACTCGTTCCGCGTCTGAACCTGTTCTTTGAACACACCCAGCATCGCCGAAGTCACCGTGGACGAGTGCTGCTTCTCCACCCCACGCATCATCATGCACAGATGCTGCGCTTCCAGAATCACCGCCACGCCCTGCGGATTGATGGCCTCCTGAATCGCCTCGCTCACCTGCTTCGTCAGCCGCTCCTGCACCTGCAGCCGCCGCGCAAAAACATCCACCAGCCGCGGAATCTTGCTCAGCCCGATCACCTTGCCATTAGGCACATAGGCGATATGCGCCTTGCCGAAGAACGGCAGCAGATGGTGCTCGCACTGCGAGAAGAATTCGATGTCCTTTACGATCACCATCTCGTCATAGTCAACATCGAACAATGCCTCGTGCAGCACATGGTTGATGTCCATCGTGTAGCCCCTGGTCAAAAAGGCCATCGACTTCTCCATGCGCTCCGGCGTCCGCAGTAGCCCATCGCGCTCCGGGTCTTCTCCCATGCGGCGCAACAACTCGCGGTACAAATCCTGCGTCGAAGCAGCTTCTAGCGAAACGGATTCAAGTGTGGCGGACATGCCTGCCATAGGGAACCTTCCTTTTAGATAAAACCGGGATCGATACCACCCGCATAGTCGAAAGAATTATTGCTCGTCTCTTCGACATGCACCCGCTCCAGATGGGCAGCGGAAAAACTTTGAAAAATGCGGTAAACCTCAATACTTAGATTCTCTGTCGTCGAAACCGATTCGCGAAAGCAGTCGAGCGTGTTCAGGTTCGTGTGATCAAAACGATCCAGCAGATTTGTTCGTGCAAACGCATCCAGATCAGCAAGGTTGCAAACCATCCCCGTCTCCGGGTCGACCTCTCCGCTCACCGTCACCTGCACGGTGTAGTTATGCCCATGCCCGTGCGGATTGTTGCACTTGCCGAACACAGCCTTGTTCCCCTCTGCATCGTACGCATCGCTATTCAACCGGTGCGACGCCGAAAAATGATAGCGCCGCGAGAGATAAGCCTTCATGGCTCACCATAGAAGTCGGCAAAGAGATCGGGCATCTCGTACACCCGAACCCGGTGCAGCTTCGCATTTGGAATCTTCCCCTCCAGCCGCTGCCAAATCGCAATCGCGATGTTCTCCGTCGTCGGAATCTTCTTCGCAAACTCCGGCACTTCCAGATTGAGATGGCGATGGTCATAGACGCTGACCACCTCGCGCTCCAGAATATCTTTCAGTTGCTTCAGATCGACCACAAAACCCGACACCGGATCGACCTCACCAGCCACCGTAACCTCCAGCGTGTAATTATGCCCATGGCCGTTACGATTCGCGCACTTGCCAAAGACCCGCTGGTTCTCCTCAGCAGACCACGCATCATTCCAGTAAAAATGTGCGGAAGAAAACTCGGCTTTGCGTGTCAATAAGATCATCGTTGTTCTTTCTATTAGACGCTCCGCGCAGCCACGCGGATACACCCTTCAATCATATCCGCGAAGAAGTTGAAAATATCAAGCACAGCGAACACCTATAAAAAACAGGCAACGGCGAATATAGGGGTCGCTCGACTTCGCTCCGGTCGAGATGACGTAGTTAGTGAGTTTTCACGAACTATTAGGTACGTCATCTCGACCGGAGCAGCGGACAGTTCTATCGTCCGTTGCGCAGTGAAGAGACCCCTGTATTTCGCTGTTGCTCTAGATTGTTGCAAGCCTTCACCCACCACCATACCTCCGCCCCTTCCACGCAACCGACTTCTTCACCCTGTGGTCCACCACGCTCTTTACCAGCAGATACACAAACAGCGGAACCCCAAGAATCGAGATCACCACATCAGATGCAGGAAAGTTCGACCGCGCCACCCGCGAATAAAACCGCCACAGCGTTCGCAGCCAGATCACCCAGATCACGCCTCGCTGCCACGGCTGCAGCCAATACATTCCCACCGCCAGCCCTGGCAGGCCAAAGAAGAGCAGCACATCCAGCACACGCCATGCCGCCAGATAGAGCGGCCGCGGAAACAGCAGCGCAAGATTCTTCGTCCACCCCTCCACCATCTCTGCCGTGCTGCGGTACATCCTCGTAGCCAGCGCATCCGGAGCATAGCGAAACCGTATCGTGCGCTCCCCGCTCTTGATATTGCGCGCCAGCGCCACATCTTCGAGCACCGTCGCCCCCAGCGCCTGATGGCCGCGCACCAGAAAATAAGCGTCCCTATCCACCATCAAAAACTGTCCATTCGCCGCAGCCAGACTTGTCTCCGGATCGTTGACCTTCTTCATCGGATAAACGCTCGCCAGCTCCGAGAACACCAGCGGCATCACCGCCCGCTGCCAGAAGCCGGTCACCATCTGACGCGGCGAATACGATAGCAGCGTCGCCTCGTACTTCTCCATCTCATGCAGCGCCCGCGAGAGATCGCCCATCTCATGCAGCGTGTCCGCATCGGTAAATAACAGACATCTTCCCCGCGCCCGCTGCGCCCCCGCCCAGCACGCATTCGACTTCCCAGAAAGTGCTCCCGCTCCGCTCAAATCCAGCAGCGGAGCATCCATCACCACCACGCCTTCAAATCCCTCCGCAACCGCCCGCGTCCCATCGGCGGAGTCATCGTTAACCACGATCAACTCCCACTGCGCTCCCAGCGCAAACCCCGGCTCCGACTGCCGCACCAACGACGACAGGCAAGCGCCCAGTACACTCTCTTCATTACGCGCAGGAACAATCACCGACAGCAAAGGTTCCGCAGCCGTCGAATTCAACTCAGGAGCAAACTCGCTTAGGTTCACGACTTTGTATTATAGGAAGTGGAGCGTGATGTGCGTAAAGTCTGGGCAGGCGTAGTCCTTGGAATGTTGCTGGTCGCCGGATGCGATCGCGGAAGTCATCCCCACCAGATCGGCACACCCGCGCCGGAGTTCACTGTCAGCGATGGCGTCCAAACCGTCGACCTGAGCAAGTTCCGAGGCCACACCGTCATCCTCAACCTGTGGGCCACATGGTGCCCTCCGTGCCTCGACGAGCTGCCCAGCCTCATCCGGCTTCATCAGCAGATGCCCGACATCGTCATCCTTGCCATCAGCGAGGATGAAGACGATGCCGTCTATCGCCAATTCCTCGTCCAGCACCATATCGACTTCCTCACCGTCCGCGATCCTTCGCTGCGCATCAACAAGCTCTACGGCACCGTGCAGATTCCCGAGAGCTACATCATCGACAAGAATGGCATGGTGCGCAGAAAATTCGTCTCCGCACAGGACTGGACCAGCCCCGAGATCATGGGTTATCTGAAAAAGCTCTGACCTCGGCGCCCGAGTATCTGCCTGAACCTGTCAGCCCCACCACGAGTCACGTCATCTCGACCGAAGCGAAGCGCAGTGGAGAGACCCCTGTATTTCCCCGTTTCCCGCTCTTCTAAACTTCAGCGAAGCACCCTCCTGAAGATGCTTTCCCTTACCGCTCAGGCAAAAAGTACTCCCGAATATCCACCCTGCGCATCCCGGCCCTGCGCGCGCCCTCAAGCCCCTCATCGGTGTCCTCGAACACGATGCAATTCACAGCCGCAATCTCCATCCGCCGTGCAGCCTCCAAAAACACATCCGGCTCAGGCTTCCCTCGCGCCACATCTTCAGACGTCACAACGTAGTCGAACAGCGGCAGCAGCTTCGTTGCGGTCAGGCTGGCCTCGACATTCTCCCTACGCCCATTCGAGGCCACCGCCATCGGCACCCGCCCATGCCACTCACGCGCGATCTCCGCAATCACCGTGATCTCCCGCAGACTCTGCAACCCAGCCTGAAACGCCACCCTATGCCGTGCAAGGATGTCCTCGCGCGGCACCGACCTGCCCAGCAGCGCCTCATAGTCCTTCATCAGCGCATCTGATGTAAACCCTCCCCTTGGGTAATACCACTCTTTCGCCATCGTCAGTCCATATGCGTCGAGCCCCAACTGCAGCGCCGCTAAATGTGCCGGAGCCGTATCCACCAGCGTCCCATCGCAATCGAAGATGAGTCCCGCAAACGTGCCCTCAACCAAAGAAATCCCCATATCTTCAATTCTACTTACGCCCCTGCCGCTGCTATCATCGATGCATGACCCAGCTTGATGTCCTGTACCGCTACGGAGCGCCCCCCACCGAGGCCGCCACCCTTGCCATCGCTAAAATCCGCGAAGTCTACGGAGTCCGCCGCATCGAACTCCGCGAAGCAGAAAAGACCGTCCGCATCGAGTACGACGCCACCCGCCTCACCGAGCCGGTCATCCATCAGCTCCTGCGCCGCGCCGGCCTCGACATCGTAGAAACCATGCCCATGTTCGCGCCTCCAGTCCCAGAACCGGAGCCCGCAGCAGCGCAATAGCTTTACACGCGCCCGTAGCTCAGATGGATAGAGCATTTGGCTTCGAACCAAAGGGTCGGGAGTTCGAATCTCTCCGGGCGCACCACATCAAAACTGAGCACATTCAGCAAAAGCCCCACGTCATCCCTTGCAGACTCTGCGTGGGAAGGACGTGGGGCTTTTGGTTGTTCTTGCTGACGACTACGCCTGGAGATACTTGCGACGTGCCACACCAGCCAATCCGAAGATACCGGTGCCGAGCAACGCCAAGGTGGACGGCTCAGGTACCTGGCTGGGATCCGTGGTCATAAACGACTGGCCGCCATCCCCCGCATTCAGATAGAAAGAGCCGGAGTAGTTGCCACTCTGGTAATTTGCCAACATCTGCGTCTGCAGGGTCGTCATCACACTGTTGAGGGCATACTGTCCGGGCGAACTAAGGTTCCAGATCAGTTCCTGAATGTCGGTATCCAAGGCTGCATTGCCCGACGGGGTCGATCCGAACAGCATGCCGTAGTAGGCTGCCTGCTCCAGGGTGGTATTGCCGGCAACCGCCTGAACTGTCACGTTATAGGTGGCTGGTACAGAGATCTCGTGGTTGAAGTCGTCACAGAACGCCTCAAGCGAGCCGAGAAAAGATCCGCCCTGGCTAAAGTTAGCCTGTGTCAGGCCAACATAAAAGGAACCGTTATTCTCTCCCGACGCATACGGCTCGACGGTCATGGATACGGTTTGTCCAACGTAGGGAGCGAGGTTGAGCGTATCTGCGTGTGCAGACATGGAAGAGAAGGTGAGTGCAACAAGGCAGATGGCTGGGAAAAGGTAAGCAAGTTTCTTCATTGTGGTCGGTCTCCTATGATTCAAAAGCAACAGACATCCTGCCTATAGCAAGTCATTGGCCATTGATGAACATTTGGTTATTTGAGATGAAATGCCCATTTTTACCGTCCAGGAAGTTCACGCCATGGCCTGCGAGATACTTTAGAGAAGGTACTTTCTCCACATGCGGTAAATATTTGCACATATCTCGCGAAGAACATTGGATGAAGGCGGGTCGACTGGGCAAAGAGGACACAAACTCAAAGCTCGTGTGATCGAGAAAGTATCCAATCCAGGGTTGCCTCCGAGCTCAGCAAGTAAATCTGTCCAGCAAACTCTCGTCTTTGATCGCGAAGGTTCAAACTGAGAGGCTGCCAACATTTACCCATTTGCTCTAACCGCTAAATTCCGTTATTCTTTGGAAGTTGCATGCAAACGCAATGTGCGCCCGTAGCTCAGTTGGATAGAGCAACTGGCTACGAACCAGTAGGTCGGGCGTTCGAATCGCTCCGGGCGCACCATACTCCCCCTTCAAAATTTGCTTAACCGCTGAAATACGTCATCTCGACCGGAGCGAAGCGGAGTGGAGAGACCCCTGTATTTGTCTCTGCTCACGCCGCGCCTTTTCATTCTCATCCTCGCTCAAAACCTTACTTCGAATCCTCCGGCAGCAATCCCTGCGGCAGATCTGTCAGCACAGCCTTGCCATCCTTGTAGTCGATCCGCCATACCCGGTCGAACTGCTCGGCAGGCCACGGCGTATAAGGCGGCTGGGCTCCCAGCGCCGAGGCAAGCTGCGGAATCTTGCCATGGTGCCACGCCACCAGCACCACCTTCCCCGCATACTTTCCGCTCAAAAGCTCCTTGGCCAGCGCCGCATAATCATCGTCCATGATCGTGCTGTCGATGGGCAGCTTCAAAACCGCCGCCAGCGGTGTAATCGTCTCCACCGGACGGTTCGAGTGCTTGCTCGCATGCGTAGCAAACAAAACCTGTGGCACCGGCAGATCAGCCCGCGATCCATCAAATAACTTAGGCAATAGCGAAGCCCGCTGATACCCCACCGGCGAAAGGTCCTGCCGCCCATCCGTCAGCTTCTCCGCATGGCGAACGATCAAAATCGTAGCCGGAGGTTGCGGCAAAACCGCATCCTGCCCCCAGGCCACTCCAGCGGCAGCCAACAACGCCACCGCAAATAAAAACAGACCGCACTTCATCCTGAACATATCCAACCAGCATCTCCCACGTTGTTCTCACCATTGTGAACGCACCAAGAATTCCTCCTCGCGATTGACGACCAATTTAGTCCGCATTAGACTAGAAGTTGGAACGCTGGCCAAGCCGGCACAGCATCGGGACCAGCCTTCAAGCGCTCGTAGAAAGCCTTGCGGAAAGTCTCTCGGGGAAGAGAAACACCTTATGTTGCAGGCATTTATCATCACCCTCCGAGAGGGGGTCGAAGCAGCGCTGATCGTGGGCATCGTCTTCGCCTACCTCTCGAAGATTGGCCGCCACGAGCTCAAGCGCACCGTTTTCTGGGCCCTGGGAGCCGCCGTCGTCAGCAGTATCGGCGTCGCCATCATCGTCGCCCACCTCAACTTCAACTCCGACATCGTCGAAGGCTGGGTCATGCTAGCCGCCGCCGTCTTCGTCGTCAGCATGATCTGGTTCATGCACAAGACCGCCCGCTCCATGAAGGGCGAGATCGAGTCCAAGGTCGCCAAATTCACCGGCGGCGCAGATGGCCCCTCGCACCTCGGCCTCTTCCTCTTCGTCTTCCTTCTGGTCCTGCGCGAAGGCGTCGAGACCGTCCTCATTCTCTCGGCCGTCACCCTCAACTCCACCGAACTCCTCAGCTTCACCGGAACCCTGCTGGGAGTGGCCGTCGCCGTCGTCTTCGGTGTGCTCTTCATTCGCGGCAGCGTCAAGATCAACCTGCAGCGCTTCTTCCGCGTCACCACCGTCATCCTCTACTTCGTGACGTTTCAACTCATCGTCAGCGGCCTGCACGAGCTTAGCGAAAACGGCGTCCTCCCCTCCAGCACCACCGAGATGCGCCTCATCGGCCCCATCGTCCGCAACGACCTCTTCTTCTTCGTCACCATGCTCGCCCTCGCCGGCCTCATGATGCTGCTCGAATACAAGCGCCGCACGCCGGTCGAGCTTCCTTCGACAGCCACCCCCGCCGACAAGCGCCGCGCCGAGTGGACCCAGCGCCGCGAAAAACTATGGATGAGCGCCGTCGTCGTCACCAGCTTCGTCTTCATCTTCCTCTCCACCGCCGAGTTCATCTACGCCAAGAGCACCACCGCCCTTTCCCCGACAACGGCGGTCACCCTCGTCGGCAGCCAGGCCATCGTCCCCACCTCGCAGATCACCGACGACCAACTCCACCGCTACGGCGTTCATGTGCAGGACGCCAAGGGCCGCAGCACCGAAGTCCGTTTCCTGCTCTACAAAAAGCCCGACGGCAACATCGTCTCCGTAGCCGACGCCTGCCACATCTGCGGCCCGGTCGGCTTCTACATCAGCAGCCAGGGAATCACCTGCAAGATGTGCGCCTCCCCACTCGTACCTCAGTCGATGGGCCAGCCCGGCGGCTGCAACCCCATCCCTCTGCACTCCACCATCGGCGGCGGCGCAATCGTCATCGAATCCGCAGACCTACGCGCCCTCGCCCCGGTCTTCGAGCGATGAACCAAAAAATCAATCCCGCCCTCTCGGTTGCAGCAGAGCTGACGACGAAATACAGGGGTCTCTCCACTGCGCTTCGCTCCGGTCGAGATGACGTGTTTTTGGGAGTGCAGTCGAAGAGAACAGCTCACCGCCAAGGAACTTTCAACAGAAAAGCAGTAGAAGTCAAAGCAGTAGCAGTAGCAGTAGCAAAAGCAAAAGCAGTAGCAGTAGCAGTAGCAGTAGCAAAAGTAGAAGCAGAAACAGGAACAGGAACAGGAACAGGAACAGCAATAAAAGCACGTCATCTCGACCGAAGCCGCGCAGCTTTATCGCGTGGCGCAGCGGAGAGACCCCTGTATTTCGCCGTGGCTGTTGCCTGTCCTCCTCGGCCCAACCCCAAAACTGTCATCCTGATCGAAGCGCACAGCGCGAAGTCGAAGGACCTGCGGTTGCCCTTGTCATCGCAATATGCGTCGGAGGCCATCTAATGTTCTTCCGCCTTCTAGGTGAAAGCTTCCGCCGCCAGCGCCGCCGCAAGGCGCTCGCCGGACTCGCCATCCTGCTCGGAACCACCGCCGTCACCGCCATGCTCGCCCTCGCCACCACCATCGGCGACCGCATCCATAAAGAGCTGGCCGTCTACGGAGCCAACATTGTTATCACCGCCAAAGCCGCCGACCTCGACGTAAAAATTGGCGGAATCAACATCAAGCCAGCCACCGGCAACGCCTATCTCCACGAATCGGACCTCCCCAAACTCAAAGCCATCTTCTGGGCCAACAACATCACGGGAGTCTCCCCCGAACTCCCCATCACCCTGAGCCTCGCCAATGGCCAGCAACTCCCCGCCACCGGCCTCTGGTTCCATCACAACCTCGCCAACGGCGGCAGCAGCATGATTACCGGAGCGCCCCCCTTGCATCCGTGGTGGAAGCTCACCGGAGCGTGGCCATCGCAACCCAACGAGGCCGTAGCCGGAGCCGCCACCGGCCTGCACATCGGCGACACCGTTCAGGCGAACAATACGTCTCTGCACATCACCGGCCTAGTCTCCACCGGAGACGCCACCGATAAGCGACTCCTTCTTCCTCTCGAGACCGCGCAGAAGCTCGCAAACCTCCCCGACGCCGTCTCCCGCGTCGACGTCTCCGCCCGCACCAAGCCCGAAGACGCCTTCGCCCGCAAAGACCCCGACACGCTCTCGCCGCAGCAGCACGAGATCTGGTACTGCCGCCCTTACGCCAACTCCATCGCCTACCAGATCCGCGAAGCAATCCCCGGAGCACAGGCCGATCAGGTCCGCCGCGTCGAGCAAAACGAAGGCAATGTGCTCGAGCGCATCAGCGGCCTCATGTGGCTCATCAGCGCCGCCGCCCTGCTCGCCGCCGGATTCGCCGTCTCCGCAGCCATGGCCACCGCCATCCTCGAGCGCCGCGCCGAGATCGGCCTCATGCGCTCGCTCGGAGCCAGCAAAGGCGCCATCGCCTTCCTCTTCTACTCCGAGACCGGCCTGCTCGCCATCTTCGCCGGAGCCATCGGCTACCTCATCGGCTCCGGCCTGGCCGCATGGCTCGGAGCCCGTATCTTCGCAGGCGACGGCGCAGCCTCAGGCAGCCCCATCCTCAACCCGATTCTGCTTCCTATCGTCGTAGCCCTCGCCTTCCTCGTCGCCATCGCCGGAAGCACGCCCTCGATTCGCACCTCGCTGAAGATGGACCCCTCCACCATCCTGAGGGCAGACGCATGACAACAGAAATCTTCCTCATCCCGTCACTCACAAAGCACATCTCGGCATCACCGAAAAAGCACGTCCCGGCACCACCGATAGAGCACGTCTCAGCATCGCCGAAAAAGCACATCTCGGCATCACCGATAGAGCACGTCATCTCGACCGAAGGCGGCGCTTTTGCCGCCGCAGTGGAGAGACCCCTGTATTTGACCGCTGCCATGTGCTCCACCGCCTCCTCCCGAAGCCCACAGGTGCAGGCATGAAGCAACTCAGCTTCCTCGGCATGTTGCGCCGCTCCCTTGTTCACCGCCGCGCGCGCAGCCTCTCTGCCCTCGTCGCCCTCACCGTCTCCGCTGCCGTCGCCACCGCGCTGCTAACCCTCTACGCCGACCTCAACGCCAAACTCCACAAGGAGTTTCGCAACTTCGGAGCCAACGTCGTCGTCACCGCCTCCGCATCGTCACCACTCCCACCCAACGCCCTCGCAGAGATACAGAAGGCCGCAGGCCCCGATGCACTCGTCGCGCCCTTCGCCTACGCTGTAGCCACCACCGACCGAGGAACCTCCGTCGTTGTCGCCGGAACCGACTTCCCTGCCGTCGAGCGCCTCGATGCCTGGTGGGATTTTGCCCACTGGCCCACCGCAGCCAATGCAGCCCTGCTCGGCGACCACGCCGCCAACTTCATCGCCGACGAGCACGCCGTCAAGCTCACCTACGCCAACAAAATCATCACCCTCACCGGAGCAGGCCGCCTCAAGACCGGAGGCGACGAAGACAGCCGCATCTATATTCCACTGTCTGCCTTCACCCAATGGACAGGCATCGGCCCCACCGTCATCGAGCTGCAAATCCCCGGAGGAGCCGCAGCAGTAGAAGCCGCCCTTACCCGCCTCCGCGCCCAGTTCCCGACTTTACAAATTCAGCCTGTCCGCCAACTGGTCGAAGGCGAGTCGCGCATCGTCGACCGCACCCACTCGCTGATGTACGGCTCGGTGCTGCTGATCGCGCTCACCGTAGCCGTCAGCGTCCTCGCAACCCTCTCCGCCTCTGTGCTTGAACGCCGCCGCGACTTCGCATTGATGAAAGCACTCGGCGGCTCGCAGACGCAGCTCATGGGCATGTTTCTGCTCGAAGCTCTCGTCTTAGCATTGGCAGGAGTCGTCCTCGGCTATATCGTCGGCTCCGCCGCGGCATGGGCCATCAGCCAGGCCAACTTCCACACCGCCACGCTGCCACGCCTCTCCGTGCTTCCACTCGTGCTGCTGCTCAACATCGCCATCGCCGCCTTCGCCGCCCTCTTCCCCGTCCGCGTTCTGCGCGGACTTCAACCCGCTGCACTACTGAAGGGCGAGTAATGCGGAGCAGCATAATCAATGTCATCTCGACCGAAGCGAAGCGCAGTGGAGAGACCCCTGTGTTTCGCTTTTCAAGCCCGAGGCTAAACTAGAAGAGAGCCATGCCAGAGAGCCTAAGCACCATCGAAAACGAAACCCGCCCCGACTGCGCCGTCATCTCTCTCAACAGAGTTACCCGCGAGTATGCCGGTCGCGCCGGAGCCGTGCGGGCGCTCGATCAAGCCGCCTTCAGCATCGTCGCCGGGGAGTGGGTCGCCATCACCGGCCCCTCAGGTTCGGGAAAATCCACGCTGGTCAACCTGATCGGCTGCCTAGACCGCCCTACCTCGGGCGAGTTGCGCATCGACGGCGTCAACGTGGCCACCATGTCCGCCACCGAGTTGGACCGCTTTCGCGCCGACAAGATCGGCTTCATCTTCCAGCAGTTCCACCTGATCCCCTACCTTTCGGCTTTGGAAAATGTGATGCTGGCGCAGTACTTCCACTCCATGACCGACGAGTCCGAAGCCCGCGCTGCGCTTGCCCGCGTGGGCCTTGCTCCACGCGCCGAGCACCTTCCCAGCGAGCTATCCGGCGGCGAGCAGCAGCGCGTTTGCATCGCTCGTGCACTCATTAATAATCCGCCGATTCTGCTGGCGGATGAGCCTACGGGAAATCTGGACGCTGCCAATCAGACCATTGTTGCTGAATTACTGCAGGATTTGCACCGGAACGGCCATACGATTGTCATGGTGACGCATGATCCTGAGATGGCGGCGCTTGCCCAGCGCAAGATTGCGTTGAGTCACGGCAAGGTCTTTTGCCACCCCGTCGGCGGCCCGGTCGTTACCCTGAAACGATGATGTAACCGGTGTAGCTTGATTTCTTCGGTTACTTTTAATTTATGTAACCTTTAAAGGCAGGTTTTTCGGGTTACGGGTCGTACTTATCGCTCTCCCCACTTCAACTTCGACCGCAGCACATTAAAGACGCCATTGGGCGTGTGCCGCAGCAGCCGTACACTGTACTTCGAGCGACAACAGTAGACGTTGTCTCCAAGCATCAGCTCGACTGCCTCCTGGCCGTCTACGGTCAGATAGGTCTGGTTCGGAACCCCTTCAATATGAATATTTACAGACGAATCTCCAGGTACAACTATAGGTCTCAGCGTCAGCAGGTGCGGACAAATCGGAGTTACCAGCATCGCATTCACATTGGGCATGACGATCGGCCCATTAGCAGCCAGGTTGTAAGCCGTTGATCCTGTGGGGGTTGCAACGATGATTCCATCAGCGCGGAACTTGGCGACGAGCTGCTGATCGATCTCCACCATAAAGTCGGCCATGCGAGCGATGGTTCCTTTAGAGACAACGACGTCATTCAAGGCGTCCCACTGGTGCAACAGCTTGCCCTCGCGCCACAACTCGGCATGCATCATGCTGCGCACTTCAACATCGGCGCGGTGATCGCACCAGTCCTGAAGCGTCAGGTATAGGTCTCCGAGAGGAATCTCGGTCAGGAATCCCAGAGAGCCGAGATTGACCGAGAGGATCGGCGTTACGGTTCGGGCAAATGCCCGCGCTGCTGCCAGCAGAGTGCCGTCTCCACCGAGCACAATGACCAGATCGGGCTTGTGCGCCGGGAGGTTTGGCCGCTCGACTCCTACAGAACCAACGAGATATGCTGCGCTGTCCGGATCGAGGACATATTGGTAGTCGTGGCTTTCGAGCCAGCTTACAAGCTCGCGCAAAATTCCTGCGAGCTCCGGCTTCTGAGGCTTCGAGACAATTGCAGCTAAAGGCATGTCGTTAGTGTAACGGCGTTTTGTTTCTGCTTCTATGGTTCTGTTTTGGCGGTGGCTCTAGGGGAGTTGGCTGGGGCACAAAGCAACGGCAAATACAGGGGTCTCTCCACTCCGCTTCGCTTCGGTCGAGATGACGTGATATTGGTGGCGGGGGCTCCGGTCGAGATGACATGCATTTTGCGGTTGGGCTGTTCGGAATTTACTGTTTGCCGAAGTGAGCGTGGAGCAGATATTCGTGGTTCCCTTCCATGCCGCGGATCGGTGAATCGATGATCTCGAGACTACTGCCGCGCTGTTCGAGCACGCACTCGCGAACGCGCTCGACAGCTTGCTGCCTTGCATCGGGGTCGCGAACGATTCCACCCTTGCCTACGTTGGCTCTTCCTGCCTCGAACTGAGGCTTTATCAGGATCACCGCCTCGCCCTTCCATCGGCTAGATGCGGTCGAGAGTGCGGCCAGCACTGCGGGAAGGACCAGCGTGACCGAGATGAAGGAGACATCCATCGAGAGGAAAGCGGGGGTGGGGCCGTCTCCCAATAGCTCGCCTTCGGTCAGCAGGCGGGCGTTGGTGCGCTCGCGCAGAGATACACGGGCATCGTCGCGGAGCTTCTGGGCGATCTGTCCGTAGCCGGTATCGACGGCGAGGACGCTGGCTGCGCCACTTTGCAGCATGCAGTCGGTAAAGCCTCCGGTGGAGGCACCGATATCGACGCAGGCTAGACCGGCCAGATTAATGGACCAATGCGTCAATGCCTTCTCCAGCTTGAGGCCGCCGCGGCTGACGTATTTGAGGTCGGAGCCAAGCAGGCGAACGGCAACTTCGCTGCGAACGGCTGTTCCGGGCTTGTCGACGCGCTGCTCCTCGACCAGGACGCGGCCTGCGAGGATGAGCGCCTGCGCCCGCTCGCGCGAGGCGGCGTGGCCCAGATCGACCAGTAATTTGTCCAGACGGATCTTCTCGGTGCGTGGTTTCGACGTATCAGGCATCTTTTTTGCATCTATCAATAAGGTACATGTTGAGCAGGAGTCGCGAATGAAGAACTATTGCAACGACATTTCGAGTAGAGTTGCATTTGGAATGATGCCTTACACCCTACAAGCAGCGAGTTGCCTGACCCGCCATAGATATTTGCTTCTGGAGCAATCTATTACAGGCGTGGGTGCGTTTTATGTATAGAGAGACGGGCATCGTCAATACACCAGCACTGTCCACCCAGGACGATGCCTCCCTGCTTGCGATGATACAGCGGGGCGACGAATACGCGATGGCATCGCTGTTCGACCGCTACTCGAAAGTCGTGTACTCGGTCGCGTTGCGCGTGCTTCGCGACCCGGCTGCGGCGGAGGATGTTTTACAGGAAGTGTTCATGCAGATGTGGCGTAGTCCTGGCGGTTTTGTTGCAACCCGCGGAAGTCTCGGCGGCTGGCTCGCGGTGGTATCGCGCAACCGGTCGATCGACACCCTGCGCCGGAAGCGGCCTACGGAATGCGTCGAGGATATGGCTCTCGCGTCGAACTACAATCTAGCCAATGAGGCAGAACGCGAGTTGATGGTAGAACGGGCACGCGGCGTCATCGATCAGCTTCCGATGGAGCAGCGCAAGACCCTGGAGATGGCTTTTTTTGATGGACTGACCCACTCCGAGATCGCCGAGATGACGGGCGATCCGCTGGGAACGGTAAAGACAAGAATTCGCAGCGGGCTCTCTACGTTGAGAAAGGCATTCACGGCATGAACACAACCGGACATATTGAACGCGACGATCTGGTGCTGTTTGCCATGCAGCTTCTCCCGAAGGAAGACGCCGCGACTATCCGCGCGCATGTTGAGAGCTGCCCCGAGTGCCTGCACGAACTGGCCGAAGTGCAGGGCGACCTTGCCGTTTATGCCCACACGGTCGAGATGCAGGCCCCGCCAGCCAGCGCCAGAGAGCGGTTCCTGAAGCAGGTGGCGCAGGAAAAGAAAGTTATCCCCATCAACACAGCGGCCGAACCGGAGCTTCCCGTTCGCAGCTTTGACGGACGCAGTTCGCTGACCGAAGAAGATCTACCGCAGCGCGGATTTGCCGGTAAGGTGCTCCCATGGGTGGGGTGGGCGCTGGCTGCAGGGATGGCAGTGACGGCGGGCAACTTCTATATGCAGCGCACTGCGTTGCAAGGTTCCATCGCCGAGCAAAAGGACCAGATCGCGCAACTGACGACCGATGCCGCGACCGCTCGCGAGGTAATGGCAACGATCACCGACCCCAGCGCGCTGCGAGTGACCCTGACCAAGGCGCAGACCGCACCGGTGCCGCAGGCGCGGGCCACCTATGTTGCCGATAAAGGCGTGCTGATCTTTCAGGCCAACAACATGCCCACGTTGGAGCCTGCCAAGGTCTATGAGCTGTGGCTGATTCCTGCCAACGGCAGCAGTCCGATTCCCGCGGGAACCTTCCAGCCGGACCAGCGCGGCTATGCCAGCATCATGATGCCGCCGCTGCCCAAGGGAGTGCAGGCGAAGGCGTTCGGCGTGACCATCGAAAACGTGGGCGGATCGCAGACACCGACGTTGCCGATCATCATGGTTGGGGCTTGAGGGCGGTTGAAGGTTGGGTTTATGGCGATGTCCTCTACAGGCAACGACAACTACGAAATACAGGGGTCTCTCCACTGCGCTTCGCTCCGGTCGAGATGACGTGCGTTTGTGGCACGATACTGTTGGTCGAGATGACGTGCGTTTGCGGTTGAAACGCTGGGTTGGGTGACGTTTTATTTCAGGCTCCAGAGGACATTCCTCTGGAGCCTTTAGAATTGGGACGATGTTTTTTGAGGCCTTGTGACGAGTCTGAAGCTACCTACCTTACCGACGGGAATGTTCATGAATCCGATTCGACGCGCAACTGCTGCAACCGCCCTGGCCTGTTTTCTTTCGCTTCCGGTCTTTGCACAGACCCCTTCGTCCACGCCCCGGCAGAAGGTGGTGGTTATCAGTCTGGACGCCTTTGGCGCGGCCAGCCTGCACGAGCCGGAACTGCCCGCTCCAATGCTGCATGAATTGATGAAGGCGGGAGCGTATGCCGTTTCGATGCGCCCCATCAACCCGACCGTGACGTGGCCGAACCATACCTCGATGGTGACGGGCGACGATGCCAGCTTGCATCATGTGCTGGTGAATGGTCTGATCGTCGACCAGCGCACCAGGACGGCACCGAGACAGGACGCCAACGCTCCGAAGTCGCAGCTGGTTGCTGTGCCTACGGTCTATGACGCCGCGCACGAGGCGGGATTGACGACGGCCGAGGTGGACTGGGTGGCCATCGGCGATGCCAAGAACATCAATTGGCGATTCTCGGAGCGGCCGCATCCGGATGGGCCGATTGAGCGTGACCTAGTGGCGCAGGGAGTGCTGAGCGAGGAGCAGCTTGCTCATTTCGGCAAGCCTTCGCAGGCGTGGCGCGACCGCATGTATACGCGCGCTGCGGTGGACATTATCGAAAAACACCACCCTGACCTGATGCTGCTGCATCTGCTGGCGCTGGACAGTATTGAGCATGAGACTGGCTTTGGCAATAACTCGGGGCGCAATACGATTGCCTTTCTCGACGACCGGGTGAAGGAGGTCGTAGACGCGGTGCGGGCGGCAGGCGATCTGGACCACACCACGTTCCTTATCGTCTCCGATCATGGCCAGCAGAACGTTCACCAGAAGGCGCACCCGAATGTGCTGCTGGTGCAGGCCGGGCTGCAGGGAGCGGCCGCGGGTAACGACACCTTCTGCATGCCGGATGGTGGGTTTGCGCTGGTCTATCAGCAGCACGCCACGGTGGCTTCGCGTGCGAAGTTGAAATCATTGTTCACGGGCAAGCCGGGGGTGCTGGCTGCGCTGACTCCCGAAGAGGCGGCGAAGCAGGGCTGGCCGACACCGGTAGAGAGTAACCAGGCTCCTGATCTGTTGCTCTATGCGGCCGACGGCTATGCCTTCGACGATGGTGCCACGGGGGAGTATGTGACGCCGACCAAAGAGGTGGGAGCGCATGGGTATCCGAACAACGATCCGCTGATGCAGGCGATCTTTATCGCGGAAGGGCCGGGGATCAAGCCGATGGGAGAGATTCCGGCGTTTCCAAATCTCGATGTCGCTCCGACGATTGCTCGGCTTTTGCATATTGCGCTGCCGAATGTTCAGGGCAAGCCGCTGACTCAGATTCTGAAGTAGGGAGAGAGCGCTTCTGCCAGCTTGAAAATCTAGTTTGCAACTGCCCGAAGACTGACTCTCTCTGGTGGAGAAGAACAGGCAACGGCAAAAGCAGGAACAAAATACAGGGGTCTCTCCACTTCGCTTCGCTCCGGTCGAGATGACGTGACGTTGTGGCAATGGGATGGGTGACTAGATGTTGTGGAGGGGCCAAATGAAATGGCTGCCCCCGCAATGCGGAGGCAGCCAATGGAAGTACGTTCGAACAGCCGAGGTTACGGAGCAGTAATGCGGACGGCTACGCCCTTGCCCTGGAGGGGAACGATCGTGCTGACCGAGTCGGTATCCGTGCGGATGATCGACAGGTTGCTCGAATCGAGGGAGGTCACGTAGATCTTTCCGGTCGGCGTTCCAGTGGTGGCAGCGATCCAGCCGGGGTGGCCGCAGATGGTCCTGGGGCTTGCCGTGGTGCAGGTGACTCCGGTCGTCCCTATATCAGGCAGGCCGGTGATGGTTGCGGTGACTGTGTTCGAGGTAAGGTTGATGACCGAGATCGAGCAGACCGTGCTCACACCGGCGACTGCCGTAGCCGCACAGGGAAGGCTGGGGTCTCCGGCGTTGGCAACGTAGGCACGGGTGCCGTCCTGCAGGACGGCGACCATGACCGGGTTGATGCCGACGGGGACCGTCGCGAGGACCGTTCCGAATTGAGTCGAGTCAACGGGGTTGTTGGGATCGCAGTTCGGATTGGTGGGCAGCGACGTGACCGAGCAGAGCGGGATACTAATGATGCTCACCGTGCCGGGCGAGCTGCTATTCGCCCCTGCATTGGCGACGATCAGCTCGTTGCGGGTGGGGGCAAAGTCGGCCCAGAGCGGCGCGGTGCCGACCGGGATGTAGGTCAGCCCGGTGCTGGGGACAGTATCGAGCAGGTTGGTCTGGGCGTTGATGACGCTGACCGTGCCGTCCCCCTTGTTCATCACGAAGACGCGCCTTGCATCCCGCGTCATGACGCCGTAGACAGGGTTTTTGCCGACCGCGATGGGCGTCGGCTCGAAGGTATTGGTCGCGGTTTCGATAGTGAAGGCCTGACCGTTACCGGAGCTGTCGGCACCGAGGGCATAGACGCGAGGCGCGCCGTTGATGCCGACGACGTAGGTGCCGTTGGTGACGGGACCGAACTCCTGATTGAGCTTGGGGGGTGAACCGGTGAGATCTGCAACCGCAGACCGTCCTGGCTCTACGGCATAGGTATGCGTGCCGAGGGGCAGGATGCTGGATGGATTGGCACCAGAGAGCAGCGTGGTCTGGTTGACATCGGTGCTCAGCAACGAAGGCGAGATGTCGAAGCTGTTAACCGTGGTGTCGTGGTTAAGGGTGTAGCCAGTCGTTCCGTCGGAGCTAACCGCCAGAAAGTATGGGTCTACCCCGATGCTGGCGGTGATGAGCACGGTATCGCCGGAGAAGTCGACGAACGTTGCCAGACCGTGGGTGCTCGCTCCCGTGGTGGAGATGGCGACCGCATATTTCAATGGTTGACCGCCGGGACCGACGGGGTTGATGGCAGTAACCACCGGCCGATAGCTGTTTCCGCATCCGATAAGAGACGCCGATACGGCCGCTACGAGAGCGAACCGAAATGCGAACCGCGCTACAGACCGGGGAAGGTGCTGTCCGTGTGGCTGTGTGTTTGCTTCTGAGTCGATTCTTGCTGAATGCAAAACTACTCCCGCCGTGATACTGGTGTTGGCTATGCTCAAGGTCTGATTGTAAATCACCGGGGAGCATGTGGCTGTTGCCGAGGGAGGAAATGCAGAGAATGGAACCGCAAAAGATGACTCCGGATGGACGGAACCGGCAGCAGAGCGTGGCGCTGGTGTGGATAGTCACTCCCCTGCTGGCGCTGGGAGCGGTGTGGCCGCCGCTGGATGCTGCGTTACGGGCGCACTCGCTGGCATCGTGGACGGTACCGCTGCTGTTGAGCGTGGGCTTTGCGGTGCTGGTTTTGCTGCTGAAGGCAGCGACCCGGCCTGCGGCGGCGATTGGGTTGGTGATCTGCATGGTGCTGGTCGAGCCGCGGCGAGCGGGCGGCGGAATGAATGTGGCGGCACTGTCGGCGCTGATTGCGCTGTTCGTGCTGACGTTTGCGGCGACGCGGTTTGGCCGTGCGAAGAAAGAGCTGAAAAAACTGGCGGAGCGCCGGGGCGGTCGACGGGCTTCGCAGATTGTGGCCAATCTCGGCGTGGCTGGACTGTGCGCCGCGATGGGGTGGCATGCGGGCTGCATCGCCGCGCTGGCCGAGGCTGCGGCCGATACGGTGTCGTCGGAGATTGGGCAGGCGGTTGGAGGTCAGGCATGGATGATTACGACCTGGAGGAGAGTTGCGGCAGGCACCGATGGCGGCGTCAGTGCGGCGGGAACGGTAGCCGGAGTGCTGGCTGCTTCGGTGGTGGTGGGGGCAGGTGGGATACACGGGGCGCTGGATGCTCCGCAGGCGTTGCTGGTGTTTGCGGCGGCTTGTGCAGGGCTGGGCGTAGACAGCTTGCTGGGGGCGACGGTGGAAGGGCGTGGATGGATGGGGAACGATCTGGTGAACTTCAGCTCGACGCTGTTTGCGGCGTTGCTTGTGGTGGGGCGGATGGTCGCAACGTGTTGCTAACATCGTTTTGTGATCTTCAAGGAGCTCGGGATGTCCATTCCATCTAGCGTTCGTAACAGCTGGATCACACTGGGCCGAGTATTACTTTTCTTTCTGATCTGCGCGTTCTTGCTTGCCGTGGCCGCGCCCTTTTGTTCAAGACTTCCGGGTCAGGTTTCGCACGTTGCCTTAGGCTCGACAACTACCGTAGCGACTTTCCTTGTCAGCTGGCTCTTCGTGCGCTGGGATAAGCTCCGTTTGAGGGACATAGGTGCCGCCCCGAACCTCCAGAGTATGGGCCGCGCAATCGTCGGCTTCGCTCTCGGATTGTTGCTTGTTGGGACTCAGACCTGCTTCGTGCGACTGGTCGGTCATGTGCACTGGGTCCGCACTCCCTCTGTTGGTTTTGTGCCCGTCGGTATGGCATTGGTCGGTTATGTAACCCTCGCGTCGAGGGAGGAGTTGGGGTTTCGCGGGTATCCGCTGCGCCGCCTGGATAGCTGCTTTGGAGCATGGATCGCGCAGTTTATAGTCGCACTTGCATTTGCCATGGAACATGTAGCCGGAGGGGCGACGTGGACGAATGCGATTCTCGGGGCCTTCGTCGGGTCGCTGCTCTTTGGCATGGCAGCCCTCGTGACGAGTGGATTGGCGCTGCCGATTGGTCTGCACGCCGCTTGGAATTTCGGACAGTGGACGCTCGGCGAGAAGGAGGGTTCAGGGATTTGGCGACCAATCGTGGAGCCAGGCTATACCCTGCATGTCGATCACATCGGAATGCTCAGCTATCTCCTTGTTTTTGGTTCCTTGACCGTAGCGCTATGGTTGTTGGGGAAATCCCGGACCCGTAGCGAGAGGAAACAAGCCGCAAGGGGGTTGTAAACCATGTGCCCGGTCCAGGATGTAAAGCATGTTCCGGACGCTCCCATGGGTCTCTTCCTGAACGATGCTTTCGTGATCGTATCCAGGAAGCGATACGCCATCAGGATAATTTTTACAGCTCGGATTTTCCTTCGAGCCAGCTATGCAGCCAGGCCGGGTCTGCGTGGAGACGCCAGGCCGTGTAGCTGAGCATCTCGTGGAAGTAGCGCATGGTCAGGTCATAGTTGCTGATGTGCCCGAGCATGGGGCGCGGCGAGGTGTAGACGTGCAGACCGACATTGTGACAGAGCTCGCGGATGCGGAAGAGATGGGTGCCGTCGCTGACGACGACGATGAACTTGAGATTGTTTTCGCGGGCGATGGCGGCGAGCCGGTGGACCTGCTGCTCAGTATCAGTGGAGCGGGTTTCGGCGATGATGTTGCCGAAGGGAATGCCGTTGGCGAGAAGATAGTCGCGACCAACGCCGCCTTCGGTGTGGCCGGAGTCTTTATCTCCGCCTCCGCCGAGAGTGATGACCAGAGGTGCGATCTGCTTGCGGTAGAGTTCGACGGCGTGATCGAGGCGGGCGTGGAGCACAGGCGAGGGGTGGCCGGAGTACTCTGCTGCGCCGAAGACGGCGATGGCGTCGGCAGACTGCGCCTGGTCTTCGGCGGCAACCTGCGAAATCTGCTGATAGACCCAGGCGAACCAGATCAGACCCACCAGAAGAAGGACTCCGAGGAGCCGGCGAAAAAAAGTGCCGCCTGTAGAGGAGCGGTGCGCGCGACGTAAATTGGAGGGGGAAGCCGTCATCTTGAGTGAAAGATGAGTCTACGGGAGATGAGGCTCGATGGGAAGATGTTTGGTCTGGGGTGCGATGTTTGCTGGCTGCTCACTAATACTGCCGTGGCTTGTGATGAGTTAAATGCAAGAACAGACAACGGCGAAATACAGGGGTCTCTCCACTACGCCGCGCGATGAGACTGCGCGGCTTCGGTCGAGATGACGTGGGTTGCGGTTGCCTGGGCTTCGGTCGAGATGACGTGGGTTCGTGGCTGGATATTTTTGTCTAGCGCTGTAATGCGAGGGCGATTTCGTGCGTGGGGATTGCGCCTTCGCGGAGGATCATCCAGGAGTTGCCGCCTCCGGAGAGATCGACGATGGTGGTCGGCACGGAGCGGGCCGTGGGGCCGCCGTCGACGATCAGCGGAATCTGGTCGCCTAGCTGCTCGAGCACGCAGTTGGCGTAGGTGCACTCGGGATAGCCGTGGAGATTGGCGGAGGTCGCGGTGATGGGCAGGCCGAGCCGGGCGACGACGGCGCGGGAGATGGCCGCTTCAGGCACGCGAAGGGCTACGTTTCCGGTGTTGGCGGTGACGCGGAGTGGAAGCTTGGAGCCGGCCTTGACGACGATGGTCAGCGGACCGGGCCAGAATCTTTCGGCGAGGCGGTCGAACGCGGAGTCGAGCTGGCGAGCGATCTCGTAGGCCTGTGCGACCTCGGCGATGAGCAGCGAGAGCGGCTTGTGGCGGGCGCGGGTCTTAAGTTCATAGATACGGTCCACTGCCTTGAGGTTGACCGGATCGACGGCGAGGCCGTAAAAGGTGTCGGTTGGCAGGGCGACAACGTTGCCGCGATATAGATTGCTGACGACCTGATTGATGAGCTCCGGTTCAGGCTCGTCGGGATGGATGCGAAGTGTCTGCGCCGTCAAATCTTGCTCCTGTGCCGGGGTTCAACTGCCTAAGATAGTGAGACAACGTAAAGAGCGGCAAACCTGCATCAGGATACCAGCATTGCCCTCTTCGTCATGGAAGCTCGCTTGTGTTCAGCGAAGAGGGCGAACAGCGTAAGATTTGCCTGATGCCCTTCTCTGAAAACACCGCCGCCGCTTCCGTCGTCTCCAGCCGCGCCAATGGCCGCGTCAAGCAGTTGCGCGCGGCGTTTGCCGGACACGCCCGGTTGAGTGGAGGCATGGTGGCCATCGAAGGCGACCATCTGCTGGCCGAGGCGTTGCGCAGCGGCATGGTGCTGAAGACGGTCTTCGTGAGCGAGCGCCGCGAGGTGCCGAAGATCGTTCCGCGAGGGGTCGAGGTATTGCGGCTAACGGATGAGGTCTTTGAGAGCGTGGTCGAGACGCGGTCTCCGCAGGGAATGGCGGCGCTGATTGTTCCGCCGGTTCCGACGATGGGGGCGGTGCTGCGGGGGACGCCGCTGATTCTGATTGCGGCAGGATTGCAGGACCCGGGAAATCTGGGGACGCTGGTGCGTTCGGCGGAGGCGTTTGGAGCGACGGGAGTGCTGGTCACGCCGGGAACGGTGAGCGCGTGGAACCAGAAGGCTCTGCGAGCGAGCGTGGGCAGCGTGTTTCGGATGCCGGTGGTTGCGGCGACGGTGGAAGAGATTGCGGGGTTGAAGTCGCGGGGGGTGAGGCTGCTGGCTACGGTGGGGTTCGATGACGCCGAGACGGTTGCGGCGCAGGAGATGGACTTCTCAACCGCGTGCGCGTTGATGATTGGGAATGAAGGTGCGGGGTTGGCGTCGGAGTGGATGGAGATGGCCGATGCGCGGGTGATGATTCCCTGCCCGGGGCCGGTGGAGAGTTTGAATGCGGCGATCGCGGGGTCGTTGCTGCTGTATGAAGCCTCGCGGCAGAGGAGCGGACGATGAGTTTGTTCGATGCTTCGCCTCTCTCCGCTGCGGCATCGCATGGGCGGCAGACTCCGCTGGCGGAGAGGATGCGCCCGCAGACACTGGACGAGTATGTCGGGCAGGATCATCTGCTGGGGCTGGGCAAGCCGCTGCGGCTGGCGATTGAGGGCGACGATGCGACGTCGATGATCTTCTGGGGGCCGCCGGGGACGGGCAAGACGACGCTGGCGAAGATCATCGCGCACATGACTTCGGCGAGCTTCATCGAATTTTCGGCGGTGCTGTCTGGGATCAAAGAGATCAAGCAGGTGATGGTGGAGGCGGAGAAGGCGGCTGGCTTCGGCTCGCGCACCATCTTATTCGTCGATGAGATTCACCGCTTCAATAAGGCGCAGCAGGATGCGTTTCTGCCGTATGTCGAACGCGGCACGATCCGGCTGATCGGCGCGACGACGGAGAATCCCTCGTTTGAGATCATCGCCGCGCTGCTGTCGCGATGCCGCGTCTATACGCTGCAGGCGTTGAGCGAGGAACAGATTGTCGCGCTGCTGCGACGCGCGCTTAGCGACGAGAAGCGCGGGCTTGGTGGTTCAGGATTGAGCGCGGACGACGATGCACTGGCGACGATTGCCTCTTATTCGAGCGGAGATGCGCGCAATGCACTCAACGCGCTGGACGTGGCTGCCAAGCTTTCGGAAGGACGGAAGGAGATCACGATCACCAAGGCGCTTGCGTCGGAGGCGATGCAGCGCAGGGTGCTGCTCTACGACAAGAAGGGCGAGCAGCACTACGACATTATCTCGGCGCTGCACAAGAGCGTGCGTAACTCCGACCCGGACGCTGCGCTTTATTGGTTGGGACGAATGCTTGAAGCGGGCGAAGATCCGATGTACTGTGCGCGGCGCATTGTGCGCATGGCGGTCGAAGATATTGGGCTGGCGGCTCCGGAGGCGCTGAACCTTTGTCTCTCGGCTAAAGACGCCATGCATTTTCTGGGGCAGCCGGAGGGTGGACTGGCACTGGCGCAGGCGGTGGTGTATCTCGCGCTGGCTCCTAAATCGAACGCGGTGTATGTGGCCTATGGCACGGTGAAAGCCGACATTCAGGCGACGGCGGCAGAGCCGGTTCCGCTGCATCTGCGCAATGCTCCAACGAAGTTGATGAAGGAACTCGACTATGGCAAGGACTACCAGTATGCGCATGATGTCGAGGGGCGCGTCGCCGATATGGAGTGCTTGCCTGCGAGTCTCGCGGGGCGGCGATACTATCGACCGACTGGCGAAGGCCGCGAGAAGCTGCTGGCCCAGCGCATGGATGAAATTGCGCGGATCAAAGCGACGAAGCGGCAGTAAATCAGCGCTCGCGCCTCGATTCCCTATATTGATTCATAGGAAACCGTTGCTGGACTTAGAAGCTCTACTAATCTGTTGAGACGTTGTACCCTTAATGTGAGGCTTAGATCGCGATGAAGGCTTTACTGCTCTCTGAATACAAAAATCTTGAACTGCAAGACATGCCGGAGCCTGTTGCCGGCCCCGACGATGTTCTGGTGCAGGTAGCTGCGTGCGGCATCTGCGGCAGCGATGTGCATGGATACGATGGCTCTACCGGGCGGCGGATTCCGCCGATTGTCATGGGGCATGAGGCAGCGGGTATCGTGGCGGCTGTCGGCTCTGCGGTCAGCAGGTTTGCGAAGGGCGACCGCGTTACGTTTGACTCAACGGTGTATTGCGGCGTGTGTGACTTCTGCCGCAAGGGCGAGGTCAACCTCTGCGACAACCGGCAGGTCGTGGGTGTCTCGTGCGGCGAATTCAGACGGCATGGCGCGTTCGCGGAGTACGTTACTGTCCCTGAGCGGATTCTGTATTCGTTGCCGCCTGCGCTGTCCTTTGCCGAGGCAGCGATGCTTGAGGCTGTCTCCGTTGCCCTTCATGGAGTGCATGTCTCCGAGATGAAGGGCGGAGAGACTGCGCTGGTGATTGGCGCGGGAATGATTGGGCTGCTGCTGTTGCAGGCTGCTCGCGCTGCTGGCTGCTCCCGTGTCTTTGTCGCCGATATCGATGCGACTCGTCTGAAGCTTGCAGCCGATCTTGGAGCTGACCAGACGCTTCTACTCTCCGGCGCGGAGTTGCTTGATGAGATTTTGCGGCTTACGGGTGGGCGTGGGGTGGATGTTGTGTTGGAAGCAGTGGGCCGCAACGAGACCGTCGGCTCCGCGATTGATTGCGTGCGCAAAGGCGGCACGGTGACGCTGGTGGGAAATATTACGCCGGAAATCACGATCCATTTGCAGAAGGTTGTGTCGCGGCAGATTCGGCTGCAAGGTTCGTGCGCGTCGTCGGGCGAATACCCTGAGGCGATGCAGTTGATCGCCGAGGGAAAGATCAAGGTTGGCCCGCTGATTACGGCTGTCGCTCCGTTGACCGATGGCCCGGAGTGGTTCAGGCGGCTGTATGCGCGTGAACCGAACCTGATGAAGATCGTTCTCGATCCTCGTGAAAGCAGAGCGAAATAATGACCAATCCTCTCTTCGATCTCAGCGGGCAAACCGCGCTTGTCACCGGGGCCAGCCGTGGCCTTGGACAGATCTTCGCACGGGCGCTCGCTCAGGCCGGGGCAGATCTGATCCTCACCAGTCGCAATGGGGACGACCTCTCTGATTTTGTAACCGAGATAGAAGCAATTGGACGGAAGGCTTTGCCGCTTGCTCTCGATGTACGCGATCAAGGCAGCATCGAGCGTATGGCTGCCGAGGCAGAAGCTGCGTGCGGCCAGATCCACATTCTCGTCAACAATGCCGGGTGCAATGTGCGTAAGCCTGCCCTCGACGTTACGTGGGATGATTGGAATCTTATCCTCGAGACTAACCTTCGCGGCAGCTTTTTCGTCGCGCAGCAGATGGCGCGTCGCATGGTTCCGCGTGGGTATGGCCGCATCATCAATATCGGCTCTGTCACCAGCGTGTTCGGCTATGCGGGGCTGGCTCCGTATGGGGCGAGCCGCGGCGGCATCAAGCAGCTTACGATGAGTCTCGCCGACGACTGGGGTAAATATGGCATCACCGTGAACTGCCTCGCTCCCGGATGGTTTCATACCAAACAGAACACCGTGCTCTACCAGAATGAGCAGTGGGTCGAATATCTCAAGGACCGCATTCCGGTGAAGCGGCCCGGTGAGCCGCGTGATCTTGAGAGCGCTGTGGTCTTTCTGGCTGCGGAATCGAGCCGCTATGTCACCGGGCAGACGCTGCTGATCGATGGCGGCATCTCAACCGGGGCGATGCGGGCAACGGTATAGCTTGCGTTATGCTGCGGGTTGAGCCTCGGGTGGCATCGGTTCAATCTTGCCCAGCATAAAGAGATACGCTGCGATGCCAATCAACAGGTAGATTGCCGATACGCCGAAAGCCCATGCGAAAGACCGCGTAGCTGCGACGACATAGCCGGTAATGATCGGCGCGGCGATTCCCGAGATCTGGTTTGAGAAATTCATGATGCCGCCCACCTTGCCAACACTGTGGCGCGGCGCGATCAGCGACGGAATCGACCAGCCGACGGGAGCAGCAGCCGAGAGACCGCCAATCGAGACGCTGATCCAGAGGAGAGCCCGCCCGGCGGTGTGTGCGTGGGCAGCGCCAAGGATACCGAGGCCCAGGGCGGTGCCGGCGATAAGAACGACCTTGCGAACCAGATTCGCGTTCCATCCGCGCTGAATCAGGCCGTCGACCAGCCAGCCGCCTACGACCAGATCGGCGGCAGTGGCCACCAGCCATGGCACTCCGGTATAGAGGAACGAGTGCAGCAGGTCGATATGCAGAGCGGAGGAAAGATAGCTGGGCAGCCAGGTCAGCAAGAGATAAAAGACGTAGTTGTAGGAGCCGAAGCCGAGCACCATCGCGAGAACTTTTCGTTGCCGCAATAGAAATCCTAGCGATGCGGTGCCGTTCAGGGTGTCATGTGCAATCGTGGGCTCTGCACCGTCTGCAATGTATCTGCGCTCGGCATCGCTCAGTTTGGGATCATCGTTTGGATCGCGATAGATCTTCCAGAAGAAGAAAAAATAAATGAGGCTGACCAGGCCTGTGATCGCAAAGCTCCAACGCCAGCCGACCTTCAGAAGAAGGATGCCGATAATTGGTACACCGATGGCGGAAGAAAACTTTGCGGCAGAGTCGAAGATGGCTGTGGCGAAGCTGCGTTCTCTCTCGGGAAACCAGTAGCCGATGGCCTTTGCATTTGCTGGAAACGTGGGCGCCTCGCCGACACCAAGCAGTAGGCGTGCCGCGAAGAAGCCGCCCAGATTTGGTGTGATTGCCGCGCCAAAGGAGGCGATGCCCCATAAAAATGTTCCGAAGAGGCCAACGCGGCGAATGCCGAATTTATCGAGCAACACGCCGATCGGCAACTGGAACATGGCGTAGGTCCAGTTGTATGCGCCTGACAGATATCCGAAGGTGATGGCCGAGATGCCGAAGGTGGTGATGAGTGCCTGATGCGAGACCGAGAGATTGACGCGGTCAAAATAGTTGACCAGAACGCCGATGCCCAGCAGCCATGCGATGCGCCAGCGACGGCGCTGTACATGGGTCTCTTCGCTCGATGTAGCCGTGTATTGCAGTTGAGCAGTCCAATCGTGGTTGAATGACAGCCTGCCCAGCTTACACGAAATGCCCTTTGTAATTCGCCCGCGCGACCTGGGAACTGCGGAAGGGGTTGAGCTACAAAACTCCCGGTAGATGGCAACGTATCTGCCATCTACCGGGAGTTCGATCACGCCGCTACCTGGGAGCCGACGGCCCCGCGTGAAGCGGCGTTGGATCGATGGGATTGAACTGCTTTGCCAGTTGCGGCGTGGAGTGGATCTCCGTTGCTGGCGGGTTCACGGCCTTGGCAACCTCAACGCCAAAGACATAGCTGTCACCAAACATGTTGCTGGTAAAGATGACCATCTTCTTGTCCGGGGAGAAGCGGACGTTCGGCTCAAGACGATAGTTGTGATGCGACATGTTCACCAGATGCTCAGAGTGAAAGACACCGGGCTGCCAGAAGTCCGGCTCGTTGATGCCGTCGACCTTCAACATCTGAGGATGGAATAGCTCGATCCATTCCCCATCCGGTGCCTTGGCTACCTGGCCCGGATCGCCACCGTCTCCGGTGAAGAGGTCGAGGTCTTTGGTGAGATTGAAATGAATCGACCACTCGTTGCGCTGCATGTGGAAGGCAGTCCGCTTGTGCGTCTGCAGGTTGTAGCCGGCGAGAAAGAAGTCCTCGCCTTTGGGATACTGCCAGTCGTACCAGATCGTCTGTCCGTCCAGCCCCCAGAACTCGTGGCCGGCAATCTCCATTGCCATGGTGCGCTTGTGAATCAGCGTATTGTGGGTGCCGTCGGTGTGGATCATCCAGATGCGGTCGACCTTCTGCCACGGGCCTTCGTGGCAGTACATGAGCAGGGTGGGATCGCTGGGCGAAAAGAGCAGATGGTTGACCCAGTCGGTGCTGTGCAGCAGCGTGGTCATCTTTCCTGTCTGCAGGTTGATGGTGAACAGGACCAGCGGCAGATGCGCAGCGAGACGTCGCTCCATCATCTCCCCTTTATTCTGCGGCTGAACGAGAAAGCCCGGCTTCACTCCCGGAGGAGTGACGCGATGTTCGCCGTAGTCCTCTCCCTTGCCTTCGATATAGGTACCAGCGGCTAATGTCTCATCAGCGTTGACTGTCACAACGTTAGCGTGCGGCGGAAGGCTTACAAGCTTCTTGATGGCACCGGTGTAGACGTTCGCCGAGTAAACCGAGCTGGTCTTGGTAGCAGCGTCGAACTTCGAGAAGAAGACGCTTGGCGTCTTTTTGCCGACGACGATTGCATGCACGCCCGAGCGAAAGGCGCTGGCTCCATCGGCATTTTCCGAGCGCGGCGGATTGGGGACCAGAAGCTTTGACTTGCGCGTTGCGAGATCGAAGACGTGGATTCCATCGGGAGCGTTGTAGACCATCTCCTTGCCATCGGGAGTATAGGCATTGACGTTGAAGTAGAAGCCGGATGAACCGGGCTCGCTGGTAAGACGAAAGACGCGATGACCGGTGTCTTTGTCGACCCATGAGGTGGGCAGATTTTGTGCGAGTGCCAGCGGGGTGATGACAGCGGCGAGAGTAAAGGCAGCCAGAAGAGTGCGGGCGAGACGATACATCAGGAATGCTCCTTTTTGCGATCGAACGATCTGGAACGAACAGGGACGCTCGATGAGAAGAGACGATAGCCGGAAAATTTACGCGAGAGATTTATACACCGCGCAATATGCAATTGGGAAATAGTTCCTTACTGGAACTCATTGACGCAGGTGTCCCGGAGAAAGTTTCTCTTTCCCTTGATTTCGCCTCAGTTCCCTCTCATTCCACAACGCCATACAATGGATCTATGGGTAATGTAGTCGCGATGGACGAGGGCCAACTGGCGAAGATTGCCGCGAAGATAGATCAGGGCGTGCGGATTAGCGCCGACGATGCTCGCTGGCTGTGGAAGAACGCCTCGGACGCCGACCTCTGCTCGATGGCGAGCGTCGTTCGCGGGCGGTTTCATGCGCCGGACGCATGCACCTATATGGTGATGCGCATCGTCAATTACACCAACGTCTGCGTCGCCCAATGCGACTACTGCGCCTTCTATAAACTGCCCGGAGCCAGCGGCGGTTATGTGCTGAGCCATGAGGACGTCTTCGCAAAGCTGGATGAACTGCTCGTGCTGGGAGGAGATCTGGCTGCCTTCAACGGCGGCTTCAACCCGCAGCTTCCGCTCAGCTACTACTGCGATCTATTTGGGGCGATCCGAGCGCGCTATGGCGACTCCATCGAGTTTTACGCGCTTACCATCGCAGAATTTCTCTACCTTGCGGACCACGCGAAACTGAGCCTCGGTGAGGCCGCCCAAAGGCTAAAGGCGGCAGGCGTGCGCTGGATTACCGGCGGCGGCTCCGAGATTCTGACCGAAGACTTTCGTGCGCGCCACTCGAAGTTCAAGTACACGGTCGTCGAATATTTTCTCGCGCAACGTGCCATCGTAGAGGCTGGCCTGAAGACTACGGCAACCATGGTCATCGGCTTCGACGAGACGCTCGATGAACGCATCGAGCACCTGGAGCGGACGCGCAACTTTCAGGATGAGACCGGCGGCCTTGCCAGCTTTCTCTGCTGGACCTTCAAGCCCTACTTCACGCAGATTGGCGGGATTGAAATCACTACTGCCGAATACCTGCGGCATCTCGCCTTGAGCCGGATTTATCTGGACAACATTCCGCGCATTCGAACCTCGGTGCTCACCCAGAATGAACGAGCATTAGATGGGCTTCGATATGGAGCGGACGATTTCGACCTGCCTATCGAAGATGAGGTCACTCAGAAGGCGGGGGCGACCATCAATCTCGACTTCGAGCGAATACTGAACTATGCAAGGCAACTTGGCTATTCACCGGAATATAGACACGTTGCCGGTGCCCCTGTCCAGGCTATCTAGATCCTATGTGCTCATAGGATGGTCCGGCGATTCAGCGAGCCGGGGTAGAAAAGTGCTTGTCAGAGCGGGAGAAGCTCTCAATCTCCCCAATGCAGAGGCTGAAAGCACTCTGCTCAATGGATTGGCCTTCTGTTCAGGCAGGCAAAGCTATGGAATCTGCCAGCCCCACCGCCCGCATCAGATGGAGGACAGCTTCTGGTGCATAGCCGGAAACGCAAAGACAATTTTCAACCTGATATGTTGTTAGGGAGAATCCTGCCTCCAGCTTAGGAGATTGCACGCCTGTGATAGCACAAGAACTTATCAATCAGTTGGCCGAACATAGGACCCTTCACGCCGCACCCCGGCCAGAGTTGGAGTGGCTGGCAGCGCACGGGGTAATTCGCAAGCTGAATACTGGCGAAGTGGTGAGTGCGAAGGGGCAGCCAGTGGAGGCCCTTTACATCGTTCTCTCCGGGCGGCTGGCTTTATTCGTCGATCGCGGAGCTGGCCTGAACAAGATTATCGAGTGGCGCGAAGGAGATGTTGCCGGCCTGTTGCCGTATTCGCGACTCGTGATTGCGCCGGGTGATTCGCGGGCGCTGGAGCCACTGGAGGTCCTGGCCATACCCCGTGACCAGCTCAGGGAGATGACGCGAGAGTGCTTCGAGGTCACGTCGATCCTGGTGCATACCATGATCGATCGGGCGCGGCTGTTTACCTCAAGCGATCTGCAGAACGAAAAGATGATCTCGCTGGGTAAACTTTCGGCGGGACTGGCCCACGAGCTGAACAATCCGGCATCCGCGATTGAGCGTTGCGCCGCGATGCTCGAAGACCGTATTGAAGACTGCGAAGAGGCAACGCGCGGCCTGTCTGCGGCGACGCTTAGCGATGCCCAGATCGCCTCGGTGGATGCGATTCGTGCAGACTGCATGGCGAAGAAGACGCATGGCGCGCGCTCGCCGATGGAGCAGTTAGACCGCGAAGAAGCGATGGCAGATTGGCTTGCCCAGCACGGTCTGGATACGGCCAGCGCAGGGATGCTTGCCGACACCGAGGCGACCGTTGAGTCGCTGAACCGGCTTGTCGATTCAGTGCAAGGCCCCGCACTAAATGCTGTGGTGCGGTGGGCCGCCGCGGGTTGTGCCGTGCGCAGCCTGGCCTCGCAGATTCAAGATTGCTCGATGCGTATCTCGGGCCTGGTGACTGCGGTAAAGGGATTTACGCACATGGACCAGGCGAACGTGGCCGAGCCGGTAGATCTGGGGCCGGGCCTGGGCGACACGGTGGCAGTGCTGAAGGCGAAGGCATGCGAGAAGTCGGTGACGGTGACGTTGGAGGTGGAGGCTGAACTGCCAAAGGTGCGCGGCTTTGTCAGCGAACTCAACCAGATATGGGGCAACCTGATCGACAATGCACTGGACGCCGTCGAAGATGGAGGGCGAGTTGCGGTGTTTGTCGTCCGAGAGGAACAGAACGTGGTGGTCCGAATCATCGATGACGGGCCCGGGATCGCAGAGGAGCTTCGCAACCGCATCTTTGACCCGTTCTTTACCACGAAGCCACTCGGACACGGAACCGGCCTTGGGCTTGATATCGTACGGCGGCTGGTGCGCCATAACGACGGCGCGATCGACTTTGAATCACAGCCCGGGCGGACTGAGTTTCGGGTCAGACTGCCGGTGATAAAGATGGACCAGGCCAAAGGATGATCCTGACAACCCCGAGAATTCCCAGCTTCCTCTCTGCCTCCTTTTGGATTTGACAAGCAGACTATGCCTTGACCGCGATGAAGGAAGCGACAAGCCCGGCTGGCTCGCCGTTATGCGGCTTGACGCGGATGACCGATCCGGTGATGGCGGGCACCTGGTTGACGCCGTTGGGCCATTGTTCGGTCAGCGATCCATCGTAGTCATAGAAGTAGTCCGCCAGCGGTGAATCGGGTCTCCCCACGCCGACAATATGCGCGTGGGCGGGGCGGCCGGTCTGGGCCGGTGTGACGACGCCATTGAGATCCATGATGCTGCCCGGGCCGAAGCTCAACTCCGCTTTGAAGGTGGTGTTGACGGTGTCCTCCACCGTCAATACGCCTTCTCCGAAGAGCAGGGCTTCCAATTTGGCTGGGTCGTCGCCGACCGGAGCGGGGTTATTGAGAAAACTGCGATAGGTCCATGTGCCTGCGAAAGGATTACTCATCGATTTCCTCCTGTGGCTTAGGTGGCGTTCAGGGAAGATCTGATTAAGTCTCCGAACATGCCCTCAGCGGCTGAAGCCGCATTGCTGGCAAGTCCCTTACGACACGGTTGAAGCCGTGTCCTTAACAGAGCCGACTTAATCAGATCTTCCTTAGGCCAGCGGTTATTTGGAACTGCTGTCCATATTGTTCATGTTCTCCATGGGCTTCATGGCAGGCATGCCGATGCCGTCACCGGGAGCGCCGAGGTCGGGGACGACTTCGACATTGGTCATCATGCCGCCGTCCTCGTGGTCGAGGATGTGGCAGTGAATGACGAACTCGCCGATGTAGCGGACGTAAGTGGTACGCATTTTGACCACGTAGTCGTTCTGCACGAAGACGGTGTCTTTGAAGGTGTGCCACATGCCGCAGTACTGGTTTTGCAAGCCAACGCTGTCGGGCTTGGCGAGGCAGTTGCCGTGGGCGTCGAAGATACTCTTGCCCTTGTAGGTGACGTCCATGATCTCAAAGGGATTGACGTGGATGTGAAAGATGTGCGGCTCGCCGTAGGAGGTGAGCTCCCAGTCTTCGGTATTGCCCACCTGCATTTTGAAGTCGATGCGGTTGGGGCTGTACTCCTTGGAGTTGATCCAGAAGCCAAATTTTCCGGAAGGATTGGTAGGTTTGGCAGGCGGCTCGGGAAGATTGCCGATGTAGAAGCTGACCTTGCGGGGATTGGCTGAATTAGAGGCAGGGCCTTCTTCGGGCATGCCGCGCCAGGGGATGAGACTGCCGTAGAGCAGGCCTTTGCGGGCGAAGAGCGGCAGGTTCGAATTGTTGCGGACGAGCGTCTGGTTGACGTACTTTGTGAGATTGCCGAGAGGAACAGAGGTGCCGCCTTTGACGATGACGGTCGCGAGCAATTGGGTCTCGTTGGGACCCTGACCGCCGCCGTTGGGATTGACGGTGGGGCGCTCGGCGGGCGTGGCCGCCTGATTCAGAACGCAGTAGGTTCCAGGATGAGGGAAGACGACGAGGACATCGCTGCGATAGCCGGGCTGGAGGAAGTTGGTTCCGATGCCGCCGCTGACGCTCTTGAGATCGACTCCAATGGGACGAATTGCTGTACGCGTCAGGCCGTCCTCTGCGATTTCAAATTGTGGAACGAGATCGACGGGGCGAGTGGAGTCGGGTTGGGTGACGGGGCAGATCTGGGCGATGAGTTTGGCCTGCTCGGTCGGGGTTCCGGTGAGAATACCGGCGAGTTCTTTTTGAGCATTGGGGCCGCTGGCGACCATGGGCACGATCTGCACGTTCACGGTGTCGTGAATGCCGGCGTGGATCATGCGCCAACGCTGAATCTCTCCCGCTGCAACGTTGGTGATGGCGGGTTGCACCACACCGTTGATGCTGGTGAAGCGGCCGTTGTAGTCCCACACCGTGGCGGAGGAGAGCTGCTGGTTGAAGTTTTCAACGACGCCGGTATGTCCCGGAGGGCAGACCCAGGTCTTGCCGTCGGGCGCGGTGATGATGTGCTGGAAGGTGCCGGGATCGCTGAAGCAGGCGTAGGGAATTTGTTGGAAGAGCATGACCTGCTCGGTAAACGGCTCGCCCGAGGCGTCGTGCAGGATGGTGTCGATATCGCCGGGGCCATAGCCGGTGTAGGGGCGATTGCCGCGCACGATGAGCACGCCGGTGGCTCCGCTGGCTACCTGCAACGCCGTCGATCCGTGGCGGTGGGCGTGGTACCAGAAGGTGCCGGAGGGATGATCGATCGGGATGTTGACTTCGTACTCGAACTTCGTTTTCGGAGCGATGTTCAACAGGACGTTGTCGCTGTTTCCGGACGGAGAGACATGCAGGCCGTGGAAGTGCATGTTGATGATGTTGAAGCAGGAGGGGCCGCCGTCGGGACACTTGGGCGCGTTCGGCGGTGGGTTATCGAGATCGTTGTTGAGATGGATGCGGAGCGTGTTGCCGGGTTTGACTTCGATGAGCGGGCCGGTGAGGCAACCGCCGTAGGAGCGAAGCAGAACATTGTCCATGACGCCGGTGCCGGGGTTGTAGATCTTGTTGGGGCGCTTGAGGACGTTGAGATCGAGCGTGACCAGATTGCCTTCGTGGCTGATGTCTCCCGAAGGATTGCAACCCTGCGTGGGCAGGGCAAAGAGCATGGGCTTCGCATCTGCCGGAGACTTCTCCTGCAAGGTGGGCGGAGCGACGAAGGCCTGTGGCGCCGTCTGGGCGAAGACAGGGGTACACAACAATGCAGAAAGAACCGCTAAAATTTTGATGCCATTTCCGTTCATGGGAATTTCTCTCCTGTGGACCATGATGGTTGAGTGAAACAAGGGAATTGCTGGTTTGACTCCATCTGTTTACTTCGGCTTGATGAAGCCGGTGTTCTCCGAGCTTCGATTGCGAAGACGGGAATTCAAATGCCGACGGCTATCCCAGGCGGTCAAAGCAAGGACGTGCGCGGGAAGTTGGTGACAGTCGCAGGAGGCTTCGATGGGACGATGCCAGGATGTATTGCAATTGAGAAAGACTCGGCGCTGCAACGGGCAGCACGACGCAGGTATCTCGGGGTCTCACCTTCATAGAAGCTCCTCGCCAATCGAAGATCTGTAACGGATGAAAATCTCAGGTGTGTTCAAACGTGAAGCAGTTTCGTGGGTCAGGATGCTGCAACGTGCTGACGGTCGATCGATCCGACTTCGACAAGTCAGCGTAAGGGAAATCAGGGAGTTTTACAGACGCTGGGCAATGGGACGAAGTATACATCCCGCACCGCAGGAAATTTAAGCTTTATCGTTCCTATTGACATTGCTCCGGGGCTCTCCCATAATTAGCTCGACCTTTCACCGGGCACACGTATCCGGGGATTTAGTCGTCTGTAGTCCACCTGCTTCTTCCGCTGAGTTGTACCGAGCTATGGTCTCTGGCAACCGATAATCCCCGTGCCCTCCCTCTTGGGAAGACCACGGCAAACCTCCCCCATCCACAACACGAACGGACCGCACCAGAGCTGCTTTCTGCGGAGCTTCCTCCCTTTGCACGGCTCGGCTGCTCACCCGTTACAGGTGAAAGAATAATGAGCAAGCCCCTTGGTAGTACTCGCCGCCACTTTCTGAAGACCTCTCTTGCCACTGCCGGAGTCGCCGCCTTGCCGGGGGGCCTCGCCCTGGCTCAGTCACCCGCAAAGTATCGCCGCTATAACGTCACCAGCCCCAATGGACAGAAGGCGCTGGCCAGCTATGCCAGGGGCGTGCAGGCGATGTTGAACCTGCCAGCGGACCATGCGCAGAACTGGTTTCGCAATGCGTTCGTCCACCTGATGGACTGTCCCCACGGCAACTGGTGGTTTTACGTGTGGCACCGTGGTTACGTAGGGTACTTCGAGCAGACCATTCGCACGCTGAGCGGTGATCCGACCTTCGCGATGCCCTACTGGGACTGGACCCAGCTGCCGCAGATCCCGGACTCGATGTTCAATGGCGTACTGACGCCGACCGATTCGGCCTACACGCGCTACACCAAAGATATCGGCACCTTCACCTCATTCATCCAACCCTCGCTCAGGCGATACTGGGACCGTCTCAGCAGCGCCCAGCGCGTTCAGCTTAACGCCCGCGGCTACACGAGCTTTGATGTGATGTGGAACGATGTGACGGGCTACACCACGCCTCCGCCGCACATCAATCCCGAGAACATGGCCTTCGCGCAGACTCCCATCGCGCGCTATCTCACGCGCCAGAACCCCAAGCTGAGCCCGCAGGTCACCTACAACGTTTCACCGTTCATGGTCTACGCCGGGCTGCTGCCAACCGACTTCTACGACCCGATCAATCAGATCAGCTTCAACAGCTCGATGACGAAGTCGCACAATTCACCGCCCTCCGGCAGCAATGTCTTCGCGACTCTGGAGGGATTCCCGCACAACAGCGCGCATAACTACATCGGCGGCGTGGGCCCGATCCCCAACGGTCCGTGGGGCAATATGACCAACAACCTCTCCCCGGTGGACCCAATCTTCTTTCTGCACCACAGCAACATGGACCGCCTGTGGGATGTGTGGACGCGCAAGCAGCAGGCTCTCCATCTGCCCTATCTGCCGAACGCGGCGGAGTGGCCAACCTATGAGAAAGAGCCCTTCCTTTTTTATGTGAACAGCAGCGGCCAGCAGGTCGGCCCCAGCATTGCCAGGGAATTTATCACTACCGAACGCTTCCAGTACGACTATGAACCGGGCTTCGGCGAAACAGTGGTCACGCGGTCCAGACGCTCCTTGAAGGCGAAGCATGCGACGGCGACGGTAAAGGGATTGATGAAAGGCAATGCTGCGACGCTGACGCTCTCTGCGAGCGAGGTCAACACTCATCTTGCCAGCGGCGCTCCAACGTCCCTGATCGCGCTGGTAACTCTGCCTCGGCCAACCGACGCCTCGCCCAATCGCGATTTCGATGTCCTGGTAGGCGCGCCGGCTGACGCAACGGATGTAGGCCCTGACAGTCCTTACTACGCCGGCACCATCGCGTTCTTCGGCGGCATGATGCATATGCCGGGAATGTCCAGCGATGCGACCTACCTGGTTCCGCTGCCGCAGCGGAAGGAGGCATTCCCGAACCTGCTTTCGGCTGCTGCAGCCACCAAGGGAGTCGCGGTGACAATCCGGGTGGTGCCTTCGGGCGGCGGCGCGTCGGTGCTCAAGTCAGCAACCGTGCGAGCGCTGTAAGCTAAGCCATGGTTGTCCTCGTCTCCACTGTTGTCCTCGCGTTCGTCGCGCTGCAGACTGCGACCTCGGCCTCTGCATCGCCGCCGATGGCGCAGGCTATGGCGCAGCCGGGGCAAATCAGCGGCGCTCGCGAGATGACGCTCGTCCTGCCGCACGCACTGCAAAAGGGCGAGACGGCGTGGCTGCTGGTGAAGGTCGGCGCGATCGGCCACGACCAGATCCAGCTCATGACGCAGGATGGCCAGCCTCTGGGCATGATCTCTCCCTTTGGCATACGCTCCGGTGAAGCCGGAGGCACTTACACGGTTCCGGTGCCAGCCGAGGCCCTCAGCGATGGGAGGCTTGCGCTGCGGCTGTCGGTGATGCAGTCAGGCCGCGCACCAAGAGCACCGACGACAAAAGAGGTCAAGAGTGTGCGCCTTTTGATCCGGCAGTTCAAAGACGGTAGTTAAGCAGCACCGACTGCGAGGCATCGAAGAGCACTTCATGAACTGTAGGGCTGCGAAACATTTGCATCCCGGATTAGTATCGACAAGTCGGCTTGCCGGAAATAATAGCTTCACTCGCTGAGGTCGCGGTAGGGACGATTATTACTGATCGCCCCCCGCACAGATCCGCACGAGCGCTCATTAGCGCATGCGGCT
>JBEPUY010000002.1:0-228606 GCA_041691255.1 Granulicella sp. | reverse complement strand
GAACGCAGGGAGTTGGCCGCTCGACCACCCAGGCCGTCGTGGTGTCGTCGGTCTTCATCATCATCGTCGACTTCATCGTCAGCCGAGCCATGATCGGTATCTTTGGCCGGTGACCCAGACCATGCCCAGAGACCTCGTCAACGCAGAGCTGTCACCAAACCGGGGCGATGCCGATCCGGCTGGGCCCGTGGTCGCCTATAACGATGTTTCCATCAGCTTCGACGGGAAGCCGGTGCTCGAGAATATCTCCTTTACTGTGCAGCGGGCCGAAACGCGCATTATTTTGGGACCAGCGGGCTGCGGCAAGTCTGTCCTGATGAAACTCGCCAATGGGCTGTTGCGCCCGGATTCGGGAACGATCGAGGTGTTTGGGCAGGAGATCACGACCATGCCCGAGAAGGGCCTGTTCAAGTTGAGGGCACGCATCGGCATGGTCTTTCAGGAGTCGGCGCTGTTCGATTCGCTCTCGGTCGAAGACAACGTCGCCTATCGCCTCCACGAAGACGGCGTCCCGGAAGAAGAGGCCCATAAACGCGTGGTCGAAGCGCTGCAATTTGTCGAGTTGGAGCATGCCATCGCCAAGTTTCCGTCGGAGCTTTCGGGTGGAATGCGCCGCCGTGTCTCCATCGCACGCGCTATTATCTCCAGCCCTGACCTGATTCTCTATGACTCGCCCACAGGCGGCCTCGACCCGATCACATCGACCACCATCATCGAGTTGGTGGTGAAACAGCGGGATGTCTCGCACACCACCTCCCTGCTGATTACCCACCGTCTGCAGGATGCGTTCGCGCTGGCCAGAAATCGCTTCAACCTGGAGACGGGCAAGATGGAGCTGATTCCCAATGATGGGATCGACGACAGCACCAAATTTCTGGTTCTGAACGAGGGAAAAGTGGTTTTTGACGGCACGACCGAAGCGCTCGTCCACAGCACCGATCCCTGGCTCAAGGAATATATCTCCTGACCGCTCAGCGTTTTCCCTGTTTCCACTCTTCGTACGAGATGCGCGGCATAGTTAAGAAGCAATCCCTGGTTTTGACATACGATCCCAGGCCATTCATGCGCCCCACGGCGTGGAGCTCTTCGGCGCGAATGTAGGGGCCAGCCGGATCGACAAATTGGTCCTCGACGTACATTGCAACAACCCTGCCAAGGATGATGCGCGACCTGCCGATCTCCATGGTGGTGTACTCCCTGCACTCAAGAGCGGCGTGTGCCTGTTCGATGCGCGGCACTTTCACTACCTGAGAGGGAGCAGTGGTCAATCCTGCCATCTCCAACTCGTTGAACTCCGGGGGAAAGTCGGTGGCGCAGATGTTCATTGGATGGATGAGATCTTCAGTCACGACATTGACGACAAACTCGCCCGTGCGCCGGATGTTCTGCGCAGTATCTTTGGGGACAAAGCCGCCGGTTGGACGGTCAGTCACACCAATTCCGATAATTGGCGGGTCGATGCACAGGTAGTTGTATGCGCTGAAGGGAGCGGCGTTCAGCCTGCCGTCTTCGTTCATACTGGTCACCCAGGCGATTGGCCGTGGGGCTACCAAGCCGATCAGCAGATTGTAGGTCTGCCGTGCGGTCGCGTCTTCCATGTTGATCTTCATCGCTTGTCCCCCCAATGCTCACAGGCTATCGCATAGAGCTGCAGCACGGCACGCGCACCGCGCCGGTAGAGATAACGCGGCTTTATAGACAGGTTTTAAGGTTTCGCTGAACTCCCTTGATTCGCTGCGTCTTTTGACACGGGATCGGGAGGAAGGGTGTAGATCACCTCGCCCGGCCGCGTGTAGTGCAGTTCCTCGCGGGCCTGGTGCTCGATGGCATTGGGATCGTTCTGCAAGCGGTCAACGTGGCTCTTCATCAAATCATTCTCGTGCTGCAGGCTCTGCAATCGCTTGGTCAGCACCTGCGTCTCCTGACGCTTCTGCTGATAGACGGTCAGGCCGTTCTGTCCAAAGATGACATGGTAAGCCATGGCAAGCGCAAGCACAGCAGCGGCGCCGGTAGCGATCTTTCGCCACCCACCGTGAATCCGCTGGAAAAGGCGCACGATAGTGCTCGACCGTTTTACCCCTGTACCTGTTGTGCCGGAACGAGTCATATTTCTCTACCTCTCAGTACAAATTTGATAGAGAACTCCGTCAAGTGGAAAAGATCTATACCGGCTGAATGTACCAAGTTTGTACTGCCAACCGGGTCACGTGAGCAGGTCACAACAGCTTCGCTCTTGAATTTCCCCCGCAAATCGAGAGAAGCACAGAACCGGGCGTACGAACCGGATGCAATCTTGGTATTCTTCTACTAGTTCTTCTCTTTGATGCGAATTCTCTTTGCCATCTCGATTCTTTCTTTTCTCGCCCTTATCTGGGCGGCGGTAGCAATGACCCGTCGCATTCGCGCCAGCCACAAGCTGAACAGCGCGTCGAAGCCGGCTCAGCCGGAGTTCAGCCAATATCTCTTCAACGCAGCGGAGAATGCGGGCAGTTCCCTGCCCCATGTCCCTAAAGCTCATACGTCGCCTCAAGAACTTCCGGCCAGCAAAATCGCTAGCCAAAGCTTTACTGCTTCCTACGACAAGTTCACTTCAACCGAACGCGGTTAACGCGAAAGGACGCTGCCCATGCAACCCATTACCTCTTCACACCCTGGCCTGATCGAAGGCGCCAAACCGCTGCATGAGACACTGCCGGGCCGGGTCGTTCTGGCGGTTGCCGCAACCCTGTTTGTAGCGGCCTGCGCGCATGTGTCGATTCCGCTGTTCTTCACACCTGTCCCCATGACGCTGCAGACCTTCGCCGTCATCCTGATCGGCATGGTGCTTGGCCCGGTTGCAGGCTTCTCGACCATGGTCCTCTATCTCGCCGAAGGTGCTGTGGGACTTCCCGTATTCAGCCCGGCTGGTGGTCCTGGCGGCATGGCACATCTGCTTGGGCCCAATGCTGGCTTCCTGTTCGCCTACCCGTTGGCCGCAGCCGCGTCCGGATGGCTGGTGCGCTTCATGCCGCGTGTCGTATCGCGCTTCAGCAGTGCAATCGTCGCTGGCATCGGGTCGAGCGTGATCACCTTCGCTCTGGGTGCAGGCTGGCTCGCACACCTTCTGCACCTTGGCAGCACGGCTGTATGGAGCCTCGCTGTCGCCCCATTCCTTGCGGGCGAGGCCATCAAGATTACCGCTGCCGCTGGAATCTTCAGCTCAATGCAGAAGTGGCGGCGCTCTTAATTAAGCAACTTTGAAACTTCTCGACGTCCTGAACTGGCAACGCCGGGCCGCGTCTCCCATCCCTCTCACTCTCCCAAGGATTATCGATTTATGACTACCGCAAACACTGCAATTCAAGAGATCAACATCGCCCACAGCCCGGACTCCGACGACGCCTTTATGTTCTATGGCCTGGCCACCAACAAGGTCCGCGTCCCGGGTTACAAGTTCAACCACACCCTCACCGACATTGAAACCCTGAACCATCGCGCTATCAATGAAGCCTTCTATGACGTCACCGCCATCTCGTTCCACGCCTACCCCTACCTGCAGGAGAAGTACACCCTGATGGCATGCGGCGGCAGCGTCGGCGAAGGCTATGGACCGATGATTGTCTCTCAGCGCAAGCTCACGCTCGACGAGGTGAAGAAGACGCGCATCGCCGTTCCCGGCACCCTCACCACAGCGTATCTAGCGCTGAAGCTCTTCGCGCCGGAGATCGAGACCGAGGTCGTTCCCTTCGACAAGATCATTCCGGCCGTGGTCGCGGGCGAATTTGACGCCGGACTCATCATCCACGAGGGACAGCTGACCTACGCCAATGATGGTCTGGTAAAGCTGCTCGATCTGGGTCAGTGGTGGCGCGATGAGACCGGGCTTCCCCTGCCTCTCGGAGGCAACGCCATCCGCCGCTCGTTCAGCCAGGAGAAGCTGTTGACCACAACGAACGCGCTGCGTGACAGCATCCAGCACGCGCTCGATCACCGCGAAGAGGCGCTGGAGTACGCGATGCAGTTCGCCCGCGATCTGGATCCTGCGCTGGCCAACCGCTTTGTCGGCATGTACGTCAACGAGCGCACACTGAACTATGGCGACGACGGCAAAGTCGCGATCCGCAAGCTGCTGGACATGGGCTATGACCGCGGCATTATTCCCATTCGCGCGAACGTAGATTTTGTTGGCTAACGAACAGCTTGCGGAGTGAAAACACTCCGCAAGCTGTGTTATCTTAACTAAGTCGATTGATTGCAGCAGGCTGGTTTAAGGGTGTGCCCTTCAATCACTTTCCCCTCATGCACTTGAGGTCAATGTGGACGCGTAGCTCAGCTGGTAGAGCATTCGACTCTTAATCGACTGGTCGCAGGTTCGATCCCTGCCGCGTCCACCACTTATTTCCCCACTGATAAAAAAGATCAAAATACAAACGTCAGCACGGCTGCGCTGCAAATCCTCTAACATTAGAGCTGCGATGGTCGCTGCCCCTGTACGTGGCATTGAATCCACGCAAGGCACCCCTGTAAAAGTAGCTGCCGATATCCAGAGAGGATAGTTCTGGACTACACTAACCCCACAGATGTACGGGGCTTTTTAAGTATCTCAATCATGTCCGAGCAAAAGAGAATCTGGCGAATGGTGGTTCCGATAGCGCTCCTCGCGCTATTGATGTGCACAACGCTCGGCATGGTCTGGCACCATCACGTCAACACGACTCCTGACAACTGCCCGATATGCCACCTCAGCCATCTGGTCGTGGAGCCCTCAGTGCCCGGCGTTCAGGTATCCGCCCTGCCTCCGACAGGCATAGGCCTGGAACCGTTGGATATTCACTCCAACGTCAATTCTGCCCCCAAAATTATTCCTGCACGCGCTCCCCCTGCATAGTCTCCTCATGTCCTCCGTGCTGCTCCAGCACGCCCATTAGTGTATCGCCTTGCTGAAGAAGGCTGGCCGTCTATGCATCTCCATCGTCTGTGTTCTGCAATACTTCTAGTTCCCGCCATTCTGTCCGGCGCGGCAGGTGCACAAAGCCCGCCGGCTCCGCAAGCGAATACGCTTGCACAAAGCCCGGCCACCGTCATCATCACCCTCGACGATGCGATCCAATTGGCGCTTCAACATAATCACACACTGCTGGCTGCCCGCAGTGTGATCGAGCAGAATCAGGCGGCAGAGACTACTGCCAACCTGCGCCCCAACCCGGTACTGATGGGCGATGCCCAGTTCTTGCCGCTCTTCCAGCCAGATCAGTTCACCTCGGATTATCTGGACAACACAGCTCAGTTCGATCTCGGCGTCAGCTATCTGTTCGAGCGAGGCAAGAAGCGGCAGCACCGGCTCAGGGCTGCCAAAGATCAGACAGCCTTGACCCGGGCGCAGGTAGCTGACAATGCGCGCAGTCTTACCTTCAGCATCGCCTCTCAGTTCATCAACGTTGAACTTGCCGAATCGACACTTGCTCTCGCGACCCAAGACCTCAAGAGCTTCCAAAACACCGTGGATATTGGCGACGCGCGCTACAAAGCCGGCGACATCAGCCAGGACGACTTTCTGAAGATCAAGCTTCAGATGCTCCAGTTCGAGACCGACGTATCGACAGCGAAGCTCGCCAGAGTACAAGGCCTCTCGGACCTGAGGCAATTGCTTGGGTACGAATCGATCGTTCCGGACTTTGACGTAGCAGGATCGTTCGACTACCAGCCGGTCAAAGGCAACCTCGAAGATTTTCAGGCCAACGCGTTACAGCGCAGGCCGGACTTGCAGGCAGCGCAGTTAGGAGTCGCCGCCGCGAACAGTCAACACGATCTGCAAAAAGCAATTGGCAAACGAGACGTCACCGGACAGGCAAGCTATACGCATCTGTCTTACAGCAACGATGTCTCTCTCTTTGGGCAAGTGCAACTGCCGATCTTCGACCGCAACCAGGGAGAGATCGCACGCAGCGGCTTCGCTATCTCGCAAGCCGAGGAACAGGAAAAATTCGCCAATGGGCAGGTACTGACGGATGTGAGAGACGCATTCGAGAGCCTGCGCACTAATAACGAGGTCGTTGGCCTCTATCGTTCGGGATACCTCGACGAGGCGCAGCAGTCCCGCGACATCAGCGAATATGCCTACAAACGCGGCGCGGCAAGCCTGCTCGACTTTCTCGACTCGGAACGCAGCTACCGCACCACACAACTCGGCTACCGCCAGGCACTCGCATCATATCTGCTTGCGCTCGAACAGCTTCGCGAGGCGGTTGGAACCAGGAGCCTACCATGACGACCGCACCAATCAAACGCCGCAGTTACAGTATCCCAAGCGCGATGGCGCTAGCCTGCGCATTGATGCTCACGGCCTGTAGTTCGGGTGACCGCGAACATGCAAGCCAGATGACTTCTTTCTCAGCGAAGGCCTCGAAATCTGCGACGCCACAGCTCTTCACCATTCCGCAGGATCAAATGTCGCACGTGCAGCTAGTCACCATCGCGCCTACTACATTGACACACACCCTGCGGCTTACCGGAACCGTTGCATACAACGCCTTCAAGACCACGCCAGTCGTCAGTCAGGTTGGCGGTCCCGTCAGCCGGATTCTTGTAGTGCCGGGACAGCATGTCAGAGCAGGGCAAGCGATGCTCGATGTCAGCAGCCCCGATTACTCCCAACTCCTGGATTCTTATTTGAAGGCAGCCGATGCTTATCGCCTGGCGAACAAAAGTTATGCCCGCGCAGAGGACTTATATCAACACCACGCCATCGCGGAACGCGATCTGGAACAAGCCGAATCGGACCGCAATCAGGCCCAGGCAGATATGAACGCAGCCGAACAGGGGATGAAAATACTCGGAATCAAAAATCCTGCCGATCTGGCAAAGGCTCCTTCATCGGCGCTGATTCCAGTGCTCGCTCCGATCAGCGGTGAAGTCGTCGAACGCCTCGTCTCGCCGGGACAGGTAGTGCAGGCCGGCCAAACGCAGGCCTTTACCATTTCGGACCTGAGTACGGTGTGGGTGCTTGCAAATGTCTACCAGGCGGATTTGGCCGCCATCCGCAGCGGCGACGACGTCGTCGTACAGACCGACGCATATCCCGGCAGCTTCCACGGACGCATCTCATACGTCTCGCCCGCGCTTGATCCCGGGACAAGAACACTGCAGGCGCGCATTGTTGTGGACAATCCCGGAGAGAAGCTAAAGAAGGATATGTACTGCAATGTCACGGTGACTGCGGGTTCGCTTCCGAATGTGATTGCGGTGCCCAATTCTTCAGTTCTGCGCGACGACGACAACCAGCCCTTCGTCTACGTCGTCAACGGCACTAATCAGTTCGGGCGGCACGATGTGGAGCTAGGGGAGAGCCAGAATGGCCAGACACAGATACTGAAGGGCATCTCCGTTGGAGAAAGAGTTGTCGGCGATGGCAGCCTCTTTCTTCAGTTCGCTAATTCGCTGCAGCACTGAGAAGGCGGCTTTAAATGATTAATCATGTCGTCCAATTCGCATTGCGGCAGCGGTTGTTGGTCCTGTTGTTCGTGCTCTTTATCGTCATCGGCGGAGTGATCTCGTTTCACCACATGCCGATCGATGCCTATCCCGATCTGGCTCCCCCAATGGTGGAAATCATTACGCAGTGGCCCGGCCATGCGGCCGAGGAGATCGAACGTCTCGTTACCGTCCCAGCTGAAGTGGAGATGAACGGCGTACCGAAGATGTCCGTGATGCGCTCGATCTCGCTGTATGGGCTCTCGGATGTCATTCTGACCTTTGATGAGGGCACCGACAATTATTTTGCGCGGCAGCAGGTCTTCGAGCGCCTCAGCGAGGTGACTTTCCCTACCGGCGTAACGCCGACACTCGCCCCGCTGGCAAGTCCCTCCGGACTCGTATATCGCTACGTGCTGGAGAGTCCTGACCGCACCCCGCAGGAGTTGAAGACCTTTGAAGACTGGGTGATCGACCGGCAATATAAACAGGTTCCGGGGGTCGCAGACGATTCCGGCTTCGGTGGCACGGTCATGCAGTACCAGGTCCTTCTCGACCCGGCAAAACTCTACGCTTACCACCTCACAGTGCCGACGGTGATTCAGCAACTCTCCGTCAACAATTCCAATGCCGGCGGCGGCTTCTATTCGCAGGGTGGCCAAATCTATTATGTCCGCGGGCTGGGTCTCATCCACGATACGTCGGATATTGGCAACGTCATCGTAGGGACGCAAAATGGCGTGCCCATCCGTATTCGTGACATCGGCGAAGTGGTCATAGGAAACGCGCCACGGCTGGGCGAGTTCGGATTCAACAAAACAGACGATGCCGTTGAAGGCGTCATCATGATGCGGCGCGGCGAACAGACACAGAACGTGCTAAAGGGCGTCGAAGCGAAGACCCGGCAACTCAACGAAGGTATCCTTCCGCCCGATGTAAAAGTCCATGCTTTTTACGACCGCAGCGATCTTGTTCAACTGACCATCGATACTGTCGAGCACAATATGCTGCTTGGGATGAGTCTGGTTCTGCTCGTCCTGATGGCCTTTCTGGTCAGCATTCGAGCCGCGGTGATTGTAGCTCTCACGATTCCACTGGCGCTGCTCTTTTCTTTCATCTTTCTGCATGCACAAGGCATCGCGGCAAATCTGCTCTCTATTGGGGCAATCGATTTCGGAATTCTCATTGACGGAACGCTCGTGATGGTCGAAAACGTCTTCCGGGAATTGGGCATGCGCGAAGGCCAGAGCTATAACCTGAATGAGGTAATTCTGACGGCAGCGAAGGACGTAGACCGCCCTATCTTTTATTCCGTTGCGGTAATCATCGCCGGCTACCTTCCTATCTACGCGCTCACTGGTCCTTCTGGGAAATTGTTCAAACCCATGGCCGATACAGTTTCAATTGCGCTCGTCGGCGCGCTGATTCTGACTCTCACCTTTGTTCCGGTGATGTGTTCGTACTGGTTCAAAAAAGGTGTCCGCGAGCGCGAGAACAAACCTTTTGAGTGGATGCGCAAAATCTACGCGGTTCAGCTCGATTGGTGCCTCGATCACCCGAAGTCCACCATGACTGGGGCCACGCTGATCTTCGCTGCCACACTCCTGCTCATTCCCTTCATCGGCGGAGAGTTCATGCCTCATCTCGACGAAGGTGCGCTATGGGTGCGCGCGACCATGCCCTATACCGTCTCATTCGAGACCGCAAGCAAGTTCTCCCCGCAAGTTCGCAACATCTTGCTGAAATATCCCATGGTGACCGATGTTGGGTCCGAGCTTGGCCGACCTGACGATGGCACCGACCCAACCGGCTTCTTCAACGACGAATTCTACATTGGTCTCAAACCATACAACGACGCCTCATGGAAGACGGGCACAATTCACAACAAGGCGGAGTTGACCGCGGACATTCAAAAGCAGTTGCAGACCTTCCCCGGTGTCATCTTCAACTACACGCAGCCTGCCGAGGACGCAGTCGACGAAGCGCTTACCGGTCTTAAGAGCGCATTGGCCGTAAAGATCTACGGCCCGGACCTCAATACGCTCCAGAGTAAGGCGCTTGAGATCAAGCGGCGCCTCTCGAAGGTAGCTGGCTTCTCGGAACTGACCGTCGTTCGCGAGCTAGGACAGCCCAGCCTATTAGTCGACGTCGATCGTGACAAGATTGCTCGCTACGGCATCAACGTAGCTGATGTTGAGGCAATCGTTCAAGCAGCCGTCGGCGGACAAGCCGCCACCCAGGTCATTCAGGGCGAGAAACTCTTCGATCTTGTCGTCCGCATGAAGCCTGAGTTCCGTGAAGATGCACATCAGATCGGCAATCTACTCGTCGGGACACCTTCCGGTCAGCAGATTCCTTTGAGCGAGCTGGCAAATATTCACGAAGCTGGCGGTGCATCGTTCATCTACCGCGAAGATAACGCGCGCTACATCGGCGTTCAGTACAGCATCGACGGGCGCGATCTCGAAAGCGCCGTCCGTGCTGGCCAAAAATCGATCGCCGACATTGCAAAATCACTGCCCCCCGGATACCGGCTCGCATGGGGCGGAGAGTACGGAGAATTTCTGCAGGCGAAGCATCAGATGGAATTCATTGGCCCGCTTGCTTTGCTTATTATTTTCATGATTCTCTTTGCGCTTTACGGCAACTTCAAATTTCCGTTGACCATCGCTCTTGGTGTGTTGCTGACCGAACCTGTAGGCGCTCTTATCGCTCTCAAGCTGACGCACACACCTTTCAGCGTCTCATCGGCTCTGGGCTTGCTTGCGTTGATGGGCGTCTCTGTAGAAACGGCTGTCATCCTTGTCTCCTACATCAACAAATTGCGTCTGGAGAATAAAGACATCCGCACCGCGACGCGCGAGGCATCGCTGCTCCGGTTGCGTCCCATTATGATGACAGCTCTGGTTGCGTGCCTGGGGCTGTTACCTGCAGCGCTTTCCACTGGCATCGGGTCCGACACCCAGAAGCCCTTCGCAATCGTGATCGTCGCCGGACTCGTCTCGCGACTCGTCCTCGGTTTCTTCGTTAATCCTGTGTTGTACGAGATGGTTGCTCGCGACGGAGACGTCTTGCAGGTATGACCCGACGCCTGTTGCTCCGACTTGGCTCTCAATAAAGGCGAAGTGCCGGTAACCTTTATTAAATTCTAAAACGCGCTCTAAAAGTAGAAGGGCTTCTCAACATTGAGAAGCCCTTCTACTTTTCCTCCATCAAGCAGAGGGTTGTTTTCTATTTCTGGAAGAGAATAAAAAAATGAGATTAGAAGGCGTACGCAGCGCCAAAGGTGGTGATGAAGGGAGTCAGCCCATGCGCTGCAAATCCAGGCGTTCCATAGCCAGGCCACTTCTGCGCCTCGATATCGATGGCACGGATGTTGATGTGCTGAGAGGCACGAAACTCAATCCCGCCTCCAACAGAGAAAACGCCGAAAGTATCAGTGTGGGGAAAGGGATAGGTGCCCGATTGATACTCGAACCGACCGACTCCACCCAGCACCTTCGCATAGGCGCGAACACGATCGCGGTGCAGAAGAGTGAATCTCGGGCCAATGAGATAGGTATTTTCGCCAATATCCGTCGGTGTAAGAACATTAATCTGATGCACGTCAGCCTCTACACCAACACGACGCCATAGATCCGCATCGCCGTAAATCGTATAGCCCTTGATGTAAGTCTGACCATAGTCAGGTATGGCGAAGCTGAAGCCTGCACCGACCTGTACCGACCCCAGCCGCGTGGCCATGGGAACGGCTTGGGCATGGGACGCTAGAGACAAGCCGAACACAAAAATAAATAAGCCAATGATGTGATGTCGTTTCAAGATGATGCCTCCAAACAGAGATTCCGGGAGAACCCGCTAAGAAACTTAGAAGCAAAGTACGGTTAACACGTTGCCCAGCAACAATTAGCGAAGTCTGCCAGTTATAAAAAGAACACGCCTTTTGAGGCTTCGATGCGCAAGCCACCCCAAAAATGTTGCAAATTCAATTAAAACAAAAGTTAGCGAGAAATAGCCAATGATTATTCAATTCCCAGTTTTTTCCACAGCACATCGACGCGCGTCTTCACCTTTGGCTCCATCGCAAGCATTGCAGGCCACTCTCGCGTAAATCCCTCTGCGGGCCATTTGCGCGTAGCGTCAATCCCCATCTTGCTTCCATAATTTGGTAGACGGCTTGCATGATCAAGAGAGTCCACGGGTCCAAGCGTGAACTGAATATCCCTTTCAGGATCGATGTTATTCGTTGTTCGAAGAACGACCTCCGCTACATCCTGCACATCGCAATCCTCGTCGACGACGATGATGCACTTCGTAAACATCGCCTGCCCCATCGCCCAGATGCCGTTCATCACCTTGCGCGCATGCCCCGCATAAGATTTCCTTATCGAGACGATCATTAAATTATGAAAGACCCCTTCCGCTGGAAGGTTCACATCCACAATCTCAGGCATGGTCATCTGCATCAGCGGCAGGAAGATCCGTTCCACCGCCTTGCCCATCCACGCATCTTCCATGGGTGGCTTTCCAACGATGGTGGCCGCATAGATCGGCTGCTTGCGATGCGTGATCGCAGTGATATGAAAGACCGGATAGTCATCCTGCATCGTGTAGAAGCCCGTGTGGTCGCCAAACGGTCCTTCTGTGCGCAACTCGCCGAGTTGCACATAGCCTTCGAGGATGTATTCTGCGTGAGCCGGCACTTCAAGATCGACAGTCTCCGCCTTCACCAGTTCAACCGGCTTCTGACGCAGAAAACCCGCGATCAGATACTCTTCAACCTCTGGCGGCGCTGGGACAATCGCAGAAAAGGTAGTCGCAGGGTCCGTGCCAATCGCCACAGCGACCTCCATGCGGTCGTTGCGAATCTTCGTCAGCGTCGTTGCATGCAGCGTCTCCAGCGATGCGGCAGAAGCCGTGCCACCAGCCGTCAGCGCCATCAGGTCGACACCGCTTGCAAGATCAGGCGTCGTAGCCCGCAAGCGATCGCGCATGTGCTCGGCGGCAACTTTTTGTCGCTGCCAATGCATCCCTGTCGTCTTGCCGTCGTAGACCTGCATCCGGTACATGCCGACGTTGCGCTTACCCGACTTTGGATCGCGCGTAATCACACACGGAAGCGTGATGAAACGGCCACCATCCTGCGGCCACGTCTTCAAAATGGGCAGGTGGAGAAGATTGACATCCTCGCCGCGATGAATCACTTCCTTGCAGGGAGCATTCTTGGCAGAGATAAGCTTCGGAAAAAATCCGCCCACCTCAGCCAGCTTCGGCAGCATCTTCAGCTTATCTATAAAGCTCGTCGGCGAGACCGGGTGCAGCAACTCTCGAATACGGCCGGCAATGTCGTCGAGTGAATCGGTCTCAAGCGCCAGCTTCATCCGTCGCTCGCTGCCGAACTGGTTCATCAACACACGAGCTTTCGGATAGCCCTTGACGTTCTCAAACAGCAGCGCCGGCCCTCCGGCCTTCGATGTGCCCCGTCCCAGCTTGGCGGCGCGATCCGCAATCTCGGCCATTTCAAGAATCGGATCGACCTCAATGGTGATGCGCTTCAGCTCTCCAGCCTTTTCGAGTTGCTTTATCCAGTCGCGAAGATCGTTGTAAGCCAATTCCCTCTCCTGCCGCGGCACACCACGGTCGAAACTCTATGGTAACGGGTTCTACACAGGAAGTCTGAAGCCAGCGCGGAGGGAACATTTCCCGTGCGCAGGTGTCTAACGTAATAAGTACGCATTCCTCGCAGATGCGCACCTGATCCGCTGATTTGGAGAGGTGCTTTTATGTTCGAGGACAGTCTGGTCGTATCGCAGGTTCGCCATACCTCTTCGCCAGAGCGCTGGACAGCTCTGGCATCCATGGGCTTTCAGTTTGCACTGGCCGCGCTCGTCATCGCGCTCCCATTACTGCATCCAGAGAGGCTGACATTTGTGGCTGAAACGCCACGAATCCTCGTACCACCGCCTCCTCGCCCACCCATTGCCATTCAACATGTACAGGCGACATCTGCCTCATCCGATGGATTGAATCTCACAGCACCCCGGTCGATGCCTATGCTTCCAAGACTAATTCCATTGCCAGGCGATGATGCTCCTCCCATCACTGCCGTTTCATCCGGCAGTGGCATGACGGAGGACACACCCATCAACATGACGATTGGAAGCTCCATCCACGAACCCCGCGTTATCATCGTTCCGACACGCTCACCAAAGGGGCCGATACGCGTCTCTTCCGGCGTCTCGGCAGGTATGCTCATCGCTCCAATTCGGCCCATCTATCCCGAGATTGCCAGAGCTGCACGCGTAGAAGGAACGGTGGTCGTAGAAGCTACCATCTCCCGCACGGGAGCGATTGAGAGCCTCCACGCGGTCAGCGGCCCGGCCATGTTACGAGTGGCAGCTCTCGACGCCATTCGCTCAGCGCGCTATCAGCCTTACCGGCTCAACGGCAGTCCCACCGAGGTACAAACCACAATCTCAGTGAACTTCCGCATGGGGAGTTGAAGCTGTGATCTGCGTCAGCAATGGTTGAACATGCGGGGTGTCTTGGATATAGTCCACCAGTGGATACCCCGCCTCCTTCCATCCGTCGAAGCCGCCACGCAGCGGCCGCACCCGATAGATGCCCATCTTGTGAAGCTGCATCGCCAGTTTGGCGCTGGTCTCTTCACTCGGGCAGGTGCAATAAAGAATCACATCGCGGTCGCGCGGAATGATCTCGCTGTGCTGACGGATCTCATTTGGCCCAATGCGCAACGCGCCCGGCAGTACGCGCGGATCGGGCAGGTAGTCCAAAGGGTGGCGCAGATCAACGATGAACGGCGGAATATTTCCCTGCTCCTCCGCACTGTCCATCATGGCCTTCAACTCGGCAGGCTCAAGCCGCATGCTACGAACCTGCTGCAAAAACCGGCGCTGCTTGAAGAGGCGATAGGCAAAGAACCCGAACACCATGACGACGAAGATGATGAACGCAAAGTGGCCGAGAAGCTGAAAGAACCGCGCACTGCGCTTTGCCAGGTCGCCGAAGAAGCGCCCGGCGAGCAGAAAGGTTTCGGCCCACAAAATCGATCCGGCAAAGTCCCAGATAAAAAAGCGGCTGTACGGCATTCCGGTCTGCCCTGCAATCGGCGCGGCGACTGTGCTCAGCCCGGGAACGAACTTCGAAATCAGCAGCGTGACCGGACCCCGTTTTGAGAAATACCCCTCAGTCTTGCTGACGCAGGTCGAGGCCTCAAACGACAATCGGCAAAGTAGCTGCAGCACACTCTTCCCGTAGCGCCGCCCCAGTGCATACCATAGTGAATCGGCCAGAACGCAAGCCGCCAGCACAACCGCCAGGGCATACGAGTGATGGATCTTATGGGTAGCGCTGAGAGTTCCCGCCGTCAGAAGCACCGGAATGCTGGGAACGGGTATGCCGAGCTGCTCCGCCAGAACCCAGAAGAACAGGATCAGGTAGGCATAATGGACGAAAAATACAATCGCTATCGGCATAAGGGTATGTTTGGTAGATGAATCAAAGCGGCGTTTGGATGCGAGTGCCTTGCGGTTAAAGATACACAGCCCCGCCGGTTTATGGGCGGGGCCGCTCGCAGATTGTTGGAGGATGCCCCCACGCGAGGGACAACAGCCTGTTTTTTTATTTCACAGAGACAACAGGAGTGACGGAGAACCCTGGTCGAAGCTTGTAGTCTCCATTCTCCTTTTGCAAATTGGTGAAGTCGATGCGCACCGGGATCCGTTGCACCACCTTCACATAGTTACCGGTAGCGTTCTCCGGCGGAAAAAGCGACAGCCGTGATCCGGTGGCGCCACCGATCTGGGTGACCTTGCCGTGGAACTTGCGACCGCCCAGAGCATCCACCTCAATCGTGACGTCCTGCCCAGGATGCATGTGTTGAATCTGGGTCTCCTTGAAGTTCGCCGTGACCCACAGATCGGTCAGCGGAATAATCGTCAGCAGGTCCTGCCCGATCGAAAGATTGGCGCCTACCTGCACGTTTTTCTTGTTCACAATTCCCGTCGCGGGAGCCGTAATGTGGGTGTAGCTCAGGTTAAGCCGTGCCTGGTCCACCTTGGCCTGGGCCTGTTGCACCTCAGCAAGGGCTGCATTGGCCTTCGCCTCCTGCACCCTTACCTGCTGCGGGCCGTTCTTCACCGACTCATTGGCCGAGAAGCGTGACTGCGCCAACTTTTGCTGCGCCTCACGCACCGCCTCCTGCTGCCCGATCACCTGTGACTGGGCCTCGATGACGGCCGCCGACGTACCGGCAGCCTGCGCTACCGCAGCGTCAAACTGCTGCTTCGAGATGACGTCCTTCTGAACCAGAGGCGTATAGCGATCCACATCCAGCTTGGCCTTGAGTGCGTTGGCCTTTGCCTGATCGACGCGGGCCTCTGCGGCCTGCTGCTGCTTCTGTGCCTGCGCTACCGCAGCCTGTGCGCCCTGCACGTCAGAGCTTGTCGTGCTCAAGCTCGTACTCACGCTGGTGCTGGTAATAGGAACGTTGACATTTGCCTGGATAGCAGCAGCTTGTGCGCTGGCGAGGTTCGCCTGAGCCTGCTCCAGCGCTACCTGGTAGTCCTTGGGATCGATCTCCGCAAGCAACTGGCCTTGCTGCACTGTCTGGTTGTCGTCGACGTAGACCTTGATGACCTGCCCGGTCACACGCGAGCTCACCTGGTACAGGTTGCCGTCGACCTGCGCGTCGTCCGTATCCTCGGTAAAGGTGGAGTGCCAGTAGAACAGCGCTGCTCCGACCACAAGGAAGATCAGCACAGCGATGATGATGAATTTCCGGCGCGACGACTTCTCAGGCTGCGGAGCCTCATCATCGCCACCCCGGCTACCCTTGCCCGCATCGTCGTGCGATTTAATGTGAACCGTTCCACTGATCTCCGCGGTTTGTCCGTCGTGATTTTGATCCACTTGGTCTGGCAAGCTACTTTCCTCCGAGATAATCTTTGTAATTCGTCTGCGCTGCGCCCAGCGCCCGGGCCAGCGAAAGCTTGGCGACATTGTGCTGGTAGAGCGCGCTGATGTATTGATCGTTGGCCAGTTCCGTCTGCGACTGCGCCTGCGAAACCGCAAGGTTGTCCGAAACTCCGGCATGAAACCGCTGCTGGGCATCGCTCAGAGCCTCGTTGGCGAGCTCGACATTCGAATGCGTCGCCTCCACCAGCTTTTCGGCAGCCTGAATATCCAACAAGCTGTCGCGAACCTGAGCATTCACCTGCTGCACCTGATCGGCCAGCTTTGCCTTCGCCTGCTCATATTGAGCATCGGCAACCTGCTCCTGCCCCCGCGTCTTCGCAATCTGCAGCACCGTTGTACTTACCTTGCCGGTCGCCGTATACGTTCCATGCGAGTGTCCCGGCGTCGTTCCCAGGTCGCCATAGTCGCCCGAGAAGCTCGCCACCGGAAGCTGGCTCGCCCACGCCGAAGTCTTCTCCGCATGCGCCGCCTTCACCTGCTCAGCCGACGCCGCGAGGTCTTTACGGGCCGCCAGCGCCTGTGCGAAAGCGGTATCGGGATTGACATGGTCCAGCGCCGCATAGGGGACCTGATCGGTCAGCCGAAACTCCTGGTCCAGCGGCAGGCCGATCGTTCGGGCCAGCGCCAGCTTGTCTTTCGCCAGATCATTCTTCGACGAGATCAGCCGCTGCTCTTCGTTTTGATAGTCCACCTGCGCCCGCAGCACATCGAGCTTGGGGCTGGTGCCGGCATCGTGTGCATCCGTAGCCTGATCGAACGAGATCTTAGAGGTAGCCATCTCCGCATTCACTGCCTCAATGCGAGCAGCGTCTGCAATACACAGCAGATAAGCGTTGCCCACGGTCAGCACCACCAGATTGCGGGCGTCCTCCGCCGTCAGCTTGGCATCCTCAAAATTATGTTTCGCTGCGATATAGTTCTGCAGCGCAGAGACGTTCACCAGGTTCTGCGTCAGGTAAGCCCTGAAGTCCACCACCTGAAATGGCCCGATGATCGGGTTCAGCCCAGGAAACTTCAGACCCTCGGCCGCAAGGTTGATCTGCTGCACTTCGACGCTGCCCGAAGCTGTCACCGTAGGCAGCAACGACTGCAACTCCTCCAGCCGCTGGCCGCCGGCGTTTTTCTGCGCCGAAGACTGCAAAATGATCCCAAGATTATTCCGAAGTCCGCGCTGAACCGCCTCGTCCAGCGAAAGGTCCATCACCGCTCCGGTCGACTTCCCTTCCACCACGCTGCCCTGAAACGAATCCTGCGTAGCTTGCGCTCCATTGGAGCCTGAAGCGTTATAAAGCTGCTGCTGCGCTCCGGCGATCGGCGAACTGGTCGGCCCCGTGCTCGGTCCGCTGGCCGGACTCTGGCTCGTAGCCTGTTGCGCCCAGGCCGACGGAACCGCGCCCGAAAGGGATAGCAGCCCAATCCCCAGCGTTGCCACCACGTTCCGGAAGTAACGCGCTCTCATGCTTTGGCTCATACCTTTGAATGTTACCTGCATTTCTCCCACTAAACCTACGGATTTGATGACACGGAAATACCTGCATCCGGCATCATCAACTTGATTGTGTCTTGCTTCGTATATTCAGATGCGCTAAGTGATCCGGAATGTTCAAAAAAGTGTCGTATGCGAAAATTCCAGCAGAATCTTTCCATTCTCTCGTTCTTGCCGGGCCCGCCAGTTACACTGCTACTAAAAGCATTTACTAACCCAAAAAGGAAACCACCATGTTTCTCGGAGTAGACGTCGGAACCGGCGGCACCAGGGCAATTCTCATCGACCGCAGCGGCAAAGTCATCGCCTCAAGCAGCTCCGAACACGCGCCGGTTCACTCCGAACACATCGGCTGGGCCGAGCAAGATCCCAAGGACTGGTGGCGCGCCGCCCGCGAGGCCATCACCGGAGCCATGGCCCAGAGTGAACTTGCAGGTACCGAGATCGAGGCCATCGGCCTCACCGGCCAAATGCACGGCTGCGTCATGCTCGACGCCAACGGCGAAGTCCTCCGCCCAGCTCTGATCTGGTGCGACCAGCGCACCCAGCCCCAATGCGACTGGCTGACAGAAAAGATCGGCTTCGAACGCTTGATCGAACTCACCGCCAACCCCGCCCTGCCCAACTTCACCCTCACCAAGCTGCTCTGGGTCCGCGATCACCAGCCCGAGATCTTCGCCCGCATCGCCCACGTCCTCTGCCCCAAGGACTACGTCCGTTACCGCCTCACCGGCGAGTTCGCCATGGACATGCAGGAGGCCAGCGGCACGCTTCTGCTCGACGTGGCCCACCGCCGCTGGTCCATTGAAGTCGCCGACGCCGCTGGAATCCCCCTGCAATGGCTGCCGCGTCTCTTTGAAGGCCCCGAAATCTGCGCCCGCATCTCCGACGCCGGAGCCGGAGCCACCGGCCTCGCCGCCGGAACGCCCGTAGCCGCCGGAGCAGGAGATCAGGGTGCCGGAGCCGTCGGCATGGGCATCCTCGCACCGGGCTCGGTCTCCGCCACCATCGGCACCAGCGGAGTCGTCTTCGCCGCCACCGACGCCCCCACCAAAGACCGCCTCGGACGTCTGCACACCTTCTGCCACGCCGCGCCCAACCGCTGGCACGTCATGGGAGTCACCAACGGAGCGGGCCTCAGCCTGCGCTACTTCCGCGATACCTTCGCCGCCTCCAGCAGCTACGACGCCCTCAGCGCTCTCGCCGCCGAAGTCCCCGCCGGCAGCGAAGGCCTGCTCTGGGCTCCCTACCTCTTCGGCGAGCGCACCCCGCACCTCGATCCCAACGCCCGCGCCGCCTTTGTCGGTATTACCGCCAGCCACACCCAGGCACACTTCGTCCGTGCCGTACTCGAAGGCGTCGCCATGAGCCTCCGCGACACCTTCACCCTCTTTAATGAGCTGCACATCCCCACCACCAGCATCCGCCTCGGCGGCGGCGGAGCCCGCGGCCCACTCTGGCGGCAGATTCAGGCCGACGTCTACGGCCAGCCCGTCGAACTGCTCGAAGCCGAAGAGGGCGGAGCCTTCGGAGCCGCTCTCCTCGCCGGAACCGGGGTCAACACGTGGCCCAGCGTCGAAGCCGCTTGCGCCGCCACCATTCGAGTCTCCCAAACCATCGCTCCGCAGAACGCCGCTGCGATGGACGAGGCCTATCGCCAGTACCGCAAGATCTACCCGGCGTTGCGATCCATCGCTGGCTAACTAGCGCCCCAGGTGCAGCTTGCTGACGTTATGCATCGTATCCGGATCACCCGGCTTCAGCTCCAGCACTTTTCTGTAAAACGGCAGCGCGACCTCATCCTGGCCGCGCTGCTGAAACAGAACCGCCAGATCGAAGTAAGGGGTCGCGTCCGCGGGATTGTTCTTGATCGCCGTCTGAAAGCACTGGATCGCTTCGTCGATCCGCCCCGCACTGGTCAGCAGCACACCAAGATCGTTGTAGGCATCGCTCTGTTCCGGCTTCAGAGCGATTACCCTGCGAAAGCCTGCCTCGGCCTCCTGCTTGTCGCCTAGCTGCTGCAGCACCACCGCCAGGTTGAGCACCGTTCCCGCATCCTTGGGATTGAGTGCTAAAGCCTGTTTGAAGTTCTTCACCGCAGCCGCCAGATCGCCTCGCTCTCTATATTGGTCGCCAAGGTCGTAGAGCAGCAGTTCGCTCCGTGGAGTAGCCACCAGCGAACTCTCAAAGAGCGTCACCGGATCGTTCCAGTTCAGCACGCGTGCTCGAACCCGCCACGCTCCCCACGTCATCCAAACGACGAGGCACCCTACGGCAAACCACTTCGCGGCCCCGGCATACTCCAGCGCCAGCGAGGTCACGGCCAAAGCCAGCCCCGCCGCCGCCATATACTCAAACCGCTCGGCCATGCCCTGATAGATAAAGACAAAGCCGCAAAACGGCAGCAACGCAATCACCGCCCATGCCAGCCCGGCAGCAACCAGCGGGAGTCGCTTGCGCAGCAGCACCATCGCAACCACCAGCGCAGCCAACCCCATCCACCCGGCGATCGTTCCCAGCGAGGCCACGTTGGCTGGCATCGACGTCGAGCGCTCCACGCTCATGTGGACGGGCAGAATCATCCACTGCATGTATCTCCAGAAGGCCAGCCCGACTGCCCACAACGCGGCTCCCCCATGACCGCTCGAGCCAGTCTTCACTGCCTCACGTAGAACCACATACATCCCCCCCGCCAGAACCGAAGCAGCCGCCAGCCATCCAGTCAGTCTGGGCGCCAGCCGGTCCGTTGAATACGCCACCAGCAACGTCAGCGGAAGCACCAGAACGCCTTCCTCATGGCTCAACAATGCCGCAAACGAAGCCGCAAAATAGGCTGCCAGCAGAAGCCACGATCTTCCCCGGCGCAGATAGCCGTTCGCCGCCAGCAGGGCCAGCAGCACGAAGAAGGTGCAGAACAGATAGCCCCTCGCACTAACCCATGCCACGGCCTCTGTATTGATCGGAAGCCCCAGCCATAGCAGCGCCGCCACGCCAGCGGTCCAGGTCGCAACCCGCAATCTTCGCAGCAGCAGAAACCCCAGCACCCCGTTGATCCAGTGCAGTATAAGGTTGGTGAAGTGGAAGCCGCTCGCATCCAGTCCCCAAATCCGACGGTCGAGCGCGAGGCTTATCCAATAAAGCGGACGATAGGTTGCTCCCCCCGCTCCACGAAGCTGGCTATTAAAGGAGACCGGCGACAGCAGAAAACGATGGAACGTAAGCCGCAAAGAGGCCAGCGCCGGATTGCGGACGATCTGGTCGATATCGTCGTAGATAAACGGAGCACTCAGCGCATTCCCATAAAGCGCCAGCACCCAGATCGCACCGACAAAAGCGAACACGACTCCCTGATGCGCAAAGCACCAGCCGGAGAGGGCGCTCCAGCGCGATACGCCGCTCGACTGTACCGGTCGTTTTGTCCTGGATAAAGATCTCAAGAAATAAGCCGCCGTGAGCCTAAGAATCCCGCGCCCCAAACATTTGTTCTATGCCAATAAGCCACATAGCCATCCTACCAATCGCCCAAACGTCTCCCGCCTTTGGCCAGCCGCAGACACTATGAAACACTGGTGCACAACCAACCAAGGAGAGCAGCAATGTCAGACATCGGAGTTGCAGTCATCGGTTTCGGCCTCGCCGGACGCGTCTTCCACGCCCCCTTCGTCCACGCCGTCCCCGGCCTCAAGCTTGAGGCCATCGTGCAGCGCCGCGGCGACGAAGCCGCCAAAGCCTATCCCGAAGCTCGCATCCTTCGTTCCGTTGAAGAGGCGCTTGCCGACCCGGCCATCCAGCTCGTCGTCGTCGGCACGCCCAACGAAACCCACTTCACGCTGGCTAAGCAAGCCCTCGAAGCGGGCAAGCACGTCGTCATCGACAAGCCCTTCGCCGCCACCAGCGCCGAGGCCCGCGAGCTGATCGACCTCGCCAAAGCCCGCAATCTCGTGCTTGCCCCATACCACAACCGCCGTTGGGACGGCGACTTCCTCACCGTCCGCAAGCTCCTCGACCAGAAGGCGCTGGGCCGGGTTGTAACCGTTGAAAGCCACTTTGACCGGTTTCGTCCGCTGCCTCGCGAGGCCACATGGAAAGAATCCAGCAACCCGGCCAACGGCATGCTCTTCGACCTTGGCCCTCATCTGGTCGATCAGATTCTCGCTCTCTTCGGGCCGCCCCAGGCCATCACCGCCAGTGTCCGCAAAGACCGCGACGCCACCGAGATCGAGGACGCCTTCGACATCACCCTGCATTACCCCAGGCTGCTCGCCCACTGCCGAGCCAGCATGCTGGCGTCCGACGCCGCCCCGCGCTTCCTGCTCCACGGCACCCACGGCAGCTTCAAGAAGTACGGCCTCGACCCGCAGGAGCCAGCCCTCCTCGGAGGAGCAAAAGTCCCTCGCATGGGCGACGCAAAGCCATGGCTCAACGAACCGGAGTCCGAGTGGGGAGTCCTGACCGTAGCGCCCAATCCAGCCGACCCCACCACGCTGACCCGCACCCCCGTCAAGACCGAGACCGGAGACTATCGCAACTGTTACGCCAATGTGCGCGACACCATCAACGGCAAGGCCCCACTAGCGGTCCAGCCCGAAGACGCCTATCGCGTCATCAAGCTGCTCGAGATGGCACGGGAAAGCTCAGCCGAAGCCTGCACCCTTCCGGTAAGCTTCTAACCTATAAACCTTCAAGGCAACAAATGGCCACATCTCCAACATTATGCTGAAGATGGGGCCGTTTTACGTTCGGCCCTTTAGATCAGGATTGCCCATAGGTAGCCGAAGCGCCATGCTTCCTGAAGTAATGCCGATCCAGCAGAGCTTGTGAAACTCCTTTGCAATCGGCCTGCAAAGTCAGCGTCCGATAAGCCATCCGCGCCACTGCCTCCAGCACCACCGCATTGTGCGCCGCGTCATGCGGAGTCCTGCCCCACACAAAAGGAGCATGTCCTGCCACCAGGCAGGCAGGCACAGCCAGCGGATCGATCCCTTTGAAGCGGTTGACGATGGCCAATCCGGTCTCATGCACATACCGTCCGCCAATGGCCTCGTCCGTAAGCTCTTCCGTCACCGGAACCGGTCCATAAAAGTAGTCGGCATGGGTCGTTCCCAGCGCCGGAATCGCCATCCTCGCCTGCGCGAAGCTGGTCGCATACTCCGAGTGCGTGTGCACAACGGCTCCAATCTCAGCGAACTCTCGGTAGAGCAGCGTATGCGTATCCAGATCGGAGGAAGGCCGCAGCGTGCCCTCGACGATCTTCCCATTCAGATCAGTCACCACCATATGTTCCGGTCTGAGCTCGTCATAATCGACGCCGGAGGGCTTAATCACCACCAATCCTTGCTTGCGGTCCACACCGCTGGCGTTGCCAAACGTGTAGAGAACAAGCCCCCGCCGAACCAGCTCCAGATTGGCCTCAAGCACCGATTTACGCAATTCTTCAAGCAGCATCAACAGCCTCCTTCATACAATTCCGCACAAAACCGTGCCATGGTTTCAGAATATCTGAAACGCTTTGGAAAGCGCTTTCCCTTGATAAAGTAAGTCTATGAGCATCGAGCAGGATAAGGTCATGAACACTGAGCAAGATACGAGCGGCACCTCCCTTCCCCTTGGCTTTCAGTGGGGTGCCGTCAAAGCTGGTATCAAGGCCAGCGGAAAGCTGGACGTTGCTGTCGCCATTGCCCCCAAGACCGCAAATGCAGCGGTGATGTACACAAAAAATCAAGTGGTTGCCGCACCCGTGACCGTAGGCCGCCGCCATCTCCAATCCACCGGAGGCAGGATAGCAGCCGTACTGGTCAACGCCGGCAACGCCAACTGCGCCACCGGGCAGGCCGGAATCGAAGCCTGCGTGCAAACCTGTGTCGCTGCCGCAGAGACATTTCACTGCATCTTCGACGAAGTCTTCCCCTCTTCGACCGGCATCATCGGCGTTCCCTTCCCTGCGGAGAAAGTAATCGCAGCGCTGCCTGCCGTACAGACTGTCCTGGGCAGCACTCCAGACCACGCAGAGTTGTTTGCCCAGGCCATCATGACGACTGACACGCGCATGAAGACCGCTCGCGCAGTCGTTGAGATCGACGGAACCAAAATAAATATCTTCGGCGCCGCAAAGGGTGCCGGCATGATTCATCCCCAACTCGGCGCACCGGTCGGCCCTCCACACGCCACGATGCTGGTCTATCTCTTCACCGATCTGGCAGCCGAGACCGAGGAACTGAACAAACTCCTGGCTCCGGCTGTAGAGCAAAGCTTCAACTGCATCTCCATCGACGGCGACACCTCCACCAACGACACCGTGTTGTTGCTGGCCAGCGGGGCCAGCGGGACCAAGCTTAACGAACGGACGGCTGAACCCTTCGCCAACGCACTCAACCTGGTATGCGGCTCGCTGGCCCACCAGATTGTCGATGACGGCGAGGGCGTAAGCCATGTGGTGACGCTGCACGTTACAGGAGCACGCACCCCGGCGGAAGCAAAGCAGGTCGCCAAGGCAATCGCTCACTCCCCTCTCTGCAAGACCGCCTGGTCAAGCGCAGACCCGAACTGGGGCCGACTGCTGGCAGCCGCCGGATACAGCGGCGTGACCTTCGATCCTGAGAAGGTCAACATCAGGATCGGCACGCAACCGGTCTTTGAGTTTGGAATGCGGGCACCGCTCTTCGATGAAGCTGCGGCGCATGCGACGATGCAGGAGCGCGAATACACCATCACGCTGGACCTTGGGCAAGGCAATGCCGAGTGCAGATTTATTACCTGCGACCTTACTGCGGAATATGTACGGATCAATGCTGACTACTCCACATAGAACTTGTTTCTGAAACCATCTCCCCGGCGGTCGATTATCAGCTTCGCATCGGCTGTTTTCCTTTGAAAACGGGATGCTAGTGACGTTTGTACCCTAAGACGACTATCCTAGAGCCAGTGCACTTTGGAGCGCTGATCTAAAACCCCGGCAACTGGGGATATAAGGACTGCTTATGACGATGAAACTTGAAACTCCGGCCCAGATCGATTTTTCCCAAGAAGTGTCCGAGTGGATTGAGGCGTTCGACGATGTCATCGCGAATGACTGGGAGCAGGGTGCGGAACTTCTCGAAACTCTTCGGCAGAGAGCGCAGCAGGCCGGAGTGCCGACGTCGAGTGAGCTGACGACACGCTACCTGAACACCATTCCCAAGCACGAAGAAGTTCCCTATCCTGGAGACCGGACTCTGGAGCGTCGTGTCGAAGCGCTGATTCGTTGGAACGCGATGGCCATGGTGCATGGCCAGAATAAAAAAGACGCCGGCATTGGCGGCCATATCTCCACGTACTCGTCACTTGCGACCCTGCTTGAGGTCGGCTTCAATCATTTCTTTCACGCCAAGTATGGAGATCAGCCGGGAGATTTCATCTACTTCCAGGGCCATGCGTCCCCGGGTGTCTATGCTCGCGCTTATCTCGAAGGCAGACTCGATGACTCTCATCTCAAAAATTTTCGCCACGAACTGCGCGACACCCCCGGCCTAAGCTCTTATCCGCACCCCTGGCTGATGCCGAATTTCTGGAACTTCCCCACGGTGTCCATGGGGATCGGCCCGCTCAATGCCATCTATCAAGCGCGCTTCATGCGCTACCTCGAACATCGCGGCCTCATCCAGGCAACGGAGCGTAAGGTCTGGGCGTTTGTCGGCGACGGCGAGACCGACGAGGTCGATACGCTCGGCGCAATCGCCGTTGCTGCTCGCGAAAATCTCGACAACCTCATCTTTGTGGTGAATTGCAATCTGCAGCGTCTGGATGGACCCGTGCGCGGCAACAAGCGCATCATCGACGAGCTCGAAGGCCACTTCCGCGGAGCAGGGTGGAACGTCATCAAGGTCATCTGGGGTTCCGATTGGGACGCTCTCTTCGAGCGTGACCACACGGGCCTGCTGCTCAAGCGGATGGAAGAGTGCGTGGACGGAGACTTCCAGACCTTCAAGGCCAAGGACGGCGCTCACCTGCGCGAAAACTTCTTCGGCAAATATCCGGAGCTGCTCGAACTGGTACGCGATCTGAGCGATGAGCAGCTTGAGCGTCTGCATCGCGGCGGCCATGACCCAGCGAAGATTTACAACGCATACAAGCGGGCGATCGAGCACAAGGGCGGCCCAACCGTGATCCTCGCCAAGACCGTCAAGGGCTTCGGCATGGGATCGTCGCAGGCGCGCAACGCCACCCACAACGAAAAGAAGATGGTGGACTCCGAACTCGCCGCCTTCGTGAAGCGGTTCGACATTCCCATCCCCGAAGAGGCCGCTGCGCACGGAACGCCCTATCGCCCCGCGCAGGACTCGCCCGAGATTACCTACATGCAGGAGCGGCGTCAGCAGCTCGGCGGATATCTTCCAAAGCGCGAAGTGCCTGCGTTGAACTTCACCGCGCCCAGCCTGGATTATTTTGCCGAATGGACGGGAGGCTCGAATAAGCGCGCGGTTTCGACAACGATGGGCTTTGTAAGCATCCTGCGTCACCTCTTAAAGGACCCGAAGATCGGCAAGCTCATCGTGCCGATCCTTCCCGACGAAGGCCGCACCTTCGGCATGGAATCGGCGATCCGGCAGGTAGGTATCTATGCCCCCGAGGGCCAGAAATACAGCCCCCACGACGCCGACATGCTGCTATATTACCGCGAAGCGCAGGACGGACAGATTCTCGAAGAAGGCATCACCGAAGCCGGATCAATGGCGTCGTTTACCGCAGCAGGCACAGCCTACGCGAACTATAAGATTCCGGCCATTCCCTTCTACATGTACTACTCGATGTTCGGATTTCAGCGCATCGGCGACATGGTCTGGGCATTTGCCGACTCGCGCGGCAAGGGCTTTCTGATGGGCGGCACTGCCGGACGTACGACCATGCTAGGCGAAGGATTGCAACATCAGGATGGACACAGCATTGTGCTCGCAAGCACGGTTCCAACCTGCCTCACCTACGACCCTGCGTTCGTCTACGAGCTTGCCGTCGTGGTGCAGGACGGCATCCGCCGCATGTACGAAAAGGGCGAGGATGTCTTCTACTACATCACGATGTACAACGAAGATTACGCCATGCCCGCCATGCCGGAAGGCGCAGCCGAAGGTATTCTGCGCGGCCTGTACAAGCTGAAACCGGCAACCGGAGGCGAGGCAGTCGCACAGCTCTTCGGAAGCGGAACCATCCTCAACGAAATTTTGCGCGCGCAGGACATTCTGTCGTCAAAATATGGCGTACAGACCGATGTCTGGAGTGTTACCAGCTACAACGAGTTGCGGCGCGATGCGCTGGCGGTGGAACGATGGAACCGTCTCCACCCAGCTGAGAAGGAGCGCCAGAGCTATCTTCAGACAACGCTCACAGGAACTCAGGGCCCCATCATCGCAGCCAGCGATTACATGAAGGTCCTACCCGACCAACTCTCACCGTGGCTAACGAACAGATTAGTGTCGCTGGGAACGGATGGCTTTGGCCGAAGCGACAATCGTGAGCATCTGCGCAGCCACTTTGAAATCAACGCGGAGTCCATCGTCGGCGCAACGCTTTCGAAGCTCTCTCGCGAAGGCAAGTACAAGCCGAAGCAGGCGCAGAAGGCATTGGCAGAGCTTGGCCTCAACGTTGAGGCCAGTGATCCCGCCCATGCCTAGCATGTAAATAGTTGAACATTTTTTAGATCGCGGGTTCCTCACGGAGCCCTCGTTTTTGCAGAAGCACTGCATCCATGGGGAGATCTGGCTTGAGCGAAACAGCGCCGCACGAAAATCCATTAGTTCCGAATAAAAAGCTGCGGCAGATCTACACCGCAATGGTGCAGGCCAGGCTGCTCGATGAGCACATTAGCAAGCTGCAGCGAAAGGGAAAAGCACGCCGCTTGTTCTCTACTCTTGGAGAGGAAGCCTGCCGCGTGGCTACGGCTACCGAACTGAATCATGGAGACCTCGTCAGTGATGCTCACGTGTCCGCAACGATGGATCTTCTCTTCGGTGCAACGCTCACTCCGCTTCTGCGAAATATCACTGTAGTCATCTCTGACACACAAACAAGAAACAGAATATCGACCAATGCGGCTATCGCTTCTCGGCAGCTACCTTGGATCGACGGCGCAGAGCACCGCATCAATATGGCGTTGGGCGCTGCGCTCACTCTAAAGACGCAGCAGCAAAACAATATCGTGATGGCTTACGCTTATCAGGCAGAGCTTCCGAAACGTGCGTGGAAACAAGTTCTTACTCTAGCGGCACAGCTCAATCTGCCAATCATCTTTGTTCTTCTTCCTCAGGCGGACGGCAAAGGAGAGGCAACAAATATCTGTAAAGATGCGCGGACAGCTGGGTTTCCCGGAATCCCCGTCGACGCAAACGATGCTGTCGCTCTCTATCGTGTTGCCCAGGAATCAATGGGCCGATCTCGCGGAGCGGATGGCCCCGTCTTGATCGAATGCATCTCCTGTAGGGCGACAGTGCAACGAAAAAATAAGATGAGTGATCCTATTCTTCACATGAAAGCTTTTTTGACAGGACGAAAGGTCTGTACGGAAGATTGGGCAAATCATGTTGGCGAAATCTTTCTGAAAAGGTTGACCGCAGCGAATAAATAAATCTTCTTTGCTTCCCTCCACTGCCGAAACGCCTAATTCCAGCGACTGAGACGGTACACTGTCTTATACGGTCCAGATCAAGAAGTCCTGAGGTGCAAGTGCGGAAAAGAGCCTATCTACCAATTGCGGTTATTGTCGCCTGTGCGGGTTCGACGGTATTTGCGCAGACATCGACATCGCAGCCAGCGGCATTGCCGGCTTACGCGTCACAGACTCAGACGGCAACTCCGGCAGCAGCACCGCCGCAGAGAACAGGTCAGTCCGTGGTGCCGCCTGCAACCACTTCGCCGGCAAACCCCTTCACGGCTTATGTCCCTTATGGGCCGCTGGACGAAGACAAGTTGCCGGATCGTTATGGATCGACCTATATCCCGGTAGATAGTTGGGTCTATCCAGCCATGACCCGCCTCTATTCCATGGGCTTTCTCGACACCATGTTTCTGGGCATGCGTCCGTGGACACGCCGCAGTGCGTTGCACATGTTGCAGGATTCAAAGTACGACATCCTCAAGAGCAATAACGAAGAGGCACAGGACATCCTGGCGAAACTCCTGACCGAGTTCGATGCGGAGGTTCCTTCCGGCAACACGGCGCGTGGAGCGGTTTATGGACTGGACTCCGTCTATACCCGATTCATGGGAATCGGCGGAACGCCTCTGCGGGACAGCTATCATCTGGGCCAGACGATAGCCAACGACTACGGCCGCCCCTATCAATCAGGCTTTAACAACATCACCGGGTTATCGACCGTAAACGAATGGGGTCCATTCTCTCTATACGTCCGTGGCGAATATCAACATTCACCCTCGGCAGCGGGATATTCCAATGCACTCGCAAAGCAGCTATCAGTCAATGACCTCATTCCGTATGGCCCGCCCAATGAACCTCAGGCGACAATTCCCGCAGGACCTATCGCCGCACAAAATCCTTTTCGTTTAGTCGAAGCGTCTCTTTCGGTACACCTGCTCGGCCATGAAATTTCAGGGGGCAAGACAGACGCATGGCTTGGACCTGCTGCAGGCGGGGCAATGGCCTGGTCTAACAACGCCGAAAATATCTATTCGTTCCGAATAAACAGAGTTGAACCGTTGAATATATTCCTGCTGTCGAAGCTGCTGGGCCCGGTGCGATACGACTTTTTCATCGGAAGCCTCAAAGGGCATACCTCTCCCAATAGCCCGTGGGTTCACTCCGAGATGTTTTCGTTCCGTCCCACAGTGAATTTTGAGTTCGGTTTCCAAAGAACCATCATCTTCGGCGGCGCAGGTCATGCTCCTGTTACGTTGCATACTTTTCTCAAAGGTTTCTTCGATACGAGCGATACCACCGAGGCAGTGAAGTTCTCACGCAACGACCCCGGAGCTCGGTACAGCGACTTTAATTTCTCCTATCGTCTGCCATTTGTTAGAAAATATGCCACCCTCTACATCGATTCGATTGCACATGACGACGTAACTCCTATCAGCGCTCCGCGACGTGCGGCTTATCGCACCGGCCTCTATATCTCGCAGTTTCCTAAGCTGCATAAGCTGGATTTGAGAGTAGAAGGTGTTACAACCGATCCCGGTGTATCAAGAAGCTTTCAAGGCGAATTCAATTATTTTGAAATTATCCAACTGCAAGGATATACAAACAAGGGATACATCATGGGTGACTGGATCGGTCGCGAGGCAAAGGGCGGTCAGGCATGGTTGACTTACCACCTCTCCGGCAATGAATGGGTCCAACTGGAATATCTCAACAAGAAGACGCCCAAGGACTTCATCCCAGGCGGAACAACACAGAACCAGTTCAAAGCCAGCGTGGTCAAAAGGCTGCGATCAGACCTGGAACTCAATGCATGGGTGCAGTACGAAGGATGGAAGGCTCCCATCTATAAATCCGGCCTTCAGAAGGACACCACGGCTGCAGTGCAGTTTACCTGGTTCCCGAAGCTACATACCTACCCGCAGTACTAACTGTTAGAAAGAGGAGAGCCCAGCCGATTGGCTGGGCTCTCCTCTTTGACTTACCGCTGAATATCACTTAAGACAATCTTTGAAATACTGCAAAGAATTCTCCAAGCCTTGCCGAAGGCTAACCTTTGGCTCCCAGCCGAGAAGCGTCTTTGCTTTTGTAATATCGGGGCAGCGACGGGTAGGATCGTCCTGCGGCAAGGGCTTCGACACGATGTTGGTCTTCGCTCCCGTAACTGCCAGCACCTCACGTGCGCACTCCATAATGGTCCACTCATCTGGATTACCAATATTGACAGGTAAATGCTCCTTCGAACCTGCAAGGAGAATCATTCCCCGAATCAGGTCGGATACATAACAGAAGCTGCGTGTCTGCGAACCGTCTCCATAGACGGTGAGCGGTTCGCCGCGAAGTGCCTGCGACATAAAGTTGGAGATCACTCGTCCATCATTGACCTGAAGACGCGGACCATAGGTATTAAAGATGCGAACCAGGTGAGTGTCAACACTATAGTAGCGGTGATAGGCCATCACGACAGCCTCAGAGAAACGCTTGGCCTCATCGTAAACAGACCGTGGCCCAATAGGATTCACATTGCCCCAATAGGTCTCGACCTGCGGGTGCACCTGTGGATCCCCGTAACACTCGGAAGTAGAAGCATGGAGATATCCAGCGCCATACTTCTTCGCAAGCTCCAACGTATTGACCGTGCCCGCTGAGCCTACAAGGAGCGTTTCAACCCCCAGGCGGCTGTAATCAACAGGACTGGCAGGGGAGGCAAAGTTGAAGATGAAATCTACTTTTCCAGTGTCGAACGCTTTGCAAATATCCTGTTCTACAAAACTGAAATTTTTCTCCCCTGCAAGCTGTTTGAGATTGTTGGTGCTCCCTGTACAGAGATTGTCTACGCCAATGACAACATTCCCCTCGGCCAGCAAGGCATCACAGAGATGGGAGCCTAGAAACCCTGCGGCTCCGGTGACAAGAATTCTTTGCTGCATTAATCTTTCTTACCTTTCTTCACCTGACAGCAGCCTCTCGGCAGGCCCGAGACAATTCCTCAATCAAAGAGCGGATTTTGATTCCATCGCAAGGGCAGCTTCCCTCACGGGATACGCAGCTGGTCGCCCAATGCTGAGATAGGTAAATCCGTGTTGAGTAGCGACATGGGGATCATAGAGGTTGCGGCCATCAATCATGATGGGATAGCGCATGATCTTGTTCAATCGATCGAGGTCCAGAGAAGCGAACTCCTGCCAGTCTGTCAGGATCAACAAGGCATCGCTATCCTGTGCTGCCTCATAGGCGCTGTTCGCGTAGCGGAGACTTGAAGAGGCAGGAAGCACCTCCTGGGTCCGCTTCATCGCGGCAGGATCAAAGGCCGTCACCGAGCAACCCTCCGCAAGCAGCATCTCGACCAGGTCGATCGCCGGTGACTCGCGGATGTCATCTGTCTCTCCTTTGAAGGCCAGGCCAAGGACGCCTATCCGCTTGGTACGCAACGTCCACAATGCCGACCGAATCTTCGCAAGGAAACGCTTCTTCTGTTGAACATTGATCTTTTCAACCTCACTCAAGAGATTGAAATCGATGCCCATCTGCTCCGCCACCGAACGGAATGCCGCCACATCTTTTGGGAAACAGGAGCCGCCGTAACCAATGCCCGGACGAAGGAACTTGGGACCAATACGGCTATCGAGTCCCATCCCGAGGGCAACCTGTTCCACATTAGCGTCAGTAGCCTCGCACAGATTTGAAACAGCATTGATAAAGGAGATCTTCAACGCCAGAAAAGCATTCGATGCGTGTTTGATAATCTCAGCGCTCTTTGTTGACGTCAGCAACAAAGGCGGTGGCTCCGCAGGGCTGCAGGGGCCATCAATGGCATCTGAGCGCTTGTAGTATTCCCCGCTCGTAAGCGGAGCATAGATATCTCTCAACAAGGCCGCAGCCTTGTCGCTGTCAGATCCTACAACGATACGGTCGGGATGAAGAAAATCGGCGACAGCAGTTCCTTCGCGGAGGAACTCAGGATTTGAAACGACATCGAACAGATTCCTATCAACGCCATTGCGCTCAATCGCCCGTCGTACCCATTCGTTGGTATAGACGGGAACGGTGCTCTTTTCAACAATCACTTTATAACCATTGATAGATCGTGCAATTTCGCACGCAACCGCCTCCACGTAAGAGAGATCGGCATCGCCAGTCTCGCTCTGAGGGGTTCCTACCGCGATAAAGATAGCCTCGCACTCGCGAGTTGCCTCGGCCAGATCAGTCATAAATCGAATTTTGGTATTACGGTACCGCTCGAGAAGTTCTGGAAGATGGTTCTCGTGGATCAGCGTGTCTCCCCCTTGCAGGGCCGCGACCTTGCGGTCATCGTTATCGACACAAATAACGGTATGCCCCATCTCGGCAAAGCAAACAGCGGCGACCAGGCCGACATATCCCGATCCGACAACAGCAATTTGAATGTTCTTATTCATAATTCGATGAAATATCCCTCAATATTCTTAAGAATATCCGGTTTACTGAGTTTTGGCATGAATTGACGCCGTCAGGAATTGCTCTTCAATTTATACAAAGTAGGTAATCGGCCTTCCTTACGGAAGTCACACTCTAGTAGACTACAGGGAATGTCTTTCCAAAATATGCAGTCTTCGCCCGGCGGGGACATCTCAGGGAATCCATCACCTGGATTTAGCACGGCCGCCGCAGACAACACATTGTCCGAAGCATTCCTTACGCTTAAGAAACGGCGTTGGATTGTTATCGTCGCTGTGTTGCTGGGCTTAGTCTACGGCGTTTATAAGGCGAAAACCCAGCCGAAGCTCTACCATGCCTTTGGACAAATACAGGTCAGGTCGGGATCCTCCAACGAATTTCGTCTTGATGCCGCACAGGCGATGATGGGCGGGACAGATACTGCGTCGAAGATGTTGACCGAAATTCAAATCCTCAAGAGCGATTCGTTAATGTTGACGGTTGCTCGCGAGATGGATTTGGCCAACAATCCTGATTTCCTCGAAGCCAAGGGGCCGATCGCACACAAAGTTCTTGATGATCCCGCTGTCCGGCAGGCAACCGTAAGCCGTCTGCAGCAGAATCTGGGTATCGCGCTGGTTCCAAAGACAGAGATCATCAATATCAGTTACAGCAGTCTGAATGCAAAGCTTGCTGCAGATATCGTTAATAAGGTCATCTCGGCTTATATTCAGCGCAGCTATGAGACTCGATTTGCGTCGACCCAGCGAGTCTCCCAGTGGCTCTCCAGCCAGTTGGATGACCTGAAGCAGCAGGTCGAGACATCGCAGGAACAGATGATGGACCTGCAGCGGCGTCTCGGTATCCTTGGATTTGATCCAAGCCATAACCAGATCGCCACCTCATTGGAGGACCTTTCCAAGGCAGCGGGTGACGCAAAGCTCGCACGTATCATTGCCGAGTCCAGATACCGCGTCTTGAGCGGCATGGATCCGGATTCCGTCGAAAGCTCTATTGATGCCGGGCCCAGGGCTACTGCCCCTCTCCTGGAGCAACTCAGGACACAGCTTGCCGGGGCCAAGGCAAATTACGCCCAGTTGGAAGCAACACTAGGCCCGAACCACCCGCAATCCAAATCGCTCAAAGCGCAAGTCGCTGAACTTAGCCGCGAAGTATCAAAAGAGCAGGATCGTCTCCTGCTCCAGGCTAAGGAAAATTACGTTATTGCACGTGCCAACGAGAATCAAACCGACGCCGCTCTTGAACAGCAGAAGGCTGACGCCTACAAGTTGCGCGACGATCTGATCGAATACACTTTGCGCCAGCGAGAGTACGAAGCGAACCGGACTCTCTACGAAGGGCTCTTGCAAAAGCTCCGTACCGCTGGCGTCGAGGCTGGGCTTGAGTCGATGGAAATTGACATCGTCGATCAGGCATTGCCTGCAGCCCACCCCACACTGCGATCATCCTCGAAGATCGTCCTGATAGGTGGCATCTTTGGCCTGATCGGCGGAATCATCATCGCCTTCCTGATGGACAGCCTGGATACCGGCCTGCGTACTATCGCAGAAGTCGAAAGTGTCACGGAACTGCCATCCCTCGCTGTCATTCCACGAGCCAGGCGGACTTCCGTGGAACAGGGTGCTTCGCTAACGACAGCCGAGAAGAATCTCGTTGTGCTGTCGCAATCGAAATCGCAGTTTGCCGAGTCCTTCCGAGCACTGCGAACCTCACTTCTTCTATCTACCGCGGGACATCCTCCCAAATACATCCTTCTCACCAGCGCCACGCCGTCGGAGGGCAAAACAACGCTCTCCACAAATCTGGCGTGCATCCTGTCACAGGGGGATGCTCGTGTCCTTCTCATTGACGCGGACCTCCGCCGGCCCAGCGTTCACCACCGCTTTGGCATGAGTGGGAAGATCGGACTGACAACCATTCTTACTGGAGCAAGTTCTCTTGAAAGCGCCGTGCAAAATGTCGCCGAAGTTCCAAATCTGGACGTGCTGGCTGCCGGCCCCATGCCCCCTTTCCCTACCGAGATGCTGAGTTCTCAGGCAATGGACACTCTCCTTCAGCAGTGTGGCGAGATTTATACGCACGTGCTCATCGATACGCCGCCGATTCTGTCTGTCACGGACGGCGTCATCCTCGCCCGCCGTGCCGATGCCGTGGTATTGGTGGTTCGCCACGGCAAATCGAGTAAACACGTCGTGCGCCGCGCCCGCGATCTGCTGGTACGCTCAGGAGCTCCGATCACCGGCATCGTCCTCAACGCAGTCGATCTCAATTCTCCTGACTATTACGGATACTACGGGTATTCAGGCTATTCCTACTCCAGCGCGGATTCTGGAAGCTGGGAGCCGCAAGGTACCTCAGAAGGAAAATCTCGCAGAACCGGGGGGACTGAATGATGAGCAAACACAATCATCTCAGCATGGCTAAACTCAACCGGGTATCGCTGCGATTCAGCGTTGTGAGACTTTCTCTTCTGACAGCCGTCGCCGTTGTCCTCTGCGTTTGTGTGCCGGCGGCAAACGCTCAGTTCAGCGGTCCTGCGGTCGGCGCATCCGAGCAGGTCAATCCCACGGTGACTCCAACGACAGATCCGGCAATTCTGTACCCTGCCAATCGAGACATCATCCTGCAGCAGGGCGATCTATTAACAGTTCGTATCTACGGCATGACGGACTACGAGCCTTCGGTCCGCATAAGCCTGGATGGGACTGTCCAGCTCCCTCTGATCGGTCGCCTGCACCTGGAAGGACTGACACTGCATCAGGCAGAAAACTTGATTGCAGAACGGCTAAAAAGCGCTGGCATGTATCTTGATCCGCAGGTGACAATTCAGCTCACCGAAGCTCCCAACCAGACGGTCACGGTCACCGGCGAAGTCCATGGGGTCGTCCCTATAGTGGGCCGAAAGCGCTTGTTTGACGTTTTATCAGCAGCGGGAGGATTACCTATAACCGCAAGTCACGTTATCACCATCGACAGGCCTGGATTGTCCCAACCGATCGTCATCGATCTCGGCACTGATCCTGCCAAAAGCTCCAGTGCGAATGTACCGGTCTTCCCCAGCGATACCGTCATCGTTCCTCGCGTCGGCGTCGTCTATCTCCTGGGAGCGTTCAAAATTCAAGGAGCTATTCCGATCCAACAGAATTCACCCTTGACCCTAATGCAGGTAGCAGCTCTGGGAGGAGGCACTGGATTTCAAGGCAAGCTAAATGATCTGCGAATTATCCGAACAGAGGGACTCAATCGGAAAGTCGTTCGCGTCGACATCAAAAAGGTTATCGATGGAAAAGCTCCCGATCCAGTGTTGCAGGCCGATGACATTGTCTTACTGCCGACCAGCGCGATGAAGGCAGCCATCAAGAGCGGAGGAATTGCCACCTTGATCGGTATCGGATCTGTTGCGCTCTACGCCGCCCAGCGATAGTGGCTAAACGCAGCTTCTTGTAGTTGGCCGTATTGATTCCGTGGAGACAGGCCGATGGGTCTCTTCCTCGATAACCGATGACGGAAAAACATGACCACAAAAGTAAAACTAGCTTATCTAGTGAGCCATCCCATTCAATATCAGGCACCCCTGCTGCGACGAATTGCGCAGGAGCCTGACATTGATCTGACCGTGTTCTACGGCTCCGATTTTTCCGTGCGGGGCTATAAGGACGAGGGTTTTGGAGGAGTCGGGGTCAAGTGGGACATCCCTCTTCTGGATGGATATCATCACGAATTCCTCCCAGCTCTTCGCGATAATGCCACGGTGAGCTTCGCTCGCCCGCTCAACTACGGCATCTTTGAGCGGCTACGTGGAAACAAGGACGAAGCGCCCTTCGACGCTCTCTGGGTGCACGGATATGCGACCTTCAACTCGCTTCACGCCATGCTCGCAGCGAAGTCACTGGGAATTCCCGTGCTTCTGCGCGGAGACATGTGGCTGAGAGATAGGCCGCGAAGCCCTGCAAAACTGGCAATGAAGTCTCTCTTCTTCCAGATATTGAGACACTTCGTTGACGGCGTCTTATCCGTCGGCAGCTTGAACGCTGATTACTGGCGTCATCATCTGGGCAACGATTTTCCCCTGTTCATGATGCCCTACGCCGTCGATAACAACTACTTCCAGCAGCGCAGCCACATGGCACTGGCACAGCGCAACGAACTATTGAGCGAACTCAATCTGGATCCAGCTCGACCGGTCATTCTCTTCGCCTCAAAGCTGCAAAAGCGCAAGCGCTGCGAAGACTTGCTCGAAGCATATAAGAAGCTCTCCCCTACGCCTGGGATCGAGCCGCATCCTTATCTGGTGATTGTGGGAGACGGAGAAGAACGTGCAGCACTCGAGAAGCAAGCGGCCAAGAGCGGGTTCAGCAGTATCCGCTTCTGTGGCTTTCGGAATCAATCAGAGCTGCCTCGCTTCTTCGATATTGCAAACGTATTTGTCTTGCCCTCCCGTCACGAGCCCTGGGGGCTCATCGTGAACGAGGTCATGAATGCAGCGCGTGCCGTCATCCTCTCTGACGACTGCGGCTGCCAGCCTGACCTCATCACGGATGGCGTCGAAGGCTGTGTGTTTCCAGTAGGCGATGTTGATGCTCTCGCGTCCGCCCTTCGCAAAGTGCTGGCTACGCCAGAGACCGCAGCCCAAATGGGGCAACGGGGATTGGAACGAATTCAGAAGTGGAGTTTCGAAGAGGATATTCAAAGCCTGCGTCAGGCACTTGCGTATACCACGCACAGGATAACCGCCTGATGTCGCCCCAACTCGCTCCTTTTAGCAAACGAGCGCCTGCTAGGCTCCACAAGAACGGTGAATGCTGATGCGTATTCTTCATGTCATGGGAACGCTCGATCCTGCCGCTGGCGGCCCTTCTCAGTCCGTTCGGGTGCTGATGAGCCATGCGGACCTGGGTTACGTCGGGGAGGTCGTCACACTCGACGACCCGAAATCGCCGTGGCTGAAGACTCTCACCTTTCCTGTCCATCCGCTTGGTCCCGTCGGCTCCACCTACGGCTACAATTCCCGGCTGCTGCCGTGGATCAAGGCCAATCGTCATCGCTTCGACGGCGTTGTTGTCAATGGGCTATGGCAGTATTGCGGCGTGACCGCAAGGCGTGCTCTCGCCGGAACGAATACTCCCTATCTGCTCTTCACTCACGGCATGTTGGACCCCTATTTCAAACATGCCTTCCCTTTGAAACACTTGAAGAAATGGCCCTACTGGCTCTTGTCGGAGTACTGGAACCTCCGCGCGGCCTATCGAGTCCTCTTCACTTCTGAGGCCGAGAAACAGCTCGCCGAACAGAGCTTCTGGCTGCATCGCTGGAAGCCTTACGTCGTTCCCTACGGCGCGAAGGGACCTGTCGGCGATCCACAGGCGCTGAAGCAGACGTTCTTCGACCAGTGCCCGCAGGTCAAGAACAAGCGTTATCTTCTTTTTCTGGGACGAATCCATCGCAAAAAGGGCTGCGACCTGCTCGTCGATGCCTTCGCCAAAATAGCTGCCGACGATTCTGAACTCAATCTGGTGATGGCTGGCCCCGATCAACAGCAATGGAGCGCGGAACTGCAGCAGACCGCTGCCAACGCAGGCATTGCGGACCGCATCCATTGGCCCGGCATGACCGTCGGCGATGCGAAGTGGGGCGCCTTCTACGGCGCCGAGGCCTTCATCCTGCCATCTCACCAGGAGAACTTCGGAATTGCAGTTGCCGAAGCGATGGCGTGCGGTACGCCCGTACTGCTCTCCGACAAGGTAAACATCGCTGAAGAGATCGCCAATGATGGCGCAGGATTTATGGAGCCGGACACTCTCCAGGGAACGCTGAATCTACTGCAACGATGGATTGCAACCTCGCCGCAGGACCGGCAGCGAATGGCCGATCAGGCACTGCGCAGTTTCAACCAGCGTTACGATATGCAGCAAACGGCAAAGACCATCATTGGTCTATTTGAAGCAGCAATCCAGCGTTCTTAGTATCCTAGAAACCAATGCCCAGGCAGATTCATTACAACGCGAACGACCACATCTCTGCGGAGACGGCTGCCGATCCCTACCTTCGGCCGGCCTTTTCCACTCGCAACCGGATGCGTCGCGTCATCTGGAACCTCTGCCACATCCTTCTCTATCAGACGTCTCCAAGGCCCTTCCATGCGTGGCGCTCGTTTCTACTTCGCTCGTTCGGAGCGACCATGGGTTCGAACTGCCACTTCTATCCGAAGTCAAAGGTGTGGGCACCGTGGAACCTGATCTGCGCCGATCAGGTGACAGCCGCAGACGGCGCAGAGATCTACAATCCGGCTCCCATTACCTTGGGCTCGCACGCCATCCTTTCGCAGGATGCCTACATCTGCGGCGCGACTCACGACTACGACGATGCAGCCTTTCCCCTGCTGGCCTACGCCATGGAGTTCGGCCCCTATGCGTGGATCTGCGCACGGGCCTCGGTAGCGCCGGGAGTCAATGTAGGAGAAGGCGCGGTGCTTGGGCTGGGCTCGGTGGCGACCAAAGATCTCGCTCCATGGACGGTCTACGCCGGAGCCCCTGCCGCCAAGGTTAAAGAGCGGAAACGCCCCTGACTTGCCTCTTGAAAACGAAGCCTAAGTCCCTAGACTAAAAAGTAACCGACAATTGGATAGTGGGTCAGTTTGCAGAAGGCTTTTCCATGTGGTCGATGACCAGAGTCTCCACTGGGCCTTTAGCTGGAACTAGCTTCAGTCCAAGCTGTTCCTGAAGTGCTGTAAAGATGGAAGGGCCTGCGTCGAGCGCGAACTCTCCATTGATCAGCTTAGGAGCGTCGTCTGTCGTCCACTTGAGGGTGAAGTCGTAGCTCGCTGTAAGTCCGGTCTTGTCCACAATGATGCGGCCAGCGGTTCCTGACAAGCTCAACGCCAGATCTCCAATCGAGGTCGCCTTCGCCGTGATCTGCGACCCTGTATAGGTCCCGACAAGGCCTTCGGTCGGAGGTGCTTCCTTCATCTTCAAGCCATCTTTGGCAATCACGAGATTGTAGACCGGTAACTCCTTGGTCTCTTGATGGGCTTTCAGCTTGCAGCGGTCAACCAGCAACGATTGCATCATTGGACGCTCTTGCTTTAGTCGCTCCTTGTCAGACAACTTTTTCCATCTTTCGGCGGTATCCGCATCCACCTTCGCCTCAATGTCGTACTCGTCTGATTCCACCCATCCCGGCATCCCGGAAACCTGACTTTCCATAATGATTCCATAGGCGCTGAAAACCAGAGAAAACAGCGGCAGACCGGTAATCCTAAAGCCGTCGGGCAGGGATTGCCATGAACCGCCGCCGCTTCGCGATTCGTGCGGCCTGATGGAAACAATCTCATACGCGGGTGCTTTAAGTTCCGCATCCTTTTGTGTGGCCGCATCCGTCTGCCCCCATAGGGGAACGTGAACTGCAATCAGGCAAGCAGCAATCAGAATGGGCGCTTTGCGCAAACCGAGCCTCCTTCTGATTGAAGTATCGCGAAACCATTCGGAGTCAGGCGGCGGCTTCGCGCAATAGCTGCCGAGAGGAAATTAACCTACCCGCGGAGCTTCGCCAGAAGGTCCGTCGGATGGACGGGCTTGGCCAGAATTTCAAATTCGTGCCCCTGCGTGCGTGCCTTCTCAAGCAGATCAGCGGTAGCAGCCTGCCCGGAGAACAACAGGATTTTGCACTTCGGCAACTTGTTGCGGGTAATGATGGCGGCTTCAATTCCGGTCATCCCGGTCATGATGACATCGCTGATCAGCATGTCCGGCTGAAAGCTGTCGAGCGTCTCAACCGCCTTCTCGCCACTGAACACAGCACGCGCCTCGAAACCAGCCTGATTCAGGATGATCGCGAGCGTGTTGGCAATCACCTGTTCGTCATCGGCGACAAGTACTCTGGGCTTCGGCGTAGTGGATGTCGGTTCTGCCATGCTGTAGTGTCCTCAAGTAAAATTTCACGTTCCGTTGTAAATGCAACTGTTGCAGCTTGCTTTTACTTTTTATCTATAAGCTAATGATACGCTGACCCCAGCCTTGAGACACAGACGAACCCTCTGAATTCAACGATCAAATTCAATAATATTAGAAAAATATGCAGCCAGTCATCATACGAGCCGAACAGGTCGAGAAATACTACCCGCAGCCGAGCGAAAACCGCATCCAGGTCATCTCCCCAACCGACCTGTCGATCTCGGCGGGGGAAATCGTCGCGCTTCTCGGCCCCTCAGGTTCGGGTAAATCGACGCTGCTGCGTATGCTCACAGGCCTGTCAGCTCCCTCCGCTGGGACCGTCTACTGGCACGAAAAGCCAATCGTCAATGCTGACGTCAACGTCTCCATCGTCTTTCAGAGCTTCGCGCTCTTTCCCTGGCTCACCGTCCGTGAAAACGTCGAAGCGCCGCTCAAAGCCCGTGGCATGGAGGCCGCTGAAAGACGCAGGCGCAGCCTCAAAATCCTCGACACCGTCGGTCTCGACGGCTTCCAGGCCGCCTATCCAAAAGAACTCTCCGGCGGAATGCGCCAGCGGGTGGGCTTCGCTCGCGCTCTGGTCGTAGAGCCGGAGGTCCTCTTCATGGACGAGCCTTTCTCTGCGCTCGACGTCCTGACAGCCGAAAACCTCCGCAGCGAACTGCTTGAGCTCTGGCAGAAGAAAACGATCCCCACCAAGGCCATCTTTCTCGTCACCCACAACATCGAAGAGGCGGTGCTGCTGGCTGACCGCATCATCGTTCTCGGCCGCAACCCGGGCCATGTGCGCACCGACTTCAAGGTCTCGCTCTCGCACCCACGCGACCGCAAGACAGCCGCCTTCACGCAATTGGTCGACTACATCTACAAGGTCCTCACCCAACCCGAAACCAAGCCGCCTGCACTGCCCCGCGTGGGCGGAAAATCTTCTCGAAGCCAGCGCCAAATGCACTACCAGATGCTGCCGCACGCACGTCCCGGCGGCATTGCGGGATTACTTGAGCTGGTACTCGATCACGAAGGCAAAGACGACATCTACCGGCTCGCCGACGACCTGGCCTTCGAGATCGACGACCTGCTGCCTATCGTCGATGCCGCGCAACTGCTGGGCTTCCTCACCGTGACCGAGGGCGACGCAGCCATCACGTCCACTGGCGCAGAGTACGCCAACTCCGAGATCCTTCGCCAGAAGGAGCTCTTCCGCACCGCCGCCCTGGAGAACGTTCTTCTACTGCGGCAGATTGTTCGCGCCCTCGAGGCCAAGAGCGACCGCTCCGTCCCCGAAGAGTTCTTCCACGACATGCTCGACGAGCAGTTCAGCGAAGACGAGACCGTTCTGCAGCTCGAGACCGCGATCAACTGGGGACGATACGCGGAGCTCTTCGACTTCGACGTCTCCCGCAGACGTTTCATCCTTCCCGAAAAATTGAATGAGACCGAGGCCGAAAGTTCCGCGGAGATCGATGCATGATCAACCTGCCGGACAGCTTCAGCAGCAACCGAGGCCGCGAGATCTTCGCTCGTTCGCAGGTGCTCAAACGCAGTTGGCCCTTCGTGCTCGATCTTGGCGTTGCGGGCCTCGGCCTCGCCTGCTTCTACGGCGTCATGCAGATTGCGAAGTACTGGTTCGGTCATCCCGAACCGCAGATCATTATTTCGTTAAGCCCTCGCGCCCTGCCTCAGTACGCTTTTTATTCTGTCGTTCGCATCGGCCTTGCTTATCTGCTCAGCCTCGTCTTCGCCGTCGGCTACGGCTATGTCGCCGCCTACAGCAAGCGCATGGAAGCCTTTATGATCGCGGGCCTGGACATCCTGCAATCGATCCCGGTGCTCAGCTTTCTTCCCGGCGTCATGCTCGCCATGGTCGCGCTCTTCCCTACGCGGCAGATCGGCCTCGAGATGGGCGCAATCGTCCTCATCTTCACCGGCCAGGTCTGGAACATGGCCTTCAGCTTCTATTCCTCCATCAAGAGCATTCCGCGTGAGCTGAGCGAAGCCTCAAAGATTTATAAGTTTTCCCGCTGGCAGCGCTTCTTTCAGCTTGAGCTTCCCTACTCCGCCATCGGCCTGGTTTGGAACTCGATCGTCTCGGTCGCCGGCGGCTGGTTCTTCCTCATGGCCTGCGAGATGTTTGTGCTCAACAAACACGACTTTCGCCTTCCCGGTCTCGGTTCGTATCTGCAGACCGCAGCCGGAGCAGGAAATGAACGTGCCATCGCATGGGGCCTGTTCACCATGATCGCCATCATCGTCGCCACCGATCAACTGATCTGGCGACCGGTGATTGCATGGAGCAACAAGTTCAAGTTCGAGCAGGTTGAGACCACGGCACGGGTCAGCTCTCCCCTGCTGCATCTGTTCCAGCACTCCCGCGCATTTCGAAATCTGCGGCGACACACCTTCGTTCCGTTGAACGAAGGAATTTATCGCCATCTGGCGAATGCGCGGAAGGAGCGCCTTGCCCGGCAGGTGGCCAGCGATTCCGATACAGACTCCACGCGAGGCAAGCTCGCATCCGGGCTGCGCGTATTGCTTGCGGTTCTCACCGTGGCTGCGATTTTATATGCTGCCTGGCAAGCAGTCGGCCTTTTGCGCGAGGTGCATCAGGGCCAGTTCGGCGAGATTCTGAAAGGCGCGCTCGCAACCTTTCTGCGGGTTAACGTATCGCTTCTTCTAGCGGCCTTGTGGACGATTCCTGCAGGAGTCGCCATCGGCTTCAATCCCAAACTCGCGCGCATCGCGCAGCCTCTGGTCCAGGTAGTCGCCTCCATTCCTGCTCCTGCTCTCTTTCCGGTCATTCTGCTTGCACTAATCAAACTTGGAGGAGGTCTTGGAATCGGCTCCATCGTCCTGATGATGCTTGGAACCCAGTGGTACATCCTGTTCAACGTGATCGCTGGAGCGATGGCCATCCCCTCGGACCTGCGCGAAGTCTCGACTCTGTTCCGCTTCACGACCGTGCAGCGCTGGCGCACCGTCATCATTCCCGGCATCTTTCCCTACCTGATCACCGGAATGGTGACCGCCTCAGGAGGCGCGTGGAACGCCAGCATCATCGCGGAGTACTTCAGCCTCAATAACCACACCTATCAAACCGTAGGTCTGGGAGCAGTCATCAGCGCAGCAACCGACAGCGGCCAATTTCACATCGTGCTGCTGGCCACAATCATCATGGCGCTGATGGTGGTCACTATCAACCGCCTGGTCTGGCGTCCTCTCTACCGTCTCGCCGAAACGCGCTACAAGCTCGAAGGCTAAACGACTGCATATCTTCATCTACACTTTTGCGCATCGCCAAGTACACTTAAGGATAGACACGTCGCAAGTGAATATCCTAAGGAACCCATACCGCCCATGATCGAGGCCGCGAATCAGCTCTCCGAGGATGTCCGCCCCTCCGGTGCCCAGAATGCCGATAATCCAGGCGGTTTTGCTCACATCCCGGCTCTCGACGGGATTCGCGGCCTTGCGATTCTGCTTGTTCTTTTCGACCACCTCTTCTGGTCCAATTCAAGTACCGGAAGCCGATTCTTCAATTTCGTCAATATGGTCCGCGGCTCTTCCTTTGTCGGGGTTAATCTCTTCTTTGCGCTCTCCGGATTTCTCATCACCGGCATCCTGATCGACACACTGCATGTCCCTCATTTCTTTAAAACCTTTTATGCCCGACGAATGCTCCGTATCTTTCCTCTCTATTACGGTGTGCTCCTTCTCTTGCTCCTCTTCACGAAACCGCTTCACCTTATCTGGAACGGCTGGCAATATTTTTTTCTGACCTATACTTCAAACCTTGCGCTTTGGTCGCGCCCACCACTCATTCTGCCGCACTTCAATATCAACCATTTCTGGTCTCTTCAGGTCGAGGAGCAGTTTTACCTGGTCTGGCCTTTTGTTGTCTATCGTGTTCGCAATCTTAAGACGCTTCTTCGCATCATCGTAATCACCTGCATCACGGTTCTGTTGATTCGTATCGGTCTGGTAGCTGCCCGTCCATACCTGCACAATATCTATCTCCCGTATTCGCCCACTTTTTCCTGTGTCGACAACCTGCTCTTCGGCTGCGGACTCTGCATCCTGCTGCGCACTTCCGTGCGAAACCAGGTACTCAAATTGGCCCCCTGGGTCTTTGCTGGCTGCGCTATCGTCCTCTTGTGCTCCGCCATCGTGAGTGGCGGCCTCAATTGGGAGACAAGTTTCTTCATCCCTACACTGGGGTTCAGCCTGATCGGAATTGCCAGCGCTTCCCTCATTGCCATGACTCTTCGCGGCGACTCCTATAGCAAGCATTTCTTCAAAAACAAGGTGCTTCGCTTCTTCGGCAAATACAGCTACGGACTCTACGTTTATCACTACTCCATCAGCGAATCGCTGACGGTACCGATACGGGTTTTCATGGATGGGCATTTTCACAACAAGGCACTCGGCGTCTTTACAGGCGCCGTGGTCGTCATGCTCCTGAGCATCGTCGTCGCTCTCCTTAGCTATCACCTGATCGAATCGCGCTTCCTCAAGTTGAAAAAGTATTTCAGCTACAACAAGCGTGCGACACCGATCAATCGCCACGCCGAAGTTCCCAGCACCTGAGAGCCGCCTGAAGCCGATGACACCGCTAACGGCCCGGCACTGGCGGCTTGCGAAAGGCATAGATGATCGCCAGCAGCGGGGGTGCCAGCAGAACACCCCAGAACGGGATGATGATGCCAAGCACGATTGGCCCAAGGAATGCCGCCCACCACGGAACCTTCGTCGTCCGATGCAGGATGTAAGGGCCGATCACAAGCCCTTCCAGAATGACGATGACGCCGTAGAGCCCCAGCACCAGTCCCAGCCGCCATTCATCGTGTCCGCTGAAGGCGACAGCCAGCACTGGCCCGATCAGGGCGATCATGCCGCCGAAGGTCGGGACGATCTGCAGCAGGCCGCCGAGGATCGCCCACAGCGGCGCATAGGGGACGCGGATCAGCTCCAGCCCAATCAGCCACAGCACGCCGACGATCAGCGCATCGAGCGTCGCTGCTCGCCACCAGTTCACCAGCGCGCCGCCTGCCGTCTTCAGGTGAGAAACCGGTTTGCCGTTTCCTAAGTCCATTCCAACCTCGCTCTCGTAGGATGCATCTGACCTGTTGAAACAGAACTATAGCGCAGACGCACCGGACAACAGCACAGCGTCTCTCGGGTGCGACTTCCCTTTTAGGAAAAATTTGAAGGAGGAACACCATGGCTGTCATGATGCAGGCTTTTTATTGGGATGCCCCAAAGCAGGAGAAAAAAGAGGGCGAGTGGTGGAACTTCGTCGCCGAAAAAGTGGAAGATCTCGGCAAAGCCGGCATCAATGCCCTGTGGCTGCCGCCCGTCTCCAAAGCCTCCAGCAATCTATCGATGGGCTACGATCCTTACGACTACTTCGACCTTGGCGACTTCGACCAGAAGGGCGGCGTCAAAACCCTCTTCGGTAACCGCGCCGAACTCGAAGCGCTGATCGCCAAGGCACATGAACATGGCATGGGCCTCTACGCCGATATGGTCATCAACCATAACTCCGGTGCCGATGAGGAGGAGGTCAATCCGCTCGATGGCCAGAAGCGATGGACGAAGTTCAACCCCAAGAGTGGGCGTTTCCCGCGCGACTGGAACTGCTTCCATCCCAGCCGCTACGAGCGCGTGATGATGTCGAACGAGGAAAACTACGGCGGATTCCCTCACCTTTGTCATCGCAATCCTGTCGTCTACACCGCGATGTTCGACTATGCGCGCATGCTGATTGAAGAGCTGGGCTTCGATGGCTTCCGCTTCGACTTCGTCAAAGGCTTCGGCGCGTGGATGATCGGAATTCTCTCGAAGTATCGCTACGTCAAGGACGGCAACGAGTTCATGCCCTATGTCGTCGGTGAATACTGGTCAGGCGCAGAGGACATCAGTGCATGGATCGACAAGGTCAACGCTCTGACCGACAACCAGATCTCGGCCTTCGACTTCGCCCTGCGCTACAAGCTGAAGGACGTCTGCGACACCCCGAACTACGATCTGCGCAACCTGACCGATGATGGCGCCGTGGTGATGAAGCGACCCATGCACGCGGCCACATTTGTCGACAATCACGACATGGGCGACAACACCATCGTCAACGACAAGATGATGGCGTACTCCTTCATCATGGTGCATGAAGGCTATCCCTGCATCTTCTGGTACGACTACTACAACAACGAGCTGGCACGTCCGGGAACGCCCAATGGCATCGATGCGTTGATTCAGGCTCATCTGAAGTATGCCGGTGGCGACTCCCAGATCCTCCATGCCGATCCTGACCTGTACATCATGCAGCGCGTCGGATGGAAAGACGACAGCGGCGAACAGCCGGGTTTGATTTACGTGCTCAACAACCTTGGCAATCAGTGGTCGGGAACGTCGGTCAAAACGCAGTGGAAGAACCAGAAGTTCGCGCCCATCGCCTGGGACGGCCACGACACCGCCCATCCTAACGAACGCACCACCGACGACGACGGCAACGCCGAGTTCCCTGCACCGCCGCGCGGCTTTGCCATCTATGCTCCGGTCTAATGAGAGGCTCTGTCCGGAAGCTGCATCGAACCCGAAGACTGTCCTTGACGCTCTTTTGCACCCAACCAATCCACGTCATCTCGACCGGAGCGAGGCGGAGTGGAGAGACCCCTGTATTCTTTTTTTCTGGCTTACTAAATGTTGTTTAGCTGGTAAATAGCGGAGTGGCCCAATCATCTCTTTCTGCGGGAGGAGTTGCCGTTTGTGTTGAAACCGGCAACAACAAAGGCAACACCGAAATACAGGGGTCTCTCCACTGCGGCGGCAAAAGCGCCGCCTTCGGTCGAGATGACGTGAGGATGCGGCTGAGTGGGGCTTTGGACGAGACGGAGTTTGGTTTGGGCTCTTTAGACCGGTTCTGCGGCACAAATGACAACAACAAGCGCTGCTATCTGTTACTTAAATCGCGAATGCTATCCTTAATATATGAAGTTTGGCGTTCTGGTCTTTCCCGGCTCCAACTGCGATCACGACACGCATCACGTGGTCGATGCCATAGCTCAGCAACCGGTCACCTACCTCTGGCACGCCTCTGAAGACCTTCAGGGCTGCGATGCCATTCTCGTTCCCGGCGGCTTTGCCTATGGCGACTATCTGCGCACCGGAGCGATTGCCCGCTTTGCCCCGGTGATGCAGGCTGTCAGCCGCTTTGCGCGCAATGGCGGCCTGGTGATGGGCATCTGCAATGGCTTCCAGATTCTGTGCGAGGCCGGTCTGCTGCCCGGAGCGCTGATGCGCAACGCCAGCCAGAACTACATCTGCAAACAGACCTGGCTGCGCACCGAGACCGCCGATTCTCCCTTTACTCATGGCCTTTCCAAGGGCCAGGTTTTGCAGATGCCCATCGGCCACATGGAGGGCAACTACTTCTGCGACGCCGAGACGCTGGCGGCACTGAAGCAGCAAGATCGCATCGCCTTCCGCTATGCCACGGCCGAGGGTGAGATCACCGCTGCGGCCAATCCCAATGGATCGCTCGAAAACATCGCCGGGATCCTGAGCGAGGGGCGCAACGTTCTGGGGATGATGCCGCATCCGGACCGCTCCAGCGAGATGCTGCTGGGTTCGGCTGACGGCCTGTTACTGTTCCAATCGATGGCTCAGTCGCTGGCGGCGGCACAGTAGTGACCTCAAATCAGGCTCGATGGTAACCTAGCTGCGATGATTGATATTCACCATCACCTTCTGTGGGGCCTCGACGATGGTGCCACCAGCGTCGAAACTTCGCTGGCCATGGCCAGGATGGCGGCTGACGACGGAATTACGCACGTAGTCTGCACACCCCATGCGAACGCGCAGTACGAATATGATCCCGAAGGGGTTGCCTCCCAGATCGCGGAGCTGCAAGGTCTTCTGGATCGCGAAAATATCGCGCTGAAACTGGGCCGCGGGTGCGACTTTCACCTGTCGTTCGACAATATCGAACTGGCACAGGCGGAGCCAGCGCGGTTCAGCATCAACGGGCTGGGCTACCTTCTGGTAGAGCTTCCCGACTACGGTCTGCCGACCGGTCTGACCGAGGTCTTCTACCAGATGCAGATTGTAGGCATGACGCCTATCCTGACGCATCCTGAGCGCAATCGGACGCTACAGACAGACCAGTCGAAGCTTCTGGAGTGGCTGCGCGGCGGTCTGCTGGTCCAGGTAACTGCGGGCTCGGTGGTTGGCCGCATGGGCAAGCGGGCCCAGAAGATGGCTCACGAACTGCTGGCGAACCGTTGGGTCCACTTCCTCGCCACCGATGCGCATAATACGGGTTCGCGGCCTCCGTTGATGCGTGAGGCGTTTGAAGTAGTCGCAAAGAAGTACGGACCGGATTATGCCCATCTTCTGTGCACCTCGAACCCCTTGGCTGCGTTTATGGGCAAGCCGATGCCGCCACAGCTCGAACCGCTGAACCTGTATGCCAAGTTCAAAGATAAGAACTGGTGGCAACGGTTGACGGAGCGGTTCGGCTGATTTTCGGGTACCCCCCGGGGGGGTACTTTTTCGCTTAAGTATCTCGATTCAATGACTTATCGAGGTACAAACATACTTGCCTCATCAGGGGGTGCTAAATGAATAGCATCTCTTTTCTGGACATCAGTTTACCGCCTTGGATATTCTCCTCGTATTCTGTTGTTTCATGGTGGGATATGGAACGCTTCTCGGCGGCGACGTTTCAGCATATCGCAAGCGGTCTAACGCTCATCATTGGCCCACTTGAGCAACTGCCTCAAGGCACAGATGCCAGCGATTTGGCGATCAAATATATCCCCATAGTGGAGTGGGTTAAGAAAGACTGCGAAAAGATTGGCCTGAAGACTTCGGTCTTCTGCGCTAACGATTTCATTAGTCTTGCTGACGGCATGACGATCCAGCAGTTGACTGGGGCATTGCGCGAGCTAGACAACACCATTCGGCGAGAGATGCAGGGGATATTGTTCTTTCACATGCCATCAGACCGCGGTGCTTTTTATAGCCAGCCGGAGTTGTTTGGTCAGACGGTAGCGGCTGCCTTTCCCAACGCTCAGTACGATATCGCAGAGGCCGGGAACTGCTATGCGATGGGGCGCAGTACGGCATGTGTCTTCCATCTTATGCGGGTCATGGAGATGGCCGTACAGTGCTTTGGCGCGAAATTAGGCGTAACTTTCGCTGACACTAAAGACTGGCACAGCATTATGGAGCAAACAGACAAGGCGATAAGAGGTCTAAATAACCCAAAGTCTCCTGATACTGTCGCTATGAATCAGGCATCCGCATACCTCTACAATGTCAAAGTGGCGTGGCGAAACCGGGTGATGCACCCCCATGACAAGTACACACTCGAAGAAGCTAAGGATATTTTGCTGGCGGTCAAATCCTTCATGGTGCAGTTATCAGATATCATCTGAGGCATGGAGAATGACGCGAAAACGTCTGAGGAGTACAACAGGTTTACCGATTTGGTAGATCAGGTACTGGCCGTGCCTCATTCAGAGCTTCAGAAGCGACAGGAAGAGTACCAGCGTGAATCCGAGGCCAACCCAAAACGGCGGGGACCGAAGCACAAGGTTGATACCAAAGACAGGGATAACGCTAAGTGAGCAAATTACGAGATGCCATAAAGCAAGTTTCCCTCACACATATCCTACTGTTTGTTATTGCAGTGTTTCTATGTCTGGGTTGGCTGGAACTCAGGGAGATCAAAGCTAGTCTCGTCTCTATATCCTGCAATCTTCCCGGAAACCCCTGCCAGCCGCATTATTAGGAAGTAGAGTAAGGCTGACTTACGAATCTTGTGGCGCGGTTTTCATGTCCATCTGACAATAGGCTCAGAGAGGACGCTGACAATGACTCAGACAGAAAGAACCCAGCTTCAGAAGGATGTTATTTTTGCCTTCCACACCACGCGCCTAGACGTTCAAGATCATAGAGCACGGCTTGAGATTATGGGCGAACGGCTTGAGCGGTTGGGGCTGGCATTGCAAAAACACCCTGAATTTATTACGCCTTTACCTGAGCCAACCGCCAACTACGATTACCGGGATGAGCTAAACGCTATTAGTGATCGGCAAACGATCATTGATCTTTGCGCGGAAATCCGGTTGCTGGAGCAAAAGAGAAAAAACGCCGAAATGCGAAAATTAGCTCTGAATCTTTGACTCACGCTTGCCCCGTCCTTGCCGTTTAGAATTGCCTCGCTTCCAGCTTCCCGGTCAACTCAGCATAGGTAAGCCGCTTGCCAACGACCTGCGTAACGACCTTCGAGAAGCGGTCAGAATCCTTTTTGTTGATGCGGTTGTTGAAGCGGAAGACCTGCTCCGTCACATAGGCGTCAAGGTGAAACGGCTCTACTGCAACGTAAGTCCCTTTTAGGGTGCGCTTGAGTAGGCTCCAGAAGTTCTCAATGCCCTGGGTGTGAACGTGGCCGCGAACGTATTCGTTCATGTGGTTGACGGTCTTATGGACAAACAGATTGGTAGCATCCACGCCCTGATAGCTGACGTGCTGGTCGGTGTAGATGTGAGCGCCCCAGCCCACATGCTCCAGAATCTTGTTTTGTAGGGTCTCGCGCTTGGTATTCGGAATCACCATTGCCCGTACCTCGCGGGTGGTGCGGGTTCTCATGCCCATAACAATAGTTTTCTTGTCGGCCTCTATGCTGCGCTTTCCGAGGTGTTTGTTCTTGGGATTGCCGCCGATATAGGTTTCGTCAATCTCCACCTGATTCTTTGGCGATCCGCCGATCTTTCCTGCGTTATCGTCTCCCATTGCCAGCCGGATACGGTGCAACATAAACCAAGCAGACTTCTGGGTTACACCGATGGCCCGAGCAATTTCATAGCTGGAGACCCCATTGCGGCAGTTGGCAATCATCCACATAGCCATTAGCCAGCTTTTCAGGGCAATTGGGGATTCTTCAAAGATGGTGCCGACCTTGACGGAGAACTGGCACTTTGGATGACGGGTTTTGCACTGCCATAGCCGCCGTGCCGGGACGTAGGAAACGTCGGTGCGACCGCAACTAGGGCAGGAGACTCCGGAAGGCCAACGCCGAGCTACGAGGTAGGCAACGCAGTTCTCAGGGTCAGCAAAGAAGACAATGGCATCTTGAAGAGTTTTAGGTTCGTCCATCATAGGGCGATTATGAAGGGAGAAAGTCGTAAGTCAATGGGGCGGGCTGATGGCTTCATTTTGTTGTAGCGGAAAATTTCTATCCGTCCGAGAATGAGCAGAGGACTCGCACATGCTGGACAAGATGATTGCCGCGCTGGAAGCAAAGAAATACGCCCAAGCCGTCTCAGACGAGCGATTTATCCGTCAGCAGCGCATCTTGGACGATCTAGCCCCGCGTGTTTGGCGAAAGCTCCGCGAGGCATTCCAGAGCGAGTGCAAGCGGCATCCAGAGCACCTTAACTTTGAAACCCAGCCCGAGCAATTGGTGCAGATTCGATGCTCCAACCGCCAGACCCTGACAGTCGAGTATTTGAGTGAAGCCCGGACAGTAGTGTTTCAGTGTGGGGAAGCGACTGGGGAATGGGTGAGATTGCTGCGCGGCCATCCCCACACAATCCAATCTTTGATGGAGAAGGAAAGCCAATGCCTTCAGAGGCTTACCTTGCAGATGAGTTACTAACGTTGGCGTTGCAACCTCGCTAATCTCTTTCCTGATGACTCAGGTATGTTTACCCCCTTATCGAGCGAGGCTCGCGCAAAGTCTTCATTCCTTAAGGTTTACGGGGAAAATATTGTTTCTAAAAGAGTTAGGCCCAGCTTTTGGCTGGGTCTTTTTTTGCTTATGTCGAACTGATTTAAGTTTAGCGAATGGAGGGAAACTGATTTGCAGTTTTTGTAGATTTATTTTTCGTGCGGAAGTTGTTTCTTTTGTGCGGTTTGAATTTAATTCTCGAATGCGTGGGGGTTGACATGCTGTTTTGCTGAAGTTTTTGGGATTGGCGCTCTTTGGCGGGCTGTAATAGATCTGTCGTTGCGCCCTTCGGGCTTCACTCCGGCCTTCGGCAGAGCGGATGCCGCTTCGGAGCGGTTGCTTGAGACGCGAGTCTAAAGCGGTTCTCCTCGAGATGTAGCTTTGGTGATTCGAGCAAAACGCAGATTCCCTTCGGGAATGACAAACAAAAGGAAGCCATATGTAACGGCATTGGGCATTGTTAGAGGCCGAGGCCGCCGTCTACAGCGAGGAGCTGGCCGGTGATGAAGTGGGGGGCGGTGGCGAAGAAGCGGACGGCGGCGGCTACGTCTTGGGCGGTTCCGTTGCGCTGCATCGGGGTCTTGCGGGCGAAGTGCTCGTAGGCTGCTTCGACCTCGCCCTGAACGATCATGCCTGGGGCGACGCAGTTGACGCTGATCTCAGGTGCCCAGGCCTTGGCCATCGTCTTCGAGAGCATGTGCAGCGCGGCCTTGGAGGTACAGTAGTGGCCGTGGGTAGCCCAGGGATGCAGGCCGCCGAGTGAGCCAATGTTGATGATGCGGCCATGAGCGGCGCGCAGGTAAGGATGGGCGGCTTTGGCCATCAGAAAGGGGGCGCGGGTGTTGGTGGCGAAGATGTCGTCCCATTGCTCGACCGAGATCTTCTCCAGCGCTTCGGAGGCAAAGAGGCCAGCGTTGTTGACCAGCACATCGATCTGCCCAAGCTCTTCAATCACCGAGATGACTGCTTGCTCGATGCTCTCGGGCTGGCGAAGGTCGCAACGAACGGCGAAGGCGTCCACATCGTGGTCCGCGATCGACTGGACAGTGGCCTCAGCCTCGGGCTGAGAGCGGAGGTAGGTGATGGCGACGTTCGCTCCGCTTTCGGCGAGCGTCAGCGCGATGGCGCGGCCAATGCGCCTGGCGCCTCCGGTGACAAGGACCGTCTTGCCGGAGAGCGGCTTGTTCCGGGCTGCCATGGGGGCGGCCACGGGCTAGAACTGAGGCACAGGAGCGCCCTGTGCAGGAGGAGTTGCGGGCGTGGAACGGATCGGTTCCTGAACGCCGGGCTTGCGCTGCGAAGCTTTGCCCGAATTGTCCTCATAGGCCGAGATCTGCTCCTGCGGACGCAGCATGACGATGGCAATCTCCTTGCTGGGCTGGTCGATCACATAATCCTGCCCGAAGGTGGAGAAGCCTTCGGCGATAACCTGCACGCGGACGGTGCTGCCGGTAGGGATGACGTCGATGGCGGCCTTGCCTTCGGGATCGGTCTTGACCTCGAGATTGCCCAGGTCTTTGCCATCGCGCGACGGGTTGAAGACCACGGCGGCGTTGGGGATGGGCTTGCCGTTATATTTCCTAGTGACCTGGACCTCGATGTGCGAGGTCGGCGGCGGAGCCTTGTATTTGCGGCCGCGATACTGGCTGAAGCCCGGGGTGGAGGCGAAGAGCGCGATACATGCGACAAGAATGAAAGAAGACCAGACCGTGCGACGTGACGACATGGCGTTATTCTACGACGTTGGCGGGAGAATCGTGAATGCGTCTCAAAATTGCGTGAGTAGAAATTGGGCCCATCAAGGCAAGGAAGACAAATACCGGGGGTCTCCACTTTCTTGGTAAAAGCCCCCTCCTGGCAGAAGCATGATTTACCCGGCGAAGAATGCTATGGCCGCGGAGCCTGGACAACTGATGCAGGCCCTCTCGCATCACAGACAAGTGAGTTCTACGGGCCCCCTTATCCCAACGATGAAAGGGATTTCCCATGCGAGTCTTTGGTCGATGGTTCAGCATTGCAATTACAGCCTTTACAGTCGTGTTCTTCACTCTCCCGACTCCATGCCATGCGGACAGTTATCAGATCGTTCCTCTAATTTCCGGATTCAACTTTTTGTCACCCTACAGGATCAGCGGGATGACAGCTTCAGGCGCGGTGGTTGTGAGTTTTAATCCCGGGGCGGGGGGATGCCCGCCTCAAATCTCTTGTTTTAGCACCTTGGTCGATGGTCAACAGGTCGGCCCGATCTCGCTGACAGCCCCGACCTACGATAATGGAACACCGTGCGCGCCCAACCTATCCAATGGAGCATCTTTTATTTCGGCGCTTTGCAACAATGGATATGAAGTAGACCAAACTGGCATCGATGAACCCGGTGGACTTCCAGTCCAAATTTTCACTGGTCCTGATCCTGTCGCGGATTTCTTCGCTGACGGTACGTTATTAGACCTGAATTCCTCTGGAGATTTCGTTTACGAAGTAGCCGGGTTCAAAGTAGGACAGCCTTTCGCCGACTATGAGGCAATCGACCTCACGTCCGACGTTCCGGAACCGGCCAGTTTGCTGCTTCTCGGCACGGGACTGCTCGGGGGACTTGGCGTAATGCGCCGTCGCTTATTCTGATAAGCCAGTCGACCTTGCGCCGGGCGTTCGTCCCGGAATTCAACCGATATCACTCAGAATCAGTATTAGATAGCCTCTGCCACAGGCTTGAGTGTCTTTAACTCACATTTCACAGGAGCGGGTTGACAGCCGGGGTGTGGCTGGCCTATCGTTAGCAATCGGAAGGCTAGAGTGCTAACGGGCGACTCGTTCCCCCCTGGCGGCTGCCGATTCCAACCAATTTTCGCGAGATTTACTGGGAAGTTACCAGCGGAATCATGCGATCAGACTGCGGACGGCGAACACTGTCTGTGAAATCACAACCGGCTCGCAACAATTTCGTAATAAGGAGATGTAATCCATGTCGAAGACATCATTTACACCACTGCACGACCGTATCCTGGTCCGTCGCGTGGAAGAGGGCGAAAGCATTCGTGGCGGCATCATCATTCCGGACTCGGCAAAAGAGAAGCCGCAGGAGGGTGAAGTACTCTCCGTCGGTAAGGGCAAGTCGAACGACGAGGGCAAGGTGTTCCCTCTCGATGTGAAGGCTGGCGACAAGATTTTGTTCGGCAAGTACTCGGGCACCGAGATCAAGCTGGATGGCGAAGAGTATCTGATCATGCGCGAAGAAGAAGTCCTCGGCATCCTCAAAAAGTAAGCACGCACTTCGTGCCGCATACCGCGGCTTCGCCGCCTAATCGGCGCTTCGGGCGCCTCACTAAAAACATTGGTCGGCTTAACAGCCGATAACAGGAGCAACACAATGGCAAAACAGATTCTGCATGGAGAAGATTCACGTCAGGCGATCCTGCGCGGCGTCAACATTCTGGCCGACGCGGTGAAGGTGACTCTCGGTCCCAAGGGCCGCAATGTCGTCATCGAGAAGAAGTTCGGCTCGCCGACGATCACCAAGGACGGCGTTACCGTTGCCAAGGAGATCGAGCTGAGCAATTCGCTCGAGAACATGGGCGCGCAGATGGTCCGCGAAGTCGCTTCGAAGACCTCGGACGTTGCCGGCGACGGCACCACGACCGCCACGGTTCTGGCCCAGGCCATCTACCGCGAGGGCGTCAAGACGGTTGCCGCCGGTGCGAACCCGATGGCGCTGAAGCGCGGCATCGACAAGGCGGTCGAGGCCATCATCGGCAAGCGCGATGAGAACGGCGTTGCCCAGGGCGGCGCTCTGAGCAAGCTGTCGAAGCCGGTGACCGGCGACATGATCGCACAGGTCGGCACGATCTCGGCCAACTCTGATTCGCAGATCGGCGAGATCATCGCCGCCGCAATGAAGACCGTGGGCAAGGACGGCGTCATCACCGTCGAAGAGTCGCGCACGATGGAGACACAGCTCGAGACCGTGGAAGGCATGCAGTTTGACCGCGGCTATCTCTCGCCCTACTTCGTCACCGATGCAGAGCGCATGGAAGTCTCGCTCGAGAACCCCTACATCCTGATCTACGAGAAGAAGATCTCGTCGATGAAGGACCTGCTGCCCCTGCTGGAGCAGATTGCCCGTACCGCCAAGCCGCTCGTCATCATTGCTGAAGACGTAGACGGTGAGGCGCTCGCGACCCTCGTGGTCAACAAGCTGCGTGGCACGCTGAACGTTGCGGCTGTCAAGGCTCCTGGCTTTGGCGATCGCCGCAAGGCCATGCTCGAGGACATCGCTGTCCTGACCGGCGGCAAGGCCATCACCGAAGACCTCGGCATCAAGCTCGAAGGCGTGAAGATCGAGGATCTGGGTACGGCGAAGCGCGTGACCATCGACAAGGACAACACCACCATCGTCGACGGCGGCGGAGATGGAGCCAAGCTCGAGGGACGCGTGAAGGAGATTCGCGCCCAGGTTGAGAAGACCACCTCGGACTACGACCGCGAGAAGTTGCAGGAGCGGTTGGCCAAGCTTGTTGGCGGCGTTGCCGTCATCAAGGTCGGCGCAGCTACCGAGACCGAGATGAAGGAAAAGAAGGCCCGCGTTGAGGATGCGATGCATGCAACCCGCGCTGCGGTCGAAGAAGGCATCGTCCCGGGCGGCGGCGTGGCGTTGATTCGCTGCACCAAGGCTGTCGAGGATGTCATCAAGAGCCTCGAAGGCGACGAGAAGATCGGTGCAACGATCATTCGCCGCGCCATCGAAGAGCCCTTGCGCATGATCGTCTCCAACGCTGGCGAAGAGGGCGCAGTGGTGATCGGCAAGATCCACGAATCGAAGGAGAACAATTTCGGCTACAACGCCGGAACTGGCGCCTACGAGGACCTGGTGAAGGCCGGCGTTATCGATCCTACGAAGGTGACGCGCACTGCCCTGCAGAACGCGGCTTCCATCGCCGGATTGATGCTGACCACCGAAGCCATGATTGCGGACATTCCTGAGAAGAAGGAAGCTGCTGGCGGCGGACACGGCGGCGGCGGCATGGACGGCATGTACTAAAAACTGCTGCAACTTTTGAGCACGCAAAAGCCCCGGAGCGATCCGGGGCTTTTGCTGTTTTGAGGGATTGCGACGCCGCAGTGTAGGATTCACTCAATCTGTTTAGCAGTAAGTTTGCGTTTGGGAGAGTGTCGATGAGGCTTTCACGGCGGGAGTTTTCGAAACTGGGTGCGATGGGATTGGCAGCGCAGATTTTGCCTTCGGCAAAGGCTGAGGCACAGGGCGGCCAGCGGCAGATTGGCTATTGCGTGATTGGCCTGGGGCGAATTGCGGACCACTTCATCGGCGGGGTGCAGGGGTCTTCGGCCTCGAAGATTACCGGGCTGGTGAGCGGCCATCGGGACAAGGCAGAGAAGTTTGCGGACCGGCTGGGCATACCCAAAACCTCGATCTACAGCTACGAGGACATGGACCGAATGCGCGACAACAAGAGCATCGATGCGGTCTACGTCGCGCTGCCGAACAGCATGCACGCCGAGTACACGATCCGGTCGGCGAAGGCGGGCAAGCATGTCATCTGCGAGAAGCCGATGTGCACCAGCGTGAGCGATGCGAGGGACATGATTGCGGCGTGTAAAGCGGCGAATGTGAAGTTGATGATCGCCTACCGTCTGCACTATGAGCCGACCAATCTACGGGCGATTGCGCTGATTCGGCAGGGCGCCTTGGGCAAGGTACAGGTGATCGAGAGCGCGAACGGCTTCTATGAAAATCTTGGCGAGTGGAGATTGAACAAGGCACTCAGCGGCGGCGGCCCGATGATGGATGTCGGCATCTACTCCCTGAACGCGACGCGATATCTGACGGGCGAGGAGCCGGAGAGCTTTACGGCGTCCATCTCGACCATTGACCATGATGGGCGGTTCGATACGGTCGAGGAGAATACGACTTGGACGACGAAGTTTCCTTCGGGTGCGCTGGCGAGCTGCTGCACGACCTATGGCGCGAATATGCGCAGCTACTATCGCGTGTACGGATCGAAGGGATGGCTGGAGGTGGGGTCGTTCGGCTACGACGGCCTGCGGTTGCAGGCGAACTATCGCAATGGAGAGAAGGGTTCTCCGGCGACGGTGCTGGACGAGCCGAACACCGAGCCCGACCCGAAGCAGTTCACGCGGCAGTCGGACCACTTTACCGAGTGCGTCCTACAGAACAGGACACCGAAGACCCCGGGCGAAGAAGGGCTGCGGGACATGGAATGCATGCAGCAGATCTATAAGGCGGCGGGGGTCGTGGCGCTGTAGGCTGACTGCACCACATGCCTTTTCTTAAGGGTTTCTTAAGCAAAGCACGTGATCATGGAAACGTGTGTAACAAAAAAGGTGACTCCATACCCGAATTTCAAAGATGTCGCGTGTCTCATTTGATGTTGCAATGTGTTCGCTGGAGTGTCCTTGGCATCGCTGGCCTTCCCTTGGCATCCGTGCCGGCAAGAGCCCAGCAGGATCATGCCGTGATACAGATGGCTGCCAATGAAAAAGCAGCGCGCGCACAGGAACACCATTTCTCCTACCTCTCGGAAGAGCGCTCCACCCGGACGGGCGGCCATCTCTGGAAGGAAAAGGTCGTCGAGACAGACGACGGTGTGCTGCGACGCCTCCTGTCGGTCGATGGACGGTCTTTGACCCCGCCGCAGATGCAGACCGAGGAGCAGCGCATCGAAGGGATCGTTGCCCATCCCGAAGCCTTCCGCAAACTGAACGCAGGCCACACCGATGATGAGGTAAAAGCGACCCAACTGCTGGAGATTCTGCCCAGGGCTTTTCTCATCTCGGCCGGCGGCGAGGAGAATGGCTGCACTCGGTTTTCCTTTCGGCCCAACCCTGCCTTTCAGCCTTCGACCTACGAAGAGCGCATCATCCATGTTCTCGAAGGGACGGTCACGATCAAAGAGCCTGAAGACCGGCTATGCAAGCTCGAGGCCCGAATCACGCAGCCGGTGGAGTTCGGCTTCGGCCTGCTGGGCAAGGTAAACAGCGGAGGCCACTTTGAGTTGGAACGAGCGCAGGTCGATCCGCAGAACTGGAAGAGTGTTCACATCAGCGTCCATGTCGACGGACGCATTCTTCTGCTGAAAAGCATCACGCGCGACCAGGAGACAACGCGCACGGAGATTCGTATCGTGCCCCAGCATTTGCGTCTTGCTGATGCCGCGAAGCTGAACCGTCCCTAACTCGGATGCTGCACGTCGAGGAACGTTACGCGGGAGATCTCAGGCTAGCCTAAGATCTTGAAGACTGGGCCGAAACCGGAGCCGCAGTAATTCCCAGCGTCGTAATTATCTCCGGTGGAACTTCTTCGAAGTACAGAACCGCCGACTTTGCGCGATGACGATTGAACGCCCAGAGGGCAACGGTAACGATGCTGAGAACACTCACCAGCCAGAGATATTGCAGTGGATGATGAAGCGCGCTCTGCTCGTATCCTGCGAACGACAGCGTGAGCGGAACGAAGACTATTAGAAAGCCCCAGAACACATACTGAACATTGGATTTTCCGGGCAGATACGAGCACGCAAACGGAATTTTTGAGATGCCGAGGAGGGCTATGTCAGCAAGGATGAATCCGACCAGCGCAAGAACGGCGAGGTGAGCAGCGGACTGTTGCAGCGGTCTGAAGCAGAGCGAAAGCAATGCCACACAAAGCCATACCGGGAGAACGGCCAGCAGCAACAGCGAGCGCCGGGTAGCGGCGATGTACTGCTTCGGTGGGTTTAGCTGCGTGACTCGCAGCACCCAGTTTGCCCTGAGCGAAGCCGGCAACGAGAATACGCCGCGAAGCCCAGCTACGGCGAGCGCCATCATCCAGCAGCTATACACCAGGAAGTCCATGCGCATCAGGCGAGGCGGCGCAACCGACAGTGCCGCCTTAAGACAATAGAGCGCCAGCGAAAAGACCAGCGAGAGATAAAAGGCAAAGATCACGCGATGTTGTTTGCTGCGCGTCACCGACCGAAGGCTGAAGAACACGATGGCATTCCGGAGAGAGTGGCCAAAGCGCGGCGCCCAATGCCAGCCATGCGCTCCGGGTGCCAGGTCCGGCTCCTCCACCGTCTTCTTCATGGTGCGCACATAGCACAGCAGCAACGACGCTGCCGCTCCGGATACGGCAACGCCAAGGCCGATCCATGCCCGTAAGGCCAGCCAGGCAAGGTCTGGTGGAAGCGAGCCGTTCCACTGATTGAAGAACGCAAAGAACCAGAAGGAGGGCGAGCAGGCCAATACCCAATGGTTTGAAGGAGCTGCCATGGCCGCCGACGTTGTGAGCGATGGCTGCAGAAAATATACGCCGAGGAAAAGCACGAAAGCCGCAAGCTGCAGCAACGCGGAGACGCGCAGGAAGACCCGGCGCGGGAGCAATAGCGCGGTGAGCCCCTGCACGGTGAGAACCGCGCAGTAGAGAAACAGACTGGCAGCGATCATCGTGATCCAATAAGCCGCAAAGGCTTGAAAGAATCCCCAATCGGAACCATGCTGTGTTGCCAGTCGCAGCGGGCAGACGATGCCCGAGGCCACATTCAGCGCAAGAATAACGAGGCCCAACAACGCGGCAGAGGCCGTTACCTTGGCCAGAAGGATGGTGCGGGGAGCGACCGGCAACGGCGCCAGCACCATAACGTCACGCCGGTCGGGAAAGGTGGCGTCCCAACTGATGACCGTCACCAGACCGACGACCAGCATCATCGTCTCGATCAAATACTGCTCAACCGACCATGATGCCTTTGGGATCAAGACATACGCGCGCACCGCATGGATCAAGCTGAACATGATGAGCACGCCCGCGAACTGCCCCAGAAATCCGATTACGTCCGCCTCAATAGAAAGTGCTTCGAGATCGACGACGCGAAGCAGGAACTGGCGGGAGAGGACGCGAAATTGGGGTGAGAGGCGTCCGGATATCTTACGCATGGGCTGCACGCATCATCGTGCTGCGACATCGTCTGTGCCTTCGCGCTCAGCCCAAGAGCAATGATCACGGCGATGCGGCAAGCACTGCGTATCTTGCATCCGATCAGTCTCATCATCACCTCGCATCCCACAGAAGCTATCGCTTCCATGAGTCAAGCTGAAAATAGTCGCACCACTCTAACATATACAGCATACTACATAGATAGGCTTGATTTTTCCCGTCCGGCTAATTCTTGGCGATTTATGCTCAAGGGACGTTAATGACCTGCGCGCCTTTGGGGCCAAACCAGGCTATGCCGTCGCCCAGCATGGCCTGCCCGTTGCGGACGAACAGGTCGTGCGGCATGGCGTTTCGAAACGCGTCGATGCAGGCCGGGGTGAAGATCTTACCCCACTCCGCGGATAGCTGCGCTGCGGTTTTGACCATGCGGCTCTTGCCGTTTTGATTGACCCGCAGGGGAAAATCGACGTAGCGTGATGCTGTGGCGCGGTCTCCGGCGAGGACAGCTTTGTAGAAGCCTTGTACGCGAGCCTCGAAGGCGGCGTCGCTCTCGCTGGTGACGTCCTCGTACCAACGGGCGTTGGCTGGCCCTTGGGAGCTTTGCTGCATCTGCAGCTTCACAGGGTACGAGCCGTCGTTCTTCATCCATCGGCCTTCCATACCGACGCTGTTGTGGAAGTCGAGCGGTTTGCCTGCCTCGCTTCCGTTGCCTTTGAAGCGAAGCGCGAACTGGCCGCCTTCTGGATCGAAAAGGATGATTCCGCTGCCCTGCGTGCCTGCCTGCAGCGAAATGTCCTTGAGATCGCTTGCGTAGAAGTAGTGGCCGCCGGTGACGGTGCCAGCGGCGTTGACGAGCAGGGTCATGCCGATGCGGCTTTGGCCCACCATCCCGGTAAAGGTGTCCCGGCTGACGGTAGCCTCAGCGTGCGCGATGCCTGCTGTAAGGATGACGAGACATAGAGCGATGAGGTGGGCCAGTCCACTTCTTCTGTTTCGATTCAACTGATGCCTCCGTCGCAAGCTTCTAATCGGAGTAAGCATAACAAATGGTGAGATGCTGCTTTACCAGGCGTGGTGGAAGCCGTCCTTTTGCGTGAGTTGAACCTCGGTTTGGAAGAGGTCGCTGAGCGTAGGCGCCGTGAGGAGTTCAGATTTGGGGCCGTCGCCGATGATGCGGCCATCGCGGAGAAGGAGGATGCGGTCGATCTCGGGGATGATGTCGGCGATGTAGTGGGTGATGAGCAGGATGCCAGTTCCCTGCTGGGCGAGCTTGCGGAGAAGGTTGCGAAGTTCGCGTTGGGCGCTGATATCGAGTGCGTTCGAGGGTTCGTCTAGCAGGAGCATCTGCGACGATCCTACAAGGGCGCGGCCGATCATGATGCGACGTTGCTGTCCGGCGGACATCTCTCCGACGGGCTTGTTGACGAGGTTGACGGCGTCGATCTGTTCGAGCACCTCGTCGGCGCGCTCGCGCATGGCGGGGGTGACGGTGAGGTTTGGCCAGAGGGTGCTGCTCGAAAAGAATCCAGTAAGGATGGCATCGCGCCCAGTGGTGTGCAGCGTGGGCTTGCCGGGGAGTTCTGCGGAGACGACGCCGAGGCGTTTCTTCAGCTCGGTCAGGTCCCAGCGGCTGCGCCCGAAGATACTGACGCTGGTCTCGGGCTGGACGATGGGGTAGCACTCGCAGGTGATGGTCTTGATAAGTGTCGATTTGCCGCAGCCATTGGGGCCGAGAATGGCGATGTGCTCCCCGGTGTTGACGCTGAGGTTGATGTCGTGGAGCACCATGTTGTCGCCGCGCGCAACGTTAACGTGAGTCAGTTCGAGAAAAGGTGGCATCGTATCTTTAAGGATAGATGGTTTTGCGCGATGGAGGAATGATGGGCATTGGATTGGAGCAGGACGATCAGCGATTGGCGTATGCCTTGCTGCGAATTGTGGTGGGACTGAACCTGCTGATGCATGGCATTAGCCGCATGTTGATTGGGCCGGGAGTGTTTGCGTCGAAGCTGGTAGGGCAGTTCGCGCACGCTCCGCTGCCGGTGTGGAGTCTATGGTCTTTCGGCATGGTGCTGCCTGCGATAGAGGCGCTGCTGGGGCTGCTGCTGTTGATCGGCCTGCGGACGCGCGCCGCGCTGGTTGCGGGGAGCCTGCTGATTATGGTGCTCACCTTCGGCTCGGCGCTGGTGCAGGACTGGTCCGCCGCCGGGATGCAGTTGACCTATGCGCTGGTCTATTCCGTGCTGTTGTTTTTGCTGCGATATAACGGGTGGTCGGTGGATGTCTGGATGGCTCGTCAGAATTCTCGTGGGCCAAGCGTGTAGATGGGTGTATCTTTCTGTCGAAGAGCTTTGCTCAATTCTGATGGAACCGACGGGAAGAGAAGCATGCTCAATGGGTGGCAGGATATTGTTCTGATCGCTATGACGGTATTCGGCTCACTGATGCTGATGCTGGTGTTGAACAGGATTTGGGCTCGGGAAAAGCGCCGGGCGCATAACGATCTGATTGGATGGCAACTAAGCATACTGGGTACGATGTATGCGGTAATTGTCGGCTTCATGCTCTACACCGTCTGGACAAACTTTGGCGTGGCCAGCGTGAACGCAGACAACGAGGCGAATGCCATCGTCAACCTGCATCGGTTGGCGGCGGGGCTTCCGGCGGAGCAGGCGGTAAAGATGCGAACGCTCGCAGAGGAGTATGCCGATGCGGTCGTCGATCACGAATGGGCGATCATGGCTCAGGGCAAGATTAGCCCGGAGAGCAGCCAGATCAGCCGAACGATGTGGCACACCCTGATGTCGATCCAGTCACCGTCATGGACGCAGATTACAGCAGAAGACCATGCCCTGTATGAACTGAGCGCGCTGACCGAACACCGCCAGATGCGTCAATTGCAGATCACATCGAAGCTGCCCGCCATTCTCTGGGGGGTTCTGCTGGCCGGCGGAGCGCTGACAATCTTTTCAGCCTGCATGTTTGGCACCGAGAGCGGGCTGATCCATGGGATACAGGTATTTTCGTTCTCCCTTTTGGTAGCGATGGCGTTGATCGCGATTGCGGATATCGATCGGCCCTTTCAGGGAACCGTGCATGTGAGCGATGCGGCATTTCGGCGCGCGCAGATCAACATGCGTCCGCAAATAGAACCGGTGGCCCCGCAGCAGTAGCGGGGCCATACACGGTTTACATCCCTTTGAGGATAGAGCCGACGATGCCGCCCACGACACCACCTTCGACAGCCTGTTCGCCGCGCTGGGTGGGCATGTATTCCATCAGTTGATGGGCGAGTTTGGAGATGGGCAGCGTTTGCAGCCACACTTTACCGGGGCCGGTGAGCGCAGCGAGAAAGATGCCGTCGCCACCGAAGATCATGTTCTTGATGCCGGGAACGCGCTGGATCTGGAAGCCGACCGAGGACTGGAAGGCGCCGACGTGGCCGGGATGGACGCGCAGCGTTTCGCCTGCGGCGAGTTCTTTAAGGACAACTTCGCCGGAGAGTTCGAGCCATGCCGTTCCCTGCCCGCTTACCTTTTGCAGCAGAAAGCCGTCGCCGCCGAAGACACCTGCGCCGAGCGATTGCTGGAAGCCGACTCCCAGCTCGATCTGCTGCGTGGCGCAGAGAAATCCGTGGCGATGGACCATGTACTCGTGTCCGGCAGCGACCTCGACCGGGAGGATATGGCCGGGGACGCGGGTGGCGAAGGCGATCTCACCAATGGATCCGATGGCGCGGTATTCGGTCATAAAGAGCGAGCCGCCGCCAGCGACACGGCGAATCGCTCCGAAGATTCCGCCGCCACCGGCGTGCTGGGTGTGGGTCGTCATCTGGATGGAGGCGGACATCCAGGAGAGCTCGCCAGCCTCGGAGATGATGGCGTCGTTGGGGCCGAGGGAAAATTCAAGGACGGGCATGGTGGTGCCGAGGATGCGATTCTGCATGGGTCTCCTATGCTACGGCGTATCGCGTCGTGCAAACTGCCCCGAGCGCTGTAGACGTATACGCAGGTTAAGACGGTGCGGTTCGCTATTTGGTTATACCGAGTCCGATGGGACCTTCAGCTTTGCTTAAGCCTGCGATGGTGGAATGATGCTCGCATGCGGGTTTTGTTAATAGAGGATGAGAGACGGCTGGCAGAGAACGTAGCCACCGCGCTGCGTGACGGGCCGGGGTTCGCCGTCGATTGTGCCGAGGATGGCCTGATGGGGCTGGATCTTGCAGGCAACCAATGCTATGACCTGATCGTGCTCGACCTGATGCTGCCGAAGCTGGATGGGCTTGCGCTACTGAAAAAGATTCGAGCGAAGGGCGACCGCACCTCGGTGCTGATTCTGACAGCGAAGGGCGAGGCCAACTCGATTGTCGAACTGTTGAATGCGGGCGCGGACGACTACCTCAGCAAGCCGTTCGACCTGGGCGAGTTGATCGCACGGGCCAAAGCACTGATCCGGCGCGGCAAGGGAGTGGCCGACCCGGTGCTGCGACTGGCCGATCTGGAGCTCAATACGGTGGAGCAGACGGTGCATCGCTCCGGCAAATCAGTCGAGCTTTCGCCGATGGAGTACCGCATCCTGGAGTACCTGATTCATCGTCCGCGAGTGATCGTCTCGAAGCGCGAACTGCTGGAACACCTGTACGACTACAACTGGGAGCACCACTCGAACGTGATCGAGGCGCATGTGTCGAACCTGCGCAGAAAGCTGGACGCGGCGTCGCAACTCCCAAGCATCGAGACGCTGCGCGGGCGCGGCTACCGCATGGTGGTGGACAGGCAGGAGAGCCAATGAAGCCGTATTCGCTGGCGCGCAGGTTGGTGATCGCGGTGCTGCTGGTGGAGTTGCTCTCCGCGGTGGCGATCACCGGGCTGGCGTTGGGCTATGAACGGTACACGCAGTTTCATGCCTTCGACATTATGCTGCGTGGACGGGCGTATTCGCTGCTGGGAGCGGTGCAGGATGCAGAGGATGCGGGAGACAATCTGATGCTCGACGGGACCGAGCGCAGCCTTCCGACCAAAGACATCTATCAGGTCACCGATGCCGGGGGACGCATTCTGGGGCGTTCCACCAACTGGCTGGGGCTAGGTAACGGCGCACTGAAAGTGAACGGCGATGGCATTTTCAGGACAAGAATCAACGGGGAACACTATCGCGCCATCCAGGTGCACGGCGTGCGTATCGTCGATCCGGGCGATAAGGGCGGCGGGATTCCGAGGCACGTCACCGTTGTCTACGGGTCGGAGACGGAACATGTGTGGGACGTCATCACCGATGCGGTGGAGTTCTATGCGATGGCGAGCCTGTTGCTGCTGGCGATCAGTGGCGTCCTGATGTTCTGGTTGCTGAATCGCGGTCTGGAGCCTCTGCGTGAATTGGCGGCGGCGGCGTCAGTGGTATCGGTAGACTCGTGGGAGTTCACGCCGTCCGAGCAGGCGCAAGGGATCAAGGAACTCGCACCGCTCACAGGTGCGCTTGAGATGGTGCTGCATGGGTTGAAGCGCTCGTTCCAGCAGCAACACCAGTTTGTGAGCGATGCCGCCCACGAGTTGAAGACAGCGGTTGCCGTGGCAAAGTCTTCGGTGCAGTTGTTGACCATGCGGCACAGAACCGCGATGGAGTACGAGGCCGGTCTGGAGCGGTGCCAGGCAGATTGCGAACGGATGGAAGAGATCGTCGCCAAGATGCTGACGCTGGCGCGGGTCGAAAGCCAGGAAGAGTCGAAGCCCGCCCCCCATGCGACAAGGTTTCTTGATTGCGTCCGCGCGGCAGGAGAGCAGCTCGCAACTGTAGCGCAGGAAAAGGGGATGCAAATCTCCATCTCCGGAGAGGACGCGGCGGTGGTGAACGCGTCTGCCGAGCAACTGCAACTGCTGTGCTCGAACCTTATTCTGAATGCGCTGCAGCACAGCACTGAAGGGGCTGAGGTGCGGGCCGTGGTGCAGGCTCGCGGGAATAGCGTGGAACTTCGCGTGGAAGATGACGGCAGCGGCATTGAACCGGAGATGCTGGCCCACGTTTTCGACCGTTTCTACCGGAGCGACCCCTCGCGCAGCCGCAAAACCGGCGGCACCGGGCTGGGTCTTGCAATCTGCAAGGCCATCGCTGCCAGGGCACGCGGTAACATCGAAATTGCCAGCGAGTTGGGCCGAGGCACTGTCGTCACGGTTCACTTTCCCGCCAGCACAGATGGATGAGCCGTCACGTAGTTTGCCACTTCGCTCCCATGAGGATGTATCCTTCATCGTCGCTTAAGGTAGCCCTGCGATAGTAGACAAGCCGGTAGATGAGTCTGCCGAGCCTCCTGGAGCTTCTATGACATCGAGACGCATTAGCCGCATCTTTGAAAATTTGGGGAAGGTTGTACTGGCCACATCCTTTACCTGCGCTCTTCTGGCACCGATGACCGCAATCGCACAGAGGCCCTTCCACGTTGAGACCAAATGGACGATTGGCGGTGAGGGTGGCTGGGATTATCTGGCGGCCGATGCCGGAGCGCATCGCCTGTATGTCACGCATGGAACGCAGGTCGAGGTTCTAGATACGAACTCCGGCAAGGTGGTCGGCAGCATTCAAGGCTTGCAGGGCGTCCATGGGGTTGCGTTCGATGTCACAGGAAAGTATGGCTACATCAGCGATGGCCGCGCCGGAGCGGTGGTCGTCTTCGACCGCACCAGTCTGCAAAAGGTGGCCTCGATTCCGGTTGGCACCAATCCTGACGGAATTGTATTCGAGCCGGTTACAAAAACGGTTTGGGCCTTCAACGGCCGCAGCAGCAACGTCTCCGTCATCGATACGGCGACGCAGAAGGTTGTTGCCACCATCGCGCTTCCCGGCAAACCTGAGTTTCCGGTAGCCGATGGCAAGGGCGTAGTCTTCGACAACATCGAGACCAAGAACTCGATTGTGCGGCTCGCTGCGAAGACCAAGACGCTAACGGCAACATGGCCCCTGACGAACTGCGAATCTCCCTCGGGTCTGGCGATTGACAAGGCTGGACGGCGGCTCTTTTCCGTCTGCGATGGAAAGACGATGGCCGTGACCGACGCCAACACCGGCAAGACGCTCGCGAACCCGGCGATTGGCGATGGCCCGGACGCGGCTGGTTATGACGCGGCACGCAAGCTGGCCTTCTCCTCGAATGGCGACGGCACGCTGACGGTGGTGGACGCGAGCAAAGACACCTATCCGGTGCTGCAGACTCTCGCTACCCAGAAGGGTGCGCGCACGATGTCCTTTGATAGCGGCACAGGCCGCGTCTATCTGGTGACCGCGGAGTTTGGTCCCAAGCCTGCCGCGACTGCGGATAATCCCCGTCCACGGCCTGCCGTTGTTCCAGGCAGCTTCACGGTGCTGGTCGTAGGACGGTAACGAGGTTCTTTCTGATTTTTATGCGTATTCCTGTAGTTGAAACAGCTTTGATCTGCATCTGTCTGGCATCTGCACCTGCTGTCGCTTTGGCGCAGCAGGTGCAGGCTGCTACCCCTGCCAGCTCATCGGCCCCGGCGATTACGCTGGAGGAAGCGATCAACCGAGCGAAGGCGAATGAGCCCAGTTTTGCGGCAGCCGTAGCGGCAAGTGGAGTCAGCAAGCTCGACCGCTCGATTGCGCGTGCGGCTCTGTTGCCCAGCGTTACTTACCACAATCAATATCTCTACACGCAAGGCGTAGGCGTCCTCGCGGCAGGAAGTACTGCCGGCACGCCGGCGACGCCGCGCTTTATCGCCAATAATGCGGTGCACGAGTACATCAGCCAGGGCGTTGTGAGCGAGACGATTGGAGTGCAACAGTTTGTGGCCGCCTCCCGGGCCTCGGCCGCTGCCGCTGTCGCTACGGCGAACCTGGAGATCGCACGTCGTGGCCTGGTGTCCACCGTAGTTGGCCTCTTCTATACCTCGCTCACCGCAGAGAACAAAGTTGCCGTCGCTAAGCGCGCAGCCGCCGAGGCTGACAACTTTGTTACGCTGGCGCAGCAGCGCGAAACTGCCCGCGAAAGCGCCCATGCCGATGTAGTGAAGGCACAGTTGCAGCAGCAGCAGCGCAGCCGCGATCTGGCCGATGCCATCGTGCAGGCGCAGAAGGCGCGCCTCGACCTTGGCGTGCTGCTCTTCCCCGATCCGCGCTCTCCCTATACCCTGACCACTGCGACCACTACGCCGGCACTGCCTGTACGCGCCGATGTGGAGGCAGCCGCGGCACATCACAATCCCGAGCTGCAAGGTGCGCTGGCATCGCTTCACGAGAGCAACCTGGGAGTGACTGCCGCGCGCGCCGCTTATCTGCCCGACCTTGCGCTCAACTATGCCTACGGTATCGACGCAGCGCAGTTTGCCACGAAGACCCCGGAGGGCTTCCGGAATCTTGGCTACTCGGCGAGCGCTACGTTGGATATTCCAGTGTGGGACTGGTTCTCGACACAGCACAGGGTCAAGCAGAGCGAGATGATGCGAGACGCCGCGCGAGTCACGTTGACCTCGACCCAGCGCCAGTTGATCGCACAGCTCGACGAGTTCTACAGCGAGGCCACAACGGCGCGCGACCAACTTGAATCACTCGACCTCAGCGTGCAGACCGCAGCCGAAAGCCTGCGGCTCACTCGCCTCCGCTACACCGCGGGCGAGGCCACCGTGCTTGAAGTTGTCGATGCAGAAAACTCGCTCACCATAGCGGAGCTGGCGCGCGAAGATGGCCTCGTCCGCTACCGAATGTCGCTTGCCAATCTCCAGCTTCTGACAGGAACGATCTAAGACCATGAAGCCTACTCCGCACACACGATCCGCCCTGCCTGCGCTTGCCTTGATCGCCATCGCAACTCTTCTGCCGCTTGGCTGCAACAAGCAGGAGGCCACGCCAACGCCGGAGGTCTATGTCCAGGCGGTTCATCCAGTGCTGGGCAGCCTCTCTGAACAGATCTACGCCGATGCCACGCTGGCACCGCTGGCACAAGCGGCCATCTCGCCGAAGGTAACTGCGCCGGTGAAAAAGTTTTACGTTCAACGCGGCTCTCACGTTAAGGTGGGAGAGCTTCTCGTCGTACTGGAAAATAGCGATCTGCAAGCCGCCGCGCTCGACAACAAGGGAGCCTATACCGCAGCGCAAGGCGTCTATGCGACCGAGACGCGCGCGCAGGTTCCGGCAAATCTCATCAAGGCACAGACTGACCTCGCACAGGCCAAGGCAAACCTCGACCTGAACCAAAGCATCGTCAAGGCGCGTTCGCAGCTCTTCGCGCAAGGGGCGATCCCGGGCCGCGATCTTGACACCGCAAAGGCCGCGCTGGTGCAGGCACAGGCGGCGTATGACATCGCGAAGCAGAGTCTCGAAGCAATCCAACAGGTAGCAGGCAAGGCGGCCTTGCAAAGTGCGCAGGGGCAACTGACCTCTGCCAAAGGGAAATATCTCGGCGCTGAAGCGCAGTTAAGCTACACGGAGATTCGAAGCCCGATCAACGGCGTGGTCACCGACCGGCCATTGTTCGCAGGAGAGACCGCAGCAGCCGGAACTCCGGTCATCACCGTGATGGACACCACAGCCCTGCTCGCCAAACTGCACATCTCGCAGATGCAGGCGCAGCAGCTCTCACTGGGCGCAGCTGCAACGATCACCATTCCCGGCGTTGTCGATCCCGTGCCCGCAAAGGTATCGCTGATCAGCCCCGCACTCGATCCCGGCAGCACAACGGTTGAGGTCTGGCTGCGTCTTGAAAATCCGAAAGGCCTCTTCAAAGCCGGAACCCCGGTACACACGGCCATTATCGGACGCACGGCGACGAATGCGCTGGTTGTTCCCGCTGAAGCGATCCAGACAGCGCAGGACGGCTCTTCTAAATTTGTGATGGTGATCGGCGCGGACGGCGTCGCTCACAAGCGAACCGTAACGCTGGGCATTCAGACACCTGAAAACGTGCAGGTGCTCGATGGCGTTTCGACCTCTGACATGGTGATTACAACCGGTGCCTATGCGCTTGACGATGGCACCAGGGTAAAGATTGGCACTGCGCCCGCGGAGAAGCCGACTGCTGGAAAGGATGCGGACGACAAATGACCGGCTCTCCTCCCCATCTTCCCGGTGTTCAGGCCGAGTCATCCTTTTGGCTCTCGCGCATGGCCAAGGCGATCTTCTTCTTTCTGGTCGTGTTGACCTTTGCCGGAATCTACGCCGCCTTCCAGGTGCCGATCTCGGTCTTCCCCGATACTAATTTTCCGCGTGTTGTCATCGGCATCGACAACGGTGTCATGCCGGTCGAGCAGATGCAGGTCACCATCACCAAGCCCATTGAAGACGCCATCAACAGCGTTCCCGGCCTGTTGACCGTGCGCAGCACCACCAGCCGCGGCTCGGCTGAGATCAGCCTCTTCTTCGACTGGAACGTCGACATGTACCGCACCCTGCAGCTCACCGATGCAGCGCTGGCAAAGGTGCAGCAGGAGCTTCCCACAACGGCGCGCATCACCACCAACCGACTCACCTTCGCGACCTTTCCCATTCTCGGCTACGCACTCACTGCCGATGATCGCGGCAAGGACACGGCCTCGCAGACACGCCTATGGGAGATTGCGACCTATGACCTGAAGCCACCGCTGAACCGCGTCAATGGCGTCAGTACCGTCACTGTTCAGGGAGGACAGGTTCCGGAGTTCCACATCACTCCCAATCTCGCCCGGCTGCAGACTGCCGGCGTCACACTGCTTGACCTGGTCAATGCAGTTCAGGCATCGAACATCATCGACTCACCCGGACTGTACGAGGCGAACCATCAGCTTGTCCTCGGTCTCATCGGCGCACAGGCGCACAGCGCCGCCGAACTGGGCAATCTTGTCGTGAAGACGACCGCCGGGGGCGCACCGGTGCGGGTCGCCGACGTCGCCACAGTCGAGCCTTCCACCATGCCCGTCTATACGATGGTCACAGCGAACGGCAGGCCTTCGGTGCTGCTCAACATCGCGCGCCAGCCCGCCAGCAACACCGTCTCCGTCGCCAATGCCATCGCCGCAAAGGTGGCTTCGCTCCAGTCGGCCCTTCCTCCGGGGGTAAAGCTCGCGCCTTTCTACGACCAGTCCGAGCTGGTGCGCGAAAGCATCGCCAGCGTCCGCGACGCAATTCTGATCGGCTTGCTTCTGGCCTGCGCCGTTCTCTTCCTCTTCCTTCGCGACTGGACCTCATCGCTGATCGCCGGGCTTGTCATTCCTGTCACCGTTGCGGTTACAATTCTATTTCTCTGGATGATCGGCGAGAGCTTCAACCTGATGACGCTCGGCGGTCTCGCCGCGGCCATCGGCCTGGTCATCGACGATGCCATCGTGGTCATCGAAGGCATCGTAGTCCATCGCGATTCCGGCGAGTCGAGGATCGAGGCGGTCAGGAAAGCGCTGCACGAACTCTCCACACCGCTGATCTTCTCGACCATTACACCGGTCGTCGTCTTTCTTCCGTTGATCTCAGTCACCGGAGTGACGGGCAGCTTCTTCCGCGCGCTCGCCGCAACCATGACCGCTGCCCTGCTCACTTCGCTTGCACTCGCGCTGACGTGGACACCGGCACTCGCGTTGGCGCTGCTGCACAAATCCAAAAAGACCACACCTTCAAAAGAACTTGCAGCATCAACGGAAGAGTCCGGCGAACCTGAGGCCGCTGCGATGGAGAGCCACGAAGAAAATGGCCCCGTCATGCGCCGCATCTTCCACGCGCACGAACGCACTCTCACCTGGGCGCTCGCTCGTCCGCTGGCCCTTGCCGGCATCTGCGCGTTGCTCATCGTGGGCGCATATTTCAGCTACAATGCTCTGGGCTCCGATCTGCTTCCCGCCATGGATGAAGGAGCCTTCGTCCTCGATTACCTGATGCCCGCGGGCAGTTCGCTCGCCGAGACCAACCGCGTTCTGCTGCACGTCGAGCAGATTCTGCACAACACGCCCGAGGTTGAGATTACCTCGCGCCGCACCGGCCTGCAGATGGGCCTTGCCGCCGTGACCGAGGCGAATTCGGGAGACTTTACCGTCCGTCTGAAGCCGAAGCGCTCACGCGGCATCGACGAAATCATGGCCGACGTTCGCCAGCAGATCAGGACAAGCGTCCCCCAGTTGGACGTCGAGTTCATCCAAGTTCTCCAGGACATGATCGGCGATCTCTCCAACTCGCCGGAACCGATTCAGATAAAACTCTTCTCTCCGGATACGAAGCTTCTTCAACAGCTTGCCCCGCGCGTGGCTGACGCCATCGGAAAGATTCCGGGCGTGGTCGACATCCAGAACGGCATCGACAATACCATCAGTGGTCCCGCTACCAGCTTTCAGATCGATCCTGTCGTTGCCGGGCGTCTCGGCTTCACGCCCACCGAAGTCGCAGAAGACGCGACCTCCATCCTCGACGGGCTGCCCACCAACGATCCGCTCATCCTCAACGGCCGTCCTTACACCATCCGCGTCCGGCTTCCCGATGCCAACCGCGCCTCGCTCGACGCCATTGAGAACACGGTCTTCAACAGCAGCAGCGGTCACACGGCGACGCTCGGCTCCATGGCGAAGATTGAAGCGCTTCCGCCGCAGAATGAGATCCTTAGCGAAAACCTGCAGCGACTCGTCACTGTCAGCGGACGCCTTGAAGGCTCCAACCTCGGCGGAGCCATGGTGCAGGTCAAGCAGGTCGTCACCAACCTCAACATCCCCGCCAGCGTTCGCGTCGAGTACGGGGGCACCTATCAGGAGCAGCAGAAGTCCTTCGCCGACCTCGCGCGCGTGCTCCTCCTCGCGCTTGCACTTGTCTTCGGCGTGTTGCTGGCGGAGTTCCGCAACTTCTCCGCGCCTATCGCTATCCTCACCAGCTCCATTCTCTCCATCACTGGCGTCGTGGTTGCCCTGCTCATCACCAGCACCAACTTCAACGTCGCCAGCTTCATGGGCCTCATCATGGTCATCGGCATCGTCGCAAAAAACGGCATCCTTCTGCTCGATGCTGACGAGAAGGCACGCGCCACTGGAGTCAACGCGCGCGATGCCATGCTGCACGCCGCACAGCGGAGACTGCGCCCCATCATCATGACCGCCATCGCCGCGATCTGCGGTATGCTGCCGCTGGCCTTCGCGCTCGGCTCCGGCTCCCAGATGCTCCAACCACTCGCCATCGCCGTCATCGGAGGGCTCCTGCTCTCCATCCTCCTCAGCCTCATCGTCACGCCAGTCGTCTACTACTTCCTCACCAGCAAACGAAAGACTGAAACACCCATCGAAGCTTAGGGAATTTTTACCGGAGAGGGCTCACTGCTCTCTGAGGCAACAATGCTCTTCACGATGACGCCTTCCGTCTCGAAGTGCGTCACGCGGTGGTCGGTGCTGTGCCCCATAAAGACGGCCTTTCGCAACAGTGTAATCATCGGGCGCGAGCTCTCGGGAAACCAGCGGTCGGCGGCCTGGTCCCAATCGACGACCATGTTGTAGGTCACGTCGCACTTCGGGCAGTTCAGCGGCGTCTCCAGCCAGCGGTGAAAGGCGGCGGCTGGCAGCTTTCCCACCGGGTCCGTGCCCGAACGAATCGCTGCGATCTTGAGGTTCATCGAACTCCAGCTTAACATCCGCGTCCGCACCCACGCACACTTAGACGAGGCGAACGCGATATCCTGCAAAGGTGATCCCCTTCTGCATTCAGCCCGGCATGTTCGCGCTCTCGCTGACGACATGGGGGCTTCCCTTCGACGCCAGCGCGCATGGCCCGGCCATCGATCATCACTTGCTGCTTAATCTCTGGATCATCCTTGGCCTCGCAGCGCTGGCACACCTCATTCTTCTCGCCGGTCTGATCGCCCGTCGCCGCGCCGAGGCGACAAGCTGGCGCATCGAATATCTTCCGCTGGCAGCATTGGCCCTGCTCTTTGCATTCCTCACCGTTCGCGCAGAACGCCTCTGGGCCGCGGCGCGATACACCGGGGCCGATCCCTCCGCGCTCCAGGTGCAGGTCGTCGGCGAGCAGTTCGTGTGGTACTTCCGCTACCCCGGCGCGGACTACATCTTCGGCATTACCCGGCCGCAGCTCGTCGACGCAGGCGCGGGCAATCCGCTGGGCATCGACCCGTCCGACGGCCACGGCGCAGATGACATCGTCACCTCTGAGCTGGTGCTGCCTGCGAACCGGCAGGTCGACCTTCGCATCAACTCGCTGGACGTCATCCACGGCTTCTCCGTCCCCGAGATGCGGCTCAAGCAAAACGCCGTCCCCGGCATGACTATCCACGTCCACTTCACGCCCAAGGTGCCGGGAACCTACGCGATTCTCTGCACCCAGGTCTGCGGCATGGGCCACTACCGCATGAATGCCAACCTGCGCATTCTGCCGCCGGAACAATTTGCATGGTGGCTCGCTGCCAAACAAAAGGCGGTGCAGCCATGAACTCCCCCCTGCGCCGCTACCTCTTCAGCACCGACCACCGCGTCATCGGCGTCCAGTATCTTGTGCTCGCGCTGGTCTCTGTCACCATCGGCACGCTGCTCTCGCTGTTGATGCGCATCCACCTCGTCTGGCCCGACCGCATCCTTCCCTTCCACGGCCCTATCCTGCCCGAAGACTATCTCGCGCTGGTCACCATCCACGGCACCATCATGCTCTTCTTCGTGCTCACGACCGCGCCGCAATCGGGCTTTGGAAATCTCATCCTTCCCGCACAGATCGGCTCTCGCCGCATGGCGTTTCCGTTGGCCAATGCCATCAGCTTCTGGCTGACCGCCGTCGCGCTCGTCATCCTGCTCAGTTCCACGTTCGTCCCCGGTGGCAGCGCCATCTCCGGCTGGACAGCCTATCCTCCCTTCAGCGCCGTCGCCAGCGCGGGGCCGGGCCAGGGTGCAGGCATGGACATGTGGCTGGCGAGCATCGCCGTCTTTGCCGTCGCCGGAACCATCGGCGCGATCAACACGCTGGTCACCATCATCAAGCTGCGTTGCGAAGGCATGACCTGGGACCGCATCCCGCTCACGGTCTGGGGATGGTTCACCGCCGCTCTGCTCAGCGTCATTGCCTTTTCGGTGCTGCTGGCCGCGCTGCTGCTGCTGTTCTGCGACCGCCATGCCGGAACCAGCTTCTTCGTTCCCACCGGCGATCTCGTCAGCGGAGTCATCCACGCCGCCCGGCACCCCGGCAACGGCTCGCCGCTGCTGTGGCTGCATCTCTTCTGGTTCTTCGGACACCCCGAGGTCTACATCTCCATCCTCCCCGGCCTTGGCCTGACGTCCATGCTGCTGGCCAACTTTAGCGGCCGCCGCGTCTTCGCCTACAAAACGATGATCGTTACCACGCTGCTCATCGGCTTTCTCGGCATCATGCTCTGGGGACACCACATGTTCGTCGCCGGACTGAACCCCTACGCCGCCTCGGCCTTCGCCGTCTCCACCATGGCCATCGCCATCCCGGCCTCTGCCAAGGTCCTGAGCTGGCTCGCGACCGTCTGGAGCAGCCGCCCGCGTTACACCACGGCGATGCTCTTCTCACTGGGCTTCGTCTCGCTGTTCATCACCGGAGGGCTCACCGGCCCGGTGCTGGCCCAGCCCATCCTCGACGAGTACCTGCACAACACCTTCTTCGTCGTCGCCCACTTCCACCTCATCATGGCGATGGCCGCCATCTTCGGCCTCTTCGCCGCCACGTACTACTGGTTCCCGCTGATGACCGCCCGCAGCGGCAGATCAGGCCGCATGATGTCCGAGCGCCTCGGCCGCCTCCACTTCTGGGCGACGATCGTCGGAGCCTACGCCACCTTCCTGCCCATGCATCTCACCGGCCTGATGGGCGAGCCGCGCCACTACGCCCAGCTCATAGGCGTGCCCAACGCCGCCGGACACCTGCTCGCCGGAACGCTGCCCCTCAACCGCTTCATCACCTGGTCGGCGATCTTTCTGGCCGCGGCCCAGCTCCTCTTCTTCGCCAACCTGATTCACAGCCTGCTTCGTGGCAAGCCTGCCCCACCGAATCCCTGGCAGGCCACCACGCTCGAGTGGCACCCTGCCCTCTACCCCAACGCTCCCGTCGAAGCGGCTGCAGAAAGGATCGTCGTCTATCGCCAACCGTGCGAATATCAGTCCAGCGCTGGCGAAGAATTAATTCTGCCGCAATGGAGCAGCGAAGCCATCCCGAACATCAAACCGGAGTAAGCTGTTTCCATAGCGTGCGATGAAAGGCCGCCATGCCAACAACCATCACGCCGACCAGTACCGAGCCAAAACCTAAGCGCCACCTCGAAGACCACGACCACGGTTCAGGCCGCAGACCGCCCACCGACAAGCGCACCGGCGGCGGAGGCGATAACGAGAACTGGAACGACCGCCCCAACGGTCATCGCGGCCCCCGCGAGCGCCTCATCCGCTATCGCATGGGCATCTTCTTCGCCCTCGCCAGCGACCTGATGTTCTTCGTCGCCATCGTCAGCACGTTCTTCGTCAGTCAGTCCACCGGCCACTTCGACGCCTACAACAACTACGTCAACGAGTGGTCGCCGACCCTCATTCCGCCCATCCTCTGGCTGAACACCATCGTCCTCATCCTCAGCTCCATCACCATGGAGACCGCCCGCCGCCGCATGTTCCACGAGGTCGACGTCATGGACGAGTGGCTCGGCCTCGGCAAGCCCATCACCCGCGCCGCCATCCCCTGGGTCGCCGCGACCGTTGTGCTGGGCATCATCTTTCTCATCGGCCAGTGGATCGCCTGGACGCAACTGGCACTCCAACACGTCTTCTTTCTCTCCAACCCCAGCAGCCACTTCTTTTACCTGATCACCGGGGTCCACGGAATCCACCTCATCCTCGGCATCTTCGGCCTTGGCGCAGCACTGATCGGCCTCTACGTCTCACGCTCGCTCGAAACCCGGCAGATCATGGTCGACTGCGCCTCGTGGTACTGGCACTCCATGGGCATCTTCTGGCTCTTCCTCTTCACTCTGCTGGTCTTTTTTCAATGAAGCGCACCGCGTTCAATGCACTGCTGTTCCTGGCGCTCCTAAGCGCCGTTCCGGCCTTCGCGCAGGGCTGCACGCAATGCCGCGACAACACCGCCGCCACGCCGCCAGCCACTCAGCGAGCCTATCGCCACGCCATCGTCCTGATGGCAAGCGCAGGCTGCGGCCTCTTCATCGCCACGTTAGTTCTGCTCAAACGGCAAGACTGATCGATCACGGATCACGCGGATAAAACAGATCAAGCGGTTCCAGAGAAGCGATCACCCCTTCCAAGTCTTGTCATCCTTCGCCGCAAGCGGAGGAGCTAGTTTTCCTCCGGGGATACAGTACAGAAAATCAAAGTCACCAGCGCACCCAACAAAGAAAAAGGGCGGCACCCGTCTAACCGGCGCCGCCCGTCTTCTATCGATCAAAAACTAATGTTTCTTCTTTGCCGGAGCGGCCTTCTTCGCCGGAGCCTTCTTCGTAGCAACTTTTACTGGAGCCTTCTTGGCCACAGCCTTGGCCGGAGCCTTCTTCGGAGCGGGCTTTTTAGCAACCGGCTTCTTCACCGGAGCAGCTTTCTTCGCTACGACTTTCTTTGCCGGAGCCTTGGCCACAACCTTCTTCGTCGCTACCTTCACCGGAGCAGCCTTTTTGGCCGGAGCTGCTGGCTTCTTCGCTGGTGCCGCAGCCTTCTTCGCCACCACCTTCACCGGAGCAGCCTTCTTTGCTGGTGCAGCAGCCTTTGCCGGAGCTGGCTTGACCGCAGCAGCCTTCACCGGCTTGGCCGCAGCCACCACTGGCGTCTCCGACGAAGCATTCAGCTCCGTAACTCCCTCCGCGCCTTCCTCAGCCGCAGCAGCCTTCTTGCGGCTCTTCGCGGGCTTGGCGTCCTTCTTCGCCACACGCGCCCGGCGCATATGCACCGGCGGCGGAGGCGCTGGAGGCGAATACGGATCGAGATAGGCCTTCATCTCTTCGACCGTGCCCAGCCTGGAGTCCATCAGCTCGAAGAACAGCTTATCCAGCAGCTCCTCGTATTGCGGAACGCCCGGAACGATTCTCATCTCCTGCATCTGCGTGTAGGGCAGCTTCTGCTTCGCTTGCGGCCACTCGGTATAGAAGCTCTTGAACTTCGCCTGCACCGCCGCAGCCTTTGCGGTATGCGCCGTCCACAGGATGGCCTCTGGCTTGGAGGAGTAAAGCAGCTTCCATGCCTGCGAGGGCAGCGACGCTCCTTTGCCCGAAAACTGCGCGGCAAACTCCTTGGCCTCGCTCTCCAGCGACTCGATCTCGCCCACAAAGCCCTGCCGGGGGAAGCTCTTCTTCAGCGCCGACACTTCCTTGGGGGCCATCTTCGCCGTCAGCAGCGAGAAGTTGGCTACCGAACCCTCGGGATGGATGCCCTGCAGCTGCAATTGCGTATGGGTCGCCCGCAGCTTTTCCAGCTCCGGGATATTCGCCTTCGACGCGCTCAGCGCCGGGGCAAGATGCTTCATCCAGCCTTCGCTCTCCAGCCGTCGCAGTACACGCAGCGGGTCTTCCTCGTGGAAGATCTCCTCGGTCTCGTAGCCGCGATGGAAGGCATCGAGCGCCGAGATATAGCCTTCCTTCTTGCCGGTCTCGTAGCGCTCCTGGGTCTTTTCGTCCATGTGCCAGCCCAGCCGGGCTCCCAAACGGACCGCACGGATCATCCGCACCGGCTCCTCGATGAAGCCGTAGTTGCTCACCAGACGAAATTCGCGGTTCTCGATATCCGCCACGCCGTTCAGCGGATCCATCAGCAAGCCGTATGAACCGTCATTCAGTGAGATGGCCATCGCATTGGCGGTAAAGTCTCGCCGCCGCAGGTCCTCGAGAATCGTCGCTGGCTTGAAGACCGGTTTGCCCGGCTTCGGATAGGTAACCGAAAGCGTGCTTCCAATCTCCATCCTTACGCCGTTGGGGAACCGCGCATAAAAGGTGTGGCCAGCTTCATGTTCACCGGAAATTTTTCCGTGAGCTTTCTCTATATCTTTCTTCAACTTAAGCGCATTTCCCTGAACTACTACATCCAGGTCACGCACTGGCGACCCGCTGGTCAGGTCACGTACCGCTCCGCCTACCAGAAATACGGTAAGCCCTTTGTTACGCGCAGCTTCGCGCACCGTCTGTAGCGACGCCTGCTGTGCTTGCGAGAGGCGGTTTTCGAGCAGGTAGATGTAGTCGGCCATATCTGCTGCGTACACTCCATGCCGGGTCTTAACCGGGATGCGCCGCTCGCCCTAAAGTGCGACGAATCAATCGCTTAGAAAGATCTGTGAAGCTAAGCACAAAACGTCACTTTACCACATAGATGACAAATTGGCTACCCTTTCTGCACCTTTTTCGTTGCGGTGTTTCCATTCGTGCGACAATCCGCCAGACTATGTCTTCGTCCCGCAAAAAGGTCATCGTGCGTCGCATCACCGGAGAAATCGTACCCGGCTACCTGCCGCTGGCCGACTTCGTGCGCAACGGGACCGTGGACCTGCTCGACCTCAGCGGCCACGTCATCCCCATCGCCCTCAGCGATATCAAATACATCTGCTACGTCCGCGACTTCAACCTGAACGACACCGCCAACCCCGAGCGCCTCACCCGCCGCACCTTCCTTGCCCGCCCCCGCACCGAGGGCCTCTGGCTGCGCCTCACCTTCCGCACTGAAGACCAGTTAGAGGGCCTCGCCCCCATCGATGCCTCCCTGCTCGACGACCTCATCAGCGATGCCGGACTTCAGCTCATCCCCCCGGACATCCGCTCCAACACCCAGCGCGTCTTCGTCCCGCGAACCGCCATCGCCGATCTTCAACTCATCGCCGTCATCACCACCCCCTCGCGCAAGAAGCCGCTGCCCGCGTCTGCCTCCGCCAGCCTCCAGAGCGAGTTGTTCAACGCGCCGATCCCACCCAACACCCGCCCTAACTAGAAACCGCTCCCCGCGCTACAATCCGAACCATGAAGCTCGCCGATCTAGCCCAACGTCTCGGAGCCACCCTGCACGGCGACCCCACTGCGGAGATCACCGGAGTCTCCGCTATCGACACCGCCGCTCCGGGCGACCTCTCCTTCATCGCCAACCCCAAGTACGCCTCCCTGGCCCGCACCACCCAGGCCACCGCCGTTCTGGTCGAACCATCTTTCTCCGAAATCTCCACCGCCACCCTCCGCATCGACAACCCCTACCTCGCCTTCGCCCGCGCCATCGAGCTCTTCTACCAACCACCGGTCTACGCACCCAGCATCCATCCCACCGCAGTCATCGCCTCCACGGCAAAGATCGGGGCCAACGCGCACATCGGAGCCTATGTCGTCGTCGGAGACCATGTCGTCATCGGCGACCACGCCACCCTTCTGCCCCACGTCGTCCTCTACCCCCACGTCCGCGCCGGCAACCACCTCTTCGCCCACGCCCACGCCGTCGTTCGCGAGCACTGCCAGCTCGGCGACAACGTCATCCTGCAGAACGGTGTCATCATCGGAGCCGACGGCTTCGGCTTCGCCAAGCAGGCAGGTGTCGCTCCCGGCAAAAGCTGGCACAAGATCCAGCAGTCAGGCCCAGCCGTTCTTGAAGACGACGTCGAAGTCCAGGCCAACGCCTGCATCGACCGCGCCAGCATTGGCGAGACCCGTATCCACGCCGGGGCCAAGATCGACAATCTGGTGCAGGTGGGCCACGGCTCGACCGTCGGCAACGATACCCTGCTGTGCGCCCAGGTCGGCCTCGCCGGATCGACCACCATCGGCCGGGGAGTCATCCTCGCCGGTCAGGTCGGCGTCGCGGGACACTGTACGGTAGGCGACGGAGCCATCGCCACCGCGCAATCCGGAATCCCCAGCGACGTCGCTCCTGGCAAGGTCGTCAGCGGTTATCCCGCCATCGATAACCGCCAGTGGCTGCGCTCGGTCGCTCTCATCAATCGGCTGCCCGAACTTCTCCGCAGCCTTAAGTCACCAAAATAGCCGACAGGCAAGGTTACTTCCGGCGACCGAAACGCATCAAAAAATTCAGCTGATGGTCAATCCACCCGAGACGCGCGACGACGACCGCTCCGTGTCGTTAAGTCCTCCCCACGTTCGCGTCCTGCTGCTCGACGACGAACCTGACAACCTGTTCCTCCGCGCCACCATCCTTCGCCAGCACGGGTACGACTGCGTTCCCGCCTCCACCATCGATGAGGCAATCGAACTCTTCAACAGCATCGATATCGCCGTGCTCGACTACCATCTCGGAGCCGGACAGTTCGGCACCGAAGCCGCCACCCTGCTGCGACGCAGCCGCCCCTACGTTCCCATCATCATCCTGTCGGCTACTCTCGAACATTTCTTCGGTGGTGCCGAGGACATGCACCTGCTCAAGGGTCATAGCTCGGTCGAGGACATCCTTGCCGCGCTCAGCTCGCTCGAAGCCAAACGCCGCGGCGCTCCCGTCGTCGTCGACGCGCGCGACTTCTTCTACTCCCGCATCGCCATGGCCATCGGCTCCGATGTTCTGGTGCAGATCTTCGACAGCCGCAGCATCTGGCTCTACTGCAACGACTCTGCCGCCGAATACCTCGGCCAGCCCCGCGACTGGTTCCCCGGCCGCAGTCCCGCCATCGAAATGCCTACGCTCATGCGCGACTGGAGCGATGTCGTCCAGACCGTCTCCCACGCTCGCGAGACCTACATCGACCGCTCCCACCGCGGGCTGCTCAACATCCCCAAGCCCGACGAGCAGAACGTTACCTGGAGCGTCCTCGCCTTCCCCATCACGCTGCACGACGACCGCAGCGGAGTCGTCCTCACCGCACGCATCCTCGACCGCTCCCCCGCAGCCTTCGCCTGAAAACTCTGCGTTGAAAGAGCGCAAGCTGGTTTTGAAAGGGCGCGGCTTCAGCCGCGCCGTAGAACCCATGTTCGTAGTGTGGCTTTAGCCACCGAGGGAACGTCATCGCAGGCCAACAATTCAATCGGAGATCGCTAACGCACCCCCGGAGCAAGCCCCCGGGGCAGATAGAAGCGAAAAAACTCTTCCGAACTGGAGCGTAGACAAACATTGGCATTCGGCGCGCCTTTACCAACTACCGTCATGCCGCTGCCATCAACGCGAATGCGCATCGGAGTCGTCGGACAAAGCGCGGGATTAACCGCATAGGCAACTGCCATCGCATCGAAGAGCGTGGGCGTCTCACTTCCCCACTGCTTGTACAGAATGGCAAGCTGGTCCGTCAGCCGCGAATCATGCCCAAAGACAGCTTGACGCTTCGCCGCATCGAGCTTCAGGATCGTCGCATCCAGCGGCATCACGAAAATAGGCACGCCCGAAGCAAACAGCTTCTGCGCCGAGCCGATATCCATCTTGATATTCCACTCCGGCTCCGGCGCTTTGTTATTGCCATAGCCCTGATGGATCGAGCCACCCATCAGCACCACGCGCTTCAGCTTGCGAAAGGTCGCAGGGTCGCGGTCGATCATCGCTCCAATGTTGCTCAACGGTGCAATGGCAATCAGCGTAATCTCACCGGGAGACTTGCGGATGAGGTCCAGCGACGTGCTAATCGCATCAGGATAGGGGCGCGAAGGCTCAGGCTGCTGCTCCGCATAAGTGCGCTGCGTGAAGACGTTGGTAGTGTGGGTAGTCACACCCTGCGCTACCGGAACCTGCGGCAATCCGGCATCGCGCAGAAAATGCTCCAGCAGCCTCGCGCGCAGATGCGTGTCGCCGTATCCCGCATCGATCTGCAGCACCTGCAGTTCAGGACTGCGAAACGCTAGCGCCACTGCAAACGCATCGTCGATGTCATCGCCGATATCGGTGTCGATGATGACCTTCTGCTTCGCAATAGGGCGCTGTGCGACGGAGATGTGACCGCCCGCCCAAAGCAAGCCGAGAGCTGCTGACAAAAGAATGTGCCTGACCTGCATCTAAAGTTCCTCAAAGTCTGTAAACGATTTAAAACAACGCCATCTCAACCAAAAACTTATTCACCACCATCGCACGTCATCTCGACCGGAGCGAAGCGCAGTGGAGAGACCCCTGTATTTTGCTCTTGTTCTTGCCCATACCTGTTCTTTTCAGCCAGAGCAATCTCAAGCGCAATAATTCTGAAGAAATCCTACCAGCGCGCAAACCTGCAACGACAATTCGGTCTCAAAATTGGGATACGCCCGAACTGTTACCCTTGAACCATGCGTCCGTTCCGCATCCTTGCATTTCTCGCCTGCCTGCTCGCCGTCACTGGCTGCCACTCCGCCCATGTACAGGCGACCGTCAGCAACCACACCAGCCAGCCTCTGCTTCTGCTCGAAGTGGACTACCCCAGCGCCAGCTTCGGCACCCAGATGCTGGCGCCCGGAGCGGACTTCCACTACCGCTTCAAGGTACTCGGCACCGGCAAGATGCAACTCACCTACACCGACTCGTCCCACCACGATCACAAGTCGGACGGACCCTATCTAGACGAAAAGGCCGATGGCCCGGTGCAAATCACGATCGCTCCTGACGGCGTCCACTGGCAGACCAGCCCCAAAACCACCATGCAGGCACCTCCCGATTCATAACTACGGGCTTCACTAGAGCCGCTAGTCCTCGCCGGGTGCCCGGCCCACATGCGGTTCGTTGGTGACATTAATCACGGGCTCCGCATTCTGACGCTTCCGTCTACGGTTCCTTCCCCCAAGAACTGTAAATAGAACTACTGCCAGCCCCAGCACAAACAAGAAGACGATAATCATAAAACCCCCAATCCGCCCCTTTTCTCCAGACAGGGGCCTTGCGGTCTCAGACAGCGAGGCCCACGCCGCCTCTATATCCCTTGGATGCCATCCCTGCGCGTTGAGATAACCTGTCTCCATGGCGCGTGGATATTTCATCACCTTCGAAGGTCTCGACGGCTCCGGCAAGACCACCCAGCTTCGCCTGCTCGCAGCGTCGTTGACAGCCGCAGGCCGCGACGTCGTCTCCCTGCGCCAGCCCGGCGGCACCGCGCTCGGCGTCCGCATCCGCGGCATCCTGCTCGACTCCCGCTCCGAGGCCTCGCTCGGCCCCATCGCCCCCGCTACCGAGATGGCGCTGATGTTCGCCGACCGCGCCCAGGCCATCGCCGAGATCATCGAGCCCGCGCTCGCCGCTGGCAGCATCGTCCTCTGCGACCGCTACACCGACTCCTCCGAGGCCTACCAGGGCGGAGGTCGCCAACTCGGCAGCGAGCGCATCCTCGCCATGCACGCCGCCGCCTGCGGCAACCTGCAACCCGACCTCACCCTTCTGCTGCTGCCCTCGCTCGAAGGCTCGCTGCGCCGTGCCCGCCGCCGCAACCAGCGCCACACCCGCCAGCAAGGCACCGACGAGAACCGCTTCGAGCGCGAGTCCGACGAGTTCTACGGCCGCATCTACGAGAAGTACGAAGAGATCGCCGCCCGCGAACCGCGCCGCGTCCTTCCCATCCGCGAGGAAGCTCCCATCGAACAGATCCACAACCTCATCCTCGAAATCGTTGCCACACGCCTCGGTGCCGACGTAGCCCTATCGGCATCCAAGATGCCATGACACCGAAGCCTCGTTCGGAGTGGAACCTGCCACCCGGCCTCAAACATTCCCTGCCCTTCTACGCCAACAAGCCATGGGTCAAGCTAGGCGAACCGATCCTGCTCTTCGAGCACCTTCACCTCACCTACGGCTCCATCGCCCACTACCGCTTCATGGGCACGCCGATCGTCTTCCTCAACGACCCCGAATACATCCGCGAGATCCTCATCAACCAGGCACCAGCGTTCGTCAAAGAGCGTACCGTGCGCCGCATGAAGGTGCTTCTGGGCGAAGGCCTCATTACCTCCGACGACCCCATCCATCTGCGCCAGCGCCGCATCGTCGCTCCCGCTTTTCATCGCCAGCGCATTGCCGCCTACGCCGACCAGATCGTCGCCAGCGCCGCCGCCCATCGAGATCGCTGGCAGCCCAATGAGGTCCTCGACATCTCTGCATCCATGATGTCGCTCTCGCTCGAAATCATCGCCCGGACCCTCTTCAACACCGAGGTCACCGACGACATCCGCCGCATCAACGAAGAGGTCAACACCATCATGGACCTCTACAATTTCCTCGTCGTCTTTCCCCGCCTCGAATCTTTTCTCCATCTCCCCATCCCCGGCGTCATCAAGTTCCGCCGCTCGCGCAACCGCCTCAACGCCGTCGTCAATCGCCTCATCCGCGAGCATCGCGCCGCTGGCATCGACAAGGGTGATCTACTCTCCATGCTCATCTCCTCGCGCGACGATCAGGCCCTTCTGGAAAATCAGCAAGGCATGTCGGACGAACAGATCCGCGACGAAGTCCTCACCATCTTCCTCGCTGGCTACGAGACTGTCGCCAATGCCCTCACCTGGACGTGGTACCTCCTCAGCCAGAACCCCGGTGCCGAGGCCAAGCTCCACGCCGAACTCGACGCCGTCCTCGGCACTGGCACCGAGGCACGCCTCCCCACCCTCGCCGACTACCCCAACCTCCGCTACACCGAACAGGTCTTCGCCGAATCCATGCGGCTCTATCCGCCCGCCTGGGCGATGGGCCGCATGTCCACGAAGCCAGTCACGCTCGGCCCCTATCGCATCCCGCCGGGAGCACACTTCTTCTTCAGCCAGTACGTCATGCACCGAAGCGAAGAGTACTTCCCCGATCCTCTCCGCTTCGATCCTGACCGTCACACGCCCGCGCACAAGGCAGACCGTCCGCGATTCGCCTACTTCCCCTTCGGCGGCGGCGGACGCCAGTGCATCGGCGAAGGCTTCGCCTGGATGGAAGGCGTGCTCGCCATCGCTACCATCGCCCAGCGCTGGCGCCTGCGTTACGACGGCACCACTCCCCCCGGCGTTCAGGCCAAGATCACCCTTCGTCCAAACGGCCCCCTGCGGATGCAGCTCCTCCCCCGCTGACAACGCGCTCGAACACATCAATTTGTGCGACTGAATCGATTAATCGTTATGATGCGAAGCGGACAAAGTATCACCGCTTACGAACCTGCGAAATCAATCGCCTGCCTTCAGCACCAAAGGAACGAAAAGGAGCACGCCATCATGCAGCAAAATATGCGTCCGCGAAGAGCGGCAATTACCGCAGCCCTCCTCTCTACAGTGCTGTTCTGCGCCGCCTCCATTCTGGCCCAGGCACCGCAGCCTGACACCCCTGCAATGCGCAGCCGGGTCGACGCGATCATCGCCAAGATGACCCTTGAGCAGAAGCTCGAATACATCGGGGGCACGGGCTTCGCCATCCGCGCCATGCCCAGCCTCGGCCTGCCCGCCTTTGAAATGTCGGACGGCCCCTACGGCACTCGCAGCAACGCCGGATTCCCATCGACCACCTACGCCGCAGGCATTAACCTCGCCGCCTCGTGGGACCGCGACCTCGCGGCTCGCGTCGGCGAAGGCATCGGGCGTGATGCTCGCGCACGCAGCGTCCACTACATGCTCGGTCCCGGAGTCGATATCTACCGCTCGCCGCGCAACGGCCGCAACTTCGAGTACTTCGGCGAAGATCCCTTCCTCGCCGCCAACATCGCCGTCGGCTACGTCACCGGCATGCAGAGCGAGGGCGTCAGCGCCACCATCAAGCACTTCATGGGCAACAACTCCGAGTTCCTGCGCCACGATTCCGACTCGATCATCGGCGAGCGCGCCATCCGCGAGATCTATTTGCCAACCTTTGAAGCAGCGGTGAAGAAGGCCCACGTCGGTGCCATCATGGACTCTTACAACTTCACCAACGGCATCCACATGACCCAGAACGGATATTTCAACACCGAGATCGCCCGCAAAGAGTGGGGCTTCGACGGCGTGATGATGTCCGATTGGGACGCGACCTACGATGCTGTGGGCGCGGCCAACGGCGGCCTCGACATCGAGATGCCGGTCGGCAAGTTCATGAACCCCAAAAACCTTACCGACGCAGTCAAAAGCGGCAAGGTCACTGAAGCCACCATCGACGAAAAAATCCGCAACATCCTCATGACCGCCGCACGCTTCGGCTGGCTCGATCGCCCACAAACCGATCCCGCTCTCTCCGTCTACGACGCAAAGAATAATGCGACCGCGCTCGACGCCGCACGCGGAGGCCTCGTACTGCTGAAGAACGAAGGCAAGCTGCTTCCGCTCGATAAGGCGCAGATCAAGTCCATCCTCGTCGTCGGTCCAGACGCCTACCCCGGCGTTCCCGTCGGCGGCGGCAGCGCGGGCGTCCAGCCGTTCCACATCGTCAGCGCACTTGAAGGCATCACCGCCCTCGCCGGTTCAGACGTCACCGTCTACTACGACCGCGGCCTGCCCACGCTCGCCGAACTTGCCCGCACCACCAACTTCGTCACCGAAGCGCACAACGGCAAGCCGGGGCTAACGCTCGAGACCTTCCACAACCTCGATCTCTCCGGCACCCCCGCCACCACATCGGTGGTCCGGCACATCAACAGCGAAGGCATTAGCTGGCAGAGCCTGCTGGCCGCCAATCCAAAGGCCCTTGCCACCATCTTCGCCGCAGGCGCCAGCCACGATTCCAGCCAGCGCTGGAGCGGATACTACGTCGCCGACCACGCTGGCAAATACATCGTCGCGTTGCAGGGCGCAGGCGAAGGCAACAACAACCGCGTCTACCTCGACGGCAAGCTGATCTTCAATGACTGGAAGATCGTCCGTGCCTTCCAGCCACACGTCACGCTCAATCTCACCGCCGGGTCGCACAAGGTCGTCGTCGAAGAGGGCCTCCACTCGCCCGTCGGCGGACGCATCCGCTTCGCCATCGTTGACGAGAGCAAGATCGTCGACGCCAAGGCCAAAGAACTCGCAGCCAAAGCCGATGTCGTCGTCGTCGCTGCAGGCTACGATGCTGACAGCGAGTCCGAGGGTGGCGACCGCACCTTCGATCTTCCCTATGGACAGGACGCGCTCGTCCGCGACATGGCTGCCACCAACAAGAAGACCATCGTCGATGTCACCTCAGGCGGCAACGTAGACAGCGAAGCCTGGGTCAATCAAATCCCCGGATACATCGAGAGCTGGTACGCCGGTCAAGAGGGCGGAACTGCCCTGGCCGAAGTCCTCTTCGGCACAGTCGATCCGTCCGGCCATCTGCCCGCGACCTTCGAGCGCCGCGCGCAGGACAACCCGACTTACAACAACTACTACACCGAACCCAACAGCAATCGCATCGTCTACAAGGAAGGCATCTTCGTCGGCTATCGCGGCTACGAGCACAACCACATCAAGCCGCTCTTCCCTTTCGGCTACGGTCTCTCGTACACCACCTTCAAATTCGCCAACCTCTCGGTCACGCCCGACAACGCGACCACCAACCCCAACGTCACCGTCTCCTTCGACGTGACCGACACCGGAGAACGCCCCGGCGCAGAGGTCGCGCAGGTCTACGTCTCCGACGGCCACGCCAAGGTCGAGCGGCCAGCAAAAGAGCTGAAGGGCTTCGACAAGGTAACGCTCGCGCCCGGCGAGACCAAACACGTCTCCATCGCGCTCGATGGCCGCTCCTTCGCCTACTACGACACCGAGGCAAAGAGCTGGCACATCGCTCCCGGCAAGTTCGGCATTCTCGTCGGCGACTCCTCCGAATCGCTCGACCTCAAAGGCTCCGTCGAAATCTCGAAGGAGGCAGCCAGCAACGCCACCTTCTAACCCCGCTCCCCGTGCCGCCTTGTCTTCGGGCAGGGCGGCTTTTTTTCTGCTTTCACGAGGCAACAAGCACGTCACCTCTACCGAAGCCGTCGCAGTCACGGTCTTGAAACCCACAAATTTACGTCATCTCGACCGGAGCGAAGCGCAGTGGAGAGACCCCTGTATTTCACCGTTGCTTGTTCTTCTGTCGTTCGAGAACCGCAGCCATCGCCCATTGCAAATGTATTTCGGTTTTTTAAATCGCCAGATATTCCGCTTGACAAGACTGAACTGTACCGTTCAGTATTGTTTCTAGCACGAACCGAGGTTATTCATGATTCGAGTTCAAAACCTGGTAAAGACCTTTGGCGACTTCACCGCCGTCAAAGACATCTCCTTCGACGTAGGACAGGGCGAGATCTTCGCCTTTCTCGGCCCCAACGGCGCGGGTAAAACCACCACCATCAAGATGCTGACCACGCTGCTCCGTCCCACCAGCGGCACCATCGAGCTTGACGGCCTCGACCCCACCGTCAAGACCAAAGAGGCACGCCAGCGCTTCGGCATCGTCTTTCAGGACCCCAGCCTCGATATCGAGCAGACCGCCTACGAAAACATGGACCTGCACGGCGTCCTCTACCACGTCCCGCGCAAGCTGCGCGCCGAGCGCATCGAGCTTCTGCTCAAGACCTTCGAGCTGTGGGAGCGCAAGGACAGCTACGTCAAGACCTTCTCCGGCGGCATGAAGCGCCGTCTCGAAATCGCCCGCGGCTTTCTGCACACGCCCGCCATTCTCTTCCTCGACGAGCCCACACTCGGCCTCGACCCGCAGAGCCGCAACCAGCTCTGGACGCACGTCAAGCGCCTCAACGAGACCGAGAAGACCACCGTCTTTCTCACCACGCACTATATGGACGAGGCCGACCGCGTCGCCCATCGCATCGCCATCATGGACCACGGCAGCATCATCGCCGTCGGCACCTCGGCAGAACTCAAACAGCAGACCAGCACCGACACTCTCGAAGAGGCGTTCCTTGCGCTCACCGGCTCGTCCCTGCGCGACGAAGGTGCCAACTCGGCAGACGGCTTACGGCAGATGGCAAAGATGTGGAGGCGATAAAAAATGGAAATCAAGAGAACCGAAGAAATAAAAATCAACAAAACCGTGGGGCCGAAATAAATCTCGTTTTGTTAAGGGCACGGCTTCAGCCGTGCCGAAAGTGTTTCGGTTGCAAAGGGGCTTTAGCCCCTGGGGGAATGCCTGGAAACTCAATCGGGCCTTCTTAGTAGGAAAGGATCATAGATGGGCGCGATATATATTCTCTGGCTGCGTGAACTCAAACGTTACGTGCGTTCGCGCGTACAGATCGTGGTGTCGCTGGGCCAGCCCTGTCTCTACCTGCTGGCGCTCGGCTTCGGCTTCGGCCCGGTCTTCAAACAGGCGGGCCACGGCAGTTATCTCCAGTTCATGGCTCCCGGCGTCGTCGGCATGACGGTGCTTTTCAGCTCCGTCTTCTCCGGCATCGCAATGCTGTGGGACCGCCAGTTCGGCTTCTTAAAAGAAACCCTCGTCGCTCCGGTCTCACGCCTGCAGATCATGGTGGGCCGCACCCTCGGCGGCGCGACCGTCGCCATCATTCAAGGCGTCCTGATCCTCGTCATCTGCCTCGTCGCGGGCTTCCGCCCGCAGTCGTGGACGGCGATTCCCTTCGCCTTCCTCTTCGTCGTCCTCATCGCCGTCGTCTTCGCCGCGCTGGGCACGGGCATCGGCTCCGTGTTGCAGGACATGCAGGGCTTCCAGCTAGTGATGAACTTCCTTGTGCTCCCCATCTTCTTTCTCTCGGGAGCGCTCTATCCCCTCACCAACCTTCCCACCGCCATGGCAATCATCGTCCGCATCGATCCGCTGACCTACGGCGTCGACGGCCTGCGCGGTGCGCTCGTCAACACCTGGCAGTTCAGCGCAGCGCTCGATGTCGCCGTCCTCGCAGCGATCGCCTGCGTCTTCCTCGGCGGCGGTGCTTACCTGTTCTCTAAAATCGAAGCCTAGCCATGGCAAGACCGCGAAGCATACAGGCACACCGTAAAGTTCTCGAAGCAGCAGCAGAGTTGTTCGCTCAGCAAGGCATCGATGCCACCAGCATGGATGCCATTGCCGAGTCCTCCGGCGTAAGCAAGGCCACCATCTACAAGCATTGGCCCGACAAGGACGCGCTCTGCCTCGAAGTCCTCGGCTTCGTTCACGGCCTCGACGAAAAGCCTCCCATCTTCGACTCCGGTGACTTTCGCACCGACCTCATCGCGCAACTACGCTACCAACCCGCAGCCAACCGCAAAGAGCTGAAAGACAAGATCTGGCCGCACCTGATGGCCTACAGCGCACGCAACCGGGCCTTCGGCGCAGCGTGGCGAGCGAAGGTACTCGAACCGGCGCGCACCGGCCTTTCCTTCACGATCAAGCGCGGCGAAAAGCTCGGTCTGCTGAGAAGCGGCATCGACCCCGAGATAGGCATCGCCCTTCTCCTCGGCCCCATGATGTACCGCCACATCTTCGCAAAACGCCTCGGCCAAAGCGGCCCCAAAGACCTCGAAGTCCACGTAGCCGACGCCTTCCTCGCCGCCTTCGCAAAGAGATCACGCAGAGATCAGAAGCCATCCACCAGAAAACAAAATTGACTCCAGTTTTTTACTGCCCTTTCAATCTAGCCCCTTCTCGAAAACCGACCTTACGCGAGCCATGTTCAGGTAAATGCATAACCAAGCGCCTAGAACAACGAAGATCGGCGCGATGATGGGCGCGATGGAGTACAAAAAGTATTCGTCGGCACTTTGCCCGCCGCCACTGAAGAAGTCGCGGATTATAAAGCTGCCGAACACCACTGCCAGGCCACCACAGACCGTAGCGACATTTGCACCCCAGCGCTCTGCGTTTCTTAATGCCCTTGCTGCTCGAACGCAGAAGAGCGCCGCAGCGATAGCTAAAATAAGTCCCAAGCCTAAAAATGTTATCGACCGCCCGCCATGCATCAAGGAGATCACAACGGTGATCAAGCAGAACAGCCCGCAAAGACCGAGCATACAGGCCCATAATATAAGCAGGATCGCGCTAAAACGTACGCCTATGGGAACGTCAGTTGACGTTGTTATTTGTGAAAAAAGCCTCTTCGGGTCGGACATTTCACGTCACCTATTGTGGTCGGAATTCCGTATTTTGTTCGATAGGTATCGATCCAGCCTCAATGACATGCAGCGGAAAAGTAATCACCGAGACCGCTGGAGTCATAATACTTACCCCGAAGTAGCCCCAGCCCAAATCCTGCTATAACTTCCATGCCGACTTTTCACACAATATACCGGTATTGAAATCAGGAGAGTGAATGCGTCATCCTGCCTGGCACCTCGCTGCTGTCACCGTCCTCGTCGCTGCATCCTGCACCACCGGCATCGCGCAGCAGCCACCCGTGCTGAGCTGGCACGCCCACTGGATCACCGCTCCCAGCCTTCCGCCCTTCGCGCCCGGCCTCATGCATCTTCAGCGAACCATCGATCTCCCCGCCAAGCCTGACCACTTCGTCGTCCGCGTCAGCGCCGACAACGCCTTCCTGCTCCACGTCAACGGCGAGACCGCAGGCCGCGGCCCCGCCAAAGGCGACCTCGCCCATTGGCGCTTCGAGACCATCGACCTCGCACCCTTCCTCCATGCAGGCAGCAACCTCCTCGCCGCCACCGTCTGGAACTACGGCGAATATAAATCCGCCGCTCAATTCACCAACCAAACCGCATTCCTGCTCGAAGGCACCACACCCGAAACCGAAGCTGCCAACACCGACAAGAGCTGGCAGACCGAGATCGACCACGGCATGACCGTCGAGCCGCTCACCAAGCCCATCGCCCACAACTACTACGCCTCCGAGCCCATCGAAGTCATCAACGCAAAAGACTTCGACGCCGCATGGGACGCGCCCATCAGCGACGCATCCCACTGGGCACCCGCCGTCCTGCTCGATCACGCAGCCTCACGCGGCGCGCGCGACGCCGACAGCAACTGGCAGCTCGTACCCGACCTCCTCCCGCCGATGGAGTACACCCTACAGTTCGGCGGCAAAGTCGTCCGCACCACCGGCATCGCGTCCGCGCCAGACTTCCCCGACAGCGCCGTCACTATCCCAGCGAACACCACCGCCAGCATCCTCATCGACAACGGCGTCCTCACCACTGGCTATCCCGAGCTGTCGCTCAGCGGAGGCAGCGCCGCCACCATCCGCCTCACCTACGCCGAAGCCCTCTACGACGCCAAAGGCGAAAAGGGCAACCGAAACGACATCACCGGCAAAACCATCCAGGGCATCTATGACGATTACATCGCCGACGGTAGCGCAAACCGCACCTTCGCCCCACTCGTCTGGCGCACCTGGCGCTACTTACAAATCGACGTCCACACCGGCGACCAGCCACTCGAACTTCACCACTTCAGCTCCACCTTCTCGGCCTTCCCCTTCGTCCACCGCGCGCAATTCTCCAGCGACGACCCCGACCTCACCAGAATCTGGAACATCGGCTGGCGCACCGCCCGCCTCGACGCCCACGACACCTACATGGACACGCCCTACTGGGAGCGGCTCCAGTACGTCGGCGACACCCGCCTGCAAGCCCTCATCTCCTACTCCAACGCCGGCGACGACCGCCTCGCCCGTCAGGCCATCACCGCCATCAACGACTCGCGCATGCCCGACGGCATCACCCTAAGCCGCTATCCCACCTCCCTCTTCCAGGCCATCCCACCCTTCTCGCTCCTCTGGGTCGGCATGGTGCACGACTACGCCCTCTATCGCGACGACCCCGCCTTCGTCCGCGAGCAGCTTGAAGGAACCCGCACCGTCCTCGCCTGGTTCCTCCAGCATCAAAACCCCAACGGCCTCATCGGCAAACTTCCCTGGTGGTCCTTCATCGACTGGACTGAAGACTTCAAAGGCGGTGAGCCACCACAAGACGCCAACGGCGACTCCGCCATCATCACCCTCCACCTCATCAAAGCCCTGCGGGAGGCCGCCGAGCTCGAAGCCACCTACGGCGACCCCGTGCTCGCCCAGCGCTACCGCCAGACCGCGGCCAAGTCCGTCCACGCCATCCAGACGCTCTGCTGGAACCCGCAGACCCACCTCTTCACCGACACCCCACACGGCGACCACTACAGCCAGCACACCAACGCCATGGCCGTCTGGCTCGATGTGGCCGCACCCGCAACCCAGCGCGGCATCATGACCCACATCCTCGCGCAAAATCCCACGCCGGCAATCTCGCCCGCGTCCTACTACTACCGCTTCTATCTCAATCGCGCGCTCGAACACGCAGGCATGGGCGACCAGTACATCCAGCAGCTCCAGCCCTGGAGCAACATGATCGCCCTCGGCCTCACCACCTGGGCCGAGCAGCCCGAGCCCACCCGCTCCGACTCCCACGCCTGGAGCGCCCACCCCAACTTCGACCTGCTCAACATCGTCGCCGGAATCCAACCCGCCAGCCTCGGCTTTAAAGCCGTTCTGATCGCCCCCCACCTCGGCCCGCTGCACACCCTCACCGCCAGCTACCCTCACCCCGAAGGCCCCATCGACGTGCAATACACCCGCGAAAACGGCAAACTCCACGCCACCATCCACCTACCCAACGGCTTACACGGCACCTTCCGCTACCAAAACCACTCCTACCCCATTCCCAACGGTACCCTCAACCTAACCATCCCCGAAACCAAAAGCAAAACCCCTTGAACAGAGGATCACTGATAGGAAGCGCATTTTCCGGTACTAATCTTTGATCGCCGATTCAAAAATACCCTGTAGTTATGGTTTGCTAGATTCATTAATCTCGAAGTGACGTTGCGAAAATTGTACCTGTCAACTACCGATGTACCGGTCGATGAACGCAATACCACCTGTCGAGAAGTCGGAACCCATATGTGCTTGGATACTTTGCTGCAAATCGTGACTCCTGTTAGAGAAGGCGAAGAAGGCTTTCAGGAGTGGTCTGAACACTCTTCTTTCTTTGGCCTTCTCTCGGAGCAACTCCAAGGCGCGTCGCTTGTCCTGCACGGCTCTAGCTTTAATCATGGCAGTCTTCTGATCAAGTCAATCCTTGTCCCGATGGAAGATCTGGACCAGGTGAAGCCCGAGGATATGACACGCTGGGATAGCCCATACGAATCTTGGTCGTGCGGGCTCGCGTATGGAGGCGGACAGCCTCCGCGTCTGGAATACAGTGAACCGCTTTCAAGGAGCTTTCCAGACGCCTTCAGGGGCGGTCAACAGCTCATCTTTGGCCGCTCATTTTCAGGGCGCACGGAGAACAAGGAATACTACGAGATTGCCCACTTCTTGACTCATGCTCATGACCTTCACTGGACGCCAGAAAGAAGCGCCTGGTGTCGTATTGATGAGAACGGCGACGTGGAAGACGTTATCAGTTGGTCCGAAAGGGATGGTCGCTCAGGCTACGGAGCCGCGACCTGCATTGCCATCGACAGAGAGGTGATGGAGATGCAGATGTCGGCGACAGGAACTGCTTTAGTTCAAATGTTCGATGTAACTTGCATAAGCGAGAACTTCTCGGGTTGGAATGAAAGAAAGGAGCGTTCCGTTCAATGGGATGGCCGCCACTTGTACTTCCGTGCTCACCGAGAGGGGACAAACGGTGGTTGGATTCGTGGCGTCCAAATCATCAGGCCCAAGTTAAGCTCTGAAGGCTTTGGGAAGTACCTATATGACAGGGATCGGGGTCCCAAGCAGTACGCTTCGTTTATCACTCAGGACTGGAAGAACAAAAGGATTACGGAGGTCAGTTGTGCTCCAGATGCGATGGCGTCCTATTTCCAGCCAGACTCAAATCTGCCTTTCGAGATTTCACCCGTGTTTTTCAAAGCGGCAGTGTTGGACAAGTACAAAGCTGACCCCGATAAATACGAACTGAAGCATCGCACGATTTCGTGCCGAAACGCTTGGCATCTCCAAACGTATGACGTGAACAGTGCTGGGCAGGTCCACACGTATCTCAAGTACATGGGAGACCTGCCGTATTCTGAGCAGCTTTACTGGAAGTCATTCAACGAAGGTCCTAAGAGCCCCATCTCGCAACGAGCAATCACGACCGACTTCAAGGGGGAGTGGAGTGACCATCACGATCCACTCCAAGAACTTCAAACGTGCCTCAACGATTTACATAGGTCTGGTGTTGCGTGGTTCACACTCCGGGAGCCAGCTCTGGTTGACCAGTTGCATTATCCCTTGACCGCAGCAGATAAAGCCTGGAACGACACTCTAGTGGCCTTGGCAAAATTAGTTGTCGAGGGTCTCGAACGAAAGTATTTCGTGGCGCTTGCTAAGAACAAAGGCGCAAGTGGAGATCCGAAATGGGGCTCAATCAGTTGGGTCCAGGAGGCGATTACAATCTCAGGTACCAGAAAAGAAATCGCTGATGAGGTGACGCAGCCTCTTCGCACAGTACAGGATCTGAGGACCAAACTCGGCGCTCACAGCGGAGGTAGCGAGGCAGCCAGTCTACGCGCTGGCCTCCTACGAAAATACAAAACTCCTCGGGCACACATCGAGCACCTCAGCGATGAGCTACTGCGATCTCTGAACCACCTTCGCAACCTCGTCGAGCCGGCCATCTAAACCATCTCTAAATGAGACGGCTGAAGGGTCGGATTACTCCTAATATGTCGGCTTCACGGAAGCGTCCGTGGCTCCACCGTGGCGCTCTAACCGAAAGTTGATCTCAGTTCCCTTGACACCCCTGCTAGAATTAACTCAGAAGAAAAAGAAAGCCCGGCACTTAGCCGGGCCTTTTCATTTAAGCCAGGTCTAGACCAAAGTCCAGACTTAGGTTCTTTCTTTTGAAGACTTTAGGACTTAAGTACAGGGGAGGGGGCATACAATCGGGTAAGTCCTGCAGTACGCCTCCATGAGGCTGCGCCCGCAGGCGTCTTGCAATCAAGCCCAGGAGAAGCAGCGTGATCAGTAAGTCAAAGAATCCCTTGGACCCCAGCCGCCGCACCTTTCTCAAGTCAACCGGACTCGCCGCAGCGGCTGCGATCACACCCGCTGCAATCAGTATGGAAGCCGAGACGCCCACGGTCACGCAACATGCCTCGACCAAGGAGGAGCGAATCGCGAGCCCGGTCACGCTGGTCAGCATCCTGCAGGGAACAGACTCGACGCCGTACTTCTCCCGTGGAAATACGCTGCCCATCGCAGCGCGTCCGTTTGGCATGGCGCACTGGACGTTGCAGACCACGCCGCACACGCCATGGATGTTTCAACCGGGGCAGCGACGCATCCAAGGCTTTCGCTCGACCCACCAGTTAAGCCCCTGGCTGGGCGACTATGGCCACGCAACTTTTCTGCCGGTCGCAGGCGCTCCCAATCTGGAGTACGGTTCGCGCTCCAGTTCGTATCGCCCCGAGGATTCGATCCTCTCGCCCCACACCATGGCGATGCGGCTGCTGCGTTACCGCATCGACGCGGAGCTGGTGCCGACCGAGCGCGGTGCCCTCATCCATGCGAACTACACCGATGAGCCGACGCCCGGCTTCGTCTTCGACGTACCCGGCGACAACCCACCCATGCCGGAACCCGATGCAGCGCAGCGCACCGTCCGCTTCCGCTCGACGGCGAACTCTGGCGGCGTGCCCAAAGACTTCGCCTGCTTCTACGTCTTGCAGTTCTCCGAGCCATGGGCAACGATGGAGCACAAAGATCAAAAGGGTTATCGCACCACCCATCTGACCTTTGCCGACAGCGTTCGCTCTCTCGATGTGCGTATCGCGACCTCGTTCATCTCCTTCGAGCAGGCAGACCGCAACCTGCAACTCGAACTCGGTACCAAGCCCGTCGCCGCCCTCCGCGCCGAGTCGGAAAAAGTATGGAACGATCACCTGAAGCGCATCGAGATCGAAGGTGCGACCGAGCAGCAGCAGCGCACCTTTTACTCCTGCCTGTATCGCACGCTCTTGTTCCCACGCATCTGGCACGAGCCCGACGCCAGCGGCGCAATGCACCATCGCAGCCCCTACAACGGCAACGTCGTGCCCGGCGTGATGTACGCGGACCACGGCTACTGGGACGTCTATCGCGCCTGGTACCCCATGATGACCATCCTCTTTCCCGACCGCCTTGGAGAAATTCTGCAGGCATGGGTCAATGTCTACAAGGAGGGTGGATGGCTACCCCAGTTTCCATGCCCGGGCTATCGCGCCTGCATGACCGGCAGCCTGATCGATTCGCCATTCGGAGAGGCAGCCGCAAAAGGCATCAAGGGTTTTGATATGGCTACGGCCTACGAGGGTCTCAGGAAGCACGCGACCCAGCCCGGCAATCCGGACGCTGGCTATGGACGTCGCGGCATCGAAGAATATATGAAGTTCGGCTACGACCCGGCGGACAAAGTGGACCAGTCAGCCGCAGAGACGGTCGACGCTGCCTACGGCGACTTCTGTATCGCGCAGGTTGCCAAGGCGCTGGGCAAGACCGATGACTACGCGATGTTCATGAAGCGCTCAGAAAACTGGCGTAACATCTTTGACCCGAGCGTGGGTTTCTTCCGCGGCAAGAATTCGGATGGCAAGTATCTGGAGCCGTTCAGCCCTATTCGCTGGGGCAATCCCTATGTCGAGGCTGCGGCGTATCAGCATCGCTTCGACGCACCCCACGCCATGCCTGAGCTGATCGAGACGATGGGCGGCAAGGAAAAGGTCGTCGCCGAACTCGAGAAGATGATCAAGATGACCCCCGACTTCGATACCGGCTCCTACGGCAGCGAGATTCATGAGATGTCTGAGATGGCAGCTGTCGACTTCGGTCAGTACGCGCACAGCAATCAGCCCTCGCACCACCTCCTGTACATCTTTACGGTGGCGGGCCGGCAAGACCTCACTGCCTATTGGACCAAGCGCGTGATGGACGATCTTTATACTCCGGATCTGTTTGCAGGCGATGAGGACACCGGTTCCATGGCTGCCTGGTACATCCTCAGTTCGCTCGGCTTCTACCCACTTTGCCCGGGCAAACCGGAATACATCCTCGGAGCTCCGCTCTTTCGCCGAGCCACTGTTCATCTGCCCAACAATAAAACCCTCGTCGTAGAAAATGCCTACAAGGGCGGCAACTCCATCCGGACCTCACTCAACGGCAAGTTGCTCGCTGGCACGGTGCAGCACGACGAAATAAAAGCAGGCGGTAAGCTGCGCTTCGCGTAAGCATAGGTATGGCCTTCTCTGCTCTAACAGAGAAGGCCATGCGTTCTAACGATCCATCCTTTCCAGAATCGGCGCCAGCAGGTACGCGACAAAGAACCCGCCGCTCCAAATCAACGCCGAGCCCCAAAGTACGATGCGGCTGATCTTGCTGACCTCTCCGCAGGTAGTGGGATCGTCTGCCTCGCAACTCTCCCCATCCTTCAATCGCGGAGCAACAACATACGTCATCACAAAGCTGGCCGCGATCAACGTACCGGCAATGCTAAAAGTCCAGACTTTATGCCGGGACAAGCTGACAAGCCACGGAGCGACTGAGAGCAGTGAGGCCACCGCTGTTCCCATTCCAAGCAGAACCAGGACGGACGGAATCGCACAGCAGATGAGCGTGCTGAACGAACTGAAGAGCGAAAAATAGTTGAGCAGGGCCGCTCGTTTGGCCCTGCGTTCCGGAGTGATGGTCGAGGCAGTCGGTATTGTTGGAGGCAGGGTCATTGCGCCTCCGTGATGGTGTTGTAGCGCAGCGTGTCCGACACCTTCCCTTTGGAGGCCTGCGGAAGAACGCCCGTAACGGTTACGGTCTTCCCGAGCAGAGTTGCAATGTCAACGCTCGTTGCAACTGGGACCAAAGCAAACCGGTCCTGCGTTCCGTCGACCTCGAAGAACGGTGCGCTGGCCGTACCCGTGAGCTTGCCGCGTGCGACGATCACAGCGTCTTTATGAGTAAAGCCGTTCCTTTCGACTGCCTCATTGAACTGGCGCATCGAGGCACTGTTGCCGGAAGTAAGTTTGATGGTAACGAGGCCGGTATTGAGGTCCACGTCTACGGTGTTAACGCCTTGAATCCCTTTCATCGAAACATGAATGGCGTGGGCGCACGGAGCGCAGTCCATGCCGAAGACAGTAAGGTTGACCTGCTGATATTCAGCGTGAGCGGCGACGGAAGAGAGGGCGAGAATCGCTGCGATAAGTATCTTTTTCATGCTCAGTCCTTTCAATGGGAGCTGGTGTGTGCGGAATATTTGAGATAGCTGAAGTTGATAGCGAAACGAATGCGCTCTCGGCCATAGATCGAGTCGGACGCATCTCGAAAAATGGGTGTCTGGACTCCGCCGGAGATAGCAACGTCTTTGAAGATGGCGAGTACCGAGGGGCCAAGCCAGAGTGTTGTCGCATTGCTGTTCGGAAGAATCAACCCGTCGGTTTTCACGTTGCCGGTGTGGTCTCCGGTCAGCTCCGCGAAACCTCGATAATCCCATTGGTCGTAGCCCCGGCGAAGTTTCACCGGACGGTAGCCATAGACGCCGCTCCAGGAGAGAGTGTCGGGCCTTCGATCGTGCGAAGCCTCGGCAAAGCGCGTGTAACCGCCGCCAACCCAGAGGTACTGACTCCGCGAAGCGAGGCCGGTCGCAAGCGTGCCTGCGACGCCCGGCGCTCGATGGAGACTGCCCAGAACCCCGGAGTCCTGTTGAGGCCCAGGAACCACGGCGCTCAACGAAGCCGTTGACTCGATCCGCTTCCCGACGCTCGTCACCGAATGCAGAAACCGCCACGACGCTCCAGCAGACCATTCGCTCCCAGAGACGATACGGCTCTCAGGCAGAGATCCGCTGCCAAACGTCGCAGGCAGAAATGCATTGATGGTGATGTGCGGCGTGACGCCGTATCCGAAGCCGGAGCCAGTCGAGAGTTGTGTTCCTTGAGAACCGTTCCTACCGAAGATGCCGGTATCGAAACTGAATTCGCCTTGAGAGTTGACCGGCGTGGCGTAACTGAAGACAGGGCCGTGGTCAGCGGCCATAGCGATACCTGGCAGTGCGAGCGCACATGCCAGAACCATAAGAGATTTCATGAATGCTCCTTCGTTTGAACCAAATGAGGCGCAGGCACACGCTGGGTGTGCAGGTCATCGGCTACGAAGGGCAGATCAGATTCTGAGAACGGTGATTCTTGCGACTAGCAATCCGGGCGGAGAATGTTCCGCGGGAGAGTCGAGAAAAAACGATGGGCCTGTTTGAACAGCAACAAACTCTGGCATGGGCCAGTCGATGGCTACCCAATGAATCTCAATGGAGGGAGCCGTCGTTGCAATCTGCGGGTGCTCGTCTGTCCGAAGCTCCGTCCGGCAGCAACCCATCTTCGCCATCTGGCCACAGTTGCCGTGCATGGCACGACAGCAGGCGCTTTCCTCATGGCTCATCGTGCCGACCGTCATGCAGGCCAAAACCGGCGCTGCCGTGATAAGCAGGAGCAAGACCGCGACGATATTGGCGAGACGACGCATCCTCAACAAAGTATATCCTCAGGCAAACTCGATAGCGATTCGCCGAGGCCTTTCTCCGTCCAAAACCCTTGAGACCCCAGCTAGAATTAACTCAGAAGAAAGAGCCAAGCCCGGCACCTCACCGGGACTTTTCATTTAAGCCAGGTCCAGACCGAAGTCCAGATTTCCTACCTCAAGCGGCGGTAAGCAGCTCCGGCAATAACTTGAGAACCCGTTCAAAGGATGAATTATCTCCCAACACCCGCGTGACGATCAAGGAACCTTCAAAACGAACAATGGCTTCCTCGGCCCGCAAGCGCGCAGTCGAAGGCGACAAACCGCTCTGCTTCGCAACCTCGGTAAAGGCATGAATCCACGCCTGCATCGCCCCCTTGAGCGCGCTCTTCAACTCATCCGAGCCGCCGGGGATCGAAAGAACATCGGTAATACACGATTTCGTTCCACCCAGATAAAACTCCCGCAACCGTTCGACGACAAAGGCCACACGCTTACGCGTCGAACCCGCACCTGCCAATGGCTCAAACACGTTCTTCTGAAACCATGAGACGACCTCCGTCGCCACTGCCATGACAATTTCATCTTTTCCGCCGGGATAGCGGTAGTACAAACTTGCCTTCTCAAGCCCGGTCGCATCCGCAAGCTGCTTGAGGCTTACGCCCTCAAAGCCATAGGTGCGAAACAAGTCGAGCGAAACCGCGAGAATCTCTTCGTCACTGACGATACGACGTGCCATAGTCCTTCCTTTATATATGCCGTCCATTCGGTAAAGACTCGAAAAAAATAGTTAGCTCCTTTCTGCATCTTTACCGAACGGTTGGTATCTATTCTACAGACTCACCCAATCCGGCCTGAATGCCGGCCAAACTCCAGGAGCAATCAAATGTCGCGTCTATCCTCTATCGATCCGTCCACCGCCTCAGGAAAAGCCAAAGACCTGCTCGATGCAGTGAAAGCCAAGCTGGGCATTGTCCCCAACATGACCAGGGTGATGGCCAACTCTCCCGCCGTTCTCGAAGCCTATCTAAGCTTCAGTGGAGCGCTCGGCGGAGGTCTTCTCGATCCAAAGGTCCGCGAGCAGCTCGCGCTTGTCACCGCCCAGCAAAACCACTGCGACTACTGCCTCTCCGCCCACACCGCCATCGGCAAGATGGTCGGCCTCAACGAACAGCAGATCGTTCGAAGCCGCGAAGGCGATGGAGGCAGCGAGAAGGCCACGGCCGCTCTCACTTTTGCCAAACACCTCCTCGACCACAAAGGCCAGGCAAGCGAGGCGAGTCTTGCGGCAGTTCGCGCCGCCGGTTATTCCGACGGTGAGATCGCTGAGATCATCGCGCACGTCGCTCTGAACGTCTTCACCAACTACTTCAACATCGCCGCCGAAGTCGATATCGACTTCCCGAAAGCCTCCTACGCGGACGTAGCCTAAGCCATTGAAACAGCAAGCTACCGGGGCCGCGGAAATACTCCGTGGCCCCCATTCCTCCGCCACGCAGCGACATCTAACGTTCCCCAATCGGCATCACATAAACAGATCAGCTTTTCGATTTGGAGGAACAAATCACATGAAACGCATTTTTTCCGCCGTTTGTTGCGTCGCTATCTGCTCGGCCCCGGCGCTGGCCCAGATGAAATCTGCCAAAGGCCCGGCCATGAGCGACCAGAAATTTGTCGATTTCGCTGCCCAAACCGACATGGTCGAAGCCAACCTCGGGCAACTGGCCGATTCGGCAGCCTCATCGCAGCAGGTCAAAGACTATGCCCAGATGCTGGTCACCGACCACACTAACGACTTCAACCAGTTGTACGGCATCGCCAACCAGGCCAGTCTCACTATGCCTTCGGCCATCGACACCCCGAGCAACAAAATGATGATTGCTCCTTTTCAGAAGGTAAAGGGCGCTGCATTTGACAAGAAATATGTCCACGAGATGATTGCAGGACACACCAAGGCGATCGCCATTTACAAGAAGGAAGCAGCCGATGCCGAAAACCCGGCACTGAAGGCTTATGCGGAGCAAACCCTGCCCGCCCTGCAGAAGCATCTCGACGAAGCCAAGACGCTGGAAAAGGCCAAGTAATAGTCCTTCCAGGCATCTGTCCAAAACCCACGTCATCTCGCGATGAAGCCGCGCAGCTTCATCGCGCGGCGCAGCGGAGAGACCCCTGTATTTCGCCTTGTCCCTGCATTTACGAAACCAGCAACCGAACCTCGGCCACCATTAGACTGATAAAAACTAGTAGCGGCATCCACTGAAACAAGCCGCTGCCTCCAAGGGAATTCTATGGTCGCCATCCAACTTGAGTATCAGGGAGATCTACACTGCCAGGCAGTCCACGGCCCCTCCGAAACCGTACTGACCACCGATGCCCCCAAAGACAATCAGGGACGGGGTGAGAGCTTTTCGCCGACCGATCTCGTGGCAACCGCTCTCGGTAGCTGCATCTTGACGGTCATGGGCATCACAGCGCGTTCGCTCAACATCGATCTCGCCGGAACCACGGCGACCGTCGAAAAAGAGATGGTGAACGCCCCTGTACGCAGAATTCAGAGGCTCTCCGTCAGAATCCATGTGCCACATCCGGTCAGCGAAGCCCACCGTCAAACCCTCGAAAAAGCCGCGCATACCTGCCCCGTACACCAGAGCCTTCACCCCGACGTTCAGAAGCCCATCGAGTTCACCTGGGCATGAACCCAGAACTTTAAAACCGGGTCCGCTCAGGTGCAGTGTACGCAAATCCTCTGGACTTTCCATTCCGTAGCGTAGCGGGGAATCTGCTTTGGAAGTCGCTATAAACCTATTGAGAGACCCCAACTAGCTGTGGAGGCTCAAGAGGTTGTTCCGCTTCAGACTGTCCTGGAAGCTGGCGGGTTGAGGTTGAGGCCTAGCATGAGGGCGGTGGAAGTTGTAGTCATGGAGCCAGGGGTCGAGTTGTTCGGTGCGTTCGGCTGAGTTCTGATAGGAACGGGCGTAGGCCCATTCTCTGAGAACGGTTTGGATGGACAACCTATTGAACCTTCACCGCTAGATGAACTGTATCTTCAACGCCGCTGCATAGCAGCGACTCTGAGCAGCACGACACCATGCTTTGGCACCGTTGCGGTGAAGCTGTCGCCCTTTGGATTGATCTCTTCATGCTTCCAAAGATCGCGCGCTTCAAGCGTCTTTCCGCCGAGGTTGACGCCTAAGTGCAGGCTGTCCCAGCGGAAGCTAATTTTGGTTGGCTGATCCCCACGATTAAAGAGCCCGACAGCCACGGCGCCACCGGTTAATGGACGCACCAGCACCTCACTTGTGCCATCAACGGAGAGAACCTTCACTGGTTTTGCCTCGGGATCCTGGTCGATCGCAATCACGTCGGGATTCATCAGGATCGACTTCGTCTCTTCCGTCATATCGCGAAGGTCGTTGCCTGCAATTAAGGGTGCGCGCAGCATAGACCACACCGTCATGTGCAGGCGATACTCGTCGCCTGTCATGCCTCCATTCCCCACTTCCAGCATGTCCGGGTCGCTCCAGTGGCCCGGCTGCGAGTATCCGGTGATGTCGAGTTGGGCGAACCCGTTGCGTTCCATTGACTCCCAATTGTCGGAGATGTCAAAGGTTGTTCGCCACAGATTTCCGCCCGTCTTCGCGCCCCACTTCCACACGTCGCCTAATCCGTATTCGCAGAGGCTATAGACGATCGGCCTGCCGGTCTTCTGGAGCGCCTCTCCCATCTTCTGGTATGCGCCCTGCAGGTCAGCCGGTGTGGGCTGGTAGATGCCGAAGGCGCTGCACCAGTCATATTTCAGATAGTCGTAGCCCCAATTGGCGAAGGTCTTCGCGTCCTGCTCTTCGTGGCCGTAACTACCCTGGTAGCCGCCGCAGACCTGCGGCCCGGGAGAGGAATAGATACCAATCTTCAAGCCCTTCGAGTGAACATAATCGGCCAGCGCCTTCATGTCGGGGAAGCGCGCATTGCCGGTGATATTGCCGTTGGCGTCGCGGTAGCTCGACCATCCCTCGTCGACAATGATGTAGTTATAACCGGCTTTGCTCATACCGCTCGCAACCATCGCATCCGCCATTGCGCGGACCGTTGCATCGTCGAACTTGTCATGAAACTTATTCCAACTGTTCCAGCCCATGGGTGGAGTCCGCGCTAAACCGTTGTCCGGCAGGTCGCGCAGCTCCGGCAGAGGTAAACGGGTCGGAAACATCTCATCATGGTTCACTCGTTCGAGCGTGCCGGAGAGCTTTTGTTTATCGGGCATCAGTCTGATTGCGGAAATTTATCTCCCTGAACGATCGCGTCATACTCAGTCGTCCGTTTTTCTGCAATGGGTCCGGTCTGGATCTCGATGTGCAGTTTGCCTGCAAGCAAGGTCCCAGTAATTTGCCGCGTTGGCCCGCCGTGTCCAGCTCCGGTAATCGCATTACCATTTTGGGTGAGTTCCATATAGCTGACCCCGCCGTTGGGGACGCTGAATTTCCAATATCCGGTCAGGCTGGTTTGGGCAAAGGCAAGTGTCGGCAGACAGCACGCCAGCGTAAAGAGAATGGTGCGAAATCTCATCTGTCCATGGCCTCATTTCTATTCGGCGGTTTCCACATTCGAAGAATTGCGGCGCTCAGGCCAACTCAAACTCAAATTTGTACTGCTGCCCCTGATTGACCGAGAGCGAGAACGTTTGCGGATCAGAGGTGGTGATTACGTCTGCGACGTTCAATCTGTGGCTCAGCCTCTGGCCTTTGGGAATACGAAACGTATGCCTCCCGGATTGCAATGCGTAGATCTGGGCCGACACAAGTTGTCCTTTGCGCCAGGCGACATCGACCTCCAATCCCCCACGGGCACAGAGCCCCTGGACAGAACCTTCCGGCCACGCGCTGGGGAGCGCAGGTAGAAAGGCAATCTCGTTGTCGTGGCTTTGCAGCAGCAGTTCGGCGATCCCGGCAGTCGTTCCGAAGTTGCCGTCGATCTGGAAGATGCTTCCGTTTCGTGCCGGATGAGTGTCGAAGAGATTGGCGCCGGTACTGTGCTCGATGAGCATCTTGAGAGAATCCCAGGCCTTGTCGCCATCCAGTAATCGAGCCCATAGTCCGATGGCCCAGGCGCGACTCCAACCCGTGTATGCGCCGCCGTTTTCCAGTCGTCTTTCGAGCGATTTCCGGGCGGCGGCCCACAGGTCCGGGCGGTTACGCGACGTGATCTCCCATCCGGGATAAACGGGATAGAGCTGGGACATGTGCCGCTGGCCGGGCTGATTCTCCTCAAAGTCGAGGTCCCACTCCTGAAGCTGGCCATACTTGCCTATCTGGTATGGCGGCAACCTCTTGACCGTCGATTCCAGCTTGGCTGCGAACGCATGATCGATGTCAAGATCACTTGAGGCTGAAGCAACATTTCCGAACAGCTCCCTGATGAGTGCGAGGTCCAGGGTACATCCAGCGCTGGTGCTGGCGGGCTTTCCGTTTGGAGCGAAAAAAGTATTCTCGGTTGAAACCGATGGGCAGGTCGTTAGTTGTCCTTTACTGTCCTCTACAAGCCAACTCAGGCAGAACTCCGCCGAGCCCTTCATGATGGGATATGCAGTCTCCCGCAGAAAGTTCTTGTCTCCGGTGAAGCGATAGTGCTCCCACAGGTGCTGGCACAGCCAGGGGCCACTCATACTGAAGTTTGCCCATGTGGGATCGGCGAAGAGCGTTCCCATTCCTACCGGAGCGGACTGCCGCCAGAGGTCGATGTTGTGGTGCGAGACCCATCCTTTCGCCCCGTAGTTGACGTGCGCCGTGATGGAGCCGTTGCGGCTGAGGTCTCGTACCATGTCGAACAGCGGCAGGTGGCACTCCGAGAGGTTGGTCGTCTGCGCATGCCAGTAGTTCATCTGCACATTGATGTTTGAAGTCCAGTTCGAACTCCACGGCGGGCGCAGTTCTGCGTTCCAGATTCCCTGCAGGTTCGCGGGCTGGGTGCCGGGCCTTGAACTGGCAATCAAAAGATAACGCCCAAAATTGAAATAAAGCGCCAGCAGCGATGGGTCAGGGGTGCTCGCCATGCCTGCAACCCGCTTTTCTGTCGGAAGGCGCAGTGAGTTTTTCTTTTCGCCGAGATCGAGTCGAACTCGGCGAAAGAGTTTTTGATGATCTGCAACATTCGCAGCGTGGAGATGTTCGTACGGAATCGACTGCGCGGCTTTAACGGGTCTCGCGGCGGATGCCAATACCTGCGGCAATGGGCGGTCCGGGGCCATTGCATAATTCTTAAAGCCGGTTGCCATTCCGACGAGAAGGACTACTTCGCTTGCACCCTCGATGGACAAACTGCCGTCTGGTTGCTGTGTGATCTTTCCATCTTGCGCCGCTGCATGGAGCACCGCGGCGAAGTGCATTCCTTTGCCATCGATATTGCTGTATTGGATTGGATCTTCGGCGAGGCGATCCGATGCAGCCTGAGCCTTCGTCTCTTCGGAACTCATCTGCGGGCGGACCCGATGGGCCTTTTGAGGAGCCGCATTTGCCGCAGCGCCTGGAGCAGGTATTGAAGGGGGAACCCATCCCTCCGGGCGAGTTCCGGGTGCCGTCAGGTAATTTGGGGCTGACTCGTTGGGCGCCTTGCCTGTCAACAGAATCCCGCTTATACCGTTTGCTTTGGCCGATGATTTCAATTGGCTTGACAGACGGACTTTGCAGGTAAGCTGTCCAGGCTTGCTGCACGACAGCCTGACCACGATGACCTGTGCCGGAGCCGAAGCAAAGACCTCGCGGACATAGGTGGCGCCGTCTGCTTCGTAGGTGACATTTGTCACGGCAGTGTCGAGATTCAACTCGCGTCGATACCCAGTTACGGCGGTCGAGTGGGGAAAGTCGATTAGCAAGTCGCCGAGAGGCTGGTAGGCCTGGTTGTAAGGACCCTGCATGAAACGGCACTCGCGGTCGGCTCCCTGATAATCCTTCTCTTCAATCACGAGTTTTCGTACTACCGGTAGGTGATTCTTCGCGTCAGGATTGTTCCAGTTACTCGGACCGCCGGACCACAGTGTGTCCTCGTTGAGCGCAATGCGCTCCTGCTGTATCGTGCCGAAGACCATCGCTCCGATTCTGCCATTTCCAACTGGCAATGCGGCGGCCCATTCCGGCGCGGGCTGCTCGAACCAGAGGAGGATATCTTCGGCGACAGGCTTCAGTCTGGGGGATGACGGCGACGAGGTTTCGGCGAAGGCGCTGGGCCCGATCTGCGTGGAGGCCGCTGCTGAACTGAGCAGAGCAAGAAAGCGGCGTCGGGTGGTTTCCAAGTTCATAGAGCCTCGAGGTTTCAGGAGCTGTAAAGATGCGCGAACAATTCACTGCGTTCGTTTTCCGGCTTGACAACCGCCAGAGACATCGATTATTTGTCATGGAGCAAAGTAAACGATTACTGCGGGTTGCGCAAACTTTTCGCAAAAATTTTCTCTCGAACTTTCAAGGATTCCCTTTATGAGCTTTTTCCGTATTCTCTCTTGCGCCACCATTCTGCTATCCGCCTGCGCAACGACCACCTTCTCCAGTCCTGCCGTTTCTCCTGACAAGGTATTGGCCTCGACACCGCCCATGGGCTGGAACAGTTGGGACTCTTTCGGTCCGACGGTACGGGAGAGCGAGGTGAAGGCGAATGCAGATGCTATGGCATCCAAACTCGCCAGATTTGGCTGGCAGTATGTAGTCGTGGATATCGAGTGGTATCAGCCCAAGGCCAAGTCTCATGGATATATCCCGCGAGGCGAAGTCACGATGGATTCCCATGGCCGCTTCGTGCCGTCGCCGAACCGTTTTCCTTCTGCGGCGAACGGCGCCGGATTCAAGCCTCTCGCCGACTATGTCCATAGCAAGGGACTGAAGTTCGGCATCCACATCATGCGCGGAATTCCACGCGAGGCCGTCGACAAGAATCTTCCTATCGCAGGCACGAAGTTTCATGCCGCCGATGTTGCCGACAAGATCAATGTTTGCAAGTGGGCGGACATGGAGGACACTTACGGTGTCGATATGTCCAAGCCCGGCGCCCAGGCTTATTACGACTCTATCGCGCGACTCTACGCCTCATGGGGAGTGGACTTCGTCAAGGCGGACGATATGAGCATGCCGTATCGTGGGCCGGAGATTCATGCTTTGAGTGTCGCGCTCAAGAAGACAGGCCGCCCAATCGTGCTGAGCCTTTCTCCGGGGCCGACTCCGGTGGCGAAGTACAACGACCTCAAAGCAAATGCCCAACTCTGGCGCATCTCCAATGACTTCTGGGACCGTTGGATTGATGTTAAAGATCAGTTTGACCTGATGAAGGCGTGGGAGGGCAAGGTGCATCCCGGGGGCTGGCCCGACGCCGACATGCTGCCGCTCGGACATATTGGCATTCGCGCCGAACGCGGCGTGGACCGGTCGAGTCTGCTGACGCATGACGAGCAGTACACTTTGATGTCGCTCTGGTCTATCTTCCGCTCTCCGCTGATGTTGGGAGGAGATATTCCATCGAGCGACGCCTTTACGATCGGGCTGCTCACCAACCCCGAGGTGCTGGCAGTCAATCAGCATAGCGACAATGGTCGGCAATCCTATCGCGAAGGCAACAAGGTCGCCTGGACTGCAGACGTCCCCGGCTCGAACTCCAGATATGTGGCAGTCTTCAATATCGGTGATAGCGAAGAGGCTATCCATCTTCCCTGGAGTGCTGTTGGAGTCGCAGCGCAGAAGGCTACCGTGCGTGACCTTTGGTTGCATAAGGACACGAAAGATGTCGATGCGATCCATCTCTCCCTGCGGCCTCATGCCAGCATTTTGGTCAAGGTCACCCCACAGTGATGCCCGCCCCAGGTCGCTCATTCTGCGGGAGAAATAATGACATGGCGCATCAAGCGCTCTCGGGAGAGAGAGGTATTTGAGGGGTCCAGCATCGTTATGAAAATTCGCTAGTGGCAAGGACCTCGCCTTTTCGTTGCATCTGCTGCATTTCCGCTAGTGATGCTTGCTCAGTCCAACTCTAGCGGTGTTTCGATAAACAGCTTTGTCCCTCCGAATCATCGGATTTCATCGCTTCCACTGGCCCGGCCACGAAGGGGAGTTATCTGGATTGACGATCAGGGCGAATGAGAAATGCCTACGTTTTTAACCTGCGTGAAAAATCAAATATAGTGACGCCTATGGAGTTGACTGTTCCACTCTGCCCGCTTCCCTGCCGTTCATCTTAACGCCTGTGCCGCAGCCCGGAAACGGATGGCCTTCGCCAGTCGGCAAGGTACGGTGTCCGCGTCCTAGATCCTGCACATGCTTGGCTCTTACAGAGTTTTTAGACCGATTCTAAGGGGCAATCAAAAAGGCCGCCAGCGATGACGGCCTTCTCTGCGGGGAGTGTGATCAACCATTAGAAGGTGATGCGAGCTTCCAATTGCAGCTTCCTCGGCAGGTTGGCCTGATTGGTTACTGTACCGAAGGCGGTGGAGTCGATGTTGGCGGTGACTCCACCGAAGTTGACTGTGTTGTAGATGTTGAAGGCTGAGATGGCCGTTTGCAGCTTGAGGTTCTCCCATATGCTGAAGGTACGGCGGAGGGTGACGTCCTGGTCCCACACGAAGGGCGAGCGCAGGCCGTAGGGTGCTGAGCGAGTGGCATTGCCGAAGGTGTAGGCAGGAACCTTCTGGAACGCATTCGGGTTGATGTAAGAGACATTGTGCTTTGTGGTCGCCGTATCTCCGCTTCCAGACGCCAGTCCACCATTGATGCTTGCCGAACCGGAGAAGTTCGGGTTGTAGTTCGGCACGCAGAGTCCACCGGTGAAGGGAATATTGCAGGAGCTGGAGGTGACGGCCAGCGGCGCTCCCGACGACATGGTGAAGATGCTTGAAAGCTCGAAGCCGCCTGCAAGCGCAGAGGCTACGCCATGGTTGGCCCAGCTACGACCTTTGCCGAGGGGCAGCGTCCAGGTGCCGGAGCTGGTGATGAGATGTTTGCGGTCGATGCCCCCAAGCGAGCGCTCTGCATGGTTGTTGTAGGCCGTGCGTGCGCTGCCCACGACGTCGTCCATCTCTTTGGACAAGGTATAGGCAATCTGCAGCGTAAGACTGTTGGTGGCGCGCTGGTTGGCGATGATCTCAAGCCCGTTGTAGCTCGAGTTGCCGATACCTCCCCAGATATCGCTGATGGTGTTGTATTGCGGGAAAGGATAGAGGGCGCGGCCGAACGTGCTTCTGTAGTTGGCGAAGGGCGCGTTGTAGGCTGGCAGACCGGCCGCCGCCGCATCCGTGTTGTACTTCGTGATGTTGGCCGGTACCGCCACCGTAAGATTGAGGTCGTTCCCCAATGCGAGATACCTTGGGTCGATCTGGTTGGTCCATCCCACGCGTCCTGCCGAAGTAGGAAGGTAGTGACCCTGGCTTCCGGTGTAAGCGAAGGTCATGGTCAAGGTCGGTGTCAGCGCCTGCTGCACGCTCAGCGTGTAGTTGTTGAAGGCTGGAGAGCGTCCGCCGATATTGGGATCGCCATAGGTGATGTTTCCACCCGCAGCGAGGCAGCCCGGCCCGCTGCAATAGCCGGTGTTCAGCGTGGGGTCGAAGAACGGCGCCTTTTGATAGGCTGGCAGTCCTCCCTGGGATACGTTGCCAACATAGGCTGCGGGAAGCGTTCCGACGTTCGACCAGAAAAATGCCGGAGCTCCATTGCCCAGTACGCTGTTGAACGATGGGTTGGCGTTGTAGCCGAGCTGGCCAAGACCGTTGCGTCCGCCGCCGCGCCCGCTGGTGCCGTTGCCGTGTGCGTACATGATGGCAAAGCCTGCGCGAATAGAGGTCTTCGGATTCGGCGCATAGGCAACTCCCACACGCGGCCCAAAGTTTGCGTAATCGGTCTTTACAGGAGTATCGCAGTGGCAGCTATCCGCGCCATTGCCGGTAAACTGCAGCGCACCGGGAAAGTTGCTCGCCGCGGGGTTCGGCAGCTTCGGATTGAGGAACGACATGCGGTTCAGTGCCTCATGGAAGGTGCCGAGGATGTCATAGCGCAGACCAAGATTGACGGTCAGCTTGTCGGTCATGCGATAGGTGTCCTGCACATAGAATGCGGCGTCTCTATAGCGTGCGCCGGTGGTGACGACCGAGTTGTCGTTGACGCTTGCCGAGTCGTTGGCTCCCAGAAGATAGCTGGCAAAGGCATTTCCGCTGCTTGTGTTCAGGTTGCTTCCGGTGTATCCGGCCGTCTCGGTGTTGCTGAAGTTAAAGGTGGCGTTGCTGCGATCGTCCGGACTGGTGAAGTTGTCCTGCAGCCATGAGAACTGTGCGCCCAACGTGAGCGAGTGCTTTCCCTTCACCCACTGCACGTTGTCCTGAACTACGTAGGTATTAGCGGTCTCGTCGAAGGCCTGGGAGTTGGTTCCGGCCCATGACTGCGGCGCATTGGTTCCACTGAAGTTGATCGTCGGGAAGGCGTTGCTTGCCTGTCCCGCAGGCATCCCCTGCAGTCCTGCCTTGGATGGGTATTGTCCCGCTGCGGTTGAGCTTGTAATCGGGATCGCCAGTCGCGCATAGGAGTAGCCGAGCTGGTTCAGCAGGTTGGGGGTAAAGGTGTAGACATGATGGATCTGCGCGGTCAGCGGCTTCTCCGTCACAACGCGGGTGGCAGCGTACGGAAGAGGAATCGCGCTGGTATTGGACGAAATACCGGCGAAGGGAACCGTGACATAGTTGCCCATCGAAAAGATGAAGTAAGCGCGTTGTTTGTCGCTGAAGTTATAGTCCAGGCGGTCGGTCGTGCTGTTGGTGTTCAGGCCGATGGGCAGTTCCGTAACGTAATTGGGGCCGATGCCTGCTGAACCTGGAACCTGCGGCAGATAAGAGGCCAGCGAGGCAGAGACCGACGAGATACGGTTCGTCGGAATGATGTTGCCGGGGAATTGCGTTCGTGTACAGACACCGCTGCCGTTGCAGGTCGTCGAAAGTGGATCGTAGATCGGCTGAGGAATCGCGCTGAAGTTGCCTGCGAGCATGTCTGTGGTCGGCACAAACTGCAGCGTCGGGTTCGAGGAGGCGCGATAGCGGTAGCCGTCGTAGTTGCCGAAGAAGAACAGCTTGTCCTTGATGAGGAAGCCGCCGACACTTGCGCCGAATTGGTTCTGTTTCTCCACCGGCTTGATCATGGTCTTGGTGACAGGATTGACGATCTTCGAGAAGTAGCCCCACGAGTCAAGCACCGTGTTGCGGAAGTACTCATACGCCGCGCCGTGAAACTGGTTGGAGCCGGATTTGATGGTGTAGTTTTCTACGCCTTGCCCCTGGTATTCGGCCGGGGAGTTGTTGGTTTCGACCTGAAACTGATCGATGGCTTCCACCGAGACGCTGTAGGCGAGATTGCGGGTCTCACCCTGGGCCGCCGCGTTCGTCATCGGAATACCTTCCATGTAGACCTCGTTCATGTAGGGCTGGCCGCCATTGAAGGTTGCAAAGGAGCTGCCGGCTGCCTGGGAGCTGAGAGCCTGCACTCCGGGAACCAGGGCGACGAAGGCGGTCGGGTCGCGAGGCCCGGCGTTCATCGCTAGTGGAAGGGCAGAGTACTGCTCGTTCCGCATGACGCTTCCCAGGGTGGCATTGCTCGTCTCCAACTGGGGCGGTGCCTCTGTCACCGTGATCACGTCGGTTGCCGCGCCGACCTGAAGCACGAGGTTTACCGTCGCTACGGCAAGAGCATCCACCAGGACATGTTGCTGGCTCAACTTCTGAAAGCCGGGTGCCGACACGGTTACGGTATAGTTCCCCGGCGGCAGGGCAGCGATGGCAAACGAGCCGGAGCCGCTGGTCTGCTGCTTCGACGAAGCATTGGTACCGGTATTGGTCGCTACGATTGACGCTCCGGATACGACTGCGCCGGAGGGATCGGTGATGGTTCCCTGAAGCGACCCGGTTCCACCGATCTGGGCCAGAGCAACGCTGCCCAGAAACAGGAACGACGCAAGGAACGTGAGACAACCAAAGGCCGACACTGGGAACGAGTTGCAGATCTTTTTAAAGAGGCGCATGGGCAAACTCATTGAAGACTCCTAAATTTAGTTAAATCCGTTGCCGCCCCGGCACTCGTTTCGCTTGGAGTTATCGTTCAAGGGGGCGTAATAGTATGGCGAGGATTATTGCTACCTAGCTGCGCCCTTGTCAATAGGAATAATTTCTATTGAGGAACAACTAGTTGTTCTATGAGGCAACGCGTACTGTATTCAAAAAGAAGACGGCCTATTGCAGGCTCTTACGCCACTCTGTCAGTCAGGCGGCTGATTGAGAAGCACGCTCCAGGTGGAGCGCACTTTTTTGTGTCCGGAGATTGTCTGCTGCAAGGTCAGTGGTCTTCATGGGGGCAACGTCGCCGCCCATCGGCATCTTCGTCAGAGTTTCCCCAAGAGGGCGGAGAACCGTAGTCATCATACGAAGCGTGGCACGGGAGAGATGTTCGAGCTCTGATTCAGTCTCTTCCGTATGCGCGAAGAATCTCAGCAACATCAATAGCATCGTTTCGTAGGCTACGTTGAAGAGGTCCGCCACATCGTGTGTCAGCGGGTCGCGGATGATCGTTCCATCCGATGGGTCGTCATAAAAACGGGTCATTGGATTGGAGGCGACAGGCCGGACCGGATCGAATACAGTACCGCTGGCCTCAGCTGCCGCGACGGCTTCTTCGTACTCTTTGCGAATCGTGTCGAAGACGACAAAGTGTGCGTCCGGGTGAGCGCTGGAAGGCGACTCGCCTTGCTCTATGACCATGTCGATGCCGGCACATGCAGAATCTCGATTTGTGACCGCCACGAGTGCCCCTTGAAGGTCAACATATCGCGCGTTTGTCTGGGCCTCCGGTGGGCCAATAAAGAGATCGCTTTCAGGGATATTGTGGAAGCCACTTCGTATTTTTTGGTAGAACTCACCGACGGTTTTGAAGTCAACTTCGAATTCTTCTGCGCTTGTTCCAAAGTCGATTGCGTCCAGCCGCATGGGAGCCCCTCCTGCCACTGTCCTCCGGGTATCACTACTTTCCGACGCAACGACTCGTGCTCTGACATGCTCGTAGACTGCTTCCTGTTCAGCAGTGAGAACACCCTTTTCCGGCATCTCGTAGCAGACAAACCGCTCGATGCTCTCTCTCGAAAAGGGCTCCAAGGTCAGCCGAAGTCCAAACGGGAACGCCGAAGGAGGCATCGGGAAGTTGCCCTTTCAAAGCGAGGTGAAGCCCCGATCGCGGTTAGGAGATTCGAAACCTGGGAGAGATGCAACATCTCTTCCACGGCGACGTGCGCCAGCCGGCGCTTCCAGCCGCGCGCCATTCTTGCCTGGTAGTCGGTTAGGCCTCCTTCGCTCGCGTCGCTTTTTAAGGAATACGCCGCGAAGAGATAGAGACAGGCGAGCCCGTGCTCCAACTCAGCCGCACGCGAGAGCAAGAAGACCAGTTCTTCTCGTGTAGTCACAGGCGCAATTCGTTCTTGGGTAGTGGAAACAGATGGCATATCAGGCATAGTTGACTCCATAGTGTTGGGGGCTTCCCGTTTAGGAGCCAAGTGCGGATAGGATTAAAGATTCGTTCATTGGCGTTTTTTCTGGGATTTAATCTGCCTTGGGATCGCGGCTGTTAGTCGGCGGTTGTCTGTTTTTCAGGTAGGAAATAGAAAAAAGCCAGGGTCATGTAGACAATTACTACAATCTTCGGACTGAAAAAGGCGATGACCGTTCCGCCCGGCTATCCAAAAGTGCCGATGAGATTGCGGTAGGTTCGTGCGCGTAGTTTTTGCGAATCGTCGCAGTCTCTGCTCAACTTGTGCTTCGCAATATGTCGCCAAAGAATACTGTAGGCCATGCCCAGAGCAGTCAGAGTTGCCCCGTAAAGGACAGCACTTGATCGCAAAGGACCATAGCGACCGAGTACCGCAGTCGGATACGGGATGAAAAGATACGACCAACAATAGAACCAAGTTCAGGATGAGCGTGCTGCGTTTTACACGGTCTACTTCGTGGAACATGGTGTGATGATTGAGCCAGATAATACCAATCGTTGCGAAACTGGTCACATAGGGAATGAGCTGCGGCAGTTGGGCAACGAGGGACTTCAAGAGCAAGCCGTCATCCGCTCGATCGAGATCCGGAACTTGGAATCCAAGTACCAGAACGCGAAGGTTTGGTCAGCAGAGAAACTAATGCCGAGGACAGGCGTGCAACTCTTGTGAAGATCACCGAAAATGGCATTGATCTTCTGGAAAGGATCGTGCCTGAGCATCTTCTTAACGAGGAACGTTTACTTTCCGGTCTCAGTTCTCAGGACAGGAAAGAGCTGATTCGCTTGCTACGGAAATGGAATCTTTCGTTTGAATCAGAGAGCAACGACCAGCGGTTCGTCCACTATGGCATGGTTGTTTTAGACCCGCGCGTTTCACTTCAACGCCGTCGTGCTGTCGGGCTGCCTGACTCGCCTGGTGTCTTGGTGCATTCAATTGAAGTCGGTGGTATTGCTGACGGGGCGGGACTTCGCCGAGGAGATCTCATTGTCGCAATCGAAGGTGTCACTATCGAAAGACACGCCACACTACGCAAGATGCTAAATCAGGTAGTGCGTGGAAGCCTGCGTTTTAAGGTATTGCGAGGTGTTGATGCCATCGCGATCAAGCTCCTGCCGAAATCCAAGTGAGATAGCCTTTGCTGCACATGAGGACGAGTGGCGGAGGGTCGCGTGCGAAGACGAAGGCGCGGCGGAGGCCGTCCAAGATGCTCTAGGCGGTATCCACATATAGACTTTGCGGCGCAGCTGGTATTGTTGCAGTAGATGTGTGGCGAGCCGATATGAGTTGAGCGAAGTACAGTGGGAGCGGATCAAGGATGGTCTTCCTGGTCGAGTGGAACATGGAGGGCGGACGGCTTCTGACAACCGCCAGTTCGTCAACGGGGTGCTGTGGGTTCTGCGATCGGGAGCGCTGGCATGATCTGCCGGAGCGCTATGGCAAGTACAAGAGCGTGCGCGCGCGGTTCATGCGCTGGTTTCGCGTTCCGGGGTGTGGGAGCGCATCTTCGCCGACCTGGTGGCGGACAAGAAGAACCTCTACCTGATGCTGGACTCGACCATCGTACAGGTGCATCAACAAGCGGCTGCGGCCCGCAAAAAAAGGGGCTGTGAAGACAAGGCTATGGGGCGTTCCCGAGGTGGACTGAGCACCAAGATCCACCTTCTGTCCGACGAGAACGGCTTGCCGGTGGCCTTCCGCATCACGCCCGGACAAGCTGCCAAGTATGCCGAAGCGATCCGCCTGCTGGAGGGCCAACAGGCCGATGCCGTGATCGCCGACAAAGGCTACGACTCGGCTGAGATCGTGGCTAAAATCCAAAGTCTGGGCGCGGTCGCCGTCATCCCGCCGCGACGGCACTGGAAACAACCCAGAACCTATGATCGCGAACTCTACAAACAGCGCAACCGCATCGAACGCTGCTTCAACCGCCTCAAACACTTCCGCCGCTTCAGCACACGATACTGCAGAACCCATCGAAGCCTTCCGTTCCACTACTACTCTCGCATGCGCATGACTCAGACTTCAGCTAGCAGACCGACGATCCTGCCAGTACTTCTAATTTGGAAGTAGATTCACTTGCGATGCGGAAGCCCTTCGTTCCGGCTGGTTCGTTCGTTGGTTGGACCGTCAAATTGCGATCCAGTTCTATGAGCGCCTAGCTCTCCCCAAGAATGAAACGGCCGTCCTGGAAATAGCAGGAGCTGCAAATAATGACGACCATGTCGGCCCTGAGGAAGCGATCAAACCTTGGGATCAAGAAACTCCAGCACAAAAGGGATCTCGCCCGCGAAATGCCTCCTCAGCGTCTCTGCTGCGATATCTGCCGACACATCAAGAACATGAAATATCTAATTTAATGTTGTAAATCTAAGTAATTATGGGGCACGCTGCTCGATGAGATCAATCCATTCGCATGGTCCTGCTCTTTGGATTTGGGGAAGCAGTCGATTCGCGCAGAATGAAGTCGGCCCCTAATTTGAACGATCGTCCGCGCCCGGTCTGAGATTGTGGTTGCAAAATCGCCTCCACGGCCATCTGGCTTAGACGTTCGCGGGATATGTTGACTGTGGTCAGAGGAGGGCTCAGAAACCGGCAGAAATAAGTATCATCGAAGCCGACCACCGAGACATCCTCGGGTATGCGTAGTTTGCACGCCTGCAGGCCACGGTAGACGCCCATTGCGACAGTATCGGTGACTGTAACAACACCTGTGAAGCGCACCCGACCTAACACGGAAGCTATAGCGCGCTCACCCGCGTCAGCACCTGGTCCGGCAATATCAACTGTATTTGTGTTCAGCCGAAGTGAGCTATAGGCACGCACCGCTGCCGCGAAGCCTTCATCCCGCAACTTATGCGAGAGCAGGAGTGTCCCACTCCCCTTCTGGGAGTTGCGCACGAAAAGAAGGTCGCGATGGCCAAGCTCGATCAGGTGTTCTACCGCGGCCTGCATCCCGCCCCGGGAATCGACGCGGATGGTCGCGGAATTTCTTATAGGTTTGCCGACATCGAGGAAGACAGAGGGAACGCCACTTGCCAATACAAGCTCGCGTGCCGCTTGATCGTGTTCCGAGGTAATAACCGCGATGCCGGCGATGCGAGCGCCCAATAAGCGTTCCACGGCTGCACGCTGGCGCTCTGGTGAAAAGTTTGTCGCCATCAACGAAATTTGGTGGTTGTGACGGGCAGCCTCTTCCTCCATCGCCTGAGCTGTCTCAGCAAAAAAAGGATTCTGTAGATTCGAAACGACGAGACCAATTACCCGGGTATTCTTCCGCGCAAGATTGCTCGCGTAAAGGTCAGGATGGTATCCAAGACTTGCGATGACGGCCCGCACACGATTGCGGGTGGCCATGCTGATCCGCCCATTCCCATTGAGCACAGCCGATACTGTGCCAAGGGATACCCCGGTGAGGGTAGCCACGTCCTGAATCTTTGGCTTCTTGCGAGCAGATGTTGTCGCGCTGTTCCCGTGGATGGAGTCCGCTATGTTGGGATTGGAATATTTGGCACCTGGTGGTTTCACCTACCTAGAATAACGCTGGCACCAAATATTGCCTTGACAACATATCTGAAGGCGTGACCATAATACTGATGAAACGCTTCATCAAACCCGAGGATAATATGCTGAACATCGAAAAACTGCACAAGGAACTGGATGGACTTTTTCCACTGACAAAGGAGCAGTTCGATTTCTATAACGAGAACGGCTATATCAAGTTGAAGCATGTGCTCTCCCCGGAGTTGCTCGAAAATTATCGACGCATCATCACCAAGCGGGTCGCAGAACTATCCACAGAGACTGTTCCGATGGAACAGCGGACCACCTACGGCAAGGCATTTTTGCAGATCATGAATCTCTGGACTGAATCCTCCGTTGTGAAAGAGTTCATTTTCGGCAAGCGGCTCGCGCGTATTGCGGCTGAGTTGATGGGTGCAACCGGCGTTCGACTCTATCACGACCAGGCCTTGTATAAAGAAGCGGGTGGGGGGATTACCCCGTGGCATGCCGATCAGTATTACTGGCCGGTGTCGAGCGACAGAATGGTGACAGCGTGGATACCGCTTCAAGGGACGCCGCGCGAGATGGGGCCGCTTGCCTTTTGCGAGAAAAGCCATCGGTTTCAGATTGGCCGGGATCTTGAGATCAGCGATGAAAGCGAGCTCACGCTGAAACAGGCGCTGAACACTTTCACGCTGGAAGAAGGCGCCTTCGATCTCGGCGACGTAAGCTTCCATGCCGGATGGACGTTTCACCGTGCGGGAGCGAACACGACAGATCGTCCGCGCGAGGTGATGACCATCATCTACATGGATGAAGATATGCGACTTGTCGCGCCCACAAATAAAAATCAGACTGCCGATATCGAGCGCTGGTGCCCGGGCGTCCATGTCGGTGAGGTCGTCGCGTCGCCTTTGAATCCGGTCATCTATTCGAGCAAGGCTGCGCTAGACGCTACAAAGGTGCCCGCTTGATCTCTGCTGCTTTCTGACTACCCGGCTGACATCCCTGCACTGGCTCGATACGTTAGTGATTGTCGTTTATTTCGCAGCGGTGCTCGGCTTGGGCTTTCTTTTGAAGCAGGAGACCACTACGAGCGAAGACTTTTTTCTGGCCGGACGAGAGATGTCCGCGTGGGTTGCCGGAGTGAGTTTTCTTGCGGCAAACATGGGCGCATTGGAGCTGATGGGCTGGGCTGCCGCGTCGTACCAATACGGCATGTTAGCTGCGCACTGGTACTGGATCGGCGCCGTACCGGCAATGCTGTTTCTCGCGCTGATCATGATGCCGTTCTATTACATCTCACGCACACACTCCGTACCGGGCTACCTCAAGCTTCGTTTTGGCGAACCCACTCGTGCGCTTAGCGCCATCTCGTTTGCGGGCATGACGATCCTGATGAGCGGTATAAATATGTTCGCCATGGCAAAGGTCATGGAAGTGGTGCTCGGATGGAATCTCAACTTTTCCATTCTGGCTTCATCCGTTACGGTTGCGATCTACGTCAGCCTGGGCGGCCTTCGCTCCGCAATTATGAACGAGGTACTTCAGTTTTTTCTCATATGGGCCGGTGCGCTTGTGGTGCCTATTTTGGGCTTGATTGAGACCGGAGGCTGGACCGGGCTGAAGGCCCGTATTATTGCAAACGCCGCTTCCGATAATTATCTGCATCTCTGGACGACACTGGGCCAATTTAAAACTAATAGTATGGGCATCCACTGGACAGGAATTGTCTTTGGCCTCGGATTTGTAGGCGGCCTCGGCTATTGGACAACCGATTTCCTTGTCGTTCAGCGCCTGCTTGCTGCGAAGGATCTTCGTAGCTCGCAAATGGCCCCAATCATCGGTGCGTGGTTCAAGATGGCTGTTCCCTTTATCGTTATCCTGCCTGGACTGATAGGACTAGCTGTATTGCCGGGCGCAGGACTGCCACTCGTTGGCGAAAGTGTCGCTCATGCCGGCCAACATACGTACAACGAAGTATTGCCGCTTCTACTCATTCGCTATGCGGGACCGGGTTTGCTCGGTCTGGGAATTACGGCGCTGATTGCAGGGTTCATGTCCGGCATGGCCGGCAACGTCAGCGCCTTCTCCGCCGTCTGAGTTACGACATCCACCGTCCGCTGCTGCGTCTGGATTCAACTGATGAACACATGCTGAAAGTCGGCCGCTGGAGCACGGTTGTCGGCGTGATTGTATCGGTAGGCACAGCCTACTTCGCCATGCACTTCTCCTCCATCATGGATTACGTTCAGGCGCTCTTCAGCCTTTTCGTCACACCCCTCTTCGGAACGGTCATCCTGGGGATGCTCTGGAAGCGCACTACTGGGGCAGGCGCTTTCTGGGCTTGCTCACAGGTATAGGGTCGTCAATTGGAATGTGGCTCTGGGTGCAGGCGCAACCATCAGCGTTGAAGATTCTGGCACTCTCGCCCGACGCTCAAACCATGGCGGAGACCCTTTATCGAATGCTCTGGTCGTGGCTCGCGTGCGTCGTGGTAACTGTCGCCGTCAGCTTCGCGACCAAAGCTCCGGAGTACGCTTCACTGAACGGTCTCGTCTACGGATGCACCACTATTCCCGAACAGCGCAAATATCCATTAGTGCAGCAGCCGGTCTTCTGGGCCTCGGCAGCTGCGCTCGTCTTTCTCTGGCTCCAGTGGCTATTCCGATAGAAGGACCCTATGCGACGAAACATTCAGGTGTGGTTCTACATTGGCGCGGTGCTTGGGTTGTACGGCATCATGCTTACATCAGCGGGCGTGTACCAGTGGATCCATCCTCCGGCAACGGTGCTTGCCGGATATCATGCCACCTTCTGGGCAGGAGCCACACTTCTGACGGTAGGCGGAATATATACCCTGACCTATTGGCCGCGACGCGGAACAGGTAAACCGCGCGACGCCTCACGGATCGATTAGAGGAGAGGCATGGAAGTGAAGGCAGCAGTTACGAACGGCGACGGAGCATTTGCAATCGAGACAAGTGGCATCGACTCGCCCGCGCGCGGCGAGGTGCTGGTCGCCATAAAGGCAAGCGGTGTCTGCCACACGGACTGGGACTCGCTTCGCTGGAAGAAGCGTCTGGTGCTTGGTCACGAAGGAGCAGGAGAGGTGCTGGCCGTGGGTGAGGGGGTGACGCAGTTCGCGCCCGGCTACCGCATCATGCTGAACTGGGCGATCCCATGCGGCGTCTGCTTTCAATGTAAGCGGCACAACGAAAGCATCTGTGAGGATCGCGGCACCGTACCCGACGAGCGATACCATCATTCATCCGGCGTCCTCAACTCATCTTTCAGTCTGGGCACGATGGCGACGCACGCAATCGTACCCGAAGCGGCCGTGCTGCAGCTCCCCTCTAGAGTTCCGTATGAAGTGGCCGCCATCATGGGTTGTGCCGTAATGACCGGCTTCGGGTCCGCGGTGAATACGGCCCAGGTCGCGGAAGGCAGCACGGTTGTGGTGCTTGGCTGCGGCGGTGTTGGTCTCAGCGCGATCCTGGGCTCTCTCTATAGAAAGGCTGCGCGCGTGATTGCGGTCGATGTCAATCCTGCGCGGCTTGAATTTGCTACCCGATTCGGAGCAACCGAGACATTGCTGGCCGACCGCGATGACAAAGGGTTGCTAGACGCCGCCAATGAAGTGAAGCGGCGCAACGGCGGCCGCGGTGCCGATTATGCCTTCGAGTGCACCGCCATTCCCGAACTTGGCCCCGCACCTCTCGCCATGGTGCGCAGTGGGGGTACTGCTGTCGGGGTCAGTGGGATAGAACAGATGGTTTCCGTCGATATGGAACTCTTCGAGTGGAACAAGACCTACATGAATCCGCTCTACGGTTCCTGCCGCCCGCAGCATGACTTCCCGCTGCTGATCGATCTCTACCTGAAGAAACAACTGCCGCTCGATGCGATGGTCACGCGCACTTATCCGCTCGCCTCGCTGGACCAGGCGTTCAATGACATGCAAGCCGGCATCAACTCCAAAGGAGTACTCATCTTTGACTGAGCCGTTCCATACTGTGGAGTTCTCTGATCCTGCATACGAGCACGAGGGGCTGCGCGTTGCAACCGTAAAGAGCCGCGCCTTGGACCGCCGAGCCGATGTATCGGTGTGGGTTCCCTCCGCGCAGAAGATCAACAAGCTGCTAATCCTTCTGCACGGAGTCTATGGCAGCCATTAGGTATGGTCGCAAAAGGGCGGCGTCCATCGCACTGCGAAACGCATGTTGGACGCGGGCGAGATTGCACCCATGGTAATCGCTATGCCAAGCGATGGCCTCGGCCGCGATGGCAGCGGCTATCTTACTCACCCTCACGCCGAAGACGCCGAACAGTGGATCGTTGACGAAGTGCCGGTCATCGCGCGGCTCGCTGCCCCTGCTCTCGGTTGCGATGCAGAAGTTGCAATTGCCGGTCTGTCGATGGGAGGTTATGGCGCGCTGCGGCTGGGCGCGAAGTATGCAACCCGCTTCAGCGCAATTTCCGCGCATTCCGCCATCACCGATGTAATCGAAATGCAGAGCTTCGCTGAAGAGCCTGTGAGCGAGTACCTGCAATGTGGGTCAGGAGAAGAGCTGAGCGCTATCTACTGGCTTCAAAAACATCGCATACGATTACCCCGAATCCGCTTTGACTGCGGCGTGGATGACCTCCTGATCGAAGGCAATCGCGCGCTTCATCGTGCACTACAGACAGCAGCCATCGCGCACACCTATGAGGAGTTCGCAGGCGGGCACGAATGGCCATATTGGCAAAGACATGTTGCCGAGACCTTGCGCTTCGCAGGTAAACAATGAGGAGATTATGAGACAAGCCCTGGCCATCTTGATGTTGAGCGCATCCATTGCACCAGCCCAAACTGCTCCGATTAAAACCGCCACGATCAAGGTTGACACTACACGCGTGGTGAACCAAATTAGCCCGCGCATGTACGCCTCCTTTGTCGAGATGATGGCGGAGGATGTGAAGTGGGGTATGACGGCGGAGATGATACATGACCGCTCCTTTGAAGAGGCCCCTGATTATCTGGGGCTTCCCTCCGACTGGCAGCTTGAGCCTGACGAACGTAACAACAATGTAGGAGCGATCAGGTTCGCGCCGACGACCAAGGAAGCTTACCCCCAAACCAACGCGGCAACTCAAGTTCAAGAACATGGCCTAAAGATCACTCTCGCTCCTGGAGACATTACCGACACTCGCCGAGGTCTTCGCAGAGACACCTGTCGATCCGCGCGGGTGAGACCTACAACGGATATGTGTGGATCAAGGTTCCTGAGAAGCAGGCCTATACCGGTGACATCGCCGTCGCGCTTGAAGAGGACAATCCCGACGGAGAAACCTACGCAAAAGCGTCCCTGTCGACGGTCAGCGCAGGGCCATGGAAGAAGTACAGTTTCACACTTCTCCCTAAGAAAACAGATCGCTTTGCGAAACTAACCTTCCTCTTCGGCGGCAACGGCACGCTTTATATCGATCAGGTTTCGCTCGAGCGCGCCGATGCGAAGGACCAGGTGCGCGCCGATTCCGAGGCCATGATTGCAAGACTGCGGCCCTCGTTCGTGCGCTGGCCCGGCGGGAATGTCGCGCAGGATTACCATTGGCAATGGGGGATCGGCCCCCGCGACCTCCGGCCAACCTGGGTGAATAAGGCATGGAGCAATGCGCCGGAACCGGGCGATCTGGGGACGAACGAATACCTTGCCCTTTGTGCGCGGCTGCACATCGAGCCGTCCATCACTGTGAACGTAGAAGGTGCTGGCGCGACCGCCGAGGAGGCGGCGGCGTGGGTGGAGTACGTAAATGGTCCGGCGACCTCGAAGTATGGCGCCATGCGCGCCGCGAACGGTCATCCGGTTCCGTATGGAGTCAAGCAATGGGAGTTGGGCAATGAAATCTTCGGTACTTGGGTGCGTGGGCATGTCACCGCAAACATCTACGCGAACTCCGCCGTTCGCTATGCAAAAGCAATGCGCGGTGTCGATCCAACAATCACACTCATCGCAGTCGGCAAAGGGATCACGCCTGGACAGGACGAATGGAATTCAACCGTGCTGAAAATTGCGGGACAACAAATCAACTATCTTGCAATCCACGACTACACTTCACTTTCACAGAACGCGACTGCCGCAAATCCTCGCGCTCAAATGATGGCACGAGCAGGCGAATTTGAAGCCAGCTATCACCATATCGGCGACCTGATCGCAAAGTATGCTCCGGGACGCAATATCAAGCTAATCGTCAATGAGTGGAATCTCTTCTACGGAGCCGATATCGTCGAATCCATGGAGGGCGCCGTATGTGCATCGAGGATGATGAACGGCTTTGAACGGGACGGCAATATTGTCGAATCCAACTGCATCTCCGACCTGCTGAATGGATGGATCGGCGGCATCATTCAGGTGAGCCGTGATCTCATCTACGTTACACCGCAGTTCTATGCACTCAAAATGTATAACGACCATCTCGGCACAGAACGGCTACAGACCAGGGTCAGTTCACCACAATTAGCCACCGGGGTACAAAGTGTCGATGCCGTAGTGACGAGTTCAGCTGATGGTCATCAGGTGTACGTGAAGTTGTCGAACGCGGATAAGAATCACGGACTCAGGGCGATGATTGATTTAGGCGATTTATCCTACCTGCGGGATGTCCAGCTAGTCCTTCTTGATTCAGCCGATCCAATGAAACGCAATACCTTCATAAAGCCGGATGCTGTAGTCCCGGCGTTTCGGCAACGGACGGCACATCGCACCATTGTGCATTCCGCAGGGAAGCCCCGGATGGACCGATCATGCGAATGCGCCCGCCAAAATCGACGATATCGCTCGCCAACGACAGATTCAGATTCTGCGTGCCGCCTTGTGGTGCAAACGATCCCGCGGAAATTCTGATCCACGACCTCGACCGGACCATGCCGAAACGAAGCGATCGGCATCGTCACCGCCGGACTCTTAGCTACTTCGTGAAAAAGCAAAGCTCCCTCGTGGGCAGACGCAAGAGATGGTCCTCGCGCGAGGAGGTAACCGTTGCAGGGGGCGCTAGAAAAGCGTCCCACTCAGTGAGAGCATTCATGCTTGCTTTGACCAGGGAGGCAAACGAAGGCAGCATCTTCCGGACCTCTTCTGCGGTGGTATCGAAGGAGCCGGCAACACGGTTTCCCAGCAAATACAGCGTGAGAAGCGTACCGGTGTAAGTCTGGATGGCTACCATCTCATCGTTGAGACTGGCAATCGAGAGACTCACATCCGCGGACCGAGCCAATTGGCTCAGAGGCTCATTGGTCACGCCGATGATCGGCACCGCGCCCTTCATTCTTCCAAGCAATCTCGCGATCTCAACGGACTCACCCGAACGCGATACCATTAGCACCACGGCATCCTTCCAGATGCTGTTCAGGTAGTGCAAAAGTTCTCCGGCCTCAACCGTAACCGCATTTAGGCCCAGCGAAGATAGAAAGTATTGCAGTGGAATCGAGGCAAATAGCGAAGCACCCATGGCCGTGATGACGATCTTCTTTCCAGACCGAAGAAGCGCCGCAGCGTGCTTCATGGCCTCTGCGCCCTCTCCGCATTGATGGCGCAGAGTGCGGCAAGTGATTCGGGCTGGGCTTGAATGTTGCTGGCTAGATTGGGCATGTCTTTCCTTTTCTGTGGTGTTGAACCTGTCCTTGCTCCGCCGCCGAGCATTCTCGTGAAAACAGGAACGCGTCTATCAATCTCACACATCAGGATTCCGAAACAGCCAGGACCGCGCCGCACCCAGTAACCCGATGTCCGCCCCCAAAGAAGACAGCGTGATGGTGGTGTGTTCCACAGGCACTTGCGTGCAGAGGGTTTGCACCATCGCCCAAACGTCGTCCAAAAACAGCTCACTGCTCCGCATCACTCCGCCTCCAAGGCAGATGACCTCAGGAGCAAACAGGGTGACAAGGTTCGCCAACCCAAGACCGAGGTAATGAGTCTCACGCTCGACTGCGCGCATGGCAGGTGGGTCGCCCTGCTGAGCAAGTTTGCAGATCTGCGCAGCCGTTATAGATCCCCTGTCCGGATTTGCGTGGTGGAACCACGAACTCATCGCTGATCCGCTCGCGAGGCTCTCCCAGCAACCAGAAATGGTGCAGTAACAAAGTGGTCCTGAAGGATCGATGACCTGGTGGCCCAACTCCGGGTGGGCTCCGCGGACACCGCGATACAGACGGCCGTTTTGCACAATACCGCCACCGATGCCGGTACTGATAGTCACATAGAGAAGCGTTCCTGACGTCTTCGTTACCCCCCATGCATACTCAGCCAGCGCCGCCGCGTCCGCATCGTTCTCAACGACAACGGAGACCCCCACATCCGCACCGATCGCTTCCGTGAGATTGCATCCATCCCAGCCGGGCAACGTGCCAACGCCTCCGATCGCTCCTGTAAAAGGATCGAGCGGCCCTGGGCATCCGACGCCGACACCGTCAATCGTGCCACATCTGTCGATCGCCAGGCGTAGCATCTCCCGAATGCGGAACACAGCGTCCTGAAATCCACGCCTCGCATCGGTCGGGCACTCGCTTCGATGAAGAATCTGTCCGTCATCGCACACAATTCCCACGGCGATCTTGGTGCCTCCAATGTCTACCGCCCCAATGCGTCTCATCGTCACTTCCCCCCGCAATGGATGATGGATTCGCCGCCGGCACAGACGCGTTCCCCTGCGAGCCAGACATCCTCGACAAGAATCTCGTTCTGCCAACGGAAACGTAGAATGTCCGCACGATAGCCGGGCCTGAGCTGACCTCGACCCTTCACAAATCGTCCTGGATTCATCGTAGCCATGGCTAGCGCTTCATGAAGGGATATACCTGTCAGGCGGACGAGAGTACCCACGCACTGCGCCAATGAAGCCGTGGCGCCTGCGAGAAGCTCTGATCCCAGAACGCTTAGCCTGCCATCGGATCGGAGCACGACAAAGCCTCCAACTGGAGTGGTGTACACTCCCGCGGGCATACCAGCGAGAGCGACCGCGTCCGACACGAGTATCGAACGTTCTACCCCCTTTGCGCGGTGCATAGCTTTCAGAATATCGGGTGGAAGATGATGGCCATCTGCGATGAACGTTGCGGTGAGACGGTCGTCGGCTAACTGTGCCCAAATGGGATTGCGGTGCCGCGGAATCTCTGTGGCGATCCCGTTTCCCAGATGTGTCGAAAGGCGAGCCCCGGCATCGACAGCCTGACGAATCTGCTCGGGCGACGCGTGAGTGTGGCCGATCGCAACGTGGATGCCTTGCTCAACCAGCGCCGCAATGTACCCAGTGGACTCGGTAAAATGCGGGGACATCGTCACCATTCCGATGTATCCATCAGCCAGGCGCTGCCATCGCTCAAACATTGCGATGGAAGGAGGACGCACCGCATTGGCGGGATGGGCTCCGCAATATCCATCCAAAGGGGAGATGTGAGGCCCTTCCAGGTGGATATACGGTATGCATGCGGCCACCCGCGGGCTGCGGCGGCGAGCTTGGACGACCTTGCTGATCGCCTGCCAGATCTTTTCCTCCGGGGCGGTGATGAGCGTCGGCGCGAAACACGTCACACCACGAGACAGCATCGCATCGACCAGCTCCGTGATCGCATCCGTTGTAAGTTCGTCCGCATTCACGTCGAACCCGGCATAACCATTCACCTGCAGCACCTTGCAATTCCTCCTCGGAGCCACTCCCGAAAAACATTGGGGTGCAAGAGCAGAGGACGCCCTTCCATCGCTCAGTGACGCGCCCGCCATGCAACTCGGCACAACGTCGGATCGAGGACAAGCTCACAGCCAGCAAAGAAAAGGATCTCCAGAATGAAGCGTCGTACCTTTGTTGAGTTGGCAGGATTAGGATTGGCGAACACGTTGGTTCCCCGAACCTTCGCTGCAGAACCACAGCAGCCCACAGCGCCTATCAGTGAGAATCTCGAGCAGGGTGGCGGGGAGGCGTACGGCTCGGGACACTTCGGCCGTTGGAAAAGAGATCTGCATGGACTCCCTTCCTACCGCTACACCTGCAATCAACTTACTGACCCTCGCGCCTCCCTGCCCGTAGATAAGGAGTGGGTATCGCCCACAAACCACATCCATCAAGTTGGAAACGATCGCCTAGTCGCTGTCGCCTCCAATTACGGCCATGTGCAGGTTCGTCAGGATGAAGGTAGCCCGAAATTTCTTAACGACTACTGCCCGGACCAGGATCGCTACGGCGGGGGCATCGGCTTCCTGGCCGACGGAGAAGACTTCGTGCTCAGCACCTACTACACCGGAAAGGCCGAGACGTTCGATCGTTCCCTCGGAATGGGATATCTGCAAAAGCGCGTCTCCGCGCGACAATACACGGTCGATCAGGTTATCTTTGCACCGTACGGCGATGACCCTGTCATGATCTCCCAGGTCACCGTTACCAACCGCTCCAAAGAGACGGTCAGACCTCGCTGGGTAGAGTACTGGGGATGCAGCAACTATCAATTCTCCTATCGTTCGCTCATGGAATCAGGCGTTCTGGGCGGATCACCTTCCGCCGTCGAACGCCGCCGCGACTTCTCCGCTCGCTTCTCGCATCACTTCCAAACGCTCGAAGACGGTAAGGGACTGCTCGAGACACAGACATTCCTCGGGCGTACCCCGCAGGAAGAACAGACATGGCAACAAACACAGGCTTCCCTCACCGCCAAACCAACGGGATTTTTCGGCAGCCCCACGCTTCCCCTGCCTGCGGGCACCAGCATGGAGGACCTTTCGCCACCTGCAACCTTCCTCGCCTCACTCGATGCTCCGGTGGACGGCTATGCCACCAACGCTCGGCAGTTCTTTCGCGGCGGCATCGAGCATCCACAAGGAATATCAACGCCTTTGTCCCATGACCTCGGCACGCAGGGACCGCAGAGCGCCTTCTTCCTTGAGCGGCAGCTCGCATTGAAGCCGGGTGAGAGCCGCACGCTGTACTTCCTCTACGGTTATCTTCCGAACGGCTTCACTGTAAGCGCCCTGGTCGCGAAGTACGCCGCTGACCCGGCATCGCTCTGGTCGCGGTCCAGCGCGCAATAGAAGCCCGATGCACCGTTCTTTCACGCGCCAGCACATCCCTGGGTCGAACGAGAGGCCCTGTGGAGCAGCTACTATGTTCGCAGCGGTCTCACCTACGACAACTTCTTCCGCGAGCATATCTTGTCGCAGGGGGCGGGCTATCAATACCAGGCCGGACTTCAGTGTGCAGCTCGCGACCCTCTCCAGCATGTACTTCCGCTCGTCTTCACCGATCCACAGATTGTGCGCCAGGTTCTTCGCTATACGCTCAAAGAGATTCAGAGCGACGGCTCCATTCCCTATGGCATCGTCGGTCATGGTGTTCCGATGCCATGCGTATACCGTCCAAGCGACCTGCAGCTGTGGGTGCTCTGGGTGGCAAGTGAATACGTCCTGGCTACTCGCGACCGCGAATTCCTCCACGAGCGCATTCCGTTGTATCCGCGCCAAGAGGTGTTGCCGAACGACCCAACCGTGCTCGAACTGCTCTCTCGATCCTTCACGCATATCACCACTGTGATCGGCAGCGGCAAGCACGGCTTGCTAAAGATCTTCAACGGAGACTGGAACGACAGTATTGTGTACACCCATCTCACGCCGGAGCACAGGGCGGAGGTGTTTCCGATCGGCGAGAGCGCTCTCAATGCTGCCATGGCCGCCTACGTCTTCGACTACTACGCGCGCATGTTGGACTTCATCAAGCATGGGGAGCTGGCTGATCAGTCCCGCGCGAAGGCCACGCAACAGCGCGAAGCTTTACTGGCGCAGTGGGATCAGCGCTGGTATCGCCGCGCATGGCTCAGTGAGGAACTCGATTGGGTCGGCGAAAAACAGATGTGGCTCTCGCCGCAGCCCTGGGCCCTCATCGACAACTGCGTGCCTCCGGAACACATCGCGACCATCGTGACCTCTATGAATGATCTGGCCCGCAGACCATCACCGATTGGCGCGCTGCTCCAGAGCCAGCCGGATCCGACCATGAAAGATGAGCCAGGCACCGGTACGAATGGAGGCATCTTTGTTGCCATCAACGGAACTCTGATCTGGGCTCTGGCATTGGTGAATGGAGAAATGGTCTGGGATGAGTGGAAGAAAAACACGCTTGCGCACCACGCCCAGACCTACCTCGACATGTGGTTCGGCATTTGGAGCGGTCCCGACTGCTATCACTCCATCCTATCCAAATGGCCGGGGGGCACCGGAGTGAATTTCCCCGTCCTGAACATGCACTCGCATGCGTGGCCTCTTTACTCCGCCATTAAGCTGCTCGGTACGGAATTCCATTTGGACGGCGTGCGGTTCAGGCCCAGCCTCCCTCTCAAGGAATACGAATGCAACACACAGCTGCTCGGCTTCAAAAAAACGCCCAAAGGCTACTCCGGCTGGTATAGCCCAACTAATCCGGGATCCTGGCGCATCGAAGTCGCGCTGCCTGACATCGAACTCGCTCGCCTCAACCATCTCTCCGTAAATGGCATTCAGCAAGCACTGCATCACGACCAAGGACGGATTGCCTTTAGCGGCAACAGTGCGCCGGGCACGCCCCTCCGGTGGCAGATCAACCTTCTCTGACTTAGACAAATGAATGCGCTTTTAACTCGGTCTAGAGCTCGGCAGTCCAAAAGCAAACTATCTTCATAAATGCCACACGCCGATCGAACTGTCCAAGATACATTTTTCGGCAATGAGGCGGAAGTTACCGGAAAAACAACTTTGCTGAAGCTTTACCTATGAACTGGTTTTTACCTGCCAAACAACCAATAAGTCGCACCACCGGTACGGCAAGTGTCGTGGTGGTATCGCGAGCGCTTCAACCTAAGTGAGTTCAAGTCGAGCCTGCGATTTCCGATCCGGACAATGCGCAAAGGAAGCGGCGTTTACATCGTTCAGATTCCTTGCTTTCTTCCATTCAAATGGGTGTACTGTTTACTTCAATATACGACCCACGCTACCCAAAACAAGCTTGCGAAAAATCGGGTTATCTCCCGAAATCCGACTTCCCGCAGTAGCCACACACGTCTTCTTCAGAACCGGGCGGCGTAGCCCCCCCTAGAATCTTTGCCAACTTGGAATCCGCCTCCGACTCGCTTGCGCCTGCCATCAGCCAACGCTGGCGCCATGCGGTCAGAAGTAGTGGCTGGTTTTCATAGGTTGACAGTTGCAGGCCAGAATGAGCGGTGCCTCTATTTTTAGACGGTCGGCCAACGACCTGAGAAGACGGAGCTTGTCTTGAGGTTTGCTGACATGGTGAAACACTCCGATGAGTGTTGCGGCATCAAATGTGCGTTCCATCGACAAATCATCCACATAGCCATGAACAAAATCAGTACTTGAAGCCATATCGCGTTCAGACATTCGCGACTTCGCAATCTCCAACATTGCGGCAGACGGATCGACCGCACTAAATTTCCATTGCGGCTTGAGCTTTGCGATGCTCAATACTTCCTGCGCGTTTCCGTCTGCGCCTGCGACAAGAACTCGCGCCTCATCTACGTTTTTGAGTTTTGCTGCAAGAATGCATGCCGAAAGATCGTGGCAAGCCTCATCCCCAGCAAGAGCGATACGGCTTTGCACTTCGTATTCGCTCGCACGTGATTGGTCGAACTTTTGTGAAGACGAGACGTCATGATTCATCTAATTGCTCCAAGCCAATTAAGGAAAGACTAGCCTTTCAAAAACTCCTCGAAGAAACTCCCTGATTTGCTATGAAATTCGCGAAGATCTGGTTTACTGGGGCTGGTCTATGGGGGCTGGTCTCTTTGATACCGTTGTTTTTTCTCTATGACCAAGTGGGAATGAAAAGTCCGCCGCCTATAACGCATCCTGAGTATTGCTTTGGATTCCTGGTTGTGGCATTTGCCTGGCAACTTGGATTTCTAGTGATTGCGCGTCAACCAGGTCGATACCGCCTAGTGATGATCCCTGCCATCGTGGAGAAATTCGGCTACGCTGCCTGTTGCGCAATTCTCTTTCTACAACATCGCCTACAACCAAGCAATATGTGGTTTGGTGCACTCGACTTCTTAATTGGGGTCGGATTCGTTGTTTCCTATCTTACGTGTGCTGAAAATCCATCAACTGACTTTTGGGATTCACGCTTGAACACAGCAGCTAATCATAAATATTCTGTTGGATACGGCTCTTTTCCGTGTGAGAGAAGCAATGTGAGCACTACGATCCGACCTTCATTGGGGTTGCAAAAAAATGCGAAGCTTTCTTTCGGGTGCTACAGGAGTTTTAGGAAGGCGTCTCCTTCCTCAGTTCGTAACAGCAGGATATGCAGTCATCGTAACTACCCGTAGTTCGACAAGAATTGTCGAACTAGAAACCGAGGGAGCGCAAGCAGTAGTTTGCGATGCACTGGACCCTGCAGCGGTATGGCTGCGATTGCCTCGGTCCGACCCGATATAGTTATCCATCAGCTAACCGCCCTTAGCGAGGTGCGACACTTCAAAAACTTTGATCAAGAATTCGCTCAAACGAACTGCCTACGCACCGAGGGCCTGGACAATCTCATAGCTGCCGCTCGCGCTTGCGGAGCGTCTCGGTTTATAGCCCAAAGCTATGCAGGTTGGCCGACAACGCGGACCGGTGGTCGGGTCAAGGTTGAAACCGACCCCCTAGATTCGGATCCGCCGCGTTCGATGATTCAGTCACTTGCGGCTATTCGGCACATCGAGACCACAGTCCCAGCACTCACCGACATGACTGGCATCGTCTTAGGATACGGCAGTTTTTATGGGCCCGGGACGGCAATCTCATCACGGGGAGACATGGTGGAAATGGTCCGCAGAGACGACTTCCACTTATTGGCAATGGCTCCGGCGTATGGTCTTTCATCCATGTGGACGATGCAGCTAGCGCGACCCAAGCGGCAATTGAACGGGGGGGTCCGCCGGAATCATCAATATTGTTGATGATGACCCAGCAGAAGTTTCCCGCTGGCTTCCTACCTTAGCGGCAGCAGTTGGGGCGAAACCGCCCCTAGCGATACCTATTTGGCTCGGTGGACTCTTGGCAGGCGAAAGCGTGCTATCGATGATGACTCAAATACGAGGATCGTCGAATGCCAAGGCGAAACGGATTCTCGGCTGGACCCCAAAGCATAAGAGTTGGTCTGACAACTTCACAGCAAAAAACTTCGTCTCGTGATAGCTGTCATGTTTCACTTTTCCGTATCGCAAATAGGCTTGCTGCCGTGGGGTTGATCTCGCATTTGGAAAGGGTCGAAAACCGCAGCGTCGTTCGAGCGACGCGAATCAGGCTTCTCCTTCAAAGAGCTCTCCGCCAGACCCGATCGTCATCAATTCGATCACCCAATCTGAACTCGCAGTGCCCTACTTCAGAAAATCCGTAACGGCTGTAAAAGCGTTTTGCTCGCGAGTTCCTGTCGAAAACCGTCAGGTATATCTCTGGGGCTCCTTCCGCGCGGGCAGTCTCCAAAGCCCAGTTGATTAGCCTGTCCGCAACACCCTTTCCGTGCCAGCTTCTATCGACATATATTTGCTGCAACTCCATTGCCTTATCCATCGGGGCGGGTGCCGGAGCCACCAGAACCGAAAGCTTAGCGTATCCGATCGGCTGATCACCCACTGCTGCAACCATCCAGCGAATCGATGTATCGGCGAGGCTGCGCTCCATCGACCCGCCTGGACCGTATGCGTCATCCAGGAATTGGGCGAACGGCAGCGGGTCGTACAAGAGTGCAAAAGTGTCAGAGAACACTTTACGTGCCATGGCGCATAGAGCTGACTCAATTTCTTTGTATGGTGCGAAATAGCGAATGATTTCACTCATAAACCTCCAGAGTGACAGCGAATTCTGTTTGTTGGAAACATTGTGGCCCATTGGGGCGTCGATGCCTGTGAGTGGGATCCGTCTCCGCCAAGAAGAACCGATTCTTCACGAGAAATGAATTACGGTCCGGCGCTTTCATGAAATCGGAACAGCGTTTGTGATTTGAACGGAGATCGGGCTTTCGAACACAGACTTTGTGAACGAGACAGGTATATGCCTCTCTCTCCTTCAGCCGGATGCATACCTCCCGTCCGCTTCAGCCATACAGTATTAGCAGGCCGTTCTCGCTCGTGTCCATTCTGGGTTGTTGCTAAGTGATTTGGCGACGATGCATTAATTGAGAGCCTTTGCTACATAGGCGCTGCGAACGATGAATCCCTTGGCAACCATATCTATCTAACGACAGGTGGAGCCGCTAAGAGATTTCGACCAAGGTAAATCCAAGATCAGGCCAGAACGATCGAAATGACCGGGGGCAAAGATCGACTCAGAAGGTTTTTCGTAGACTGATAAGAATGGAAGCCGATGAGGTAAGGCTGCGGTCATCTTGATAGGAGAGCGGGAAGGCGCTGCGTGGTCCGGAATAGATGTTCACGACACGGTTATAACGTTGCTGCAGGACGTTGTCGGCCTCAATGCGCAGAGATGTAGCCTTCCAAGGTTGGTACTCGGCAAAAAGGTTGATGGTAGGAGTTGCGCGATAGTTGTCGATTTCATTGAATCGATATTGGGATTCAGTACAGCGATTGTTGTCCGCCTGCTGGGAATGGTGTGCAACGTATGTAAGAATCTGCCCGAGAACATAATGATCGGCTTGTATTTTGAATTCCCATTCCCGCAAAAGGCCGTGCCGGTCCACACTCCTGAGATCAGCCCTAAGCGCGGTCGCAAGGTAACGCGTCTCCCGAGAAAGGACTCGTTCGAGCGGACGCTGCTCCTTGAAATCCTTCGCAAAGGCATTTCGGATTCGGCACTCGTGCGCGTAGAGCCTTTGGGCATCAACTCCCAACTCACCAAGTTTATAAGACGAACTTTGTTCCAAATGAATCATATCTTCATGTCTTTCATAAAATCTCGGAGATTTATACATGCGACTTCCTGAGATTAGCTCAACTGAAAGAGATTTTTACACTGTCCCACTACATATAATCTTTGACATTGTCATCGACAATATTCGGGACGGTTTTTATCCTTTGAAGCGCTCTATGCTGCGAATAGATGAGCAAGACAGCGCTAGCGTTCATCGTTTGTGCAGATGATAAGAGAGCAATTTCCAAGCAGCGCACGCTTCTTACCCGAACGGCGAAGCGATCGGAGCCTCACGTCTCTGAAGTGCTGGAGCACTTTTCGGAAGCGAAATCGTTACGACTCGAATTAGAGCCTTCTGCGACCGCAAAATTTTTCGAAGTGATTCTTTCCTCGGATGTACAGGTAGTAGCTATCGAGTCTCCCGCTCGTCTGGCTGCTGATGCGTTGCTTGTGGAAGTGGTGACAGTTCAACTCGAACATGTCGGTATCGAGGTGTTGTTCGCTAAGCAATCTGCAAGGATGACATCGGATATGGAGCTTCGGCGCGCTTTAAGAATGGCGTTGTCGACCGAAAAAATTTTCCGTCAAGCCCGTATAAAAATTGCTAGAGAGGCAAATGCGATTGCGGGAGGTAGACATGGCGGAAACCCGAGATACGGCACACTCCAAGGCGAAGAGGCTGTCCTTAACCGAATAAAAGAACTCGCAGGTAAAGGCCGCCTCGGTCATACCGCGATTGCATCGCTCCTGAACGTGGAAGGTGTGAAACCACGCAGAGCAGACGAATGGCAACCAGCAGTGATCGCAAATATTTTAGGTGTGAGACGCGATGCGCAGCGCCTCGCCGCGAGCCGTCAGAGCGGCCGCCGAAAGTAGGGCTGCAAGGTGCACCCGCCGATCAACCAAATCTCCCTCTCGAAGATTTCAATAGCGATAGCGACGATTCCATCAGAGTAGAAAGACACATGGCGAAACACTCAAAGAGCTAAGCCAAGACCAGCAGCGGCTGTCTTTTTCGATGCCGAAGCTTGCACAAATCCAACGTTTGCAACCGGGCTTTGGCCTTTGCCAACATCTATCGCAGATGCCTTGGTGACATCATGGCTGAGACTTTCCGCAAGCGAAGCCGCATTATAGGTGTAAATCTGTGCGTCGTGCGAGGCCCGCGAGATGGAGACATAAGCAAAGCGGCTGCTGATTAGCTCCGGGTGACCCTCCGTATCCATGTTGACCAGGACACGCTCTGAGGTCAGTCCTTGCGAACTATGCGAGGTCACGGCGTAGCCGTGATCGAAGTGTCGGGTCTCCCTGGGATCGAATGTGACTGTTTGTTTCTTGTCGCCATCCATTTGGACGGTGATCTTTCCGCGGTTGTCGATCTGCTGGATGGTGCCAAGGTCACGATTGGCAAGGTGCAGCCCTCGGTTCGGTGCGGTCAGTTGTATCCGGTCGCCAACGGCAAACTCGCGCTCGATCTCGCGGTACGCGGAAATGCCTCGCAACCGCGAGGAGTCATAGGTCACTTGCTCGCCGTTCGGCTTCTGCACGGTCACAAGATTTTCTTTCCGGTCGATGGTGACGACCTGGGCATAACTGCCGCGTTCGATGTCAAGCTCCTTGCTCCCGCGGATGTAATGCAGCACATCCCCGGCCTGATAACGGTCGGCCCACTCCCGATCCGCGCCGATCATATCGGAGCGCGGCGTCAGTACACGCATGGAATGGTTTTCTTTTTCCACGCTGCCAAGCGTCTGTAACTCCTGCCGCACAGCTTGATTGATCTGGCAGCGCGAAGCATTGTCCGGCGATACGATGATGGTGTTTTCAGGATGAGATGCGTAGCTTTTTGCTATCGCCTCAATGCGTTCCTGCGAGTTTACGATTTCGGTGATGAGCCCCTGCTGCTCAAGCATCTGCACCCCAGTTGCTGTTTCGTTCCTCGACAGATGCTCGACAACTTTTAGCAACTCAGGATTGGCTTTCTGGCGCACGATCTGGGCAAGCTGGGCGGTTCGCATACCGGCCTCCTGCAACTGCTCGAAGGGCTTCCCGGCGTCTACGCCCTGGTGCTGGCGGATGTCGCCGATAAGCAATACCTTATCCTGCAGCCCGATCTTTTCGAGAAATCCACGCATCTGTTTCGTGGATGCCAGCGAAGACTCATCGAGCATGTAGAGATGCTTCTGTGCCGGGTCGGTATTGCGGCTACGGGAGAGGAACCCCTGCAACGTATCGGCAGGAATGCCAGCATCGCGGAACTGCCGCGCTGCGCGTGAGGTGGGGGCGAAACCCTCGACGGCATAGCCGTTCTGTTCCGCGCCCAGACGGATACTTTCAAGGGCCGAGGTCTTACCCGAACCGGCCAATCCCTGCACCCCCTGGACTCTATCGCGGGAAGTCAGAACTTCCTCGATCACCTTTCGCTGCGCGATATTCAGGTGAGGACGCGCTTCTGTGAGTGGGATCGCTGCCTGTATCGGCATGATCTGCGGCGCACAGCTCTGCCCATCCCGCACCTTCTGGACGATCTCTTGTTCATCCTTGATGGTCGCCGCCCTCGTGAATTTGCGACCGGCCTTGTGACTATCATCAGCAACCTCTTTGAACTCGCCAGAGGCGACACGTGCCTCGAAGCTGGCGCGAACCTCCGGGTAGGTCATCTCTCCCATGCCCCGGTGCAGCGCATCGACATAGAGCGCCCGTTCATCGGTGACAGCCTCGCGCTCAAAACCTTTATCTCGGGCAAAGGTGACGGCCTCCCGTACCTGCTGGCGGCGTTCATTTTCCGGGCGCTCCTGCGTCTGTTCCTTTCTGCGTTCCCGCGCCTCGGCCACAACTCTGTCGGCCTGCTTCCCGAATTCCTCAGCAATCTGCCGATGCGCGGCCAGAATCTGATCGGGAGACTGGATAACCTTTTTATCGCGGGTGTTGTGCGCCGCGATTTGCGCTGCTTCCGGGCCGGTGAAACCCGTGCGAGACAGAGCTTCCTCGATCTGCTGACGACGCGGGCTGGAGGCATCAAGGTACTCCTGCGTGTAGCTTTTGATGTCCGGCGCTCCGCTTTTACCAGCTTCGATCTCGTAGCCAATAGAGCGCAGCTTGTATGTGAGATGGGATTGATAAATAACGGTGGCAAACTGCTGACTCTCGAAGAGTGAACGCGGCTGCAATGCCCGCATCTTATCCAGTCACACCTGCGGCACTCTCGAGCCGATACCACGGCCAACGAGTACATGCAGGAGTTGCCCGAGAGCGTGCAGCAAATGGTAGGGACGGTCTACGAGTTGCTCACCGCAGCGACGACGCCGCAGCAGATCATGTAGGTTTGCGGCGGGAAGAACCGGCAGAGTTGGAGGCAGTTGTCTCCGTTTTGCCACCAAATGCCTCCAAACGGCTTTGGAAGATTCTTCTAAGTTGTTGATTTTATGGTGGGCACAGCAGGATTCGAACCTACGACTTCCACCGTGTGAAGGTGGGGTCGAACCGGACGGTTGCACATTCTAAAGAGGTTATTAGCCGGTATAGACGGTAAAAACCGGCATTCCGGGCTAGGTTTGGCATCAATTTGGCATCAACTACTAACCAGTGGGCGAGGGGCCGACCGTGGGGTCGGCCCTACCTTTTCCCCCACTTCCCTGAGTTCTAGGGTCATGCTGAAATAATCCTTCAGGAGCGCCAGAAGGTTTATAATGACGGCAAGAGGTGAGGCCGATGGAAGCCATCATGGAGCACCTAACGACCACTGAAGCAGCCGTGGCGGCGGGCGTGTCGCTGCCGCAGGTGAACCGCGTCATCGACGAGAGGATCTTGCCCGACGACTGGTACAGCACGTCGCCGACGCGCACCGTGCGGACAGATGCCTGTCTTCTGATCTCGTTTTACTTCGAGACCGCAGACTGGTTGACTGCGAGCGCCCGTCTCCAAACGATCCGAAACGCGGTGGCCCACGGCCACACCTGGGAGCAGTGGAAGAACTACGCCGTCGACGACCACTTTCTCACGGTCCGTTTTGCCGATCTCTGGAAGAGCGTGGACGGCCGATTGCGGAAGCTGATGGCCGCAGAGGAAATGGTGATCGAAGATCCCGAGATTTTGAGCGGAACTGCGGTCATTCGAGGAACCCGCGTGCCAGTCCAAATCGTAGCTGCGCTGTTCGACGCAGGGACTCCGATGGAACGTATCCTGAAGTCCTATCCCAGCGTGACCGAATCGCAGGTGGAACTCGCTTCCATTTACGTGAAGGCGGTGCCCCAGCGGGGCCGCCCAAAGCGTAGAGAGTATCCGGCTGGAACCAAGGTTTTGAGCGTCAAGCGGGGCAATCTCAAGGCCCGCGTTGCAGGATAAATGGTTCCCAAGTTCCTGATCGACGAATGTCTCAGTCCCGACCTCGCCGCCTTGGCCCGCGAGCGCGGCTTCTTCGAGAGTTCGCACGTAACGTGGCTGGGCAAAGCCGGATGGAAGGATTGGGAATTGAAGCAATTCATCCTGGAGCAGGACTGGACCTTCGTCACCCGAAATAGCACGGACTTTCGCGGTCCCTCCGATCAGCCGGGTTCCAAAGGCCAGTATGCGGACGTTCCTATTCACGCCGGCTTGGTTTGTATCAACGGGCCGGACTCAATGTCCGCGGAAGACGAGACGGAACTCTTCGGCATCGTCCTGGACGAACTCGGTCAGGACGAGATGGTCAATCTGGCGATCGAGATTACGTTGTCGGACGCAGATACCGGCTTTGAACTCGTGCGCTATGCCCTGCCCCGATCTTGACGGACAGGTGCCCAATTTGTAACCTTTTCGGCATTCAGTTCTGCTCCGGGAAGAAGTATTGAATCGGCTTCCCATAGAGCTTTGCAAGTTGGATCAAGTCGATGACATCAATACTGCGTTCCCCGGTTTCACACTTCGAGAGAAAAGAGTGCGACAGCCCCAGAGATTCCGAAACCTGCCGCTGGGTCATTCCAGAATCCTCCCGAGCTTTGATCAACAAACCGACGAGGGCGTCGTAGGTCTTCTGATACGGAACAGTCCTCGCCTTTCTCGATCTTCGGGTTTCACCTGGTTTAGACTTGCTCACCCTCCAAGTCTGTGAAACTCTGGCGTAATCCCCTAATAAGGGGCAGGCTGGGAGGGTTCGGGGTGCGCTACATGAATGATCGTGAAATCGTAATTCCCGAGGTCGAAGGCAAGACAATCCGATCTATGCGCTTGATTCTCACAGGCTCGACAGGCGAGACAGAGGTCTCCATCGACTTCACCGATGGCACAAGTTTCTCTGGGACTGCTTGCCCGTATACAGAACTGCAAGCCGAACTCTATGTGGGTGGGGTCGGCGCTCCTCAAATCATCAAGCGATATGGAGACTTCTAAGCCTCATCTTGGCGCCTCTCAGCAACTCGCTATGACGGTTAGGAATACTGCTCATCCCATAAGTGATTGGACTCTCCAATCGCTTCGGCTTTAGCTTTGCGCCATTGCTGACGAACTCCAAGTCAGCGGAGGTGCAAAGTGAATCAATCCCGCCGTCCAGTCCGATTGGGCAAGAACTTCAATCGGTTGCCTTCCCCTCCCGCCTGCCGGCGGGTTTCCCCTGTCTCGAAATCCGCGATTGCCCGCGCACTTCGTGTGTTGGCTCCCACCCTCTTTGCGCTCACGTTCGCGGGCGTTGCACATGCACAGGGAACGATGGACTTCTCCGGGGCTCAGACGCTCATGGGGACGTTCAAGACGTTCGCTGTCTACGCGGGCGCTGTCATCTGTTTCGGCGGTCTGATCTTCGCCGGCATTCGGATGATGAGCGGCCGCTTCCAGGATGCCATTCCGGGTCTCTTCGGTGCGCTGTTCGGTGCAGGCGTGCTCGGATGGGGCGCGGGATTCCGAAACTGAACTTCCAGGTGCTCCGCCGCACGATGGCGACGCGGGCACAGAATCTGGGATCGGTGAAGGACATCCAGTCTCACCTGCGTCACTCGCGAGCGGACACGACAGCGAACGAGTACATGCAGGAGTTGCCGGAAAGTGTGCAGCAGATGGTCGGAACGGTCTACGAGATGCTCACGTCAGCAACCGCGCAGCAGTTGGGCGCGCAGGTTTGAGCCGGTATAACCGGCGCAGTTGATGCCAGCCGGTTGAGTTTGGCATCAAATGGCATCAAGTCACCTTGATGCCATCCTCTAAGTTGTTGAAAATATGGTGGGCACAGCAGGATTCGAACCTACGACTTCCACCGTGTGAAGGTGGAATATCTGAAATTCATAAGCGTGTGTAGAATTTGCAGAAGTCCACAAACTACCTACCATTGTTGATGATTTGTAATGTTTCATTATTCAACGTCCGCAGTCGTCCATGCGAATTTCCTTGCGTACGTCACGATCTATGACGTACGGTATGACGTATGGCAAGGACATCCAGCAATCCACGAATCATCAACCGTTCCGTCAGAATCAAGCTCAAGCCCCGCCGTGATCCTTATTGGCATTTGATTGCAGAAGGCCAGCACCTTGGATACCGCCAGAGTGAATCAGGCGGTCGCTGGATTGCTCGCTACAATACGCGGGAGCACGGTAGACGCTTTCAGGCGCTAGGGTCCGCTGACGATTCCGCACCTGCCAACGGAACCCATGTATTGAGCTTCCAGCAAGCTCTAGAAGCTGCCCAGGTGTGGTTTGCTACTCTTGCTCGCTCAGACGCAAGTGGTGTGCATATAGGCCGCTATGCAGTCTCGGACGCGGCAAAGGATTGGCTCGACAGATGGGATGGAAGCGAACGGTCCAAGCAAACCTCACAGGCAAACGTAAATAACTGGATACTGCCTGTACTTGGGAACGTTGAACTGTCCAAGCTCACCCGCCGACAGGTTGAAAACTGGCTACACGAACTTGGGGAGAAAAAACCTATCAAGGTTCAACGGCGCGAGCAGTCCGCAAAAAAGCTATCACCATCACGGCAGAGCAAAATCGTCTATAACGCCGATGATCCTGATACGAAGCGAAAGCGGAAGGATTCGGCCAATCGCGTATTCAACGATCTCCGCGCCTTGCTGACACGCGCATACGACAATCAGCACGTCAGCAGTAAAGCACCTTGGGAAACAGTGCCTAAATTCGAGAACGTAGATGTGCCGAAGAATGAATATCTGACCGCACAGGAAGCGGCTCGATTCATCACATCCTGCCCATTGGACTTCCGCACCCTCGTACATGCTGCGCTTGTGACCGGAGCCCGTTATGGTGAACTTTGCAATGTGCGAGTGAATGCATACGACAAGCGAGATAAAACCATTTCGATCATCCAAAGCAAAACAGGCAAGATGAAACGCATCTTTCTAACGGATGAAGAAGCTGCATTCTTTGACGGCTTGATTGATGGCAAGAGTAGCGACGATCTAATGCTAAAACGTTCTGACGGAGCCGCATGGAGTAAAAGCAATCAACAGCAAAGAATGAAGGATGTTTTGAAAGCTGCCAAGATAAAGCGGCATGTGCGTTTTCACGACTTGAGGCATACGTTCGCTTCCCTGCTAATACAAAACGGAGCATCCATTCAAGTTATTGCCAATCAACTTGGACATAGCGGAACTGCAATGGCTATCAAACACTATGCTCACCTATCACCTGAATACATCGGCAATACTGTCCGAGCGAACAAGCCGAGCTTTGCAACAGCGTAACAAATCAATCAACCGCATCGAACTACAGCTACCCATTGATTGCAATGCAACTTGCATTGCACAAGCGAGCGAGAGCCTTTTTTATATAGAGCACTCAAACGGAAGATTGACAGCTTTTCCCCACATTGCTTGCTGTCGGCAATAACCAACTTCACAAGGTTATCCACCTCTCTTTTATCTTGGCATCTTGGTATCTTCCAACTTACTACTCCAACCAACATACCAAAGGTAAGTCTTTTAAAATCCAAACATACTACTAGATTACTAATACAGCATCTTGACTGTGAAATTGGCTCTGCCAAGATACCATCCTGATCTCTCTCAACGAGAAGATACCATTGCGCCCCAGTACGCTATAGGAGACAGACGTTGACGGCACAGTTGTTTATGGTGTCGGCTATAGCCGAATTCGCCACTTCTACTTACTAATCGCTACCAAAATAGATGTGAAAATCGCTAGGTTCATAGCTACATCTCATGCTATTTATTGCAGAGCACGACACTACAAATCACGGTCAATTAGGAGATAGAAATGGTCAGCTTTGAATCAGCACAAAAGGCGTTGGAGCAAGGTCAACGGGTCCGTCGCAAGCACATGCATCCGAAGAAGTTTTATGTACTGACGACAATAGGCCGTAAGAAGTATTTGCATTCAAACGATTTGAAAACAGGCGAGATGATCCCTGAAGTGTTGTTTTGGGATGACACTACGGCAAAGGATTGGGAGATATTGCCTATTACCGTGGTGGATGTAGCTGCATAGGAAACTTCGTGAATATGGATAGATGAGCTATAAACTCGTCTATCTGTATCATCTACCGTGGCACGTTGCTAGACAGCGGCAAGCTCCAGGCCCATCCACCACTGAATCCAGTCTTCAACGCAACAATGCCTAATTCATTTTGTGCTTTACGAATTGTGTTCGCACAAATACCTAACTCTTCTTTCGCATTGCTGATTAGCTCTTTCGATGAGACTGGACCATTCGTGAGGTACTTGATTAGATATTGCTTCGCTTGACTCGTTTTACCTCTACTCTCGCCATCTGTTTCACCCTCAACTTCAGACAAGATAGAACGTGATGAGCCTTCCAATGCTTCGCGCCACACTACGCGAGTGGTGATGATTCCTTTATCTAAGTTCAATGCTTCGATTGTGTAGCTGAATCCACCTGTATCAATCGAGTTGTTCGACTTAGCGCGAGTAAATACGCGACGGTCTGAATCTTCCTCTTTCGCTGCGACTAGCACCATACGCGCCAGGGCTGCGAATGCTTGTGAGCCGATTACACGCTCTGCCGAGTTCTTCCCTGCCGTGCCTTTGGCAAAATGCGTTATTCCGATAACAGCGCAATCGCATTCCGCTGCGAAATCTACGATAGCTTGCAAGCTACGGCGTACATCATTCGCTTTGTGCATGTCACCTGTGACTGCCGCAACGATTGGATCAATGATGAGCAGCGAGATGCCGCCGATATGCCTGACCGCCTCGCGCAAACCATCCATATCTCTCGCGGCATCAAATGGGCAGGATAGACCGTCTTCGTCAATCGCTCCGCTGATGACTCCATAACGACGCTCATTTGCACCGACAGCCATTAGACGCGGTTTGATTGTGTCTGCCGGATCATCTTCGCTCGACCATATAAGGACATTGCCTGCTTTATTGCATCGTGATCCATCCGGCCACGTACCTGCATTACTAATCGTCCCCGCGATACTGAATGCAAGTGTCGATTTACCTGTACCGCCTGCACCCGCCAGCAACGTCAATTTTCCCGATGGCAGGTATCCGTCCCAAAGCCAATGAATAGGCTTCGCTTCAATCTCAGAGCCCTGCATAAGTGTTACGGAACGCTTGCCGCTTGCATTGCCGTTAGTGGGTTTGCTTGATTGACGAGCTTTGTACGCTGCGATGCCATTCGCAATCATCACGCTCAAGTCGATTACCGCAATGTCACTGCTAATTGTTGATCGTGGTTTGGCTATGCCTGCATTCAAACCTGATTCGATAGTCTTTTGAGTTTGCGTCTCGCCATGCTTTGCCGTGTGACCGTTGGCGCTCGCCGCCTCAAGCAAAGCATTGGCTACGCGGCTAGGTTCAAGGGAGCCGTTGCCCACCAGCGTACCCACGACAAAGGCTGACTGATTGAGTGCGGCATTCCTTCCGTCTCCAGGCTGTAGCGCAGTCAGTTTCGCAATTTCGTCCTCTAGCGCCATCTCTGCATAGTCAGCGTCTCTCTGAGTCACCCGAGACGGTACAAGCTCAATGGGAAGGGCTACGGTTGGCGCTACCGCTTGCGTGGGAGCGTCCGCACCTATCAGGGGAGCTACCACTTCAAGGAAGGTCGTCAGCGCCTCTTGTGAGACAGCCGTGAGCGCATCCCTCTGAAAGCCGTCCGGCCCAGCTTGTGGCCATGTATACGCCGCGCCTTTGTCATGCAGACCAAAGGCCACGAACTGTTGCCCCTTCCCCAGGGCTTCCACCTTCCCATGTGGACCGCTGATGCTCCGCTTTGAGGGTTGACCTTCAGCCGCACGATAGAGGAGCAGGGAGCGTGAGCTATCAGGCCGAGTGCGGGAAGGTGCGGAGCCAAGATGGTGGAAAGCCGCAGCGACGACCTGAGCGGCAATTGCAGAGTCGTCAACGTCCACATCCACCGCAACCAAACCGTCACAGAGGATACCCGTTGATAGAGCGGTTGATTCCGGCCATGCTGCGACTGCATCCGGTGGATTCAATCGCGCTCGCTCCGGCCATTCTTTACCCGCTGGCACTTTCAATCCTGTTTTGACTGCAACAGGTCGAAAGCCGTTTTGCCATAGCTGGCGACGTAGTTCATTGACTGCAATAGGTGAACTCAATGAATTCAATGAATGACCTGCTTGCCATGCTTCTTCTTCTTTTTGTTGGCATTGCGAATGCGTTGATCCTGTATGAATCCCATCCACTCACTTATGCTGATTCCGTTCCTAAGACTCATCTCTATAAGGACACTTGCGACGGCTTGATCTGTCTCTAAATCGCTCCAAAAAGCGCGTCCTCTCCAGCGTGGTGTTATCTCGTGGAAGCCAGGGGCTAACTGCGTTACCAGCACCCAGAGCTTAGGGCATTGCTCAAAAGCAAACTCTGACTCGAATAGGTCAAACTCGTTATTGATCGCTTTACGCAGATACATGCGCCGTGATGGGAATGTTGCGAAATAGAGACTGTCCGCACCATAGACAATCGGAGTGTGTTGCGTAGGGTCGGGCGTGGAGAAGTGCGCGAGCATGAGGGTTCCCAACGTAGGGCAAGCCTTCCCATATTCTTGATCGTCAACGCCATGCTTGATTAGATTTTCGTTTAGCGGCATGGCTAATTCCCTTTCGCGGGTGCGGTTGATTGCTTGAATGTTGCGGATGGCAAGGATGCTGCCCATGCTGTTAGGCTCGATACGTCAATGAGCGTTTTGCGTCCGGCCTTGACTGCTCGAATAGAGCCTTCAGAGAGCCTTTCGTAGAGTGACGACCGAGACAATCCGCTCATCTGGACCGCCTCGGGGATGCTGACTAATAGTTTTTCCATTTGGGGTTCCTCGTCTAAAACCGACAGTAATTATTTATGTGCTTATTGTCAATACGTATTGACAATAAGCACATATCCCGAATAAGCTCGATCTTGTCAAGGAGAATTCAAGATGAGCGCAGTAAATAGAGCCACAGGAGCAAAGACGGCCAGGTCAGAAACCATCAGTGTTCGCATTGATCCAAAGATTCGCTATCTGGCGGAACTCGGAGCACGGGAGAAACAGCGAACTCTATCCAGCTTCGTTGAATGGGCAATCCGCAAGGCTCTGACACTCAAGAGTATGTCTGAAGAGGAGCCTAACTATGGCCCGACCTTTTCCACAGAACAGCCACCCCTTCCCCTCTGGAACGATGGCTTGTGGGATGTAGACGAGGCCGACAGATTCTTTCATCTCGCTATGGCGCGTCACGACCTGCTGACCATTCCAGAACAGCGCCTTTGGAAGCTGCTTTCTGGAAGCATCGCGCTCAACAACGACGGCAAGATTGATCTGAAAACCTTCCGCGAGTATTGGAACTCGCCGCACATCAACACAGCACATCTCAAAACCGAATCAAACGAGGGAGGCGAATAATGCCGGACCCCATAGAGCCCACACCAACGGCTGACGCGACGGAGCTCGAAACACTTCGCCGCGTCCATGCTGAAATTCTCACCAAACGGCAGCGAGATAAAGCCAGGGTTGCAGAGCTCGAAGCGAAGGCGACAGAGCTTGAATCGACCGTTCAAGAGTTGATCCTGAATCGACCGCTCAAGCAAATGGCCGCATCACTATCCACATCCCCGGATACGCTCATCGAATCGCTGCTGAAGGATTACAAAGTAAAGGTGCAAGGTGATGGGCTTGTATTGGAGACTTTGGACGATAAGCCTGTTATGCAGGATGGCAAGCCCGTCCCATTTGAGCGTGAGGCTTTGATAAAACTGCTTCTCTCTACAAAGGATCAATCGAAGCTGACGCTCTACAACTCGATCCTGATCGCGTCTCGCGCCAGTGGAGCCGCCCAGGTGGTGAACGGCAAACATACGAACGACGCACCAAAACGAGCCTCTAGCCCGTTTGGATTCGGTAAGAGTTTCAGCAAGTAACGATGCACTCTGCAATAAACGAAGGCTACCAGCGAAATGCTAGGTAGCCTTTATTTATGCACCTTCCCATTTGGTTCGTCGGCTAGAGGAGGGTTAGCCTGTGCCGTACGCCATCAATGGGAAGGTGAGCCTTTTAGAAAGCGTGAGCAGCTTTACAGGGTTGCGTTTTGCACGAGCTTATTTTGCTGCTCTGCCATGCTTCGCTCCCAATCGTCATCACTTCCATGATCTTTCACCACAAGTACATTTGTTACCGCCACATCTACGCTCACACGCTGCGATAGTCGATCCGCTTCGACGTATCCGAAACGAGCCTTCAGCAAAAACATGGCATTGACGTTTGCAGGCTTACCAGCCATCGCAGCTTGATATAGCGCCGTATGCAGTGCAAGGCGCTCGACCTCGCGGCCTTGCTCGAATGCTTCCTGTAGCTTCTCATTCTCTTCTAGCCAACGCTTGAACGTCCCAACCGATACGCCCATCTCTTTTGCAATGCTGACGTTTGAATAGCCGATGGTGGTGAGCTTTTGAATGGTAGCTGTTGCATCCTTCGGTGGATGCTTGCGTGGTGCTGGCATGATTGACTCCTCTAAAAATCGAGCGGATGGGACCGCCAAGCCCATCCGCTCATTCCTCACCTGCTCAAGGAAACTTATTTGCTAATGAGAAAGCACAAAGGGATGCTCTTGCGCTGACTGACCGCACGAGTCCAATTTGCAGCCGTGGCGAGCTCCGCAATCGTTGGCGACTCACCCGCCACGCTCGCGCCGGTAAAGGACAAGCCCAGGGGGTGCAGAGCAACATTGTTGCGACTGTGAAGAGTCGTCTGACCGCCGCCATTACCTGCAGAGGGTGTGCGATAAATTTCAGTGCCGTATCCGGTCTCTGGAGGCGCTACCGCAAAGCCAACTGCGCCAGTACCCATGAGGATCGTAATGTAGACTCCGGTGGTCGATGTAGTGAGATTGTCGTCGACAAGGACGCTCATGCCCTTGTAGGTGGCAACTTCAAGGTCGTTCTCCGATGGTTTGAAGAATACGATCTCATCATTCACCAGCGCTTCGCCATAAATCTTAGAATGCATGACGATGGACTTCATCTGATGAAGCTGGTCGCCCATTGTCAACGCTGCGGTAATTGCCGCTGTTCCGCTGAAGTCCGCTGCATTGCCCGTTGCGCCGGAGATGTCTACAACCATATCGCCGGAGTTGTTGGCGACGTTGGAATAGAGAACGCCAAGAAGAGAGGCAACAAGACGCTTCTCATATTGACGGTCCCAATAGTTCAAAACTCGGCTCTGAACGAGCGCAAGCGCGTCGGCTCCAGCAAGCTCGCTCGCCAAACTCATCTCGCTCCAGGACTGATGGAGGAATGATTTGCGGACGATTTGTTTATTCGCCGTGACCTTGACAGGTGTGGAGAGCACCGTTGGATCGTCGCTCGTAATGTCGGCTTCACCTGCTCCAGCGGGGTCCGCCCAAAATGGGATGGTGAAATTGTTGGAGCCCTTGGCAAGCTGCGATGCCATGAGACCATTCTGCACGAGCACACCGGACTGATACAGAGCCGTACTTGTGAGGTTTTGTTCGATGATATAGGCGGTGAATTCCGCAGGAACTACAACGTCAGCAATCTGAGTAACAGGCATGGCACAACCTCGAATCAAAATGATGTTGAATTGATCCAGGCTGGCCGACTGGCTAGACAGGCTCGCTACTGCGAGGGTGAGACCTTGGCGCTTTATGCCGACTGGCAGTGAGCTCTGATGACAATAGCGCACCTTTCCATTAGGCGCAAGCAAAATGCACCTGCGAACAATAGCGGACGATACAATCGCATCTGGAGGTTCAAATGGCTGAGCAATATGTTTCGGGTGATTTAGTTGGGTTGAAATCTGGCGGCCCAAAAATGACGGTCAAAGGTAACGATAAGCGTTCAGGCAGCGTGAAACCCGATCACTATGAATGCCAATGGTTCGGAGGCAAGAAACTTGAGAGTGGCTTCTTTCACGGGGATTCACTCAAGCGTGTGACCGAAGAGGAGACAAAATGAAGCCGGAGGAGGTGGCCGCTTGGATGCTTCAAGAGGTACAGACTCACGGGACGCTTCACCAAGATCATGCGGCATCCGAGATCGAGCAAAAATTTGGAGCAGTGTTCACTCCAGAGAACGACAACGGAAACCTTGCTATTCATCGCGATGTGTTGAAGGCGTTTCGCGAGATTTCAGGGAAGGATATTGTTTGGGAACGTGGAGAACGCCTGTGGCGTAAGCGCGAATCCTTTGACGATCCGGGGCGGCAGCAGGTTTGATAAATGATTGAATTGGCGTTATCGGAGTGACAACATGCGCCTGCTTTATTGCGATGAAAGCAACTTAGATAAGAAAGACTTCGATTTCTTCGTGTATGGCGGCTTGGCTATAAACGCCCTTACAGCTATGACGTTGTCTTCAGCAATTGAGAAGATTCGTGTCGATGCAGGCGTTCCACGAGACTTCATCCTGAAGTTCAATCCGGGGCCATCGGGTTTTACCCACGAACAGTTCATCCAAGTCAAACAGGCGGTCATTAAAGCGGCTGTAACTCACGGTTGCGTTTTTCTTGCTTCAATGATCCTGCACAATATCGCCACAAGCCCGGATGATGCTCGGCGGAATGAGATCAACCGTCTTTGTCTTCACTATCAATACTGCCTAAACATAGCTGATGACTTCGGCTTGGTTTTGATCGATCAATTTGACGACAAGAAAATCGACAGCCATCTTAGAGAGAAGTTCCTGATAGGTGCGACGAAACTGCCTTATCCTCCTCATGAGGTTAGATTCACCCGTATTCTCGGGTTTCACTATGCTGCCATTGGGCAATCCCACTTTGGAAGCTTGGTTGACATCGTATTGGGCTCATTCCGCTTTGCTATAAATGCGTTCACTCGGGGACAGGCAGGAAACATGGTTACAGCCGGAAAGATGCTCCAGATGATTTCGCCCATGTTCTATAGATTGCCAAGCGGGAAAGTCTCAGAGCTTAGCCTGTTCTTCAGCCCAAAAATCATCAAGAGCGCAGTCTACTTGAAAAAGTATTCAGAAATAAAGGCTTTTCTGACCAGCAATGGGGTGGACCCGGATCAAGACATCACGAATGAACGGAATTATTAGCGCGGCATACCACCCAGCCCTATTTGTCTTGATGTGCCTCCTAGACCGGATTGCATAAAGGCTCGCGCTCTGCGGCATGAGCCTTTATGCAGAGTGCGTTATAGGGGTATACCCCAATTTCGTTCAGACCTGAAATTCGGACAGAATGAGCTTCCAGCTCCCCTCGGTCACATGATGGATCGGCCTGGCACGAATCCAGGACCGTTAGAATCTTCCGTTCTCGATACAAGTTCCAATTCATCATTGCTATACCACTGTCTTGTGGCGAAATCGCGGTTGAATTCGACCCAATACTTACCCACCCCACTATGGATTTGTTCGATTCTGCCGATGGCGTTTGTTGCCTTGACCTTCACTTGATCTTCTAACTGGAACTCTGATGCATCTGCCATTTGCTCGTTTCCCTTCGGCAACAGACTACATCAGTGGCCAATCCTAAGACAGATATGAGCCTTTATCCCAATACGTTATAGGGGCTGGCCCCAATTTCATTCAGACCTCAAATCTGGACGGATATGCCACCTGCATCTCCAGGCCGAAATCCTATGGGGTGGTGGGGGGTCTCTGCATGGCTTTGCATTGGCTATGACGTACGCATGACGTACGAAAGCTTCGTCGCTTATTGCCACGGTTTCAACTTATTGATTTGTAATGGTTTATGGTGGGCACAGCAGGATTCGAACCTACGACTTCCACCGTGTGAAGGTGGCACTCTACCGCTGAGTTATGCGCCCTTTTCGCAGTCGAAGTACTCGAAGTCCTTCTCGCGAATCTGTTTGTCAAGAATATCATCTGTCAGGCCGGTCAGCCAGATGCCGACATAACTCTCGCCGATGCCCGTATCCGGCGGTAGAATAACCAAGCAGAATGCCCGCTATCCCTCCCCACCACGGCGCTTCCGGTTCTCTGACATCCTCTGCCTCAGGCCAGAAGGACGAGAGTTTGCCGGAATTTGACGGAGAAGCGCAACCCGCAGACGAAGACGGGGTTAACGATGACATGGCTACGCTGGCAATCAATCCGAGACTTCTCGAAAATCTCCAGGCTGTCGAATCTCACTCGGTAGCAGGCGACTTCGGCCAGATGGACGATGCCGCCATCATGCTGGCGCTGCGCGACGGCAATATGGCTGGCTTCGACTTTCTAATCCAGAAGTACCGCAAGCCGATCATTCACTTCATGTACCGCATGGTGCATAACCAGGCGGTCGCCGAGGAGTTGGCGCAGGAGGTCTTTCTCCGGGTCTACCGTTCCCGCGAGACGTACCGCGCTGAAGCCCGGTTCAGCACATGGCTTTACCGGATCGCCACCAATCTCGGCGTCAACCACGCTCGGGATACACGGCATGAGCGGACGGCCTCAATGGTGTACCTGGACGAGACCGACGGCGAGACCGGCATGACGCCGGACGTGGCCGATTCAACTCCCGGGGCCGAGACGAATCTGCTGCGCCAGGAACGCCTCAACGCGATTCGGCAACATGTAATGGCACTTCCGGAACGGCAGCGCATGGCCGTTCTGATGCACAAGTATGAAGGCCTGGATTACAAGCAAATTGGCGACGTGCTCAAGCTGAGCGAGTCCGCCACAAAATCTTTACTCTTCCGCGCGTACCAGACGTTGCGGGACAAACTGAAGTCTTTTATTTAGCTGATTGAACGATAGGCGCGCGTGACACCGATTCGACGCGCTCGACAAAAGCAACAGCTGGAAAGGATCACTATGATCTGCCATGATTGCCAATCCGCTCTTCCGGAACTTCTGCTCAACCCGGCCGCACCGTCCAACGCTGCCGCCCGCGAGCATATGAAGTCCTGCTCTGCCTGCAGCCAGGAGTTCCAGTCCCTGGAAGCCACCTTTGCCCTGCTCGATAGCTGGCACGCGCCGGAGCCGTCTCCTTACTTCGACCAGAAGCTCGCAGTTCGTCTGCGCGAAGAACAGAAACTGCCCGCCGCCGGATGGTTCGAGCGGATGCGAAGCCGCCTTCTGTTCAATACTGGCCGCCAGTTCCGTCCGGTGCTTGCAGGGGCCCTTGCCGTGGCCTTTTTGATCGCAGGCGGAACCTTCGCCGATCTCTCGGGCTTTCCGCATCCGGCCAAGACGCAGATCTCTGCTACCGTCAATGACCTGCAGATCCTCGACAAAAACGACCAGGCTTTGCAGACGATGAATCTGCTGTTGCAGGATGATACCTCCAGCAATGACAACTCGACGGCTCTTCCCAGCAGCTAGCAATGGTCGATGTTTCTTATGAAGGAGATAGAGTAGACGCAACGATTTCAGACTAAAATATTGTTTCACCAACCCTCGACACTGCGGCCTCAAATTCCATGCTTCTTTCAGCCAAATCTCGGCAGGTGCTCCAGTCAGCACTCGCTGTCCTGGTGCTCGCGACGGGCTCTGCGGCCTTCGCTGGCCCACCCGACGGCGGGCAGCGAGGAGAGATGCGTTCGTTCTCGAACTCGGGACGGCAGGGGCCAAGAGGGCAGAATCGAGAGCATCTCGAACAGTGGATGAATAGCCACAGCAATCTGAATCCGCAGCAACAGCAGCGGGCTTTGAGCAATGAGCCCGGCTTTCGCCAGTTGCCGCCGCAGACCCAGCAGCATCTGCGCAACCGGCTCAATCAGCTCAACGATATGCCTCCGGAGCAGCGCCGCCGCTTGATCGAGCGCAATGAAGCCATCGAGCGTCTCAGCCTGCCCCAGCGGCAGCAGGTACGCGGAGCCATGCAGCAGCTCGGCGAACTTCCCATGGACCGCCGCCGCATGGTTGCCCGCGCCTTTCGCGATTTGCGGCAGATGCCTCAGTCGCAGCGTCAGGCTCTGCTGAATTCGGACCGCTTCCGCAGTCAGTTTTCTCCACAGGAGCGTGGCACGCTCGGTCAGTTGCTTGACGTCGCACCATTGTTGCCGCCTGATCATCCACGATGACCTACCCCCTCCCCTACCAGATCGCTAAAGTCTTCCATCGAAAAGACTTAATTCGCAAAGTATTCATTCAGAAGGCTTACATGTAAGATGTTGTTAATAATAGAGTTAGCAGAGAGGTATTGCCAGCGAAGCCAAGCCAGAGCTTTGCGTTTCCATCCACCATTTAATTATAGGCGAATTGACCAGAACTAACCCACAACTGCTATGTGCTTTGTTTTGTTCCGGTTAGGTGATTTCGGGGCTTGACAAGCAATTTCGCTGATATTTTGGGGTTTTCGAGAGATAGACCGAACTTTCAGCCCTCCTATTTGCGGTGATCCGCAGATCTGAGTGTTTGCCCCGGGCTGGTATAAATTGCGACATTGGCGCTTTTCGGAGGAGTCTGCTCTACGTCATCACGAAATTTGCTCGATCAGCAAAAATCCACCGCCGCTTCACTTCCTCAAAAAGTTCTGGAGCAGGAAGAGTAGATTGGCAGGACGCTCGGCAAGGCGGCGCATGAAATAGGGGTACCACTCCGGGCCGAAGGGGACGTATACGCGGACGGCGAACCCATCGGCGGCCAACTGGCGTTGCAAGTCGCGCCGTATGCCGTAGAGCATCTGGAACTCGAAGGCGTTTTGCGGCAGCTTGCTGGTGCGAACGAACGCCAGCAGTTCTTCGATGATAATTTCGTCGTGGGTTGCGATTCCGCAGAAGACGCCTTTGCCCCCGTGCGAGTACGTCACCATCCGCTTCATCAGGCGAATGTAGTTGGCATCGACCTCGGCCTTGGTGGGAAAGGCGACGTCTGGCCCTTCCTTATAAGCGCCCTTGCACAGGCGAATGCGAATTCCCTGCCCCAGCAGCCGCTCGGTGTCTTCGGCTGTGCGGTAGAGATAGGCCTGCAACACGGTGCCCACGCGGCCGGGATAACGTGCTGCCAGCCGCTCGGTGATGACGATCGTGGCCTCGGTGTACGCCGACGATTCCATGTCGATGCGGACAAAAGACCCGGCAGCAGCGGCGTGCTCCACGATCTCGCCGACGACGCGTTCGGCCAGCGCCGGATCGAAGTCCATGCCCATCTGCGAGAGCTTGACGCTTACGTTGGCGTTGAGGCCGCGCTCTTGAATCGCATCGAGCAGTTGATGATAGATGGCGGCAGAGGCGCGGGCCTCGGCCTCGACGGTCACGCTTTCGCCCAGCGAATCGAGGCTGACTGCGATGCCTTCGCTATTCACATGCTGGCAGGCAGCGAGTGCTTCGTTGACCGCCATGCCGGCGATGAATCTTCCGGAGAGCCTGCGGCCTATCGCGGAACGCTCGGAGAAGGCCCGCAGCCTCTTGTTTTGAGACAGAGCAATCAGCGCAGATCGCAGCAAAGGCGGTACCCCCGGCAATAAGGGTTATTGTCCCATGCCCTTTGCTCGCGGAGAAGCTGTCTAAGAATCTCTTAGAATCTGTTAAAAAACTCCATCCTGACTCAAAAACGCCTTCTCAACCGGTGCGGCAAAGGCACGTCCTCTCAACTGCAGTGGCAATCAAGATACGTCATCTCGACCAAAGGCGGCGCTTTTGCCGCCGCAGCGGAGAGACCCCTGTATTTTGCCTTGGCTGTTGCCGGTTTACCCAGATCCACGATCCGGAATGGAGGAAGGGATGATTTACCAAGGCCAACTTTTACAAGATCTTGCTGGTTCGGGGAAAAAGCAAATACAGGGGTCTCTGCACTGCGCTTCGCTCCGGTCGAGATGACGTGCTTCGTTACTGCTCCGGTCGAGAGGGCCTGTTTCGACCGAGAGGACGCGATGAAAGAATTTTAAGCAGGTTCTAGGGTCGCCGTCCGATGGTCTGGTTCTTGACTGCGAGCTGGAGAGGCGTCACTGTGGGAGCCGCCGTGCCAATGTACTCGAAGATGCTGTTTACGTAATTGTCGGTGGTCCAGAGGTTGCCCGATGCGTCGAGCGCGATGCCTACCTCAGCGGTCGCAGCGGACGAGATGTAGCCCGTACTGAGCGGAGAGATACTGACACCCGTCGCAGACAGACGGCTGATGGAGCCATCGATATTTGCCGTCCAGATCGTATTGTCGCCGTCGACGGCCACCGAACTAACGGCAGCCGAGGTCGCAAAGCCGGAGCCGCCGGAGAGCAACGATCCGGTGGTGCTGAACTCGCTGACCGAGGCATGGTTGAAGTTTGCCACCCAGGCGTTCCCGTTTCTGTCGATGGCGATACCGGACGGCTCGGACATGCCGCCGGTGAAATTTTTGGGATTCGCTCCGGTGTTGGCGAATTTCGACACGCTGTTGCTCGATCCGTAGTTGGCAACCCAGACGTTCTGCGATGCATCGATAGCAACGGCATAGGGGACGTCGAGGCCGCCACTGGTGATCGGCACTACCAGCTTTCCGGCTGAGTTGAGCTTGCTCACCGAGTTGTTGTGGGAATTCGCGGTGAAGACGTCTCCCGCCGCATCGAGGGCCAGGGCGACCGGACGGCTCAAGCCTGCAGCGGTGAATCCCGCAGTCCCTGAAAGCGGCGTTCCAGCTGAGGTATGCTCGCTGACCCCGCCGCCATAATTAGCGCTCCAGATATTGCCGGAGGTATCCACGGCTACGGCAAAGGGCTCATTGAGACCGCCGCCCATAAAGCCATTCTTTCCGGAGAGGGGTTCGCCGGTCGAACTGAATTCGCTTAGCGTTCCCGGATAACCTGCTGAGTTTGGCACCCAAATATTGCCCAGGGCGTCGACGGCCAGAAGCTGGGGCAGATCGAGACCGCCGCCGCTGTACTCAATGCTGAGCGTCCAGTCGGAGGGCGCACCGGCAAGCGCAGGCTGAAAGACTTTGGTGGCAGGCTGCAGCGCAGAGAGCTTCGCTACGTTGTTGCCGGGGTTGAGCGCGATGTCGAGGAGAGCCGACAGCGTATCCGTGGGCGCTGTGCCGCCGGGTGGCGTCGCCAGCGAGAACAGTTGCGAACAGGCTCCATCGCCTTTGGTCGCAACACAGGCCGCCATGATGTTGGCCAGCGCGTTGATCGTCGTTTGCGGCACGGTGCCGTTTCCGGCTGGGGTCGTCGCACGGGCCGTACCCTTCGACGGGTCGATGAGGTTGTTCACCGTGGCGAAGGCGTTCACCAGTCCACGGACGTTGGTGCTGCTGGTGCCTACCGCGGTCGTTCCCGGCTTCATGAACTGCGACAGCGCGTAGACCGAAGCCACCGACGAGACTTCGCTGACATCGGCGACCGCGTCGCTGCCAAGATCGCTACAATTTCCCAGGGCCGCCATCAGGACGGAGCTGCTGTTATCGCCCGCGCCTGCATCGCCGCCCCTGGCCACAATATAGATCTGTGCATTTGCCGACGGGCAGGGATCGCCACCAACCATGCTGAACTTTCCATTGCTGTCGGTGATGACCGAGCCGCTCAACAAAGAGGCTGCTCCCGTGCCGTAGCCCGACGTGCCAGCCACGTAGAGATCGACCGATGCCCCCGAGATAGGATTTGATCCGCTATGCACCAGGCCGGTGAGCACAATGGCTGGAGTGCCACTGCTCAAACCTGAACCTGTGCTTGAACTGGAACCGGAGCCAGTAGTTGAGCCCGTGCCTGTGCCGGAGCCAGCACTGGAACTTGTATCTGTGCCCGTGCTGGGGCCAGCGCTGGAGGAAGAACCTGCACCGGCAGTTGAGCCGGCTCCTGTGGCTCCTGTCACAATTCCACCCGATCCGCAGCCTGTCAGAACAAGACTTGCCACGAGGCAAAATGCCACAGCGATCCCGCGAAGGGAGGCCCAAAAACGCATATAGCTCCTTGGTCTCAATTGAATTGTTCAAGGCTCAACAACGAGCGAAGAAGAACCAAACAAGTGAATCAATTACCAAGGTAGCAAGAGAATTGTCGGCGGTCTGTCCCACAATGCGGATAACCCGATACAACCTTCGCGTCACTGCGAAGGGGTTCGAGCGCGGAACAGGAGAGAGAAAATTAGCTAACGGACTTCGGCACTCACCTTCGTCACCTGCTCCACCGGAGCGGTGACCATGGTGCTGGTGTCCTTCATGGCGGCGATCGCTTCGTCGTAGCGACCAGCGAGCGAGTTCGCGCGAATCTTTGCCATGTCTTCCAGCATCTTGAGGCCGTCTTTCAGATAGCTCATGCGGCTGCGTTCGTCGTGGCCCCAGGTGACCGGAACCTCGCGGACCACATACTTCAACTTGCGGGCGATGAAGAGAATCTCGGGGTCGAAGCCCCAGCGCTCGATAGTCTGCAAGCGGAAGATTGTCTGCGCCGCGGACCGTTTGAAGGCCTTGAAGCCGCACTGCGTGTCTTTGAAGGGCAGCCCCATCACGGCGCGGGTCACCCAGTTGAAACATCGCCCGAAGAACTGGCGATAGAGCGGCTGGTGAATCGTCTGCCGCGTGCGGTCCATCCAGCGCGAACCGATAGCGACGTCGGCTCCGTCGGCCAGAGCAGCCAGGAGGCGCTCCGCCTCTTCCATTGGAGCCGAGAGATCGGCATCGGTAAACATCACGATTTCGCCAGCGGCCTGCAAGAGGCCGTTACGGACGGAGTATCCCTTGCCTTTGTTGCCGGGATTTTGAATCAGGTGGAGGCGCGGATAGCTCTCCATCCAACGCTGCACAATCGCCGCGGTATTGTCCTTCGAGCCGTCGTCGACGACCAGAATTTCTGCGTCCCATCCTCGAGCTGCGATACAGGAGGTCACTCGTTCGAGAGCGGCTTCGATGCGCCCTCCCTCGTTATAGGCCGGTATAACAATACTTAGCTGAGGATGTGACATCGGACTACCGAACTTTCGACCAAACCGGGATGAATTGCGCAAGGAACAATGGGAAGCAATCAAAACTACCGTCGTTCATCATACTGCAATATTTAGACGCACGGGCAACCTTTTAGGACGCAGACCATACCAATTTTGAGCTGACGCTGGGGCGGCCTACGTCGCGACGCAAAGTCTTTGCTACACTCCTCACCATGCCGGAAGATTTTGTACCTCAGCCACCACCGCCTCCCCCTCCCTATACCGCCGCCCCGGCTCAGCCCTATCCCCCACAGTTTCAGGGCTATCCTATGGCCTATCCTCCTGCACGGAGACGTTCACCGTGGTTCTACATCGGCATCATCGCGGGCTCGCTGGCCGCCGTGGTTCTGTTGTTCACCTTCATGATCTGGATGACGGTGCGCTCGGCGACCGGGACAGCGGGACTCGACCTGGGAGGCGGCAGCCGCATCGCTGTCATCGACATTAACGGCGTCATCCTGTCGCCGGACGATATCGACACTCAGCTTCGCAAGTTCGGCGAGGACTCTTCGGTCAAAGCCATCATCCTGCATATCAATTCGCCTGGCGGCGGCGCGGCGGCCTCGCAGGAGGTCTATCACGAGGTACTTCGCGTCCGGAAGGACGACCACAAGAAGATCATCGCCTCGGTCGAATCGGTAGGTGCGTCAGGCGCCTATTACATCGCCAGCGGCTGCGACAAGATCTATGCCAATGACGCCTCCGTCGTCGGCTCCATCGGCGTCATCATGGAGTGGACCAACTACGGCGACCTGATGCACTGGGCGAAGCTGAAGAGCGTGGTCATCCACGCCGGAGAGTTGAAAGACGCTGGCGACCCCAGCCGCGACGCCACACCGAAAGAGCAGGCCTACTTCCAGTCGCTGGTCGACAATATGTACGGGCAGTTCATCCACGACGTCGCCACCGGCCGTCACACCACCGACGACAAGATCAAGCCGCTGGCCACCGGACAGGTCTGGACCGGCGAACAGGCGCTTCCGCTGGGCCTGATCGACAAGGTGGGAGGATTCCGCACCGCGCTCATCGACACTGCCCGGAGTGTGGGAATCTCCGGCGAGCCGAATATTGTGCGTCCACCGAAAAATAAAGGCGGCCTGCTGTCCCTGCTCAACGGGGATGCTGGAGACCTGTTTTCCAACCCTGGGCAACTGCTGAACCACTCGCCCGGCTTCTACTTTATGTGGAAGTAACAGACCGTCCTGCCGCCTTTGCAGGAGGTCCCTTGCGGGAACGCTGGAAGGCCCCGAGAAAAAATCGGGGCTTTTTCCATCTTCCACGTGACCAACAGGGTAGTTTGAGCATCTCAATCCTTTCAGGTTGTGTGAGCGATTTTTGGGAGAGATTTAGGGCGCAGAGTGCCTCCATCCCATCTACAATCAACGACAACGAAGTTTTTTGCATCATAAACAATTGAGAACTCAGCATCACAACTTATGGCCCTCCCAAGTACGAAAGGAACCCGCTTATGACCAAAGCAGATCTCGTAGACAAAGTGACCGCCCTTGGCGACCTCACCCGCCGCGATGGAGAGGTCATCGTCGATACCCTCTTCGAGGCCGTCATCGGCGCTCTCAAGTCAGGCGACAAGATCGAGATTCGTGGCTTTGGCAGCTTTCGCACCCGCCAGCGTAATGCACGCACCGGACGCAATCCGAAGACCGGAGAGAAGGTCGAGGTGCCCGCAAAGCGCGTTCCCTTCTTCAAGCCATCCAAAGAGCTGCGCGACTCAGTCAATCCGTCCGGGAACAAGGGCCTGAACTCTGCCCAGCCAGACCCCAAGCACATCGATCCTCATCATCCCCCTGCCATGTAGCACGGGGTTGGTTCGTGCATCCGATTCTGACTTCTCCTGCCCCCGGATGCATGAATCCCTTGCAACCGGGTCAGACGTTGCGCTTGATCTCTCTCAGAGCGGTTCTCCTCCAAAGGTAGCTTTGATGATTCGAGCAAAACGCAGATTCCCTTCGGGAATGACAAACAAAAGGAAGCCACAACTGAGAGGAAGTAGCTATAAACTGCACGAAGGAGGACGGAACAGGCCGCAAACGCTTCACTTCTTCGGCTGGTAGCATAGCCTGTATGCAGCGCCTTTTCAGTTCTGGAATCGTTTTTGTTCTGTGTGCGACTGCCGCGCTTCCACTTGCGGCCCAGACCGGGCCGGACTCTGCTCCAGTGTTCGACAGCCTGGCGAAACAGTCCCCTACGCTTGTCAGCCCGCTGGTTGAGCCGACGCTCTCCCCGGGCGTCATTCTGCTGCTTGAGCTGGACGGAAGATTTCAAAAATCGGTCGCAGAGGGTGGGGGCAAGGCATTCGCCAGCTGGTTCGCCGATGACGCTGTAACCCTGAACAATGGCAAGCCTGCCGTAATGGGTCGCGCTGCCATTGCCGCACTGGCGCAATGGGACCCCAAGACCTATCAACTCACTTGGACTCCGCAGGGAGCGCAGATGGGACCATCGAACGATATGGGCTTCACCTGGGGACACTACGAGGGCCACTCCAAGGATAAGAATGGCCAGCCCGTGGTCATCTCCGGACGCTATTTTACGGTGTGGAAAAAAGTGGCGGATGGAAGCTGGAAGGTCGCCATGGATGCGAGCTCCGACGAGCCGCCCGCTGCCGGCGAATGCTGTACGCTGCCTAAGCCATAACCGGCTGCGCTACCCCAAAAGTAGCAGTGTCAGCACTTATGGCTTCCCCTACCATCGAGAGGCTAGATGAATGCTCTCCATGTCAAAGACGAAGTCCTGCGCATCGAAGCCCTCAATCAATATGAGGTACTCAACGCTGCGTCGGATCCGACTCTCGATGACATCACCCGGCTGGCCGCGCAGGTGTGCAGTGCGCCGGTTGCAGCAGTCTCGCTGATTGGCAATGACCGTATCTGGCTGAAGTCGCGGTTTGGGGCACAATCCCCGGATGTCGCCTTGGGCAGCCTGCCCTGCGAGACGACCATTCTCGGTGACACCCTCTACGAGATCCGCGATGCACGGCTCGACCCGAACTACACGCCCGACGGCATTCTGCTCGAAGGCCGCCACTACCATTTCTATGCGGGAGTTCCCTTGACTACGCCGGGTGGCGTCAATCTCGGGGCGCTGTTCGTGCTTGACTTCCCTGTTCGCGCGCTCACCCCGGAGCAATCGTCGGCACTGAGCATTCTTGCCCGGCAGGTCATCACACGGCTCGAACTCAGCAGCCGGATTCGCCAGATCAACCGCGCGGCGCGCTACCGCCAGAGAGTCGAATCGGCGTTGACGGTTGAGCGCAACTTCGTCTCGGCGGTACTCGATACGGTTGGCGCGCTGGTCGCGGTCTTCGATCCCGCGGGCCGCATTGTGCGCTTCAACCGTGCCTGCGAGACAGCCTCCGGCTATGACTTCACCACGCTGGTCGGACGCTATCCCTGGGACAAGCTGATTCCCCGGCAGGAGATTCCCGAAGCGATTCAAGACTTCGAGCGGCTGCGGTCCGGCGACCTCCCTGCCGCCTATGAGAACCAATGGCTGCATCGCGACGGCAGCCTGCACCGCATTGCATGGACGGCCACCGCTCTGCGCGACGCACAGGGCCAGATGACCTTCATCATCGCCACCGGCATCGACGTCACCACGCAGCGCTCGGCCGAAGCTACGCTGCGCGAGAGCGAATCCCGCTATCGCCTGCTCATCGAAGGCTCTCTCGGTATGGTTTGTACCCACGACCTGAGCGGAGTGCTGCTCTCCGTCAACTCGCACGGTGCCCAGACGATTGGACGAACCGTGAACGAGATGATCGGCCATTCGCTCGAAGAGTTCATCGTTCCCGAGCGCAAGTCCTTTCTCAAGGATTATCTCGAGTTGATCGCCCAAACTGGCGAGGCGCAGGGGTTCCTTCATCTCGCCCACACCGACGGCGAAACCCGCGTCGCCGCCTATCGCAACAAGCTCATCCTTTCACCGGGCCGCGCGCCGTACGTCCTTGGCTTTGGCGTGGACATCACCGAACAGACCAGGGTTGAAGGACGCCTCCGCACTCTCAGGGATCAATCCGATTCAATTCTCGAGTCGGTGGGCGACGGCATCTACGGTCTCGACCTCGAGGGCCGGGTGACGATCGTCAACCCCGCAGCCGCCCAGATGCTGGGCTATCGGCAGAGCGAGATTCTGGGCCGCAGGATGCACGAACTGATCCATCACACCCACGCCGACGGCACGCCCTATCCCAGCGAAGAATCGCCCATCCGCAAGAGTCTCTCCCTCTTCGATACGGTGCGCGTCTCCGACGAAGTCTTCTGGCGCAAGGATGGCACCAGCTTTCCGGTGGACTATGTTGCCCGCCCCCAGTTTGATTCGCAGATGCTCGATCACGGCAAAACCAAAGCCATCGGCGTGGTCGTCGCGTTCACCGATACGACGGAGCGCCATGCCCTGAACCGCATGAAGGACGAGTTCATCTCCACCGTCTCTCACGAACTGCGCACCCCGCTCACCTCCGTTCGCGGAGCGCTGGGTCTGTTGCACGGCGAAGTGCTGTCCGAGCGTCCCGAGAAAGCACGGCAGATGCTCGATATCGCCATCAATAATTCTGACCGTCTCATCCGGCTGGTCAACGACATCCTCGATCTGGAGCGCATCGGCAGCGGCAAGGACGAGCTGCAACGGGTGATGTGCGATATCGAGGAATTGATGCGGCGTGCGGCCAGCATTCAGCAGTCGGAGATTCCGAGGCCGGAGGTTCACATCTCGTTCGATGCGGGCGGCGTCAGCGTTTGGGCCGATCCCGACCGCATCCTTCAGACCTTCAACAACCTCATCTCGAATGCCATCAAGTTCTCGTACCCCGGCGGCGCCATTCACCTGATCGCCCGCAATCTCGACGAGAATGAAGCCATCATCGAGATCAGCGATCAGGGTCGCGGCGTTCCCGCCGACAAGCTGGAGACTATCTTCGAGCGCTTCCACCAGGTGGACGCGTCCGACTCGCGCGCGCTGGGAGGCACCGGCCTCGGGCTGGCCATCTGTCGAAGCATCGTAACCCAGCACGCAGGCCGCATCTGGGCCACCAGCAACGCTGTCAAAGGCACCACCTTCCACTTCACGCTGCCTATGCGTCCCGCCAATAATCTTCTCTAGTAGTCTTCTTCAGGCAGCAAGGAGAGAGAATTCTCTCACTCCTCCCCTTCGCGCAGCTTCGCAATGACGGCAAAATCTTCGAGCGTCGCTGTGTCGCCCTTTACCTCGCCAGTCGCCGCCAGTTCACGCAGCAGCCGCCGCATGATCTTGCCGCTGCGCGTCTTCGGCAGCGAATCGGTAAACCGCAAATCGTCGGGTCGAGCTAACGCGCCAATCTCCTTGGCAACCCACTGCCGCAACTCCTGCCGCAGTTCTTCGCTGGCTTCGTGGCCGGACTCGAGCGTGACGAACGCGGCAATCGCCTGCCCCTTCATCTCATCGGGACGACCCACCACTGCGGCCTCAGCCACCTTGGGATGAGCGACCAGGGCTGACTCGACCTCCATCGTTCCCAGCCTGTGTCCGCTGACGTTGATGACGTCGTCGACGCGCCCCATCAGCCAGAAGTAGCCATCCTTATCGCGCCGTGCGCCGTCGCCGGTGAAGTAGCTTCCCGGAATCTCGCTCCAGTAAGCCTCTTCGTACCGCTGCGGATCACCGTAGATCGTCCGAGCCATCGAAGGCCAGGGCTTGCGAATCACCAGCAGACCGCCCTGTCCATCGGGAACCGGCCCGCCCGATCTTGTAACCACTTCAGGAACAATCCCGAAGAACGGTCTCGTCGCCGAACCCGGCTTCGCAGGCACGGCTCCCGGAATCGGCGCAATCATGATCGCACCGGTCTCCGTCTGCCACCATGTATCCACAATCGGGCAGCGCTCCTTGCCGATCTCGCGGTGATACCACATCCACGACTCGGGATTGATCGGCTCGCCCACCGTTCCCAGCAGCCGTAGCGAATCGAGCGAGTGCTTGTGAATCCACTCATTTCCCCACTTGGTAAATGCGCGGATCGCCGTCGGCGCCGTATAGAAGACCGTCACCTTATGGTCGTCGATGATCTTCCAGAAACGGTCGCACTCCGGCCAATTGGGAGCGCCCTCGTACATCATCACCGTCGCGCCGCACTGAAGCGGCCCATAGACCACATAGCTGTGCCCGGTCACCCAACCGATGTCGGCTGTGCACCAGTAAATATCTTCCTCGCGAAGATCGAAGACATACTTACTGGTCAAATACGTCTGCACAGAGTAGCCGCCGGTCGTGTGCACCAGCCCTTTCGGCTTACCCGTCGTCCCCGACGTGTACAGCAGATACAGCGGATCTTCCGCATCCATCCACTCGGGCGCGCACTCCTTCTCTGCCTGCAACATCGCCTCGTCCCACCAGAGGTCGCGGCCTTCCTTCATCTTGATCTCAGAGCCTGACCGGCGATACACCACAACGTTCTTCACCGATGGACACTTCTCCAGCGCCTCATCGACAATCGCCTTCAACTTCACTTCGCCGCCGCGCCGATAGCTCGTATCCTGCGTCAACACGGCGACGCACTGCGAATCGTTCACGCGATCCACAATCGCGTGGGCGGCGAATCCGCCGAAGATCACCGAATGAATCGCACCGATGCGCGCGCATCCCAGCAGCGCAATCGCAAGCTCAGGACACATACCCATGTAGATGGCAACGCGGTCGCCGCGCTTGATGCCCAGCCCCTTCAGCACATTGGCAAAGCGCTGCACCTGCTCGTGCAGATCGCCATAGGTGAGCCGCCGCACCTCGCCGGGCTCGCCCTCCCATAGCAGCGCAATCTTGTCCTTGCGCGATCCCAGCGCGTGGCGGTCAACACAATTGTGTGAGAGGTTGAGCTTGCCGCCGACGAACCACTTTGCATCCTTGCCCTCTCCGTTGAGAACCTTGTTCCACGGAGCGAACCAGTCCAGCTCCGCCGCAGCCTCGGCCCAGAAATCCTCCGGCTTCTCAATGCTGCGGCGATACATCGCCTCATACTGCTCCAGACTTTTTACATGGGCCTTGGCCGCAAACTCCGCAGGCGGCGCAAATACCCGGTTTTCTCTCAAGCTCGAATCCAGATTTGTATGTTCAGCAGACGATGCCACGCAAAAACCTCCATATTCCCTATCGAAAAAAGGTATAGCATCCATCGCACCCTCGGCAAACCCGCACGCGATAGACTTCACAGCATGCCCTTTTACTGGACAGCCTCAATCGGTTTTTTCTTGGGCTTTGCCTTCGGAGTGGGCTGCGCGCTGGCCGTCATGTACTCCATCTACATGGGCGGTTATCGTGCCGCGCTGCGCGACTCGCAGCTCCTTGCCCCGCCAGAACGCTACAGCAAAGCCATGGAAAAGATGTCAGCCCACCCAAACAAAAAGGGCTGACAGCACTCTTATCTCTCCCGCGCTATTTACCCGAAGGCTCCAAGCCGCGGTCCTTCAACATCGGCTCGACGTTCGGTTGCTTGCCCAGCCAAGTTGCGTACATCTTTGCAAGGTCCTCGGTGTTACCTCGCGAGAGAATCATGCGGCGAAAGCGGTCGCCGTTCGCTCTGGTCAGGCCGCCGTTCTCCTCGAACCACTGGTACGCATCGTCGTCGAGCATCTCGGTCCAAAGATACGCATAATAGCCAGCCGCATAGCCATTGCCCCAGATGTGCATAAAGTAGCTCGAGCGATAGCGCGGCGGCACATAGCTGATATCGAGATGCGTCTTCTTCAGTGCCTCTTTTTCAAAGGCATCGGGATCCTGCAAAGGCGCCGTGGACGGCAGCGTGTGCCACTGCATGTCGAGCTCAGCTGCGGACAGCAACTCCGTCAACTCATATCCCTGATTGAAGGTCGCTGCCTTCTTGATCTTCGCGGCCAGTTCGTCCGGCATCGGCTCGCCCGTCTTGTAGTTCTTCGCGTAGTGCTTGAAGACCGCCGGATAGCTCGCCCAATGCTCATTGAACTGCGACGGGAACTCGACGAAGTCACGCGCTACCGAAGTTCCCGAGAGGCTCGGATACTCGGTATCGGCAAACATGCCATGCAGCCCATGGCCAAACTCGTGGAACATCGTGGTCACATCGGAAAAACTGATCAGCGCTGGCTCGCCCGCTGCAGGCTTTTGAAAGTTGGCGACGTTGTAGACCACCGGCAGCGTACCAAGCAGTTTGGACTGGCCCATGAAGACGTCCATCCACGCGCCGCCGTTCTTGTTGTCGCGTTTGAAGTAGTCGCAATAGAACAGCGCCATAGGCTTGCCGTTCGCATCGAATACCTCGAAGACACGCACGTCCGGGTTGTACACCGGAATGTCCTTTCGCTCCTTGAACGTCAGGCCATAGAGCTGGTTCGCAGCGTAGAAGACGCCGTTCTGCAGCACGTTATTCAGCTCGAAGTACGGCTTGACCTGCGCTTCATCCAGATCATATTTGGCCTTGCGAACCTGCTCGGAGTAGAACTCCCAGTCCCACGGCTCCAGCGTGAAGCCGCCCTTCTGCGCGTCGATCACTGCCTGAATATCCTTCGCCTCAGCAGCAGCCTTCGCCGATGCCGCAGGGACCAGCGCATCCATAAACTTCAGCGCGGCCTCGGGCGTCTTCGCCATCTGGTTCTCGAGCGTCCACGCAGCAAAGTTTGGATAGCCCAGCAGCTTCGCCTTCTCGGCGCGAACCTGCGCCAGACGCGCGATGGTGGCACGCGTGTCGTCGGCGTTGCCTCGCTCTGCCCGCGTCCACGAGTTCTCAAACAGCGCCTTGCGTGTCTCGCGATTGCTCAACGAAACCAGGTCCGGCTGCTGTGTCGTGTTCTGCAGCGGCAGCGCCCAGCCCTGCTTGCCGCGCTCCTTCGCCGCCTCTGCCGCAGCGGCGATCTGCGCATCGCTCATGCCCGCGAGCGCTGCCTTGTCCGTCGTCACGTAAGCCGCATCCTTGGTCGCAGCCAGCAGCTTGGTGATAAAGGCATTCGAGAGCGTCGACTCCTCTTCGTTCAGCTTCTTCAGCTTCGCCTTGTCGTCATCGGAGAGATTCGCGCCGGAGTGCACAAACTTCTTGTAGTAGAAGTCCACCAGCTTCAACGACTCAGGATCGAGCTTGAGCGACTCGCGCTCCTTGTAGATCGTCTCGACGCGATGAAAGAGCTTCGTGTCCAGATAGATGGCGTCGTCATGCGCGGCCAGCTTGGGCGCTTCGATGTCCTGGACTTTTTGTAGCTCCGGGTCCATGTTCGCGCCGGTGACGCCGTTGAAGACCATCATCACGCGGTCGAACAACTGCCCCGTCTTCTCCATCGCTACCAGCGTATTCTCAAACGTCGGCGGGGCAGGATTATCGGCAATCGCCTTTATCTCAACGAGCTGTTGCGCCATCCCGGCCTCAATCGCAGGCTGGTAGTCGCTGTCCTTGATCTTGTCGAAGGGCGGCGCCTGAAACGACAGCGGACTCGCCGCATAAAACGGATTCGACGGGCCAAACTCCGCACCGGCAGCAAAGGCAGGCGCGACACCGGAACTCAAAGCAATGGCGCTAGCAGCAGTCAGAAGACACATCCTCGACATTAGGAATTTGTTCTTGCGCGGACGAATTGTATTCATAGATGGTCATGTCCCTCACACGCTCGATTGTACTTGCACAGTAATATCTTGCTCTCTCACGAATGATTTGCCATTCCGGCTTGCTTGTTCCATGGGTCCAACGACCTCGGCACTGCAAAAGCAAGAAATGATTTTTAATCTTCCGATTAAAAACAAGGAAACCGCTCTCTCTATAGAATTTCTGCTGACTAAGATTTACTGAGAAGAGGTTACGCAAGATGGTAGATAGAATCAGGCGATACCGCGCTGTTGGAATCATTGTGCTTCTCTCTGTTTTCGCCGTCGTCGGAACGTCTGCCTCGGCGCAGACGTCGCCATCGACCAAGGGTAGCTCGATCACCATCGGCCCTGCAGTCACCATTCTTCTTGATCCCAGTGAGCCTGCACCGATTCAGCAGGCGACCCAGGATGTCGCCTCCGACTTTGAAAAAGTGTTCGGGGCAAAGCCGAAGATCATAACTCGCCCGGAGGATGCAGGGCAAACAACGATCATGATCGGCGAGCAGTCGCAGCTTCCAGAAGCGATGCGGCCCAGCGGATTGACCGCGCCTGAATCCTTCTCCATCTCGGTACACAAGGCCAGTTGGAATGCGAAAAGTCCTACAGAAGTAGTGGTGCTTGCCGGGGCCGACATGCGCGGCACCATCTATGCGATCTACCAGTTTTCGCAAGAGTATCTCGGCGTCGATCCCATGTATTACTGGACCGATCACGAACCGGCTCGGCGCTCCCACATCGAAGTTCCGGCGTCGCTCAACGAGGTCTTCCCTGCTCCCGTCTTCCAATATCGCGGCTTCTTTCTCAACGACGAAGACCTGCTGACGGGATGGGCTCCCGGCGAGAAGAAAGACAAGACCGGCATCTCGCTCGCCGTGTGGAACAAGGTCTACGAGACCATTCTCCGCCTCAAGGGAAACATGGTAGTGCCCGGCACCTGGATCTTCCCCGACGATCCGCAGATCGCTCTGGCGGCAAAGCGCGGCCTCATCATGAACCAGCACCACGCCATTCCGCTGGGGCTCAATGTGGCGCGCTGGCCCAAGGACGTTTCCTACAACTACACCACGCATCCCGAGATTCTCGAGCGCGCCTGGAAAGATGCGGTCGCAACCTACCCGGCGCATCAGGAGATTCTCTGGTCGGTCGGCCTGCGCGGCCTCTCCGACGTCAGCTACGACTCGATGGACCCCAGCGTCAAAGGCAACGACAAGGCACTCGGAGCGTTAATCAGCAAAGCCATCGACGATCAGATGCGCATCGTGCGCGCCGCACATCCCGACGCGAAGTTTGTCACTGACCTGTGGCAGGAGGGCGCCAGGCTGGTCAAGCAGGGCGACCTCGCCATCCCTCCCGAGGTCACGCTGGTCTGGGCCGACACTGGCTACGGCTATCTGCAGGACAACGGCAGCGTAGCCGCCGGGCAAGGCGCTTACTACCACGTCGCCATGATGAACGACCGCTCCAATCAACTCACGGAGATGGTTCCCGTCGACCGCATCGACTCTGAACTGGGACGCTTCATCAAGGCCAAAGCCACGGCGTATCTACTTCTCAACACCAGCGACATCCGCCCCGTCTCCATGACAACCAAGGCAGTGATGGACATCGCATGGAAGGGCCTGCCCGCCGACAGCGCTCATCCAGCCAGCGACTTCTATCGCCAGTGGGCGGCCGAAGAGTTCGGAGCCAAGGCCGCGCCCGCCATCGCCAAGGTCTACGAGGCATACTTCCAGGCTCCTGCGCACTTCGGCACGCCGCCCCTCGAGTATGGCGACCAGCTTTATCACACCGAGTCGCGGCGCATGATGCTGACCTACATGATCGACTCGCCGATCTACTCCGTCCCCAGCCAGGCGCCGAAGTGGGAGCAGCCACGAATCGCCGGAGCGTCTGACCGTGCAACTGAGAAGCAGTGGCTCAACAGCACTACGGCAAAAGAGATTCAGCAGTGCGGCGACGCGCAGCCGCGATGGGATGCCGTCTGGAAGCAGGCCCTCGCCGCCGAGCCGCTCGTCGAGCCATCGCGGCTTCCCTTCTATCGTGCGCAAGTGCTGGCCATGATCGCGATCAACCGCGAGAGCAACCGGACCTTATTGCTCATCTCCAAGGCAATTCAGGATGCCGAAAACGGAGATACCGCCAAAGCACATCAGGAGGCGGAAGAGGCGCTGAATGCATTGGATAATATCCACCGCGCCGAAGCCGATGCCGAGTACGGCAAGTGGAAGAACTGGTATCACGGAGATTGGCTGACGGGCGTTCCCAGAACTCGCGAGACCGTCGAGACCTTCGCGAAATTCCTCGACGATCCATCGACTCCGCTGCCGCAGCCGCTTCTATGGAATGGCTGGGAGGGCTACTACCACATCATGCACTACGAGGGAGATCGCTCGGCTGACGTGAAATAAACGCCAGCCACGATGCAATGGCTGCGTCCGTCAGCCGGTGTACTCTTCTTCCTGATTGGCGGCGACGGCAAAGATCGCATTGCTGCGGTGCGCGACCATGTGACCCAGCGCCACCGAACCGAGGCAAAGCAGAACCGAGAGCACAACATTGGCCAGGGCGCGGCTCCACTCTCCGGTCCGCAGCAGATCGAAGGTTTGCAGGCTGAAGGAAGAGAAGGTCGTAAAGCCGCCGCACAGACCGACCATCACGAACAAGCGGATGTTCTCAGGAGCTTCGAACCGGCTGCCTGGAAAGGTAAGCGTCCCGAAGAAGCCAATGACGAAACATCCAATCACATTGATGAGGATGGTTCCCCATGGAAAACTCGAACTGCTGTCGAGAGTGAGCCGCGTAAGCGCATAGCGCAGTACACCGCCCAGTGCGCTGCCCAGTGTGATCCAGAGATAGGTTGACATCCTGCCCTCGTAGTATGCCCGCCGTGGCGAGCGTATTGAATTGGCAGGAGTCATCAGCCCGATTGGGCGGTTTCGGGAGACTCCATTCCCCTCAACTCCATGCTATTCGAACAACCCTCCGCATCGCAAACAAGCAACCCCTGATCATTAACCTCTAGCCGCAAGCAGGACCTTCAACTCCCGCACCTCAATCGAAAGCGACCGTACCAGCTCCAAGACCTCTTTGCGCTGCGCGTCGTCGGAGGTCGGCGTCTTCGCCTCTACATAAAAGGTGCCGTTCGGCTCCAGCACACACTTCTCCACCTCAGAGTAGTCATTGAGCCCCTGCTTATGAAGCACGGACTTCAGCTCGAGTTCCGTGAGGGCTTCCTTCTTCATCGCCGCCTCGTCCAACACGCCGTGTCGTATCAGCACAGTCTCCGTGCCCTCGACGATTTTGTCGAGCTTCGGTCTTTTGAACAGCACCAGCGTCAGCAGCCAGTTGATCGCCAGCAACGCAAACGCTCCGATAATTCCCCCGGTCACGGAGTTATCGTCCCCGATCATTGCATTCTGCACCGTATTCGACAGGCTCAACAGGACCACCAGGTCGAACGGGTTCAACTGCGCCAGCTCCCTCTTCCCGAACAGGCGAAGAAACCCGATCAGGAAGAGATACACGATCATGGGCCGCAGCAGCTTCTCCATAATCGGTAGATGAAGGGAAAACATGCTCTCGATCACAGAAAAGCTCCTTTAAGGTCGTTCTATTACTGCGGCTTCCACAACGGGGGTTCCAGTCGAGGACGATAAGCTACGCATATCGTTTCTGATGCCACTCCCAGGCGCTGGCAATAATCTTGTCCAGCTCAGCAAACTGCGGCTTCCATCCCAGTTCCTCCTTGATCTTCTCGGAACTGGCCACCAGCACCGCCGGATCGCCTGCCCGGCGCTCCAATTCCTCGACCGGAATCGGCTTCCCGGTCACCCGGCGCACCGATTCGATCACCTCGAGCACGGTAAAGCCCTGCCCGTTGCCGATGTTGTAGATCAACCGGCTCTCGTGGCTGAGCGCTTCCAAGGCCAGCAGATGCGCCTCCGCCAGATCTCGGACATGGATATAGTCCCGGATGCAGGTGCCATCCTTGGTCGGATAGTCCCGCCCAAAGATTTTGATGTTCTGCCGCCGCCCCAATGCCACATCCAGAATCAGCGGGATCAAATGCGACTCCGGTTCATGCGCCTCGCCATAGCCCTCAATCGCCCCGGCGACGTTGAAGTAGCGCAGGCTGGCATACTTAAACCCATGGATGAGGTTCATCCAACGAAGCATATGTTCTACCAGCAGTTTGCTCTCTCCATAAGCATTGGTGGGTTGCAGCTTCGCGTCCTCAAGAATCGGCGTTGATTCCGGCTCTCCGTAGCAGGCTGCCGTGGAGCTGAAGACCAGCTTGTCGTGCCCGGTGGCGAGCATCGACTCCAGCAGCGTGAGCGTTGAGGCAGTGTTGTTGCGGAAATAAATCTCCGGCTTCTTCATACTTTCGCCCGCCTCGATCAAGGCCGCGAAGTGCATCACGCCATCAAAACGCCCGTCGTTCAGCGTTTTCTCCACAAGCGCCCGGTCTGCCAGATCGCCAAGAATGAACTCGGCGCCTTCGGCCACTGCGGATCTCTTGCTGTGGCACAGGTTATCGAACACCGTCACCGTGTGCCCCTTTGCCAGCAACAACCGTGTCACCGTCCCGCCGATGTAGCCGGCTCCGCCGGTCACCAAAATCTTCATGAAAAAATCTCCCGTTTCCCGTCAATTTGTTCTCTATTTGGATACCACAAAAGTACCAGTGTCAATCACATAGCCTTCCGGCACTATACTTGTATTAAGTAATCCGCAGAGTGCCGGCACACGAAACAGAAGTTACTCCCCAAAGTACGGCGCCTGCTACAACCTTTTCTTATTCTTTTCTCGTCTGTCTATATAGAAATTAAACGACGGGGAAGAACTATCTCTGTCGGAATAAAAGTTTTATCGGGCAGATCGACAAAGTTCAATCACTCGACGGATCTCCGACAGCAGTTTTGCGGAGCTTTTTACTCCCGTTCCCCCCGGCTTTGATTGTGTGGCCGGGATCGGCCTTATGCTCCGCCTCGAGGATGAGGCATTACGAAGGACTTTTATGGTAAAGCCGCTTCGCAGCGACAACCCAGCACCGCAGAACATCCAGTTCAAACATTTTGGCATTTTGAATGACGGCAGCCAGAGCAAAAGCTCGCTGTACAGCTCCATCGTCATCAATGTCCTGATCGCAATCGTCGTCATTATCATCGGTGCCGCGGTAAGAAACACGATCGCCCCGCCCGAAAAAAAAATCGTCACCCTGATCGAGCCGTTACCGCTCAAGCCACCGCCCCCTCCCCCAGTCATCCGCACGCCGATGCCGAAGCCTCCCGTGGTTCAGCCTCAGCCGCCCAAGATCAAGATGCCTGAGGTCAAGGCGCCTGAGCCCAAGATTCCGGTCGTGCACATGACGCGGCCTACCCCGGTCGTGGTTCCGGCGCCCCCCAAGCGGATCGAGCCGCCGCCCGCGCCCAAGGTCGTCAATCTGGGACGCGCCAGGCCAGCCGCAGTCGTCAATAGCTCCCCCACCCCCTCGCCGGTGGCGCTGGGACGTCCCGACAATCCCATTGCTCCGTCCAACCGGCCTGCCGTCAGCTCCATTAATCTTGGGCAGAGAGGCATGGCTGGCATGCCAGCTTCCAACTCAGGAGCCGGACCTGCCGCCAAAGCCGTCACCCTTGGCTCGGGTTCGCCGGGCAGCCAGGATATGAATGGCAGGGACAATGCAGGCCACGCAGTACGCGGAGTCCGTCTTGGCGTCGCTGGCAGCAATGGCCCGATGAACTCTCGTAGCCGCGAGGCTGCCAGCCCGGTCAACCTCGGTCGAGTCGCGCCGCCCCCTGCTGGACCATCCTCTGCCCCAACCTATGCCCGCTCGGGATCTGCGCCGAAGGTCTTGTACAAGCCTCGTCCGCAGTACACTGCGGAGGCAATCAAAGAGCACATCGAGGGCACCGTGTCAGTTCGCCTCCGCGTCTCTGCTTCTGGATCTGTTCAGGTACTGGGCGTTACCCGCGATCTCGGGTACGGTCTCGGCCAGGCTGCTGTCCACGCCGTGCAGGGTACCCGCTTTTCTCCAGCCACCGATGCATCCGGACGTCCAGTCGATTGGGAGGGCGTCGTGAATGTCGCCTTCCAACTGGCCGGGTAAACCTATTTTTTTGTGTGTAGTATGACCAGCTAGCATGAAGATCAAATCAAGAAGGCTGACCGCAAGGTCGCCGCAGGAGCCGCATAAAATGATTTACGGGAAATATTTAACCGCCGGTGCGCTGCTGGCACTCTTTGTCGCAACCACCCTCCCTGCCGGTGCCGCAGGCTTCCCGCACTTTGGAAAAAACAAGCAAGACACAAGTGTGATGTCTACCCGCAAGCTGACGCCGTCGCAGAACGCTCTGATCGATAAAGCGATCACCCGCGAGAAGGTGGTGATTGCGGCCCTCAAGCAGCGCGCTCCCATCGTCGAGACCTATATTCAGAACATGAAGCCGGACCCGGTCATGGGCCAGGTGCCAGAGTCCGATCAGCACTTTCTCGGACGGGTCGACTTCAATAACGTCATTGGCGACAACGCCTATGAGAACAAATCCAGCTCCAACGGGCCGCTTGGCTTCTTCAAGCATTCCGGCTCCTACATTACCGGCCTCGGCAACACTCTGCACATGAACTTCAACTCGGCCGGCTTCGTGCAGATGCTGCTGATCGATTCGAACAACTTCGACCGGCAGCACTACATCTTCGGCTTTGTTCGCAATGAGTTCCTCGGCAACATGCCGACCGCTGTCTTCGATGTGGCCCCCACGCCGGGAACGAAGTCCGTGGGTCGCTTCTTTGGCCGCATCTGGATCGAGACCACGGGCGGCAACGTCGTTCGCTTCAATGGAGACTTCGCAGGCAGCGAAAAGGGCTATCGCGAGTTCTATCACTTCGATAGTTGGCGCACCAACATCCAGCCCGATCTCTGGCTGCCGACCTCCGCCTATGTGGAAGAGAGCGATTCCAACAGCCCCTCGCATACGCTGAAGTTCAAGGCGATCAACCACATCTGGGGCTATTCCCTGAAGGTTCCGACCCAAAACTCCCAAAACACCTCGCTTGATGTCGTCGGCGCCACGGACGTCAGCAATGACGCACAGGACGTCAGCCCGCTGGGTGCGCAGCGCAAGTGGGTTGAGCAGGCAGAAGACAACGTCGTCGACCGTCTCTATCAGGCCGGACTGCTCGATGCCCCCAGCGACTTCGACAAGACGCTCGCCGACCTCGCCAACAATATCCTGGCCTATAACAACATCACCCTCTCGCGGCCCCTCCGTGTGCGCACGCTGCTCACCCAGCCGCTGGAATCGCTGGCCGTCGGCAATACCATCATTCTCTCCAAGGGGCTGATCGATACCACCGGCATCATCACCCAGGACGGCGCGCAACAGATGGGCAATCTCAATGCCCTGCTGGCCTTCCAGGTCGCCCATATCATCCTTGGCCACCGCCTCGATACCAAGTACGCCTTCAACGATCAACTGCTCTTCCCCTCGACCTCGGTGTTCAAGCGCATCCCCATGCACCACACAGATGTCGACAACGAAGCCGCCGCGAAGAAGGCGATCGAGCTGTTGAACGCCAAGGAGCTGGTGGGCGGCGAGCAATACTTCGGCCTTTACCTCCAACAGCTTCAGGAGCGCATCAAGGCGCTGCAGGCACTCAACCAGCCTCAGATCGGAGACGGTCTGGTCAGAAGCGACAAGGACTCCACCTTCTGGATGCAGGCGTTGACGAGCAAGAGCCCCAAGCTCAACGTGAACGACCTCAAGCAGCAGGCAGCCATGCCGCTCGGTGCGTTCCTTCGCTTCAACGGCTGGACGGATCAGGTGACGGTGATGCATACCGCCTATGAACCTCTGCTGAGTCCGGCTGACAAGATGCCCTTTGAGGTCGAGCCGGTCTATCTGAAGCTGACTCCATATCAGGAACCGTCTGAGGCGGCCCCTGCCACAGCCCCAGCGGCAGCACCTGATTCAACAGCTCCGGCTGCAGCGACACCAGCACCTGCTCCGGCAAACGCAGCGCCTCCGGCTGCAGAGCCGCAGGCCACCGTTCCACAGCAGTAATTTATCGACGAGGGCGTGGGTACAGGGCGTTTCTTAGCTCTCCCACGCCTTCCTGGTTAATAATTCGTTCAAATTTTCTTCTGAATTGGCTTTCCCCAACCAATGCATCCCCTCAGGAGGGTATCTCTTTGAAACTGCACACTCTTATTGGCTGTTTCGCCTGCGTTCTGGGTCTCACGACGTGGTCGCATGCACAAGCTGTTCCTACTGCATCTCGTTCTGGCAGCCTGCAAATCGGCGGAGGCATCACCTACGCTCGTCCAGACTATGCCCAGAAAGGAATCGGAGGGCTATCGGTCTATGGAGACTATGACTTCACCCGGCATCTCGGTGTAGAAGGCGATATGCACTTCGTCAATATCATCACTCCAACCGATGTCTCTGAGAATACCTACCTTATCGGCCCGCGATACCGCTTTCACTATCACCGCTTTACCCCCTACGCCAAAGCGCTGTTCGGGCTTGGACGCTTTGGATTCCAGGGCCCGGGCCAGTATGCTCAAAAATCTTCGTCCTTTACCTATGGAGTCCTATCGTTCGGCGGAGGAGTTGACCTGCGGGCCACAAAACGCCTGAACGTTCGCGCCTTCGATTTCGAGTACCAGGATTGGCCTGGATTCGCAAATAGCGGCCTTTCTCCTATCGTCATCACCGCCGGTGTCGCGTATTCTTTTCGTTAGACCTCTTTTATCCGATTGGGGCGCAAGCCGACAGTCTCAGGAGATGTGATTGCTTATCAAATTCCTCGTCTTCATCAGCCTCGCTGGTGCAGCAACTACAGTATTCGCACAAGCCAGGCCGACCGCTTCCCGCAGCGCTGACCTTCAAATCGGCGGCGGCTTTACCACGGCCAACTCCGACTACCTTCCCCGTCGCATCAATGGCGGTGCGGTCTACTTCGATTACGACTTCATCCACCATCTTGGTATCGAAGGCGAGTTTCATTTCGTCAAGGATGGAGCGGGCTCGGAGGTCTACGAGAAGACCTATGAGATCGGTGGACGCTACCACCGCACCTATGGCCGGTTCTCTCCCTATGCCAAAGGCGTGTATGGCCGCGGCGTCTTCAACTTCCCTGCGTTTCCCGGTTATCGACACGCCAATCTGGCTTACAACCTATTCGCTGTCGGCGGGGGCGTCGATTATCGAGTCTTGAAGCACCTCAACGCGAGGGCCGACTTTGAATATCAGAGATGGTTCGGCTTCCCGCAAAGTGGGCTGACGCCAACCCTGTTCACCTTTGGCGGGGCTTATCACTTTTAATCCAGCTTCTTTTCCAAAGAGATGCCCCGGCTCAAGCCGGGGCATCTCTTTGGTTCTGACGTAGAAGACCTCAGGCACCGGCAGCCCGTTTCATCTGAGCAACGACATCAGCGGGCTTCCACTCGTTGTTGGGGTACCACGCGACGATCCTGCCATCTTTGCCTACAAGAACGGTCGACAGAGAATGGGACAGCGTTTTATTGCTTCCCGGCGTAATACCTACGTCAAAGTACTGAGTAAGCGCAGGCAGCTCTTTTTCGGTGGGAGCAGCAAAATCCCAGTGCAGGAACTTCTCCTTGGTGTACAGCCCGGTGTAGGCTCCGCCGTAGCTAAGCAGCACCTTCGGCGTATCGTACTTAGGATCGAAGCTGATGCTGAGCAGATGCGTCTGCTGATAGAGCGCTGGATCGGCGGCGAGGGCTTTATCGACTTCGGCAAAGTTGCGGCTCATGCGGACACAGAAGTCAGCGAGCGGACAACGGGTATAGATAAAGGTCAGCAAGAGCACCTTGCCCTTGAACTGCCCCAGATGGATCGTGCGGTCGCTCTGGTTGAGCATCATGAAGTCGGGCACCACATCTCCCTCCTTGGGGATGTGGTACTGAACAGCAGGGACGTAATCCGGACGCGCCTGCGAGATAATCACGACGTTATCCAGACGAACGTTCGCGAAGTCGCTGCCATCCTTATCGGCAAGGATAGTCGCGGTGATGCGGTCGCCGGGATGAAGCTCCGTGGCGACCATCGGGTCCTTGAGCTTATAGGGCATCGTCATGGCATCCATAAAGCCGGGAACGGCCTCGCCTTCGAGAGTGACGTGCGCTGCATCCGTGCTGACGACCTTGCCCCGTATCGGAAAGGTGGCCTGTGCCGCAGTGGAGCTGCTCGATGCCGGAACCGAGGACTTGCGACAACCCGAGAGGAGCGCAACGAAGAGGAGAACAACGAAAGCTTTTCTGGGCAAGGCAGGAACTCCTGGATTGATGATAATGGAAGAACCTGGAGGGGGGTTTGCATGGCTGAACGGATCAAGGTCTCTCCATCTTCCGTATTGATGCACTTCAGCTTTGTGTTGACCGGCCTGGGGACTGCGTTGCTAGGGCCGATCCTGCCGTTGTTGACCCGGCAGTGGCACTTGTTGGACGCACAGAGCGGGCTGTTGTTGTTGGCACAGTTCTGCGGCTCATTTGCAGGCGGCGTCAGCGTCTCACGGCATCTGCGCAGAAGCCTACTGACGGGGCTATTCGCCGCCGCGGCAGGCTTTGGCCTATTTGCGGTTGCCCCCGGTCTAACCACCGCATGCATCGGACTCTTCCTGGGCGGCTTCGGATTGGGCCAGATCATTGCCTCCACCAACATCATTGCCGGGCGACGCTATACGGAGCATCGCGGTTCGGCCCTGGCGCTGCTCAACTTCTCGTGGAGCTTCGGCGCAATGCTCTCTCCCCTGCTGGCCGCGTGGCTGCTGCCACGATTCGCCTTGCGCGGAATGTTGGAGTGCTTCGCCGCACTATTTATGGTCGCGGCCCTGGCAATGACCGTTGAGATAGGTGGCACGCCGGAAGAGATTGGAGCAGCCGAAACTCCCACAGAGAGCAAGCGGCTAGGCTGGGGAGTATTTCTCTACTTTGCCGGGCTGCTGGTTCTCTACGGGGGACTCGAGACCTGCCTGAGCGGATGGCTGACCACGTACGCTCTGCGATATGGCGACAAAACCCTGGCCATCAGTGAATACACAACGTTGCTGCTTTGGATGGCCCTGACCGCAGGCCGCGCCGGGTCCTCTGTCGTCATGCTGCGGATTGGAGAGAAGACCGTCCAGCGTTGGGGAATGGCTCTCGCCGTCCTCTTTACCGCTGGACTGGCGACGGCGCATTCGGCTATGGGGATTGCGGTGTTTGCAGTGTTGCTGGGCTTCAGCCTCGCTCCCTTCTTCCCCTCAACATTTGCAATGCTTATGGCTGAAAAGCCAGTCGCACGGCAGGCAGGCATTGTGCTCGCCGTATCAGGTTTGGGCGCTGCGGCACTACCGTGGCTGATGGGAGTAGTTTCGACGCGCACGGGTTCGCTGCAGGTGGCGCTTGCACTCCCGCTGGCAGCCGCAATTCTGTTGCTCGTGATGAGTTTGTGGAGAAAGTCCACTCCGGTTTCAACAAGCTGATTTTCCAACGGCAGCGGGCGTATAACCGAGAGAGGGATGGTGAAGATTTGCTGCCAGTAGAGATTGCACAGGCGCTCGGGCGCGCCACCGCCGTGGTAACGGGAAATCAGCGCGCTGCGCGAACATTGCGGGTTGCCTTTGATCGCCAGCAGCGCTCCCTGGGGCTGGATAGCTGGCAGCCTCCTGTGATCCTCGCATGGGACGCGTGGACCGCTGACCTTTGGCACGCGCTTCTGGTCGGCGGCCACACTTCAAAGCTGCTGCTAAACCGAGCACAGGAACATGCCGTATGGCGAAAGATTCTGGAAGCAGATGAAGAGCTGCGCAGCCTCCGCACGGTTGACTCCCTTGCAGAGATGGCAGCGCAGGCATGGAGTCTGCTCTGCGGCTACAACGGACAGGCGCGACTACGCGGAGCCACGGTGAGTTCCGATACACGCGCCTTTCAACGGTGGTCGTCGAAGTTTGAACAGCAATGCCGAGCAGATGGATTGCTGGCTCGAGCGCAATTAGAGTCGGCCCTACAAGCGGCAGCCGCTGCCGGACAACTTGAAGCTGGAACAACATCAGAAATTGTACTCGTCGGATTTGACTCGCTAACTCCAGCCCAGTTGCAGCTTGTGGAAGCATTGCGAGGTATCGGAGTAAAAATTGACGAGCAGCCAATCGCCATCGCTCCAGAACAGCAATTGATCGTCACAACCGCTGAGGAGCGGGAGGAACTTCGGATTGCAGCCCTCGGAGTGCGAAAGCTGCTTGAGCAAAATTCGCGTGCTCGCGTGGCGGTCATCGTGCCCGATCTCGAGAAGCAGCGTGCCGAGATCGATCGAGTCTTCCGAGAGATCCTTGCTCTGGAGTTGGAAGATATTACGGCCGGTGCAAATTCCGAACCCTTTGAGTTCTCCCTCGGCGTGATGCTGGCGGACACTCCCATGGCGTCATCGGCATTGGATTTGCTGCGCTGGTGCACCGGCGCACTTCCCCTCGAGCGCGTGAGCAAACTGCTACTCTCTCCTTATCTCGCAGCGATCAAAGCAGAGTACGGAGCACGAGCCGAATTCGATGCTTTCGAACTGCGGCGGGCAAAGCTTTTACGTCCTGAGATTTCCGTGGAGCGGTCGATTAAAGCGATAGAAGTCTCCAGGCGTAAATCAAAGCTGACCGGCCTGCTCAACAAATTGCGAATGATGCTGGTAGCCTCGAATCGATTGACGAAGAGCGCGCAGCGACCGCATTCAGAGTGGGCCGAAGCAATGCGGGAACTTCTATCGGCTGTAGGCTGGGGAGCAGGCGACGGCGAGGACAGCGTTGAGTTTCAAACTCGGCGAAAGTGGGAGAGCGCTCTGGATGAACTGTCCACACTCGATTTCGACGGGCAGCGCGTCGGGTTCGCACAGGCGCTGGATGCGCTGGCGAGAATAGCGCAACAAACTATGTTTGCACCCGAGTCACGCGAGGCTCCCATCCAGATCATGGGGCCGCTCGAAACCGCCGGTTCAATCTTCGACGCCATCTGGTTTATGCGAAGCGGCGATTTGAGTTGGCCTCTCCCGAGAAGAGCGAACCCCCTCTTGCCGTGGCCGCTGCAACGTGACCTTCAGATGCCCGGGACCGATGCGCAACTGGATGCGAATCAGGCACAGCGTATGACCGAACGCATCGCCGCAAGCGCACCCATCGCGGTGTTCACCTACGCAGCCGAATCTGTCGAAGGACGGCAGCGCCTGTCCTCAGCGATGAATGGATTGGCGCTCGAGCCAGCTGCGATCGATGAGGTTACAGCAAAAGAAATAGCGCCCATATTCGTTGACCTTGAAAGAATCGAAGACAGTGGCCGTTTGCAACCGCTGCCCGATCAGGTAATTCACGGCGGCGCGGAGATACTGCGCCTGCAAGCCGCCTGTGGGTTTCGCGCATTCGCGGAGCGGCGTCTCTGGTCAACGGAACTACGCACCACAGAGATGGGCCTGGACGCCGCAGAGCGCGGCACTATCGTTCATCTTGTGCTCGAAAGTTTTTGGAACGAAGTTAAGACTCAGAGCGCACTCAAAGCCATGCAGCGCTCCGAGCGCGAGGCTTTGCTGAATCGATGCATCACGACTGCTCTCCAAAAGAGTGAGAAGTTAAGTGAGACCTCTTGGGACGCTGCCTATCTTGACATGCAGCGCGAGCGTCTGCGAAATCTGCTGGGGCCATGGCTCGACCTTGAATTAGCCCGACCACCGTTCGAAGTTAAACTCAGCGAAAAGAAATTGGAGGGCGTACAGATTGGCCCCCTACGCTTGAGCGTGCGTGTTGACCGCATCGATATTGGAGAGGGTGGCGATATCATCATCGACTACAAGACCGGCGTGGCCAAGCCAAGCGAGTGGCTCTCAGACCGGCCGGAAGCTCCTCAGCTGCCGCTGTACGCTGTCTTGTCCGAAGCAGAGCAACTGGAGGCCGTGGCATTTGGCCAGGTACGCGCAGGAAAAGATATGGGCCTGCAGGGATTCGCCACCAGCGCAGATGCCGGAATACGAGTGCCGCGACAACATCCCGCCGACCTTGAATCTCAGGTTGCGGAGTGGCGGCAAGTCCTGACTTTGCTCGCTGAAGATTTTTACCGCGGCGACATACGCGTAAGACCGAAGAGTTTTCCATCTACCTGCAGCTATTGCGCACAACGCTTACTATGCCGCGTCGACCCAGCTTCGTTCAATCAAGATGATGAAGAAACAACGGAGGCGGAGGGTGACTAAGCTATTCGTTGTCGGATCTGAACCGGAAACACAAAATAATGCGGATGCCTTAAGGCCGCCCGATTGGCGCGAACGCGAGAAGGCGCTCGATATCAGGCAGTCGTGGATCGTGGAAGCTCCAGCAGGCTCCGGCAAAACCGGGCTTCTCATTCAGCGATATCTGAAGCTGCTGGGCGATGAAAGCGTAGAGCAGCCCGAGCAGGTGCTGGCAATTACGTTCACCGTTAAGGCGACCGGGGAGATTCGCGAACGCGTTGTCAATCAGCTTGAAAAGGCATCGCGAAATGAGCCGCTTCAGATCGACAGCGAATTCGAGCGAGAGACGCGCACACTCGCAGAAGCCGTTCTGCGCCGTGACCAAATGCTGGAGTGGGGACTGCTGGAGCGCCCACGCAGGTTAAGGGTGCGCACCATCGACTCTGTCTGCGCCGAAATTGCCGGCTCGCTGCCGGTACTCTCAGGCGGTGGCGGCGGTCAGTCTCCCGTGCTTGATGCTTCAGTGCTTCATCACGAGGCAGCGCGGCGAACCCTGATGCAACTTGGCGGGCAGAACCATTCTCTGAACGCCGCACTGCGATCAGTCCTGCTTCATCGCGATGGAAACCTCGCAGAGTGCGAACGCCTGCTTGCCGCGATGTTGGCGCTGCGAGATCAGTGGGGGGAATTGGTTCCACTCACCGGGCGCGATCTTGACGACGCCTATCTCGATGAGACCGTGCTACCTCGCCTGGAGCGTACGCTGGAGCAAGCGATCTGCGCTGGATTGACGCGGCTTTCGCAAACTCTCCCCCCTGACATCTTGCACGAACTCTCGCACTTTGCTGGCGAGTTGGGTCATGCAAGCGGCTATAAAAATTCGGTATCGCCCATCGCAATCTGCGCGGGATTGCACACAGCTCCAGAAGAGTCAGCGGAGCATCTCGCACATTGGCGTGCACTCATTTATCTCCTGACGAAGAGTGATGGAGGCTGGCGCTCCGGCTTCCGTAATAACTGGCTCAAATTCGAGATCGACAAAAACGATGCCGCACGACTGAAAGCGCTTGTCGAAGAACTAAGCCATCGCGATGACATTCTGGCGGCAATTCAGGCAGTCAATTACCTGCCTCCCGCGAAATATCCGCAGGAACAATGGGTCGTCGCGAAGGCGCTCTTTCGCGTTCTCAGCCACGCGCTGGCGGAGTTGCAACTCGTATTCGCCGAGCGTGGAGAGTGCGATTTCGCAGAACTCGGCCTGCTGGCGAAAGCTGCCTTGCGCCGCGAAGACGGCGTACACGATCTGGAAGCGGCGTTAGGCATGAGGCTGCAACATCTGCTGGTCGACGAGATGCAGGATACGTCGACCAGCCAGTATGAACTGATCCAGCTTTTAACCCAGAGTTGGGACGGCCACAGCCAGACCGTCTTTCTGGTTGGCGATCCCAAGCAATCGATCTATCTCTTCCGCCAAGCGCGGGTCGAGCGTTTCGTGCAGACGATGTTGGCAGAACAATTGGGCGATTTACCAGTGGGAAGTCTGCGCCTGACCGCCAACTTCCGTTCTCAAGAAGGACTGGTGAGTGCGTTCAATGACGATTTTTCGCTGATCTTTCCGAACACCGTGGATGCAGCAACTTCAGGCGAAGTGACGTACGTTGCGGCTCAGGCAATACGCGGGAGATCGACGAACACAGCAAGAGACATTGTCTGGCATACCAATAAATTGCCTGCCGCCGATGCGCTTGCCCGCAGAAAACAGACGAAGGCAGAGGCACAATCTGTCCGTGCAATCATCGAGCAAAGGCAGGCCCGCCCATTGCCTAATGGGCGAAAAGAGCCATGGAAGATTGCCGTGCTGGTGCGAAGCCGCAGCCATTTGACCAACATCGTCGCCACATTGGAAAAGGATAATGGTGCAGGGCCAATTCCCTTTCGTGCCGTCGACATCAAGGCGCTTGGAGAGCAGCGCGAAGTGCTTGACCTCTTCGCGCTGACGCGAGCGCTCTTGCATCCAGCAGACAGAGTGGCATGGTTCGCCGTGTTGCATGCCCCCTGGTGCGGTCTGGAATCCTCTGAGTTGCATCTGCTCGCCGGTGCAGACGACGATACGTGGGCAGAGCGATCCATCGACGACATTTTGACAGAGCGCGGACATCTGCTGAATGACGAAAGCTGTGAGCGACTCACGCGAATCTGGCCGGTGCTACAGGCCGCGTCTGAACACCGCGACAGGCTGACGACAGCACAATGGGTTGAGCGAACGTGGCGCTCCCTGGGCGGCGATGTTTATCTGACGCCCGAAAAAATGGAGAATGCGCGGCGCTACCTGCAATTGCTGGATGAGATCGAAGAGCAGGCTGGCTCAATCGACTTGATCCTATTGAAGACGCGGCTTGAGAAGCTTTACGCTGAAGCGGCAGTCAGCGCAGGCGCAGTCGACCTGATGACGATTCACGGAGCAAAGGGACTGGAATGGGATGTAGTGATCGTGCCGGGACTGGAAAAGCGGGCTCGTGTATCTAGTGGGCGATTGTTGACATGGAATGAGATTGATTCGGGAGGGTCTGACGCCGCGCATGTAGTTCTTGCTCCAATCATCGGTAAGGGAGAGGAGTCGCGAGAGCTGAACGATTGGCTGAACAACATCGAGAAGGCTCGCGATGCTGCAGAGCGAAAGCGATTGTTCTACGTCGCATGTACCCGAGCAAAAGAAGAGTTGCATCTCTTCGCTGCTCCAGAGATCAAATCGGACGGATCGATCAGTCAGGCATACGGAAGCCTGCTCAGTGCGGCGTGGCCCGCGGCAGAGCGGCATTTTGTTGTTGAGCATAACGCTCCTGACAACGTGCAGGGTACGCTTGCCCTATCGCATCAGGAGCCCACACCATCTACCGATGCATTCGTTGGCAGCTTAGCCGCGGCGGCAGCAGAGGAGCGACCCGCAATGCTGGAGCGTCTGCCATTGAACTTTTTGCCAGCTTCGAGATTTGCCGCAATGCAAAAGCTCTCGTACGGAGACATCCGCATTGAGATGCAGTCAGCTCACTTCAAGCGACCGGAAGGCTCATTCGAGGCACGCGCCTTTGGAAATGCCGTCCACGAATTTCTAGAAGTAATCGCAAAGCGGCTCGCGCACGGAACTCGCCCAGAGGTGCTGCTAAAAGAATTAACAACATGGGAACCGCGCATCTCGACAGTTTTACGCGGCAATGGGCTAGCCGCGCCCCGCGTAAAGCAACTGGCTTCGCGCGTAAGAACTGCCCTTGAAAATTCTCTGCGCGACGCTGAAGGACTATGGATACTGGCAGCCCACAAAGAAGCGTCCACCGAGTTTGCACTCACCTCGTGGGCAGAGACACGCAGCAACGTCCGGCTCGATCGCATCTTTCGCGCAGGCTCAACACCGCTCGCTGAAGGAGACGACTACCTCTGGATCGTGGACTACAAAACGACCACACATGGAAGCAATGGCGTTGAAGCGTTTCTCGCCGCTGAACGAGAAAAATACCGCCCACAAATGCTGACTTACGCGCAAAGAATAAACAGCGCAGGGAGAAAGATTCGCCTAGCGCTCTACTACCCGCTTCTGCCGCAGCTAACCTGGTGGGATCCCGAAACAGCCTAATTAATCGGTGCGTGGATTATGCCGAACATCGAACCCGCGCACCCAGAAGATGACATCCTCCGCGATATTGGTGGCGTGATCTCCAACCCGCTCAAGGTTCCGCGCAATGATGAGCGCATTGAGCGACTGCGGCGTCAGTTCAGGCTTTTCCTTAATCAGCGTACTAAGCGCATAAAACGCCGCATCGTTCATCTCATCCACCTGGTCATCGAGCAGAAGCACCGATTGCGCCAATTCCGCATCGGCTTCGATGAAAGCCTGCAACGCTTTGCGCACCATCGCCGACGCCAGCGAAGCCAGCTTGGGAATGTCTACCGGAAGATCGGTATTCGCAAAGGCCCCCATCTCGCGGACGCGGATCGCGATATTGACGGCCTGATCGCCGACCCGCTCCAAATCGGCATTAATGCGAATCACCGAGAGGATGAAGCGAAGATCGATAGCCATCGGCTGCTCCATCGCGAGCAGGTCCAGCGCCATCTGATCAATCTCACGCTCAAGCCGATTGATGGAGGGCTCAGAGCGAAAGACCAGCTCGCAGATGCTGAGGTCGCGGCTGCTGTAAGCCTCAATCGATCGCTGAATGGCCTGCTCCGCCATACCGGCCATAATGAGCAACCGCTCTTTGAGGTCGTCGAGATTCTGTTGGAATTTAATCCGCGTCATCCGAACCTCCCGGTGATGTAATCTTCGGTGCGCTTATCGCGGGGGTTGGTAAAGATCTTGTGGGTCGAATCGAACTCGACCATCTTGCCATTCAGAAAGAAGCCCGTATTCTCAGCCACGCGTGCAGCCTGTTGCATATTATGCGTGACGATGACGATGGTGTACTGGCTCTTAAGTTGGAAGATGAGGTCTTCAATCTTCGAGGTCGAGACAGGATCGAGCGCAGACGCAGGCTCGTCCATCAACAACACCTCGGGATCGACCGCAAGTGCACGCGCGATGCACATGCGCTGCTGCTGTCCACCGGAGAGGCTGGCACCTGATTTTTTCTTGAGATCGTCCTTCACCTCTTCCCATAGCGCGGCCTGCTTCAGTGACCGCTCGACCGTCTCGTCGAGCACGCGCCTATTACGAAAGCCGTTCAGCTTCAATCCGCTGACCACATTGTCATAGATCGACATCGTGGGAAATGGATTGGGGCGCTGAAAGACCATGCCTACGCGGCGGCGAATCTCCACCGGCGACGCATCTTTGTAGACATCAATCTCGCCCATTCTAACCGTGCCCGTTGCTCGCGCAATCGGATTGGTCTCGTGCATCCGATTGAGGCAGCGAACAAAGGTAGATTTGCCGCATCCGGACGGCCCGATCAGCGCAGTGGCATGGTTCGCGGGGATGTGCAGGTTAATGTCCTGCAGGGTGTGGGTGCTGCCATACCACGCGTTTAGGTTCTCGACCTGAATGCCTACTCCCACTAGCTTCCTCCCTTGAGTACGCCGCGGCTGGCATAGATGCGGACCAGCGTGACTGAGACCATAATCATAACGATAAGAACCAGCGAACCTGCCCACGCCAGCCGATGCCACTCATCGTAAGGCGAGATGGCATAAACATAAATCTGCAGCGGCAGTGCAGCGATCGGCTCGTTAAGCCTGAAACTCCAGAATTGATTTCCAAAAGCGGTAAACAACAGCGGCGCCGTCTCTCCGGCAACGCGTGCGAAGGCCAGCATGCAGCCGGTGATGATTCCCGGTGAGGCCGTGCGGAGGCTGATCGAGAGCACCGTCCTCCACTTGGGAACGCCAAGACCGAGCGCTGCTTCGCGAATCGCATGGGGAACCGTCGATAGCATCTCTTCTGTCGTGCGCGTCACGGTTGGCACCATCATGATGGCGAGCACGATGCCACCGGCCAGCGCCGAGAAATGCTTCTGCGGCATCACCACCAGCGAATAGATCGCAATGCCCATCACGATCGAAGGAACGCCATTCAGCACATCCGCCGTGAAGCGCACAGCGTTGGCAAGCATCTTGCCGCGGCCAAACTCCGCCAGATAAACGCCAGCGGAGATTCCAATGGGAATTCCCATCAGGCTTGCAAGGATAAGGATGACGCCTGATCCCATAATTGAGTTCGCCATGCCGCCGCCGGGTTCGCCCACCGGAGCAGGTATGTGCGTAAAGAAGGCCAGGTTCAGCGAACTTGCACCCTTGTAAACGAGATAAAAAAGAATGGCGGCAAGCGGTACAAGGACAATAGCCGTAGCAAGAACTGCCAGACCGCTGACAAAATAGTTCATCGCAGCGCGGCGTGCCGTGTTGAAACGCATCCCCTTCGACTGAAAATTCATAGGGCGAGGCTGCGTGGGCGGAATCACAGGCTGTGTGCTCATCTCAGGCCGCTCCTACCGGCGCGCCACGCGTGACCGCCCACACCAGAAGGCGGGCAATCGCGTTGACGACGATTGTAACCAGGAAAAGAGCGAGACCGATCTCGATCAACGCGCTCAGATAGAGATCGCCTGTCGCTTCGGTAAACTCTCCTGCAATCACACTGGCCAGTGTGTTGGCAGGCGCGAAGAGCGACTTGCTGATATTCGGGTGATTGCCGATGACCATGGTGACCGCCATCGTCTCGCCCAGTGCGCGCCCAAGGCCAAGCATCACTGCGCCGACGATGCCGATGCGCGAGTTGCGAAGCACACCAACGCGAATCATCTCCCACCGCGTCGCACCCAGTGCAAGCACACCTTCACGCTGGCTGTTCGGCACTGACAGCATGATGTCGCGAGTCAGCGATGAAATGATGGGCAGAATCATAATTGCAAGAATGATGCCTGCCGTGAGCAAGCCGACGCCGAAATTCGGGCCGTCAAAGAAGCCAGTCCAGCCAAGCGTTTTTGTAAGAAACGGACCGACAACATCTCGTATCAGCGGAACGAGAACAAACACTCCCCACAGGCCATACACCACGCTTGGAATCGCAGCTAGCAGTTCTGTGAGAAATGAGATCGGCGCACGCAGCGGCTTGGGACAGAGTTCCGTCACGAAGACCGCCACGCCAAGCGCAAGCGGTACCGCCATCAACAGAGCAAGAAACGAAGTTGCAAGCGTGCCATAGATAAACGGAAGCGCGCCGAAATCACCGGAGACCGGGTTCCACGCCGAACGGGAAAAAAACTTCAAGCCGAATTGGACCAGGCTGAGATGGGAACGGACCGTCAAGATCCAGAAGATGAAGGCAACGATGGCGAAGATACTGCATGCACAAAGCAGCATCAGAGCCGCAAAGCTGTTATCCGCAAATCTTCCGCTCCCCCGCTTGCTGAGATAGTCCCGTATTGGCGAAGACGGCGCTCCGCCTGTAGCCGGATTAGCCACAGCGAAGACGGCAGGTGTAAGTGACGGCTCAACCGGCATCGAAGATCCTGGTTCTCGTTCGGTAGTCATACGACTCGGAGGCACAATCCTGAATCCTGTGAGGTGAGTCTCTTCAATTGATTGTAGCCAAGGAAAGCCAGAGATGCCGCACGGCTTTTGGAGCCGTGCGGCAGATCAGATTATTTGAGGTTAGCAATGCTCTGCCGGACCATGCTTTGGACCTGTGCGGGAAGCGGAGCATATCCCATCGAGGACGCTTCACTTTCGCCATGATCGAGCATCCACGTCAGGAAATCCTTCAGTGTCTGCGTCTTCGCAGCATCAGACGAATGCGTGGGAATCAAAAACCAGGTGAAGCTGCTGATCGGATAAGAGGTATCGCCAGCTGCGTTGGTAATCGAGACCCGGTAATCCGCCGGCATGTTCGCAGCCGCTGCTGCTGCTGCCGCCGTCACACCATCCGTGCTCGCAAGAACGAACTTGCCTGAAGCGTTGCGAACAGCACCGTAGGTCATCTTGTTCTGCAGCGCATAGATCAACTCGACGTAGCCAAACGACGAAGGCGACTGGCGCACCATTCCGGCAACACCCTCGTTACCCTTCTGTCCAATTCCTACCGGCCATTTCACGGACGTGCTCTTGCCTACCTTTGTGGCCCACTCCGGGCTGATCTTGGAGAGCAAATCGGTAAAGATGTACGTCGTTCCGCTTCCGTCCGAACGATAGACTGGAAGAATCGCCGTGCTTGGGAATTTGACACCGGGGTTGTCCTTCGCCAGCCGTGGGTCATTCCACTTGGTGATCTTGCCCAGGTAGATATCGGCAATCACACTGGGGGCAAAGTTAAGATTTCCCGTGACTCCCGGAATGTTGTAGACCGGCACCACCGCACCCAGCACCGAAGGAATATGCATCAGCGGAGTCTTCGATGCCGCAAGCTGCTGGTCCGTCATCGGGCCATCGCTCGCTCCAAAGTCAACCGTCTGCTCGGAAACCTGGCGAATGCCTCCACCCGATCCGATCGACTGGTAGTTGATGTGGACTCCAGGATGCGCCTGAGCGTATTCGCTGAACCAGCGCGAGTAGATGGGATAAGGAAACGTTGCACCGGCGCCATTCAGGTTCTGCGCGCTGCTCTGGCTTTCCGATGTTGCGGACGTATTGGCAGACTGTTTACAGCCCGTGACGCAGAAAGCAAGCAATACTGCGGCAGCAATTTTCAAACTCACTCGTTCCACCTGATTACCTCAGAAAATTGGATTTGTATCTCTTTGAGTGTCGACCAGCAATGTTAAGCCAAGGTTACAAAGGTATGAATGCTGGGCAAAAGCTTGCATCGCTTCTCATGCACGGCCCGGCAGCACAGACTGTTTCGGCAACGTAAAGAGGAACGTGCTGCCATGATTCAGCGTACTCTCCGCACGGATCGTGCCTCCGTGAACCTGCACAATCCGGTGTGCAATCGCAAGCCCAAGCCCGGTCCCTCCCGACTCCCGCGAACGTGCCTTGTCCACACGGTAGAAGCGCTCGAAGATTCGGCCGAGATGCTCAGAGGCAATTCCCTGTCCAAAGTCACGCACACGAAACTCCACCGCCTCAACCGGCTCCGAGACCTCGCGCGCGCTGACGATCACGCGGGGAGCCGCAGCATTGCGCCCCTGTCCATACTTGATGCCATTCTCGATCAGATTGCTCAGCACCTGCACAATCGCATCCGTATCGGCGAACACCTCGGCAGCCGTCGCCTCCCCGATCTCCAGCACCGCCTCTGCATCCTGAACCATGCCGCTCATTGTCTGCACCGCATCGCGAATCAGAGTATCTGCCCGCACCGGTACCGGGTGAAGCTCTCCCTCCGACGATTCCGCCCTGGCCATCAGCAACAGGTCCTCGGTCAGTCGATTCATGCGCGTAGCATTCTTCAGAATCGTCGAGAGAAACTCCCGTGCCTGCCTGCTGAGCCCTGCCTCATGGTCAAGCAGCGTCTCGACATAGCCGCTGATCGACGTAAGCGGTGTGCGCAGCTCATGCGAGACGTTCGCCACAAAGTCGCGCTGAATACGCTCCACCTGCTCGATGCGTGTCATATCGTGCAGAACAGCCACGGCACCGCCGCCCGGCATCGGTGACGCTGCAATCTCGAAGATGCGCCCCGGCACCACCGACGTCGATCGCCGCTCGCACACCACGCGCTCGTCCAGTGCCGAGCGAACACATTGCAGAACATCCGGGTCGCGGATCGTCTGCACCAGCGCATGCCCCACACGCACCGCTCCGCCGACGAAAGCCCCTGGAATCAGCCTCTGCATGCATTGATTGGTCCACTGGATGCGCCCCGCCTGATCGACGGCGACCACAGCGTCCTGCATGCTGTCGATCATCGCCTCCAGCTTATGGCGTCCCTCCGAAGCCTCCGCAAGATGCAGCTGCACCTGCTCCGAAGCCTGCGAGATTGCATGGGCAACCTCGTCGAAGTCAGCATACTGGTTGCCGATTGCGCCGACAGGGCGCTCTGCAATAGCTACCGTCGAGAGCCGCAGCGTGGAAACATCCTGCCCTATCAACCGCGCTATCAGCAGCGAGCTTAATGCCGCCCAGCCCAGCAAGAAAACCGCAGCGAAGATCCAACCACGCGGAGCAAGCCACACGCACAGCGCTACGACGACCGCCAAAGCTATCGTCATGCGAACAAAAACCGAAAGAAAGAGACTACGCCTCACCAATGCACCTGCACTCAGGACTGCTAAGCCTTGGGAATTTCAAAGCGATACCCTGCTCCGCGCATGGTCTTCAAATAGCGCGGACTCTCGGCATCGGCTTCGATCTTTTCACGAATGCGGCGGACATAGACATCGACCGAGCGCGGCGTAACGAAACGGGCATCGCCCCACACAGCATCCAGCAGATGGTCGCGGCTGAATACCCTCCCCGGATGGCGTGCGAGATAATCGAGCAGCCGAAACTCCGTCGCCGTCGTCGTCACTAACTCGCCCTTGACGCGCAGTTGCATCGCGCCCGCATCGATCTCGATCTCTTCAAACTTCAAGACAGACGGCGAGGTTGGCCGCTCGAACCGGCGCAGCACAGCCTTCACCCGCGCAACTAACTCCCGCGTGGCAAATGGCTTGGTGATGTAATCGTCCGCGCCCATCTCGAGCCCCTGTACGCGGTCGTTCTCCGCGGCACGCGCCGTCAGAAAGATAATCGGGATCACGCTCAGCGTGGGGTTCTGACGCAGCCTGCGGCAAAGATCCAGTCCATCGCCGCCCGGAACCATGATGTCCAACAGAAAAAGTGCTGGCGGCTGGCGGTCGGCATCGGGAACAATCTGGCCGATGGTCGAATAGACGCGGACGGTATAACCGGCGCTCTCCAGGTGATACTGCACCAGGCGAGAGATATCGGCATCGTCTTCCAATACAAAGATCGTCTGACTCAATTTGTAACCTCAGTGTTACCGCCAGATTAACCTACTGTGACCGAAACATTGCTAACGTACGATGAATCCTCAGCGTCAGTCCTATAGGAAATGTTACTTTTATACGCCCAGGCGTTATCCTGAATAGCAGTTTCTCCGAATCGAGTGCTTATGGCGCAAGAACCCCATCTCGTCCTTTGTGTCGATGACGAACTGATCGGCTTGAAGGTTCGCAAGATTCTGCTCGAGCGGGCTGGATACCGTGTCCTCACCGCGCCCGACGGCTCAGCCGGGCTCGAGCTGTTTGCCAGCGAGCCCATCGATTGCGTTGTACTCGACTACTCCATGCCCGGAATGAATGGCGGCGAGGTAGCCGCGAAGATGCGCCAGGCCAAGCCTCACATCCCCATCCTTCTTCTCTCTGCCTACATTGGTCTGCCCTCCGAGGTGCTCTCCATGGTCGACCTGTGCATGACCAAGGGAGAGGGTCCACCGGTTCTATTGAGCAAGCTGGGCAGTCTCCTGCAACCAATAAGTCGGGCTTAAGAGAGGGCTGTGAATCTAAGTCAATTCAATCGCATCCTGCGGCAAGTGTTTCTCTTGCCGGTAGTCGCGCTCTTGTTGGCGGCGGTGGCGTTGTATCTGCAGATTCAGGGAGCCAATTCGACCGTCCGGCTGATCCAGGAGTCTGACGCCCACATCTCCCAGGTCAGCCGCCTCAACACCCTCATCCTCAACGAGGAGTCCGCCCTGCGCGGATACGAAAACACCTCCGACGCCCGCTTTCTTCAGCCCTATCTCGACGCCTCCCCCCGCCTGCAGGCCGAGTTCGACAAGATGAGATCGCTTCCCGGCCTCGATGAAGTCGAAAAGGGCTACATCGACGATCTCATCGAAAAACACCAGCTTTGGCTTGATGCCTTTGCTCTCCCCGTCGTCGCCACTATAGAGGCTGGCGGCCAGGTTCGCGACGTTGATCTGAACCTGCGCGGCAAGTCCATGATGGATGACATCCGCCATGACCTCTCCAATACCACCCACAACGCCGAGCAGCGCCGCGCCGTGCGAATCAATCTCTGGCAGGATCAGGTTCGCCGCATGGAGTGGTTCCTGCTTGTGCTCGCTCTCTGCGTCGGCATCTTCATCGGCCTGTTCACCCGCAATCGCCTCCACGCCGTCTCCGACGCCTACAGAACATCGCTCGACGTCCTGGGCCGCCGTGCCGAAGAGATCTTCCAGTCCGAGCAGCAACTCCGCACCACCCTCGCCTCCATCGGCGACGGCGTCATCACCTGCGACACCGAGGGCCTGGTCCAGATGATGAACCCGGTCGCCATGGAACTCACCGGCTGGTCACAGGCCGAAGCCTATGGCAGGCCCCTCGAGACCATCTTTCACATCGTCAACGAGGCGACCCGCGCCACCGTGGAAAATCCCGTCTCCAAGGTCAAGCGGCTCAACCGCATCGTCGGTCTCGGCAACCACACCATCCTCATCCGCAAAGACAAGACCGAGCTGCACATCGCCGACAGCGGCGCCCCTATCCGCGACCGCACCGACGGAATCGCCGGCGTCGTCATGGTCTTCCGCGACATCACCCTCGAGCGCAAAACGCAGGACGCTCTTCTTGCCAACGAGAAGCTGGCCGTCGCCGGACGCCTCGCCGCCACCATCGCCCACGAGATCCATAACCCCCTCGACTCCGTCTCCAACCTGCTCTACCTCATGCGCAATGGAGCCACCAAAGAGGAGTCGGTGCAGTTCATGGACATGGCCGAGCAGGAGCTGGCCCGCGTCACCCAGATCAGCCGCGCCATGCTCGGCCTCTATCGCGAGTCCCGCGCTCCCGTCCTGGTCGACCTCAAAGAGATGCTGCAGGAGATTCTTCTGCTCATGGAGCGCCGCTTCAGCGACGATCAGGTCATCGTCCACACCGATCTCCCCTCCGGCATCTCGGTCGACGCCTTCCCCGCCGAGCTGCGGCAGGTCTTCAGCAACCTGATTACGAACGCGGCGGAAGCAGCCGGTCCTGGCGGACAGGTAAACGTCAGTCTCAGGCCGCAACCGGCCCTCTCGATCAACGGCATCAAGCAGGAGTCTGGAGCCACCGTCACCATCACCGACAACGGCATCGGCATTCCCGAAGAGGTGCAGCCGCATCTCTTCCAGCCCTTCTTCACCACCAAGGGCGAGCGCGGCACCGGCCTCGGCCTCTGGGTCAGCCGCGGCATCGTCACCAAGCACGGCGGCACCATCGATCTGGCCAGCGACACCAGCGAAGCCACCCACGGTACCTCCGTCAGCGTCTTCCTAGCCACCAAACCCACCATCAACGCAGGCGGCGACTAGGCAGTATCGACATATAGGCACTTCGTAAATTATTGATAAATATGAAAAATTATTGATAAGTATGAAAACTGTCATCCTGAGCGAAGTCTCTCGTAGCTTTATCGCGAGAGACGCAGTCGAAGGACCTGCGGTTTCACCGTAGCGCCATCATTTTTACTTCTGCTTCCGCCTTGTCGCCATTCAACTCTTGTCGTTTTATATGTCGATACTGACTAGGGAACATTAGGGAACCTCTGATTAAGTCCTCGTCTTGCTTAAGGGCACGGCTTCAGCCGTGCCGTAAGTCTAATAAAATGAATAGGGCTTTAGCCCCTGAGGAACGTCTCTGGGAATAAATCAGAGCATCCCTAGAGCAAATTCCTTAATGGTGTTGAGCGGGTTGATCGCATTGGAACGCCAACGGCGCGGCTCATACCAGCCCTGGGTATGCGTGCCCCGAAATACGAAGGCTGAAAGCCCGGCCTATCTCTCCCATTCCTTCAACCTGTCAAGCCCTCCCTTAACCACCCATCCGATGCAAGTTAAACAAAATAAACCATTTACAGTCGAAAAATAAACCCGGAAAAGCTGCAAAACAGTTTCATTCCATCCATTAAAATGAAAGCAGACTTAGGGACGTAATGAAAGCAGACCTAGGGACGTAAATGAAAGCAGACTTAGGGAAACTCTGGTTAAGTTCTGGCTTTGAAAGGGACGGGCTTCAGCCCGTCCGCAAGCGGCTCTGCTTCAGCGTGGCTTCCTTTTGTGTTTGTCATTCCCGAAGGGAATCTGCGTTTTGCTCGAATCACCAAAGCTACCCCTGGAAGAGAACCGCTCCAATCACCAAACAATCGCTTTAGAATCTGAAAATTACCGCTAACCAATTTAGAATCAAGACTTTGAAATTTACCCCTTTTAGAATGAAGACTTCGCAAGAAAAGTACAGGAGGGGGGTACCCCCAGAAAGGACAGACTCACGCCGCAGTGCCAGCCCGCAATAGCCCGGCCACGATACCAGCAGCGCGACCACAAGCCTCGCGGTCCACATCAAAGTGGGTCACGAAACGAACAGCATCCGGCCCAATCGCACTCCCCAGCACACCCTTCTCGCGCAGTCTCTGGCAGAACCCAGCCGCGTCACCGCGCAGCTTAAAGATAACGATATTGGTCTCGACGCCTTCCAGATCAATCTCGGCATTCGGCTCAGCCGCAACCGCCTCGGCCAGTAGACGAGCGTTAGCATGGTCGTCCGCCAGCCGCGCCGTCATCTCGTGCAGCGCGACCAGACCGGCAGCAGCCAGCACACCAGCCTGCCGCATTCCGCCGCCCAGCGCCTTGCGAAAGTTGCGAGCCTGCTCCATCGCCTCCCTGCTGCCCACCAGCATCGAGCCCGCCGGAGCGCCCAGCCCCTTCGACAGGCAGAACATCACCGTATCGCAGCCTTCGGTAAGCTCCGCTACACCAACGCCAAGCGCGACCGAAGCATTAAAGACACGCGCTCCATCGAGATGCACCGGCAAACCAGCCTCATGCGCACCGTCGCAGATCTCGCGCATCCGAGCCAACGGCGTAACCGTTCCGCCCGCCATGTTGTGCGTGTTCTCGATACAAATCAGACCAGTCTGAGCGCGGTAGTAGATCTTCGCCCCAATCGCCTGCCTGATCCGCTCCCACGAAAGCACGCCTCGCTCCCCGGCGACCGGGCGCAACTGGCACCCGGAGAACGCCGCAGCCATGGCCATCTCCCAGTCCAGCACATGCGCCCGAGCCTCGCAGACGATCTCCTGCCCATGCTGCGTGTGCAGACGAATGGCGATCTGGTTCCCCATCGTGCCAGTCGGAACAAAAAGCGCAGCCTCCCTGTCGAAGATGGCAGCGGCATCGCTCTCCAGCCGATTGACGGTTGGGTCTTCGCCATACACATCGTCGCCCACCTCGGCGGCGAACATCGCCTCGCGCATCGCGGGCGTCGGCTTGGTAACAGTGTCACTCCGCAGATCGATCATGGTGTCCTTGCTCCCGTCAGAAATTATGCAGCCGAGGTAACCAGCAGTCGGCTGAAAACCTCATTCGAAACCATGCGGCCTCGCGCCGTCAGGCGAACGCGATCGGTCTCCAGCACCAGCAACCCTGCCTCACGAACCTCAAGCAGCGCAGGCATCGCATCCTGCACCATCGCCTCGCCAAACTGCCCACGCAGCAGGTGAAGACTAACGCCTTCATTGAGTCGAAGCCCGAGAAAGAGCGCCTCCTCAAAAGCCTGCTCAACGCCAATAACATCAAAATCCGGCTCAAGGATACTCTTCGAGGCCTGACGAAAAGCAGACTCAGGCTGATCCAAATAAGCATCCATCTCGCTCGTATTCGCAAACCGCAACGCGCCCGCTTCGGTCAGCAGCATCGAGTGCGCATCGAGGCCAAAGCCGATGTAAGGCAACCGCTGCCAATACTTGAGGTTGTGGCGCGAAGCGTGGCCCTGACGAGCAAAGTTGGAGATCTCATACTGCCCCAACCCCGCAGCCTCGAACTGTTCACAGGCCATCTGATACCAATCGGCGCTCTCATCCTCGGAGGGAACCGCCGACGCATGATAGCGAGTCCCTTTGGCAAGAACCTCTTCGCCCAGGCGCGATTCCTCATCGACCTCCAGCATGTAAACGCTGACGTGCTCGACGTTACTGGCAATCGCCTGCTCGAGCGAATACTGCCAGCTCTCCCGCGTCTGGTACGGAAGTCCGGCGATCAGATCGATGCTGATGTCCTCAACTCCGGCATTGCGGACTCGCACAATCTCCGCCTCGCACTCCAGCCGCGTGTGCAATCGCCCTACCGCCGCCGTCTCGCGGTCGACAAAGGACTGCACCCCAAAGCTGACGCGGTTCATGCCCAGCCGCAGCAGCTCCTCCAGCGTCTCGTCGCCGAGCTGCCCCGGAGCGCACTCGAGCGTTATCTCAGCGTCCCGCGCCAACTCGAACTCCCCCCGCAAATGCTGAAACATCTGGCGAAACTGTGCCGCGCTCAACAGACTGGGTGTTCCACCGCCAAAGTAGATCGAATCCACCAGCTTCGGCAGCCGCGTCCCGGACCTCACTGCCGCATCCCGCGCCGCGCCAATCTCATCACATATGCGGTCGACATAATGCTGCATTCGGTCAGCGGCGAACACTCCCGAGGCAAAGTTGCAGAAGGTACACTTCGCCTTGCAGAAAGGGACCGAGATGTAGACTCCAGCCGTTGTAACCATTTTGCCGAAAACGCCTCAAACTAATTGTTTCACGAAGGCTGCTTCAGACGGCAATAAGCCTTCTATGCTGCAAGAGGTGCCTAAGAGGTAAGACTATGCTGCGATTTCGCCTGCTCGCTCCTGTCGGAGCCCTTCTATTCATGCTCGTCCTTATCTCCGGACAAGCCACCGCTCAAACCGCGCCGCAGCGCTCTCCCGTGCTGGTGGAGCTCTTCACCTCGGAAGGCTGTTCGAGCTGCCCACCTGCCGACGCCCTGCTCGCAAAGCTGGATCAGGCCCAGCCATTCGTCGGTACAGAGATCATCGCGCTTGGCGAGCACGTCGACTATTGGGACCAACTCGGCTGGCACGACCGCTTTTCTTCGCATCAATATACAGAGCGACAAAATCAGTACCGCTTCCGCTTCCATCTGGACGATGTCTACACGCCGCAGATGGTCGTGGACGGCACCGAGCCGTTCGTCGGCAACGACGCGCCCCATATCGTTCGCGCCATCAACAGCGAGGCCCACACGGCCAAGATCAACCTCGCGCTCTCAAAGGCAGCCGTGGACGGAGACCATGTCTCGTTTACAGTCTCCAGTTCGGCACCGCACAATCTGCTTTCGAACGCGGACCTCTATGCCGCCCTCGTCGATCCGACTGACACAACAAATGTTCAACGTGGCGAAAACAAGGGGCAAGTCCTTCATCATGTTGCTGTCGTTCGATCGCTGCAAAAGATCGCCAAGCTGAACGAACTCGCATCCGGCCCGTTGCACGCGCAGCTCCTCGCTCCGGCAAATTCGACGCCTGCAACCATGCGGATTGTTGTATTTGCGCAACGCCCGGGGGAAGGCGCTGTCGTAGGCGCAGTTTCAATGCCAGCGCAGCAATAACTAGAGAATCCTGTTCTCGCCCCAAGCATCTAGAATAGAGATACTTAGATGGCTGACGAGCAGAAACAAAAAAAAGCGCAAAAAGAAGCCGCGAAGAAGGCCGCGCACGACGACGACATCGTAGGTAAAGCCTATGACGGCCGTCTCATGCGCCGTCTTCTGACCTACCTGCGCCCCTACAAGCTGCAGGTTGTGCTCTCCGCCATCGCCATCATCTTCAAAGCCGCCACCGATGTTGTCGGCCCTTATCTCGTCAAAGTCGCCGTCGATACTTACATGACGAAGACGCCGCCGGAAAAACTCTCCTGGCTGGCGCACCACCTCAGTCCACAACCGATGGCTGGCATCACCCAGCTTGGCCTGATCTACCTCAGCGCGCTGCTGATTACCTACGTCCTCGAATTCATCCAGACCTACCTGATGCAGTGGACCGGCCAGAAGATCATGTTCGATCTGCGCAGCCAGATCTTCCGCCATCTCCAGCGCATGCATCCCGGCTTCTTCGACCATAACCCTGTCGGCAAGCTCGTCACCCGCGTCACCTCCGACGTGGACGCGCTGAACGAGATGTTCACCTCGGGCGTCCTCGCCATCTTCGAAGACATCTTCGTCCTGGCCTTCATCGTCATCATCATGATGCGTATGAGCTGGCCGTTGGCGCTGCTGACGCTGGCCGTTATCCCGGCGATTCTGTACATCACCGGCATCTTCCGCAAGCACGTGCGCGAGAGTTACCGCCGCATCCGTTCGGCCATCGCCCGTATCAACAGCTACATGCAGGAGCATGTCAGCGGCATGTCCATCGTGCAGCTCTTCAACCGCGAGCAGCACGCCTTCGACGAGTTTGCCTCCGTCAATCGCCTGCACATGGACGCCTTCAAAGACGCCATCTTCGCCTACGCTCTCTACTATCCGGCGGTCGAGTTGCTCAGCTCCATCGCCATCGCGCTTGTCCTCTGGCGCGGCGGCGTCAGCGCCCTCTTCACTGGCGCACCACTGGCCGCAGGGCTGCCGTTCTACGAATACATCCTGCACCCGATGCGCTCGCCTGGAGCTACTGTCACGCTCGGCGTTCTCATCGCGTTCATCCAGTACGCGCAACGCTTTTTCCGTCCCATTCAGGACCTCAGCGAAAAGTACAACATCCTGCAAGCCGCGATGGCCGCCAGCGAACGCGTCTTCAAGCTGCTGGATTCAGAACCCGAGATTCTATCGCCTCCGGAACCCATCGAGGGCGACCGCTCCGGGCGAGTAGAGTTCCGCAATGTCTGGTTTACCTATCAGACCCTCGACGAGGCACAGCGCCTTCGCGTGGCATCGGCGACCGAAGACGAACTGCGCGGCTACGCCGACATCGAATGGATCCTCTGCGGCGTCAGCTTCGTCGTAGAGCCCAACGAGACCGCAGCCATCGTCGGCCATACGGGCGCGGGCAAGACGACCATCATCAGCCTGATGATGCGCTTCTACGATATTCAACGCGGAAGCATCCTTGTCGATGGCGAAGACGTGCGCCTGCAGGACATGCACGCCCTCCGCCGCCGCTTCGCCGTAGTCCTGCAAGACCCCTTCCTCTTCACCGGCACCATCGCGGACAACATCCGCCTCGGTTCAAAGTGGGTGACCGACGAGCGCCTGCAACGCGCTGCCGATGAGGTCAACGTAGGCGACTTCATTCGTTCGCTCCCGCTGCAATTCGCCGAGCCTGTGCAAGAGCGCGGTGCCACCTTCTCCACCGGCCAGAAGCAGCTCATCAGCTTTGCCCGCGCCCTGGCCCACGACCCCGGAATCCTTATCCTGGACGAGGCCACCTCCTCGGTCGACACTGACACGGAACTCCGCGTACGCGGCGCGCTCTCGCGCATGGTCACAGGACGAACCTCCATCCTCATCGCCCATCGGCTGTCCACCATTCAGCGGGCTGATACCATCCTCGTCATGCACAAGGGACAGTTGCGCGAGCGCGGCACCCATCAAGAACTGCTCACCCACCGCGGCCTCTATTGGAAGCTCTACCAGTTGCAATACAAAGACCAGGAGATGCCAGCCGACACCGTACTGCCCTCCCAGCTTTCTGACGCAGTTCTCCCCTGATACAGTGGTCAAGCGAACAAGAGACGAACGTGGCAGAAAGCAATCCATCTCCGCGCATCTTTCTCTCCGCCGGCGAAGCCAGCGGGGACTACTACGGCGCTCAAATCATCACCGAGCTCCGCACCCGCCTGCCACAGCTCACCTGCTTCGGCCTCGCCGGCACCGAGATGGCAGATGCTGGCCTCGATCGCATCGTTCGCGCCGAAGATGTGGCCCACATGGGCATCACCGAAGTGATCCGCCACATGCCACGTATCTATGGCGAGTATCGCCGCCTGGTCGCATCCATCAAAAAGCGCCGCCCCGACATTGCCATCCTCATCGACTTTCCCGACGTCAACTTCCGTCTCGCCCGCACACTCCACAAGCTGAACATCCCGGTCATCTATTTCGTAAGCCCCCAGCTCTGGGCGTGGAAACGAAAGCGCCTGCGCTGGGTCCAGCAACGAGTCAGCCGCATGATGGTCATCTTTCCCTTTGAGGAGAGCTTTTACCGCGCACGCGGCGTCGACGCCACCTTCGTCGGCCACCCGCTGGCACAGCTGCCGCTGCCCGACGTCACCCGCTCGGAGTACGCCACGAAGTACGCGCTCGACCCGTCAAAAAACTGGATTGCCCTGCTTCCGGGCAGCCGGCGCAAAGAGGTGAAACTCAACCTGCCGGAGATGCTGCATGCTGCCGCTGCCTTGAACGATCAGGGCAGATATGAGTTCGTCATCCCGGTAGCCTCGACGGTAAACAACCCGTATATTCTCAACTTCCTGCAAGACCCTATCTACTACAGCGCAACCAAGCCAAGAGTGACCCTCGTCGACGACGCTCGTGAGGCGCTCCACCACGCGCGCGCCAGCGTTGTTGCCAGCGGCACTGCAACGGTACAGGCAACTGTCATCGGAAATCCATTTCTCGTCGTCTATAGGGTCTCCCCTCTTACCTTTGCGCTCGCGCGGCATTTTATCCGGTATCCGGTTGAGATCCCGGCGGAGAAAGATAAAGACGGCAACCTCCCGATTGCCATGGTCAATCTCGTTGCCGGGAAGCGCATTGTGCCAGAACTGCTGCAAGACCGCTTCACCGCAGAAAATGTTGCGGCGAACCTTTCTCCCCTGTTGGCCGACGGTCCTCGCCGGGAACAGATGCTTGCAGATCTCGCCGAAACACACTTCAAGCTGCTTGCAGCCGCGGGATCAAGCCCCATTGCACAGGTTTGTGACGCGGTGGAAACTCTGCTGAGGCAGACCGGAGCCGCAAGTGGCCGAATTCCAGCGGCGAGCGTCTAACATCAGGAAGGCTGTACCATTATTTTTTTGAGGATCTTCGCCCGACATGCACTTCCCTACCCGGTATCTTCGAGTTCTGGCCACGACCTTGTTTTCCGCGTGCATTCTCGCGGCTCCCTTATGGGCAGCGCCGGCCAGACCTCAGATGCATGTCACCGGCTATGTCATTACCGCCGACCTCGATCCTGCGGTGCACCAACTCACAGCGACGGCAGCCGTAACCTTCATGGCGCTTGAAGATCTGACCTCTCCCGTCTTTGAGCTGAATAACGGATTAAAAATCACCAAGGTCACGGACGCGAGCGGGAAACCACTCGAATCGGAACGCCTCACCAACAACAGCACGGTGCGCTTTACTCTGGCCACGCCGATTCCCAAGGGAACCAGCACTACCTACAACTTTGAATACTCCGGCACGCTGGAAGGGTCCGATACCAGCCCGGTCAGCGGAATCAAGCTGGCCTCGATCGACGATCCCATCAGCATTCTGCTCTATCCCGGCGCATGGTTTCCCATGACCGGCCTGTACACTGACCGCTTTACCGCTCAAATGCACATCCGCGTGCCTTCCGACGAGCGCGTAGTGGGCAGCGGAATAGCTGGACAAAAGAACCTGCCCGGCAATCGCACCGAATACGACTTCAACTGGACCAAGCCGGGCTTCCCCGGAACGATCATCGCCGGCAAGTTTCTAGACCCCGCCGGCACGTCAGGCGTCAACAATATTCACGTCTACGTCACCGACAAGCGCAAACCCTTCACCCTGGACTTCGCTCACACTGCCAACAGGGAGTTTGAGTTTATGACCAGCAAGTTTGGTCAGCCCGAGTCGCCGATCCTGAACCTCGTGGAGCTGCCGGACGATGCCGTCTCGGCCGCCTGGGCGCCGGAGATTGTGGCCATCGGTGGCAATCGCATCGCGGCCCGCAATGCCCAGGGGCTCATCTCCAACACCATCGCGCATCAATGGTGGGGCAGCGAGATCTCGCCTGCGACCTTGAATGACGCGTGGATCACCAACGGCATGTCGCGCTATGCCGAGCTGATGTATCTCGAAGATTCAGCAGGAAAGACCGCGTTTCAGTCGGCCATCACCGATGTCTCTGCCGGTGCGCTGGCGTACGATACTATGCCGCTCACCTCGCTCGGACGCCTCGATCCATTCTCCCCGCAGTTCCAGTCCATGACCCTCGAAAAAGGTGCGATGGTCTTCCACATGCTCCGCTGGGAGATGGGCGACGATACCTTCAGCCAATTCCTCCGCGGCCTGCTCTCGCAATATACCGACAAGTCCATTCGCAGCTCCGACGTTCAAACCGTCGCCGAAGCCCAGTCCCATCTGGAACTAACGCCCTTTTTCTCGCAGTGGATCGACGGCACCGGCGCGCCGTCCTTTGGCGACAAATATACTGTCTTTCGTCTCGGAAACAATAAGGGCTTTCGTACCGTCGGAGCCATCACGCAGGACCTCGACCTCTTTCGCATGCCGGTTGAGCTGCGCATCGAAACAGACGGTAAAACCGAGATCAAGCGCATTGTCGTAAGCGGCAACGAGTCGCAGTACTCCGTCGAGACCTTTGGCCGGCCTCGCCACATCAGTATCGACCCGGAGAACTGGCTACTAAAGAGCACGCCCGATCTGGCAGTGCGTGTGGCTGTCTTACGCGGACAGGAGCAGGTCGCGCAGGGCGATCTGACGGCTGCGCTAATCGAGTATCAGAAGGCTCTGGACGCCAACAAGAACAGTTCGCTTGCCTCCTACCGAATCGGCGAAGTCTTCTTCATGCAGCGCAATTATCAGTCCGCGGCAAACTCCTTCCGCGACGCTCTACGCGGAGATGACGACCCCAGGTGGGTCGAGGTCTGGAGCCACATCGAGTTGGGCCGCATCTTCGACCTGACCGGCCAGCGCGACCGTGCCGTCAATGAATATCGGCTCGCGGTGCAGACCAATGACAATACTCAGGGTGCGATCAACGAGGCGCGCGCGCTGATGCAGAAACCATACAAGCGTCCGGCTGAGCAAAATTAATCAGGCTACGCTATGAGGCGTTACGTTATTCATACCGTAGCGCTTCGATGGGATCGAGATTGGCCGCCTGGATCGCCGGAATCATTCCGCTCACGGTGCCTACGACGACGAGGACAACCGTCGCCAAAATCACGATATGCGGCGAAATCAGCAGATAGATATCGGCCGCACTGGCATTTGAGGCAATCGCGCTATAAAAAGTGATGCCGCCAACGGCTTCGCTGACTCCATAGGCCAGGGCGATGCCCGCCACTCCGCCGACTCCAGTAATCACCAGGGCTTCGGCAAGAAATTGAAGCAGAATGTGGCGCTTTCGCGCCCCCAGCGCCTTCTCCACACCGATCTCTCGCGTGCGCTGCTGCACGCTGACCAGCATGATATTCATGAGGCCGATGCCAGCGATGCCCAACGTCAGCGTTCCGATAAAGAGCAAAAGCACCTGCAATCCCAGCGATACGATGCGGAACTGCGCAAGTCGCTCCATGATATTGGCCACCCAGATAGCGTTGTGGTCTGTGGGCCGAAAGGAGTGCGCGGCTGCGAGCGTATTTCGCAGGGCGTGTTCCACAGCCTTGGGCTCGCCGCGATAGTTAAACCAGATGCCGTCAAGATATTTGGCGTCCTTGATATCGCCCATGGTTGAAAACGGAATGTAGGTGAGTCGATTGATATTGTCATCGCCCTCCTGCATCTTGGGCTTCAGAACGCCAATCACTTCAAAGCTGATACCGTTCAACCGGATGGTTTGGCCGAGCGCGAACATTCCTGAGAAGAGCTTCGACTTGCCCTCCGATCCAATGACCGCAACGTGATTTCGTTGTTGCAGATCGGCTGCCGTGAGAAAGCGGCCCTCGGCCAGGTCCATCTTCTGAATATCCTGAATATCGGGGGAGACGCCATCCACCTCCCACGTATAGGTGTGCAGATCATTCTGCACCGGAACTGATTTCCAGAGCACAGGCGATACGTGCTGGACGCCGGGAACTGTCTCCTGGATGCGCTCCACATCTTCGAGCGTGAGACGAACCGGTACACCGGCCTTGGTTCCTCCGGCCTGCTCGCTGGTAGTGCCGGGAAAGACGCCGATCATGTTGGTGCCGAACTGAGCGAAGATGGTCTCGAACGCGCGCCCGAAGCCTGCGCCGTATGCCAGCAAAAGAACAACCGTGGCGATGCCCCACGCCATGCTGACGATGGTGATGGCGGTCCGCCGCCCGTTGTGCCGCATCGCTTCTATCGCTTGTCCGAAGATATCTCGCAGCATCGCCTTACTCCTTGCGCAGCGCCTCAACCGGCTGCATCATCGCTGCTCGGCTTGCCGGATAGATACCGGCCACAACGCCGCAAAGTACAAGTGTTGCCATCGCCATCGCCGCCGACCACGGCACCAGTCGCGGCGGATCGAATCCCATCTGATTGTTTCCCATCGCATGTCCCAGAACCAGCATCAGCGTAGCCGCACCCGCAATCCCAATCAGGCCGCTGATTCCAGTCAGCACGATCCCTTCCAGAAAAAACTGGATCAGGATGCTGCGATTGGTCGCGCCCAGCGCTTTGCGCAAGCCAATTTCCGGGGTACGCTCTGTTACCGTCACCAGCATAATGTTGACGATGCCCACCGCGCCGAGAGCCAAAGTAACGATGCCTACGCCGCCAAGAAAGACGTCCATGGCAGTGAAGATCAGGCCGACGGTCTTATTCGCCTTGATGGTGTCCCACTCTTCGAAGGCGTCCGTCAGGCTGGGATCAAATCCATGACGCTCCGCAATAATGCGATGCACCTCGGCCTTTGCTACCTCGTTCATGTCTGCGGTTGTAGGTTGATATTGAATGGAGGTGACAGCATCGACGGGGATATTTTCGCCGATAATCGGAAAGAGCTGCAGCATCGTCGACAACGGAATATAGATCTTCTGGTTGTCGCCGTCGTTGTTGCCTCGGCCAATCATGGGCGCGACGCCGATTACCTGAAAACGACGGCCATTCAATAATATGAAAGACCCAACCGAGGGTCGGCCGGGAAAGAGCAGTTTATTATTTTTCTGGCCCAGAAATACGACCTGCCGATGTTGTGCCTCGTCGCCTGCGTCGAAAAAACGGCCCTCGGCGATGGGAAGGTTGCGAATCTGAGGATAGTTCACCTCAACTCCGAGGACAGAGCCTCCCGCGCTTGAGAACTCGCTGACCTCCTTCACATCGCTCCGGTCGATATACGCCGTCGCATTGCGAACATGAGTCGCATCGGCACGAATCGCATCGGCGTCGCTCAGTGTCAGCTTGTAAGGTCGCATGCCCGTGTGCTGGTTCGGCATTGCGGGCACGGTCCCGCTAAAGAGCATGATGACGTCTGATCCCAGTTCGGACAGGCTCCTGTGCTGCCCTGAGCGGAATCCCTCGCCCAGCCCAATCAGCAGCAGCAACGAAGCCACGCCCCACGCGATGCCGAACATGGTGAGGAAGGATCGCAGCTTGTTCGCTGCGATTGATTGGAAGACCTGGGCAAAGATGTCGAGAAGGGCGCGCATGACGATGGTTGGACTTCATTCTCCCACCTCTGTTACGCAAAATCCCATAAAACAGTTCCGAATTTTGCTTTTATTCGCCGAATCTACGAATCTACAGGGTGGCTTGCGTCTGGTTCTTCACCAGCACAGGTACATCCGGGTCCGGTTCACTCTGCACATTCATGCGCAGCGAACGCAAAAACCCTTCCGCTGTCGCCAGCGTGCCTGCATCGGCAGATGCCGGATACAACAGTCGTACGGCTGAACCTACGCCAGGAACGCCAACAGCGAAGCTTCCACGGACTGCAAAACACCGCTCAGGGCGATACACGCACGACGCCAGATCGGTGATGCTCAAGGCGTCACTAGGCGTACACAGGATCGTCTTTGGCGGGGCCATCCGATCGACCATGCTGAAGATCTCCAGTTTCGATTCCAGTTCATCGGGAACGAAATCGACGGCAATATCCGCCTCACGAACGGCGTCTTCAACAGTCAAAGCAAGGTCAAGGCTGCCCGGCGAATCGCGAAGGTCCATCTCCGCGAAATCCGCCTCAGCTCGGCGAAGATTTGCCGGCATTACGTCTTCCAGCACCACATGAAATCCAGCGGCAACACAAGCCAGCGCAAAGCTACGGCCAGCCGTTCCAGCCCCTATCACCGCCACCGTTCTGATCTCGAACGGTGACGGGGAAACTTCCGGCTGCATTATTTTTTGCTCGCGACGGCGGTGATGACAGACTCGTAGCTCGGTTCAGATTGTTTGATGTGGTCAGAAACGCGCTGACGCTCCTCGTCGGTCAGCGACGGCAACACTGCAAGAATGCGGCGCAGCGTAACCGAAATATCGTCAACATAATTCATCGTGCGGATGGCTTCGCCAGAAAGAGGCATGGATGCTCCTGAAAGTTTAATGTACTCAACTTCAGTCTAAACGCTGGAGCCTCATTCTGCCCGTCAGTGAGCTTCTTCCGTAGGTTCACCGGCTTCGGCCCCCTCTTTCGGGACTTCATAACCGTCGCGGTCGGTCATCTCCATCAGCGCCGCCAGCTTGATCGCAAAATCCGGATGCAGCGCATTCAGCCCATAGCGCCACGTCCAGTTCCCCGCCCCGGCCGCCGGAGTATTCATCCGGCCCTCGCTGCCCAGGTGCAAGATATCCTGCATCGGAAAGATGCAGAGATTCGCCACCGATCTCGCCGCAGCTCGCATCATCGCCCATACGATATCGCCCTCATGCTCAATCGTCTGCAGATACGTCTGCGCGTTGAATCGTTCCATCTCCCCGGCATCGTCGCGCCACCAGCCCAGCGTCGTGTTATTGTCGTGCGTTCCCGTGTAAACAACCGTGTTCTGCACAAACCGGTGCGGGAGGTAGAGGTGGCTGCCTCTGTCCGAGAAGCCAAACTGAAGGATTCTCATGCCCGGCATGCAGAAGTGCTCGCGCAACTCGTCTACCTCGGGCGTAATCAAGCCAAGGTCCTCGGCGATGAACGGCAGCGGCCCAAACACCTCTTTCAATCGGTTGAAAAGATCATGCCCGGGAGCCTTGACCCACAGGCCGTTGACCGCCGTCGGCTCATCCGCCGGAATCGACCAGAACGCCTCGAAGCCGCGAAAGTGGTCGAGCCGTATTGAGTCATAAAGCGTCAGCGCGCGACGAATCCGCGCCACCCACCAGTCAAACCCGCGCTCCCTCATCAGGCCCCACTTGTACAGTGGATTCCCCCAACGCTGGCCGGTGATCGAAAAATAATCCGGCGGTACACCCGACACCCGGGTCGGTTTCAGATCGTCGTCTAGCTCAAACATCTCGGGATGCGTCCACACATCGGCGCTATCGTAGTTCACAAAGATAGCGACGTCGCCCAGAATCCGGATCTTCCGTTCTGCGCAGTACGTTCGCAGCGCACACCACTGCTCGTTGAAGAGAAACTGAATCGCCTGCTCAATCGCCAACTCGCGGCCATGCGAGTTGAGCACCGCCGTCAACGCATCGCTTTTGCGCCGCGCATAGTCGGCTGGCCAGTCGATCCAACTGACGTAGCCATGCATTCTCCGCAATACATTGAACAGCGCATAGTCAGAGAGCCACGAGATATTGTCCTGGCAGAATTTTTGAAACCGAGCCCGCACATCGTCCGGCGCGCGATCAAGAAAGTTCGCACCCGCCTCCTCGATCAGCGGCAGCTTCATCCGCATCGCCTCTACGAAATCCGCTGGCCCGTCATGTCCCGGCAAACCGTCGATTCGCTCTGCGGCGATCCAGCCCTCCTGCACCAGCCGCTCGAGACTGATGAACAAGGGATTCCCCGCAAACGCTGACAGCGCCGAATAAGGCGACCCACCGTAGCCTGTAGGACTTAGAGGCAAAACCTGCCACAGCCGCTGCTTCGCAGCAGCGAGAAAGTCAACGAAGGAATACGCTGCTGGGCCGAAATCTCCCACCCCACCGTAAGACGGCAACGACGTCACATGCAGCAGAACTCCCGACAACCGATCAGCCTTCATCGCTTCCCCACTCATCGCTCCCCCTGTACCACCTGCAACGTTTGATGCGAAATTATCGCTGCTCGAAAAAACGAAGGGCCTGTCCCTCTCTCGTCCATAGTTGAGGAACAGACCCGTCGGAACAGTTAATAGATATTGCCTGATTTCCGCTACTTAGGACCCCAGATACGGAAGTTGCCGCTGGAATGTAGCAGGCTCATCATGTAAAGCATGCCGTCGTAGTAGCGCTGCCCCCCAGATGGAATGGGTGAATTCCACAGCGCATCCACAAACGCCTTCGAGATTGGCCCTTTCGTCGCAGCAAGACCAGCAGTCGCCGTAGTCGCAAGCATTCCCGTGGAGTGGCGTTGCGAGAGCGGTTTGCCGTCCAGCGTGTACTGATCGCTAAAGGTGTTGACACCCTGGCTGAAGAGGAATTTCTGGATGCGGTCACTCAACACATTCTCTTCCGCATCCTTATGCCACCACGAATAATCAATCGACCAGTTGCTGGCCGTGCGCCACGAGTCATAGGAGAAGTTAGCTGACATCGGATTAAAGCCGCTGCCATGCGGCTTGCCATCGAAGTCGGCGTAGTCAGGTGCAAGCCCCGTAGTGGGGTTCGTGGCCTTCTGAAAGAAATCCCGGCTGGCGGTTGCAGCTTCGGCCCAGAAGGCGCGGTCCTCAACCGGTCCCCAGCGCGACCACAGCTCATAAAAAGCAGGCAGATGATACGAGGGATCGGTGAAGCTGCCGCGCCCCATGCCCGGAACGAAAAGGATCATCTTGTGCGGTTCGTCAACCATGGGGCCGACCGTCTGCGGATGGTTGCGCGGAGGAAAGCCGGGAGGCAGGGGAGGAGCGAAAGGCGGTTCGCCGAGCTTTACGCGAAACGGCGGTGTGCCGGTCTGGACCGGATGATGGCGCATGAGGCTCAGGATGCGGTCGGCCTGCGCCTTGTAGTCATAGATGCCAGTGCCATTGCCCCAACGGTTCGCGGCAAAGTAAAGGCTCATCACAAAGTATTCTTCTCCGTCAGGCGCAGGCGAGTCAGAGCGCGGCGTTCCATCCGTGTGCATCGACCAGGAGAAGTAACCGACAGAAGGGTTGGCCGGATCGGTGATAAGCATATAGGTATTGGCCCAGTTCCAGATGGCATCGAACTCATGCTTCTTGTTCATCTGAACGGCGATCATCATGCCGTACGACATGCCTTCTGTGCGCGCATCGCGATTGGCAACATCCGTAATATAACCAAGCGGCCCATCCGCATTGCGACCCACCTCGTAGTAGACCGCCTGCGTGTTCTTGTCGCCATGAAAGAGCTGGTCGAATGCCGCATCGATCTTGGCGCGACTCTGTTTATCACTATGCCCCTGTTCCGCAAAGAGGTCGCGGTAGTGACCGGTGCGGTAGGCTCCCGAGCCGTCGCCATCGATGGCCTTCGCCTTATGTCCCTGCGCATGCAGAGTGCCCGGTGCGATGAGGACAAGGGCCGCTAAAAATAACGACAGTCGAGTACGGATAGAACACGTCATAGGATCTCCATTGGAGGACAGCACTCCGCCTGTTTCAGTCTGAGCAATAAGTTTATGAACTGGCGGCTACCAGTCCGTAAGTGTGCCGTCGAGCTTGCGAGCAATGGGCAGATAGGCGCGCTGGTACGGATACTTCGCAGCGAGGCTTTCGTCGATATCAACTCCCAGCCCCGGCGCATCTCCCGGATACATATAGCCAGCATCGAAGGTGTAGTTGTGGGGAAACACTTCATCGGTAAGCGGGCTATGGTGCATGTGCTCTTGAATCCCGAAGTTGTGAACCGCAAGTCCAAGATGCAGCGCAGCAGCCATCGTGACAGGAGAGAGATCGGTCGCTCCATGGCAGCCGGTCCGCACCTGGTAGAGCGCGGCAAAATCGGCAGTCTTCTTCACATGAGTGATGCCGCCGCCATGCACAATCGACATACGGATGTAATCGATCCACTGCCTGCGGATAAGGTCATGTGCATCCCACACCGAATTGAAAACCTCACCCGTAGCAATTGGCGTCGTGGTGTGTTTGCGTATCAACTCAAACCCTTCCTGCAACTCCGCAGGGCATGGATCTTCCATCCAGAAGAGGTGATATGGCTCAAGGGTTTTGCCCAGACGAGCCGCCTCAATCGGAGTAAGTCGATGGTGCACGTCATGAAGCAGATGCACATCGGCACCAAGCTCGACACGAAGTTTCTCGAAGAGCGATGGCGCAAAGTTCAAATATTTTTCAGTAGACCAAAGACTCTCAGAAGGCAGCCCACGCTCTGCAGGCTCATACGCTTTACCTCCCTTGGGTACGCCATAGCTGCCGGCAATGCCCGGCACGCCAGACTGCGCCCGAACCGCAAGGTAGCCTTCCTCCATATGCTTGTGGACCGAGTCCAGCGTCTCCGGAATATCGCTTCCATTGGCATGGGTATAGACAAGCACGCCATTGCGGCTCTTGCCGCCAAGCAGGTTATAGACAGGCGTGTTGAGCGCCTTGCCCTTGATGTCCCACAGGGCAACGTCGACCGCGGCAATGGCGGCCATGGTGATGGGCCCGCGACGCCAATAAGCTCCGCGATAGAGATACTGCCAGATGTCCTCGGTCTGAAACGGATCGCGGCCAATCAGGCACGGAAGAACATGCTCGGAGAGATAACTTGCGACTGCCAGTTCACGACCGTTCACTGTCGCATCACCCAGTCCGTAGATTCCCTCATCGGTTTCGATCTTGAGCGTGACGAAGTTGCGGTCAGGAGAGCAGACGATCAGGCGGGCGGCGGTGATTTTCATGGTTGAGTGATCTCGATGTAGTCAACAGGTGCAGGCTCGGCTCCGTCAGGGATGCCGCGCAAGGTAAGCATATCTCCCGGAGCAAGTCTCGTCCCAGACAAAGTAAAGCGCGTACTGGTCTGGCCGTCGAGCTTTTTGTCAGAGACAGCCGGAGGCAGCGTGTTATCTGCCGTCCAGTGGGCGATTGCGTGGCCATTCAACAGAAACTCATACCGCGCCGTCCCCGGATGGATATCGAAGTACTGAACAGCAATATTGTAGATGCCCGCAGGCTTATCGAGCTTTGCCGTAAGGGTGCAGGCAGACGCGCGATCACACACCACAGCCTTTCCGCCCGAGGCGGTCTCCCACGGCGTAACATCGACCGGCGTGTAGCCGTCAGACTGCATCGCTTCAGCTTCAATCCGATTGGGATAATGGCCCACGCGCCCCAGCGCATCAGGAATGCCCGACATGCGTAGAAACCATTCGCTCACCGCATCCCGCCAGACAACAGCATGGCCCGCCTGATACTCGAAGAGCGCCAGCGCGCGCTCATAGCGATCTTCATCGATAAGCCCATGCAGCGTCTGCCAGCGCGGAGCATACGTTGCCGCTGCAGCAGCGCCATCATAGTGCGAGTCATAGACATACTGAACAACGGTCTTTCCACTATGCAGAACATGGTCATAAGGAACGTGATGCATGAAGAGCAGAAGGTTATCGGGGCAAGTCGTCAGTGACTCATAAACCTTCGCAAGCTCCGGCGGATACTGCCCGATATACCCGGTGCCGGTAGCAACCGTGCGGTCCATGCCAATGCCCTTGTGATCGGCGCGAAGCCATTGCCCCCATCCATTTCGCTCCGCCGACTCGATGCCCGGTCCATAGTGAATGCCGATAATATCCGTCAATGTGCCCAGTCCAAGCGGCCCGGTGTACTCCTCATAAACGTGCCACGAGTTGCGCTGCAGATCGTCAATCGTTGAGACCACCTTCGGATTATTTCCAAAGGTAAGCCGCGTCCAGCCATCGATAATCTGATCGGTCGTCAGATCAGGATTCCATGCCAGCCTGCCATAGCCATAGAGGTTGGCCATGGCCATGGGATGATGCAGCCAGTTATCGTCCAGACCAACATTGACGACCGCGACAAAGCCGCCCAGCGGCTGATGAAAGCTCTTCCCTTCGACGATCTCTTTGACCGGAGTGCTTCGATTCTGCGCACGCATGTCCGTATCGAGCGCCGTCTTCCACATCGGCACCAGAAAGACCATGTGCCGCTGCTGCCCGGTGTACTCCTGCGTCACCTGCAGTTCGATCGCCTGATTGGTATGCTGCAGCGCGGCAAAGAGCGGGGAGACCGGCTCGCGCACCTGAAAATCAATCGGGCCATTTTTAATCTGGATCACGACGTTCGGCTCAAACTTCCCGTCGAGCGCGCGAAAGTTGTCATAGCCCGCGCGTGCCCGGTCCGCCTTCATGTCGTGCCAGTCCAAATGCTGGTTGTAGACGAAGCCGCGATAGAGAACAACTCCGCCATGCGGTCGCAGCGCTCGTGCCAGAACATTGGCAGCCTGTGCAGGATTGCGCCCATAGTGCGAAGGTCCAAGCCGCCCCTCAGAGTCTGCCTTCACCACAAAGCCGCCGAAGTCTGGTATCAGCTTGTAGATCTCATCCGTCTTCTGCTGCCACCACGCGATGACCTGGGGATCGAGCGGATCGAACGTCGAAAGATGACCGACCGCTTGAGGACTGGAGAGGTCCACCGAGAGCGACATGCGAACACCCCACGGGCGCAGCGCGTCAGCAATTCGAGCCAACTCACGCAGCATCTCTGGCTGCAACGTACGCAGGTCAGAGTTCACATTGTTGACCGTGCACCCATTCAAGCCGACCGAGGCCAGCAGCCTTCCATACTCCGACACGCGCGTCAGGTCTCCCCGCACATGGCCGCCGTCAAAGAAGATGCTTCGCCCGGCATAACCGCGCTCAATCGAGCCATCGAAGTTGTCCCACTGGTTCACCCAGCGAATGGGTGCGGACGGAGATTCGGCGTCCGGCACAACCTCCTGCAACTCCCCGACATCTTCCAGCAAGTGAAAGACGCCATAGAGCTCGCCCCCCGGACTCCCACCAGCCACGATCCACAGATGATGCCCACGCTCATCGAGCTTCGAAATCGCAAAGCCTTCTGCGGTAAGCGTTGCAGGCTCACTCCATTGTGGGAGTAGTTGATGCAACTCGTTCGGCGTGCCCAACACAAAAGCATCCGCATCTGGAAGAGTCGGCTCTACGCGGAAGTCGCTGCCAAGCAGGCCATGCAGGCCCCGAGCCAACTCGGCGGATGCACTCTGCGCCACAGGCGATGTATCCAGTTGCACGATCCGATCGGGAAGCGATCGATCCCGGCGAAGCGCGGAGGCGTCAGTAATGCGGCCATATCGAAGCCAGCCCGCAGCCCCGGTCTCTGCCTGCGCGAATCCCGCGGCCAGGCAGCAAAAAACAGCGAGAGCAATACGGCGTCGAACCCTAAACACAAAAGTAGCCCTTGCAAAAAGAGAATGCGCTCAGCCAAATAAGCATCATCTGAGCTCGTCTTATTACCCTAGATCGATTTATTACGTGACACAAACTTTATCGGGACATAAAGAGAGCTGTCAAACATGAAGTTAGAGCTAATTAGATTTAGTAAAGAAAAATAACTTCAAACACTTTTTAACAAAGTAGAACTAAATCAACAATCATTTACCCTTTGCCATCAGCATGACTTCAATGCGTCGAGCGGTGATACCCCGAGTGGCGTTGCAGCACCACCGCAGCTCCGCCGCGAAGTCGGGACAGTTCCCCGTCGTTCGTCACCATCAGCCGCGGCGCAGCGCCTGCCAGCATGGTGTTCTCTAACTCTGACTGCACGATCGGACCAAAGTGAGGCCACGATGTCGTCAGATCGCCGGTGATTAGAATGAGATCAGGCGAAAGTGCTGCGGTAATCAACCGCAGTCCGCGGCCAAGGTGTTTCGCCTGGCGCGAGACCGCTTCAATAGCGCCCGCATCGCCCTCTTCCGCAAGCTGCAACAGCTCCTGAATCGTCAGCGAACGGCTCTTAGGAGAGAGCTCCTTATAGTAGCGAAGCGCCGCCGAGGAAGAGGCAAATACCTCCCAACATCCTCGCTGCCCGCAGCCGCAGGCAGGTCCGGCTGGATCGATCGGGATGTGTCCAAACTCTCCTGCCAGCCCATTGCGGCCCACAACAATCTGACCATTCGCCAGGATCGCCGTTCCCAGCCCCTCCGAGACCGTAATCAGTACCGCGTTGCGAACTCCGTCCATCCGGCCAAACCATAGCTCTGACAGAAGGCATGCATTCGCGGCATTATCCAACTCCACCTGCAAATCCATTCCTTTTTCTATCGCCGCCTTCACGTCGTAGTCGGACCATTTCAAATTCGGCGCAAGAATCAGCCGCTGCGACTCCGGATGAATGCGGCCGGGCAGGCTGACGCCGACGCCCTCGAACGTCTTGTTCGCATGGCGGTCCCGCATGGTTCGCATCACTTCAACAATTTTTTCCACCGAGCGGGCCGGATCGGAGACCAGAGGCACGACTTCCCGCGCAAGGAAGCGTCCGTTCAGATCGACCACCGCGACGATAGCCTGCTGCGGGCGCAGGTCGGCAACAAGAATCACCAATTCATCGTTCAATGAAAGCAGTGTTGGCCGCCGGCCACGCGGACGCCGTACCACCGCACCTTCGGTGACCCACCTTTCCTTAAGAAGCTGCTCTACAATCGCCGAGACCGTGCTTGGCTGCAGGCCGGAGAGCCGCGACAAATCAGCGCGGGCAACCGGTTGCCGGGCGCGAATCAGTTCAAGAACAATGTCGCGATTGATATCGCGCGCACTCTCACTCGAGGCAAGCTCAACATAGGCCAGATCGACATGTCTCCCCCGCGCAGCAGCCTTCGGAACACGCGTAGTCGTTTTTTGAACCGTTGACTTGGCCATATAGGATCTATTGGTTCACTCCACTGGCGAGATAGCCGCCATCAACCGCAACGATCTGTCCCGTCACGTACGCAGCTTCCTCCGATGCCAGAAAGACCGCGGTTCCCGCAAGCTCTTCGACAAGGCCAAAGCGCCTCATCGGAGTTCGCAGCAGAAGCTCATGGCCGCGCGGCGAATCGAGCAGCGCGCGGTTCAACTCGGTGGGAAAGATGCCCGGCGCAATCGCATTCACGCACACGCCCCGGTCGGCCCATTCAACCGCAAGCGAACGAGTCAGCGCGCCCACCCCAGCTTTGCTGGCTCCGTAAGCAGCTACATCGCGAAAGGCGACGAACGTCGAGAGCGAGGCGATATTAATGATGCGGCCGTATCCCCGCTCCAGCATCGATGCTCCAAAGATCTGGCAGGCGCGCAACGTGCCATTCAAGTTGACGTTCATAATGCTCTGCCACAACGTCTCCGGGCACTCGAGCGTCGGCACGCGCTTGGTAATGCCTGCCGAATTGACCAGAATATCGATGCGCCCAAAATGCGACTTCACAGCATCGTGCAACTCCTGCAACGATCGACGGTCCGTAACATTGGACAAGACCCGCAGCGTCTTACGTCCGGACGCCTCTAAAATCTCGGCCACAGAACATACCGACTCCGCTGAGCGAGAGGACGCAACCACGTCCGCTCCAGCGGCGGCCAATCCAAGCGCAATGGCCTTTCCTATCCCCGAGGTTCCCCCAACAACTACTGCGCATCTTCCTTCGAGATTAAACATTGTTCAACATTTCCTTGGGTGCATCCGTCACGAGTCCCATAAATTCTTGCCTTTATAAAATATCAGCAAGGGCATGCTGCGTCTGACCACGCAATCAAGCCAGCATAAATATATGCCTCTAACTTATTTATATTCAAATAAATAACTGCATGACTCCGCAATAAATACGTATCGCACCCATACCAATTCCAAAACAATCACGCCACGAAAATAAGATTTATTCAAGTACACAAATAATATTATTCCGCGATTCGCATTCCTTTATGAGGATGAGGTCATTCCACGGCGAGCCTGGCACAGCGTCAGTTACAGGCTAATGCCATCCACACTGCCGCTGCCGTTCCATTCGCACCGCTTACCTCAAAGTCGACGAAGCTCCCCGCCGCTACGGCGACGCTCCCTGTCGCGGAACAAGAGCCACCCGAAACAGCTTGGCAACTGAGCGCCGTATCCGCCATGCTCCCCGGAGTTCCCTCCCGAAGCGTCACGATAATCGATTGCGCCTGCTGCGAATACACGCTTAGCGTCGTCGCCGTGCAGCCCGCCGGCACCCAGGTCAGCACAGAAACATCTTCGCTCCCGGTGGCGTTCGTATTGCTCACCGAATAATAGAGGCTATGGAACGAGACCGCGTGATACATCGAACCGGACAACGCTCCGGATGCCGCGCCCGATCCTCCTCCGGTGCCGTTCGCTCCTGCCGCGCCCTGTGGAAGGGTGAAGTTCAACACTGCCGCCGCCGCTGTTCCGCTATTGGTCACGGTTGCCATCGTACCGGCAGCGCCGGTGGTCACGCTTCCCACGCTCATCGTGGCTGCCACACCCGCAGGCCCGGTCGGCCCCGCACTTCCCTGCTGCGCCAGCACCGCCCACACCGTAGGATATTGATCCGGCTCCATCCCGGCGTTGCTCCCCTGCGCCAGATAGGTACTCCCACCAAACAACACCGCGTCATTAGCCTGAAAACTCACCCCCAAACTCCAGGCACCTCGGTAGCTCATCCCCACCGCGCCAGCCGCGCCCGCAACACCCGGCACTCCCTGCGACCCGGCAGCACCTTGCGGCCCAGTCGCTCCTGTAGCTCCCGCAGGTCCCTGCGAACCCGCCGCGCCCTGCGCCGCCAGCACACTCCAGTAGGCAGGATTCGTGGCCGGAGTATTTCCATGATTGACCGCAGCTTCCGATATATAACTAGCCCCCTGATAGCTCACGGCGTCATTCACCGCATAGTTCACACTCGACGAGTAGCTTCCGCGAAACAGCATGCCTACCGGTCCTGCTGGGCCCGTCACTCCGCCCGCTCCAGTCGCACCCGCAGGTCCAGTGACTCCCGCTGATCCATTGGCTCCCACCGGCCCCATCGCACCCGCAGGTCCGGCAATCCCTTGCGGCCCCTGAACCCCCTGCGATCCAACTGGCCCTTGTGGCCCCTGGGAACCTGTAGCCCCGGTCGAACCAACTGGCCCTATCGCTCCCGCATCTCCCTTCGCTCCCGCCGGCCCAGCCACACCTTGCAAACCAGTAGCGCCCGTAGCCCCGGTCGAGCCAGCAGACCCCGTCAAACCAATAGGCCCAACTGGTCCGGCTGGCCCGACGGTCGCCAAAGTTACATCCAGCACCGCCGCATGGCCGGTCAGATCATTTTCCTTGCTATCGAACTGCACTGCCGCAACATCCGCAGACAACGCCAAGCCGTTGTTCGTACCAGGAGCTGAGATCCATCCCTGCACCAGCGAGGTCACATCCACAACGACATAAGCGCCAGTTGCATCTACCTGAACAACCTGCACCGCACTCCCCAGCGAAGGTAGCGTCGCATAGGTTACGCTGTACTCGCCCCACGCTCCATTCACGAGACGCACGCTCACCTGCCCTGCCGTATCTACCCGATTGCAATACAGTCGAAGCACCGCCCGCGTCACCTGCCCCGCCGTAGTCCCCGCAGGCAGCATCCCCAGGTCAAACTGCAACAGAGCCGTATACCCGGCGCCTACATTCAAATTTGAGATTGCCCCGCTATTGACCCGGGGCAGCGCGCTGTTCACATGCGCATCCGCCACCAGGGTCGCCTCGACCGCCCACGCTGGCCCCGCAGCGAAAAGCCACACCGCCAATCCCACCCACAGTAAAGCTATCCTAACCACCGCCATCAAAATCCTCAGCAGGGAGCGGCCCTTCGCTCGTGCAAACAAAGGACCGACCTGCCAACTTCCAACGTTCGGAACTCAGCGATGCACGTTGCGCCGGGCATGGACTGCCCATGCAATTCGTAGTGTTTCCTTTGCAAACCAGGGAGCATTCCCGTTTTAGGCCACCCCCAGCCGAAAAACAAGCGCCCTCGTGTACCACTTCCGTGTCATTGTCCCCCGATGCAAGATTTCCCTCTCCATCCCGCATCTCATATAGTGCAAGTGTCGGCACCAATTACCGCGAGGACACCAAAAGCATGAACACAGCCCCAGCCAATCAGCCCGGTCAGCTTCCTCTACCTGCATCGCTGGTCAATATTCCCCATCTCATCACCGCCTATTACTCCCTCCATCCCGACCCCGCCGTTTCCGCGCAGCGTGTGGCCTTTGGGACCTCGGGACATCGCGGCAGCTCCTTCAGCGCGTCTTTCAACGACGACCACATCGCCGCCATCACCCAGGCCATCGTCGAGTACCGCGCCGCCCAGCACACCCTCGGCCCGCTCTTCCTCGCCAAAGACACCCACGCCCTCTCTGAGCCTGCCTTCACCACCGCGCTCGAAGTCCTCGCCGCCAACGGCATCGAGGTCATGATCGATGAGCACCTCGGTTACACTCCCACCCCGGTCCTCTCCCACGCCATTCTTACTTACAACCAGAATCCCAAGCTCCACCGCGCCGACGGCATCGTCATCACACCCTCGCACAATCCACCCGAAGATGGCGGCTTCAAATACAACCCACCCTCCGGCGGCCCCGCCGACACCACCGCCACCAAGTGGATCGAGAACCGCGCCAATGAACTGATCGCCAACGGACTAAAAGACATAAAGCGCATCTCATACTTTCGAGCACTCTCGGCAGACAAGACCTACCGCCACGACTACATCACCGCCTACGTCAACGACCTCGGCAGCGTTATCGACTTCGAAGTCCTCAGCGGCAGCCCCCTCAAGCTCGCGGTCGATCCACTCGGCGGAGCCGGTGTCCACTACTGGCCCCGCATCGTCGAGAAGTACAAGCTGCCCATCGAGATCCTCAACCCCAACGTCGATCCGACCTTCCGCTTCATGACCTGCGATTGGGACGGCCGCATCCGCATGGACTGCTCCAGCCCCTTCGCCATGGCCAGCATGATCGCCAACAAATCCAAGTACGACGTAGCCTTCGCCGCCGACACCGACCACGACCGCCACGGCATCGTCACTCGCACCACCGGCCTGCTCAATCCCAACCACTACCTCGCCGTCTGCATCCAGTACCTCTTCACCCATCGGCCTGAGTGGTCTGATAAGGTCGGCATCGGCAAAACTCTCGTCTCGTCCAGCATCATCGACCGCGTAGCCAAGGGTCTCAACCGCCCCATGCTCGAAGTCCCGGTCGGCTTCAAGTGGTTCGTCGACGGCCTCATCGACGGAACCCTCGGCTTCGTCGGCGAAGAGTCCGCCGGAGCCACCTTCCTTCGCCGCAACGCCAAGGTATGGACCACCGATAAGGATGGTCTCATCCCCGGCCTGCTCTCCGCCGAGATGACCGCCCGCACCGGACGCGACCCCGGCGAACTCTACCGTGATCTCACGCAGAAATACGGCGACCCAACCTACCAGCGCATCGACGCCGCCGCCACCAAAGAGCAGAAGGCCAAGCTAGGCAAGCTCTCCCCCTCGCAGGTCACCGCCAAAGAGCTGGCCGGAGAGCCCATCACCGCCATCCTCACCGAAGCCCCCGGCAATCACGCGCCCATCGGCGGCCTCAAGGTGACAACCGAGAACGGCTGGTTCGCCGCCCGTCCCTCAGGCACCGAAGACGTCTACAAGATCTACGCCGAATCCTTCAAAAGCGAAGCCCATTTAAAACAAATCCAAACCGAAGCCCAACACCTGGTCAACGCCGCCATCGCTTAAACAAATTCACACAGAACATGGAACAACGACTGGCCTGAAACTCGGTTCTGCTTAAGGGCACGGCTTCAGCCGTGCCATAACTGCGCGGTATAAAGCGGGGCTTTAGCCCCTGAGGTACGTTTTGCCCCCAGCCCACATCGCCATCTGGATCATCTCCGCCACCAGCATCGCGCTGATGCTGATCCGCCCACGCGACCTCTCCGAAGCCTGGTGGATCGGCACCGGCGCAGCGGCCCTCGTAGTCTTCCGCCTGATCCCCCTACACCTCGCCGTCCACGCCATCGCCGAAGGCAGCGACGTCTACCTCTTCCTCGCAGGCATGATGCTGCTGGCCCAACTCGCCCACATGCACGGCGTCTTCAACTGGCTCGCCACGGTTGCCATCCAGCACGCCCGCGGCTCGCGCACCCGCCTCTTCACCCTCATCTATATCGTTGGAACCTTCGTCACCATCTTCCTCTCCAATGACGCCACCGCCGTCGTCCTCACTCCAGCCGTCCTAGCCGCCACCAGAAAGTCAAAAGTAGAACCACTCCCCTACCTCTTCATCTGCGCCTTCATCGCCAACGCCGCCAGCTTCGTCCTTCCCATCTCGAACCCCGCCAACCTCGTCGTCTTCCACACCGGAATGCCGCCGCTCGCGCAATGGCTACGCATCTTCCTCATCGCTTCTGTCCTCTCCATCGTGGCCACCTACTTCGCACTCCGCTGGTACTGCCTCAAAAACCTCAACGGCCCCATCGAAGACATTAAGGAAACGCCGCGTCTGCCCGAAGCGGGCAAGCTGACCCTCATCGGCATAGCCATCGTCGCCGCTGTTCTCCTCACGGCCTCTGCAATGGGCAAAGACCTCGGCCTGCCCACCTGCATCTCGGCAATCCTCATCGCGGTCGTCATCTCCATCCGCGAGCGAACCAAGCCCTCAGCCATCCTCTCCGAAATTTCGTGGAGCGTGCTCCCATTAGTTGCTGGCCTCTTCATCATGGTCGAAGCCATCAACACCGCCGGAGCCCTTCACCTCTCGCAGACCGCGCTCGAAACCCTGCAACACCTACCCCCCATCGCAGCATCAATGGCAACGGCCTTCGCCACCGGCATCGGCACCAACCTCATCAATAACCTGCCGCTGGGCCTCATCGCCGCAGCCAGCATCCACGCCGCGCACATCACCGGAGCACTCCGCAACGTCATCCTCATCGGCATCGACCTCGGCCCCAACCTCTCCGTCACCGGCTCTCTCGCCACCATCCTCTGGCTCATCGCCATCCGCAAAGAAGGCCAGAGTGTAAGTGCATGGAAGTTTTTAAAAGCGGGCTTCATCATCATGCCCCCGGCGCTCGCGCTCGCCACCCTCGCCGTCGCCCTCTTCACGCACTAAATCCCTGATAATAGAACCATGCTAGAACCCGAGATCACCGCCGAAGCCTTCGTCCAGCAACGCCAGCAACCCAACCCACCCGTCCTGCTCGACGTCCGCGAGCCGTGGGAGTTCCAGACCGCAAGCCTCCCTGACAGCCTGCTGATGCCCATGGGCGAAGTCACCTCCCGTGCCAACCAGGAACTCGACCCCGACGCTCACATCGTCGTCCTCTGCCACCACGGAGCCCGCTCGCTCTCCGTCACCATGTGGCTACGCAACCAGGGCTTCGACAACGCGCAATCACTAGCAGGCGGTATCGATCACTGGTCCCGCACCATCGACCCGACCGTCCCTCTCTACTAAAGTCTTAAAGCAATTGCCGTTCCCGTTCTCCCCAACTCAGCCACAAAGGCGCGGGTGCCCCATCCTTCGCAGCCCCATCGCGAAGGGTGGGAATGCAGCAATCTCCAGCCGTTGCCGTTGCATGTTCTACCCCCGCTACTTCGCGCGAGGATGGGTCTCATCATAAACCCGCTGCACCTGTCCCACCGTCAACTGCGTATACCGTTGCGTCGTCGACAGCCGCTCATGTCCCAGCATCTCCTGAATAGCCCTCAGGTCCGCTCCCTCTTCCAGCATGTGCGTCCCAAAGGCATGGCGCAGCGTGTGCGGATGCACATCTGCCGCCAGCCCTCGACTCAGCGCAATCGCCTTCACAATCCGTCCCACACTCCGCGTCGTCAACCGGCAATCGCCGCGCATGCGCAGATTCGTCACTAAGGGCCCATCAGGCACCATCCCACCCTTCCCAGCCGCCGACAGCTTAGCCTCCCGCAGCGGCAGATAAATCCTCAGCGCCGCAGCAGCCTCATCCCCCAGCGGAACCAGCCGCTCCTTCTTCCCCTTGCCTCGAACCAGCACAGCGTCGTCCCGCCACTTCACGCTGCCCATATTCAAACCCACCAGCTCCGAGTTACGAATCCCGCACCCATAAAGCAGTTCAAAGATCACCCGGTCACGCTCCGGCCACGCTGGCGCTTCAGCCGCCTCCTGCTTGTTCGGTTTCTCCAGCGAATCAAGAACACGGTTCACCTCTTCCATGCTCGGCACCCGGGGCAGATGCAGCGGACGCTTCGGCGTACTCACCAGCAGCGCAGGATTCTGCGCCACCTTCCCTTCCTTGGCCAGCCATTTGAACCAGCTCCGAATCGCCGCCAGCGCCCGCGCCGCACTCGCCTTGGCCAGCCCACGCTCATACAAAACGCCCAGGTACGCCCGAATATGCAGATGCTCGACCGCCGCAATGCGCGCATCCTTCCCCAGCGTCTCATTCAGATAAGCAGCAAATCCGCGCACCTCCCGCGCATACGCCCGCACCGTATGCTCCGACGCTCCGCGCTCATTCGCGAGCATCGACAGAAATCCCTCAGCCAGTCTCGCAATCTCGCTCATCGCTCCAAAACCTCGCACAGCCATAAAACCGGGTGCCCCATATCTCGATTCTGAGATGTGGGTATTCGCGCCACGCGCGAACCGCTCCCACTCAACCCTCAGCGATCCGCCGCTTCCCACGCGGATGATGCGCCCGATGCACCGCCTTCAAATGCCCCAGCGCCACATGCGTATAAACCTGGGTCGTCGCAATATCCGCATGCCCCAGCAGCGTCTGCACGCTCCTCAAGTCCGCGCCATGCTCCACCATATGGGTCGCGCAACTATGCCGCAGCATATGCGGACTGGCCTTCGTTCCCATTCCAGAAGCACTCCGCACCATCTCCCAAACCCACTGCCGCGTCAGCGCCTTCCCGCGCACGCTCAAAAACAGCGCCCGCTGCATTCCACGCACCAGCCCCGGCCTCCCCAGCGACAGATACCGCTCCAGCGCCTCCACCGCACTCCGACCCAACGGAACAATCCTCTCCTTATCGCCCTTGCCTCGCACCTGCGCCCGCGCCTGATCGAGATGCAAATCCTCCACCCCCAACGAGCAAATCTCACCCACCCTCAACCCGCCCGCATAAAGCAGCTCCAGAATCGCGTGGTCGCGCAGCGCCAGCCCATCCGCATCGGGAGTCCTCGCCGCCACGCCTGTCCGCTCCAGCATCTCGCTCACTTCACTCTCCGCAAGCGACTTCGGCAGCACCTTCCAGCTCGAAGGAGTCTCAATATTGACCGTCGGATCGTGGTCAATCCGCTTATCCATTAATAGCCAGCGATAAAACCCTCGCAGCGCGCTCAACTTCCGCGCAATCGACCGCGATTCCATCCCATGCCCGCGCAGCCCTTCCATAAACCCGCTCACATCGGCCTGCACCGCCGACACCAGCAACCCGTTCCGACCCTCAACATGCTCCGCAAACTGCTCCAGATCGACCTGGTACGCCTCACAACTGGCCGGTCGCAGCCCTTTCTCCACACGCAGATACGCAACAAACTCCCGCACCGTCTGCGCGTTCCCCGCAACCTGAACCCCTGTTCGCATAGCCCCATTATCCCCCTGAAACCCTCCCCCAAAAATCCCCGGAACCCACCTAGCCATCACCACGCTAGCCACTCCCCAAAAGAGAAAGAATCCGGGCGCGGATGGGGTGCCCCCTATCTCGATTTTGAGATGTGGGCATCGTGCGCCAGCACGTCCGCTCCCCACTGATAAACTCAAAATAGTCATGTTTGAAAACCTAAGCGACAAACTCCAGCGATCCTTTAAGAACCTCCGCGGCCAGGGCACCATCACCGAAGAGAACATCTCCGACGCTCTGCGCGAGATCCGCCTCGCCCTGCTCGAGTCCGACGTCAACCTCAACGTCGTCACCGACCTCATCGAGCACATCCGCACCCGCGCCCTCGGCGAACAGGTCGCCACCGCGCTCTCGCCCTCCGAGCAGATCGTCAAGATCGTCCACGACGAGCTGGTCAACGTCCTCGGCAAGGACACCGCCCGCTTCCAAAAATCCTCGCAGCCCCCCTCGGTCATCCTCATGGCCGGGCTGCAAGGCTCCGGCAAAACCACCACCAGCGGCAAGCTCGCCCAGTGGCTCAAAAAAGCAGGCCACCGCCCCATGCTCGTTTCGGTCGACGTCTACCGTCCCGCCGCACGCGAGCAGCTCGCCATCGTCGCCGCCTCCATCAACGCGCAGCTCTACAAGGGCGACACCAAGGGCGAGCCAGCCAACAGCGACCTCGTCCTCCGTCTCGCCAAAGAGGCCAAGCGCGAAGCCGCCAACTACGGCTGCGACATCCTCATCGTCGACACCGCTGGCCGCAACCACATCGACGACGCCCTCATGGACGAGATGTCCGCGCTCAAAAAGCTCCTCAACCCCAGCGAAATCCTCTTCATCGCCGACGCCATGACCGGACAGGACGCCGTCAACTCCGCCAAGGCCTTCAACGACCACCTCACCATCACCGGAGCCATCCTCACCAAGATGGATGGCGACGCCCGCGGCGGCGCTGCCCTCTCCATCCGCCACGTCACGGGAGCACCCATCAAGTTCCTCGGCACCGGCGAAAAGCCCGACGCCTTCGAGCCCTTCCACCCCGACCGCATCGTCTCCCGCATCATGGGTCACGGCGACATCGCGACCCTGCTCGAACGCGCCGAATCCACACTCGACAAGGGCAAAGCCGAGCAGTTCGCCAAAAAGGCCCTCTCCGGCGACGGCTTCTCGCTCGACGACTTCCGCGAGCAGCTCCGTCAGATTAAAAAGATGGGCAGCATGAAGTCCATCCTCAAGATGCTCCCCTCGG
>JBEPUY010000001.1:0-275937 GCA_041691255.1 Granulicella sp. | reverse complement strand
CCGTGGGGGAACTCGATGAGCTCGCCGGCCATGACCTTGTCGAGGCCGTGGACGCGGGCGATACCGTCGCCGAGCGAGATGACCGTGCCGACTTCGTCGACCTGGATGCGCTGCTCGTAGTTCTCAATCTGCTGGCGAAGCAGCTCTGTTATCTCATCAGCCTTAATCTTTGCCATGTCTTCCTTCTACTCGATTCGTTTCAATCTCAAAATTTTTGGTGTGATGCGGGAGAAACTCAGGCGTTTGCCAGCTTCTGCTTCAGTTGCTGGAACTGCCCCCGGAGCGAGCCGTCGTAGACCGTCGATCCGATGCGCACCACAGCCCCGCCCAGCAATGTAGCATCCTGACGGTACGTTGCGCGAACGCGGCCCCCCGCCACTTTGGCTATCTGTGCCTCGAGTTCGGCGCGGTCCTCGTCGTTCAGGGGATGCGCGCTGGTGATCTCGGCTTCGGCGAAGCCAGACTGCTCGTCGGCAATCTCGTGGTACTCGGCGAGAATTTCATCCAGCTCGGAGAGACGCTGGTGGTCCATGATGACGGCCAAGAAGTTGCGTACCTGAGGGATCATGCCGATGCGACCGGCAATCGCATCGAGGACCTTCAACTTCTGCTCGTTGGGGATGGAGGGGTTCATCAGCACTTCGCGCAGCTCGTTGCTGCCGGCGAAGGTGTCGCTGAAGTCGCGCATCTGCTGCTGGGCAGCGTTGGCATCAAGATGGTTCGACGCGGCTACCGAGGCGAAGGCGTGGGCGTAGCGAAGAGTGAGCGCTGACATTAGTTTTCGCCGCCCTTCGTCTCGTCGCCGGTGAGACGGCGGGCAAAGCTCTGCACCAGCAGGCGGTCGGTCTCAGCCGTCACGACCAGCTTGCGGGCAGCCTGTTCGATGGCAAGATCGGCTGCGTACTGCTGAAGCTGCTTGCGGGCGTGAACGGTTGCGGCAGTAATCTCCTGCTCCGCTGACTTGAGGATCTTCTGCTTCTCCTCTTCGACGGCGGCCTTGATGCGCTGCTCGTCGAGAGCGGCGTCCTTCTCGGCCTGGGCACGCATGGCGGCAATCTGCTCGTCGAGCTTGCCGAGGCGGCTCTCCACGCTGTTCAGGCGGGCGCTGGCCTCTTCGGTGGCGGTGCGGGCATCGACCAGGTGCTTCTGAATGGCGGAGCTGCGGTCGCGGAAGGTCTTGGGCAGCGTCTTGAGCAGGAACCAGCCGACCAGAATGGCGAGAATGATGAAATTCGTGACCGTAAAAGCGGTCGCTGCCTGCTCGGCGTTCATGCCCAGCTTCGCGCCCAGAGCGCGCACCGTGGCAGAGTGGCGATACTCGTCGTTCTCGTCCTTCTCCTGCTGGTTCTTCTCGGGAGACTGCGCCTCGGGGGTGCTCATACGGCCGCCGTCACCATCGACCGCGGCTACGCTGGCTGGCTGCTGGGCGATGGCGTGGCAGACGGGCGCAAAGAGCAGCGTCGCCAGAATCAGCGCGGGAAGAAGTTTTCTCATTGCGGAAAATTTAGCGGAAAATTTCACTGGGCTACCTCTTCCGGCTGCGTCATGCCAGCGGGCAGCACCGCTGCGAGGATGCGGGAGCTGAGTTCGGCGCTCATGGCGTCGATCTGCGTCCGGGCTGCCGCCGCGCTCTGCTCGATCTCCTGCTTCGCTGCAAGGGTGCGTTGCTGGGTGGCCTGACGAACCTCTTCGATGGCGGCTTCGCGTTCAGCGCTCCACTGCTTCAGCTTCTGATCGCGGGCGTGGAAGATCTCGGCCTTCGCCTTGCGCAGCTTGTCCTCGTAAACGGTGGTCTCAGCCTCAGCAGCGGCGATGGCGCCACGCGCCTGCTCGACCGCTCCGGTCGTGCGCTTGCGCCGCTCGGCCAGAAGGCGGTCCAGAGGACGACGCACCAGAAGGCCGTATGCGATGACGAGCAGAATAAAAAGGACCATGGTCGGCACAGAGCCGAGCACAAGTTCACCGAGTTGGTTGAGTATGTCTTCCATGGAATAGGGGTCGCAACAGCCGTTCAGAGATTCCTTCGCAGCCGAGTTCACACACTTATATCGTTCAACCTACGTCGAGTGTGTGGCTTAACTTGCTGGATGCGATACATCTAGTTCTAGCAAAGCGTTTGCAACAGTGTCAAACACAACCTGCACAATCCATCCCCCTCCGTAACTACACAAGTTGCAACGGTTGGAGGCTGCGCTTTTTCTTAAAATCCCCTCTTTGACTTTTGCGACGAAGGGGCTAAACTGAAAGATACCACCCGGACCCTATATTCTGGGTCACATAGGTCGCGTGATTGGGACACCACCTCCGCTCCCGTTCAGGCGACCTATGCTAGTTAAGGGCGCGCCACAACCTGATAATTTCTCGGCTCTCTCCATTTTATCGGACACATCTACGTTGCCTACCACGTGGGAACCGGCTGTGGAGCAGGCGCTCGTTCCCCTTTTATTTGACAACTGTGCCTTCCCATAGACCGCTCCCCATGGTCGATCCCCACCAGGGGCACGGCTATGGGTCGCGGTATTCGCGGCGCTTGAGTTCGCGGAGTGCCTGTTCGTGGCCCTGGAGAGCGGCCTGACGGGTCCAGTGGCGAGACTGGGTGTAGTCGTGCTCTACGCCCTGGCCGATGGCGTAGAGATGGCCGAGTTGAAATTGGGCCTCGGCGTTGCCGTGGTCGGCGGCCTGGCGATACCACGCGGCGGCCTGCGTGTAGCTGAGTGGAACGCCCTGGCCGGTGTAGTAGAGGTCGGCCAGCTTCTGCTGGGCCTCGGGAAAGTTATGGGTGGCGGCCAGGCGATACCAGTGGGCAGCTTCGGTGTTGCTTTGCGGAACCCCTTCCCCCTTGCGATACATGAGGCCGAGGTTGTATTGCGCCCAGGCGAGGTTACTGTGGGCGGCGCGCTGGCACCACGCGAAGGCCTCCGCGAAGTTGTGGGCGGCGTAGTAGCGGAAGCTGAGGTTGGCCTGCGCGTAGGCGTGGCCCTGCTCGGCGGCCTTGCGCTCCCAGTTGGCGGCCTCGGTGTCATTCCGGGGCAGTCCCTGGCCTGCGTCGTACAGGGTGCTAAGCAGATACTGCGACTCGGCGTGGCCTTGCTCGGCGGCGAGTTGGAAGCCGGTTGCAGCTGCGGGAAAGTTGCCGTCATCGTAGTCGGTGACTGCCTGACGGTAGTGTGGGTTGGAAGCCGCGTTGGCTGCGTCGCGGCGGCCACGGACGATGATGCTGGAGCGGGTGGAACCGAGCGACAGCGCCGTGCCGGCGGGGATGTGCTGCAGGCCGCCTTTGTTTTTATCGTCCATCTTTATCTTCCAAGCCCGCTGATCTGGCGGTCGATGAGCGCGAAGCGGCGCTGGGCATCGGCGATCTGCTGGCGGAGGCTGGTAGCAAGCTCGGTGAGGAGGTCGCGGTGCTCGCGAGCAGCGGCCTCGGCATCGAGGTGCAGATGGGCGATGTCGCTGGAGAGCAGCGTGTGCAACTCGGTGTCGAGGGTGACGATGTCGCGCTCGGCGTGCTGGATCTGACGCGTGATGCGGAGAAGCTCGGCGGCGGCTCCTTCTCCAGCGATGAAGGCGCTGATCTCACGGTGATCGTCAAGCAGGCGCTGCAGGGTTTCAGTATCGCCACGGCTGTAGGCCTGATTGGCGCGGGCCATCAGCAGGGTGAAGTGCCTTTGTTCGGCGTCGTCTCGCGCAAAGTCGGGGTGGATGCGCTTGGCGACGTCGCGGAAGAGGGTCTTGAGGCTGGGTGGCGGATCGAACTCTTCGGCTTCGCGGGCCTCGCCGAATGCGGCATCGTGGGTCTCCTGCGCGCGCTGGCGGGTCTCATCGGCGCGGCGGCGGGCGGAGTCGGAGTCGTAGAGGGCGACTTCGCGTTCGGCGATGCGCGCTTCAAGTTCGTCAAGCTCAGCGTAAAGGACGCCAACCTGGCGGAGGTAACGACCTTCGAAAGATTTGAGCTGGGCGCGGAGTTGGGCAAGCTCGGATTCGCGCTCGGCAAGCGTGGTGCGAACGGCAGCGAGCTGCTCGCGCTTGTCGAGGAGCGCGGCGGCGTTCGGGGTTTGCTGGAGGATGATTTCGGCTGGCATGCGGCTTCCCGTAAGGGGTAGTTCTAGTTTAGCGGAGCGGAGATAAGAGTGCCCTCTTAGTTCCATTGCGGAACTTTTGCAGCAGATGTCCGTAGGAAGAACCATGATGATGGCAACAAGACAGACAAAGTTTTTTCGCATCGGCCCTTCGCTCGCCATTCTGCTTCTGCTCGCCGTTGCACCCTTGCATCTCTCGGGCCAATCGCCATCATCGCCCACCGCGCCGTCGCCCCTCCGATTCGAAGTCGCCTCCATTCGCCCACACCCGTTCGCCGGCGACGAACCCTCCAACCGCCGCATCCTGCCCGGCGGACACTTTGTTGCTACCGCTACCACAGTCCGCACCCTCCTCCGAATCGCCTCCGGTCTTGACAATAACCGTATGTCCGGCGCGCCGGGCTGGATCGACAACGAGGAGTTCGACATCAACGCCACGATCGCTGATCACGCCGAGGTCAAGACGCCGGAGCAGTTTCAGCAACTCATCCTCTCGCTGCTCGAAGATCGCTTCCAGTTCAAATTTCATCGCGAGCAAAAGGAAGGACCCGTCTACTGGCTCGAACTCAATAAGCCCGGAAGACTTGGCCCGGCCCTCAAGCTAAGTACACCTGACTCGCAGCCCAACATGAGCACGAACTCCAACGGCGCAAGGGCCGACATGAAGGCTTCGAAGATGTCCATGGCTGACGTTGCCGCCGCCCTTCGCCGCCTGGCTGGCCGTCCGGTTGAAGACCATACCGGCCTCAAAGGCAACTTCGACTTCGAGATCAAATGGTCTCCTGAGGAGATTCCCGACTCCGTCTATCCATCACTCTTCACCGTTCTGAAAGAACAACTCGGACTCAAACTCCGGCCCGCCAAAGGCAGTGTTGAAACTCTCGTTATCGACCAGATCGCCCACCCATCCGCCAACTAACCCTCCACTCCGAAAACGAACCTTCTGCACGAAGGTCATTGAAAACATTGCCGTACGCCCGGGGACAGAGTAGAAAAAGAGTGGATGCGCAAATCGACCCGCTACTCGCTTCTCATTGTGCTCGCGCTTGTAGCTGCGCTGGCCACCGCCATCTTCCTGCGCAAGGCCGCTCCACCGGAGGCTGCGCGCCTGCTGCCTGAGTCCGATGCCATCGTCTACTTCAACCTCAAGCCGCTGCGGCTGGCCACCCACTTCGACCGCACCCAGGTCACCCGCAGCGCCGACTACCAGCACTTTATCGACGCCACCGGCATCGTGCCGGAGCGCGACCTCGACGACGCCGCTTTCGCGCTGCACCGCATGGACGACCCCAACGGCCCTAATGGCCCGGTCGGTTATTCAGAAGTCTTCGAAGGCCGCTTCGACGGGACTCGGCTTGCTACCTATCTTGCGACCATCGCCACTTCGAGGGAGTCCTACGACGGCCACACCATCTTCACCATCCCGGTAGGCGAGCTCGATCCTAAAACGCACACTGCGCGCCAGCTCCGCGTCGCCCAGCTCGACTACGACACCCTCGCCGCCTCCAACATGCCGACGACCGAGCAGATCCATTCCATCCTCGATCGCCATCGCGCGGCTGCATCCCCCTTCTCCGGCTCCTCGCTACTGTCGGCGCGTTACCGCGACGTTCCCCTGCTGTCGAGCGCATGGGCCATCGGCCACATTGGCCTGCCTTTCTCCGAACGCGGCTACATCTCTGTGCTCGGATTGCAACTTCCGTTGCCCGAGGACACCACCTTCGTGGCCAGCCTGCGCTACGTGGGTACGCTGCATCTGCGTGTCGAGCAGATCGCACCAACCGATGCCGCCGCCGCCCGCTCCGCCGAAACTCTGACCGCTTTGCTCGGCCTCTTCAAATCGATCCAGCAAGGCCAGCCGCGCATCCCTGCCGATGCGTCACTGCGCACCATGATTGAATCACTCAAGATCGAGCAGCACAAGGACCGTACCGTGCTTATCGGGACCGTCCCTCTCGATCTGCTCAAGCAGCTCACCGCGCCCTCTGCCGGTGCGCAGCAGTGATTCTTCAGAGCTTGTTTAAAACTGCCAGAACTATGTCTCTCTGACGTTCAGAAAACAGGCAACGGCAAAATACAGGGGTCTCTCCACTGCGCCGCGCGATGAAACTGCACGGCTTCGGTCGAGATGACGTTGTTTAGAGTTTTAGACAAACTTTCTGATTCGTCATGGTCCGGTGTGACAAAGGCAAGCCATTAGGCAAATAATCGGACCGTAAATTTTTCCTGACGTGAAGCTGGCATCAAACTTTCTCAGACTTCCATGCGTCAGTTCTATCCATACCGAAATCACCTAAGTCCACTCGGACTCGAGATTGTCGGCAATCAAATTCCACTGCCCGGCCAGCAGCCCCCAAACGCCTGGTCTGCAAGGAGCTACTCCACATGAATAGACCGCTCCCCTCTCTTCTTCAAGTGCTTGCGCTCGCCTCGATTGCGACCGTACTGCCACTTTCACTCTCCGCGCAATCCGGCAAGACCATCACCGGGCAGGCCGCCTTCACCGACTACACGCAGGAGCATCCCGGCGTCCGCCGCAAAATCACCGTCGCCGACCTGCCCGCACCCGCGCCCGAGCAGTCCGTCGATAACGGGGCAGACATAGTGCCGCGTCCCGACGGCGCGTGGCCCCAGGCACCCAAGGGCTTCAAGGTCGAGCTTTACGCGCAGGACTTCAAGCAGCCCCGCTACATCCTGACCGCGCCCAACGGCGACCTCTTCGTCGCCGACAGCGCCGCCGGTGAGGTCAAGGTGCTGCGCGGCGTTACCGCCGACGGCAAGGTCAAGACCACGGAGACTTATGCCAGCGACCTCGACCATCCCTTCGGCATCGCCTTCTACCCCAACGGCGCCGATCCCGAGTGGATTTACATCGCCAATACCACCAGCATCGTGCGCTTCCCCTACAAGGAAGGCGATCTGAAGGCGACCGCAGCCCCTGAGACCATCGTCCCTGTACTGCCCGGTTACGCGCAGCTTCGCGGCGGCGGCCACTGGACGCGCGATGTCGTCTTCTCGAAGGATGGCAAACGGATGTTCGTCTCGGTCGGCTCCGGCTCCAACATCGACGACCCTGATACCCATCCGCGCGAATTTCACCGCGCCGACGTGCTGGAGTACACCCCCGAAGGCAAGTTCGTGAAGATCTATGCCTACGGCATTCGTAACTGCGTCGGCGAGGCCATCAACCCCATCACCGGGCAGCTCTGGTGCTCGACCAACGAGCGCGACGTGCTGGGCAATAACCTCGTCCCCGACTACATCACTCACATCGAGGAGGGCGGCTTCTACGGCTGGCCGTACTACTACATTGGCGGCCATCCCGACCCGCGTCTCGGCGGCAAGCACCCCGAGCTGAAGTCCAAGGTCATCGTTCCCGACGTGCTTCTGCAGCCTCACTTCGCCTCGCTGGAGATGACGTTCTACAACGGCAAGCAGTTCCCTTCTGGCTACGATGGTGACGCCTTCGCCGCCGAGCACGGATCCTGGAACCGAAATAAACGGGCTGGATATGAAGTCATCCGCGTGCCTATGAAGAACGGCCACGCCACCGGAGAGTATGAGGACTTCCTGACCGGCTTTGTCCGCGCCGATGGCAAGGTGTGGGGCCGCCCGGTCGGCGTCAGCGTAGCCAAAGACGGTTCGTTGTTCGTCTCCGACGACGGCACCAAGAGCATCTGGCACGTCATCTACACAGGAAAATAGCGATTCAAAATACGGCGGGCGAGGCCATCCATGCTCGCCCGCTTTTTCTGTCCTGGAGATACCCTTCAGCAAACCTTAATCCTTCCTTCAGCGGTACTTAAGCTGAGTCCGTGACAATCTCCTCAGCGTGATTCCACGCACAGGAGTGTTCCGTGAACCGTCTCATCTACCAAGCTTTCACCGCATCCGTCCTCGCCACCGCAGTCTGCGCTGTCGCACAGGAGAAGAAGATCGACCGCACCGCCCTTCCGCCCGCCGTAGAAAAGACGGTTCAGGCACAGTCTCAGGGAGCGACCATCAAGGGCTTCACTACCGAGGTCGAGAATGGGAGACGCGCCTACGAGGCTGAGATGATGGTCAACGGCCACTCCAGGGACATTGAGATCGCCCCGGACGGCAGCCTCAACGAAGTCGAGGAAGAAGTCGCCTTCGACGCCCTCCCAGCCAACGTGCAGACCGCCCTGACCGCAAAGGCCAGGGGAGCGAAGATCACCAAGGTCGAGTCTCTGACGAAAAAAGACAAGCTGGTCGCCTACGAGGCCGCAACCCTCAAAGGAATGAAGCATGGCGAGATACAGGTCGGCCCAGACGGCAAGAAACTCGCCCACGAAGAGTAGTCCCGGCATCGCAGTAGAAACAAAAAGCCAGGACTGAATATTCGTCAGTCCTGGCTTTTGTGTTTTTAAGTCTGAATTCTGAAACTAGCTGCCGGAGGCCGCATCCTTGCCCAGATTTGCCATCGTCACCCGCATATAGCGATGCGGGTTGACCGGAGTGTTGCGAATCCGGACCTCGTAATGAAGATTGGAGCCGGTGACCCTGCCGCTGTGGCCGACATATCCGATCACCTGTCCGCGAATCACCACCTGACCGAGGATCGAAGCGAAGGCCGACAAGTGCGCGTAGCAACTCTCGACGCCGTGGCCGTGATCGATAATCACCTCACGCCCGTAGCCGTTCACCGTTCCTGCCAGCTTTATGACTCCGTCGGCAGTCGCGTGTACCGGTGTTCCGGTCGGCGCGGAGATATCGAGCCCCTTATGGAACTCGCCTTCGCCATTGCCCTTGACCGGATCTTCGCGCTCGCCGAAGCTGCTCGTGATCGGTCCCATCACCGGCCACAGCGAAGGAGCATACGAAGCCATCTGCAGGTTTCCGGTATCAGACATGCCCAGACTGCCCGAAGGGGTATCGTCCGGGTTGCCGATTACTGTCAGGGCACGCGTCACCGATCCGCTCATCGCGGAGTTGCGCAGGGCATAAAAAGACTGGAGCGACTTGTAGTAGCTCTCATCGGTGAGGCTGTTGCTGGTTTCAGTCAGGGCAGCCGTCGCAACCGATTCGGTGCCGGACGACCGCCCATGCCGCCCCGTCGCGACGATCACTTTGCCCGTAGACGTCAGCTTGCTTGCGGTCAGGCCATAGAGGGCCGAAACCTCGCTCGCCAGCGATCCTAACGACGCAGCTTCGATATCCTTATCGTGCGCCGTCTTCTCGAGATGCGCATAGTCTTTTTGCAGCGAGTTGTGGTCCTGTCGAAGCTGGTTGAAGCGTGCCGTCTTGATCAGCATCCGCGAGTACGAGCCCGCCATCCCGGTAATCGTAAACATGCCAATCACCGCAGCCGCCACAAAGATATAGGCGTAGTGCAGCGGCACCGGAACCTTGTTCAGGCTCCCGTCTTCGTCACGGCTGACGAACATAATGTAATAGCGCTTCTTAAGGCTCAATCAACAGTCCAGACCAGATAAATTTTGACCGCACTACCATCGCCGTTCGCAAAGCTTTACTGCGGGCGAACTCAAAGGCGTGATTCAATCAGGGCAAATGAGCTTCGCTAATCGGCATTCACAAATTGCAGTTTTGGTTCGGGCGTCTGATACAGCCTAACAAACCACGGGATGCCGCACAACCTGATTTTGCCACACGATTTACCATCGTCACACCACTTTTCGACCATATTTAACCCACCATGAGAGAGTTAGCCCTAATCGAACAAATCCGCCGCGACTTCAGCACCTCGCGAAGTCGGGCTGTAGCCCTTGGTATCGGCGACGACTGCGCTATTTTGCGCCCACCGGCTGGCTCCGAAGTGCTTGTTACGACAGACTTTACCCTCGAAGGACGACACTTCCGCCGCGACCTCCATCCGCCCGAGTCCGTCGGCCACCGCTGCCTCGCGCGCGGCCTCAGCGACTTGGCGGCCATGGGCGCGACCCCCATGACTGCCTTCCTCTCGCTGGCGCTGCCCGCCGATCTGGTCTCGACCGCCAAAGGGAGGGGATGGACCACTCGTTTCTTCAAGGGCCTGCAAGCCCTCGCCAGCCGCCACAAGATCACCCTCGCCGGGGGAGACACGGCACAGGCCCCCGGCGATGCCATTCTCGCTGATATTGTCCTCCTGGGGACGGCTCCGGTCGGCAGATCGCTGCGCCGTTCCCGGGCAGCTGCGGGCGACGCGATCTACGTCACTGGCTCATTGGGCGGCGCGGCGACAGAGCTTGCTGCGATGCTCACCAGCAACAAACGAGCATCGAAGTTCGGCGACATTGCGAACCACTCGCAGATTTTTCCCCAGCCGCGCATCGCCGTGGGGCAGGCGCTGCTCCGCCGTAAGCTGGCGACCGCTTGCATCGACCTCAGCGATGGCCTCTCCACCGACCTCGCCCACCTCTGCCAGGCGTCCGGCCTCGCCGCCGAGATCGAGCAGGCAGCGATTCCTCTGCATCCTCTTACTCGCAAACTAACCCCCCAGGCCGGCCTGAACGCAGCCCTCCACGGCGGCGAAGACTATGAGTTGCTCTTCGCGGCTCCAGCATCGGCGCGTATCCCTCGGCAGCTCGGAGGCGTTCCCATTACTCGTATCGGGCGATTCATTCGCAAACAAGCTCGTCGTCCTCTGATGACCTTGGTTGAGCCCGACGGCAGCCGCGCTACACTTGAGCCACAAGGATGGGAGCACTTTTCCAGCCGCTAGCTCCGCATTCACAAAGAATCCATGCGCGACTCCACCAAAATCATTCGCTCCGGCCTGACCCCGGCTATCCCCGGAACACCGCTCCACTCCGGCCCGGTCTTCGCCGCTCCGTACCACACCCCCGGCGATCCAGCGGACGCGGCGTACAGCTATGCCCGCTCTCATAATCCGACGTGGACAGAGCTGGAACACGCCATCGGCCAGATGGAGTCTGGCCCCGGCTACAGTGCCAGCGCCCTGGTCTTTGCCTCGGGCATGGCCGCCACCACTGCGGTCTTCGGAGCCATCCTGCGGCCGGGAGACGCGGTTGTGATGCCCTCGAACGCCTACTTCGCCGCCCGTGTGCTGGCGCAGGAGTACTTCACCAAGATGGGCATCGAACTCCGCTCTGCGCCCACCGCAGGCAACGCGCAGGCCGAGTTGTTGCAGGGGGCAAAACTTCTGTGGCTCGAAACCCCCAGCAATCCCACCATGGAGGTCTGCGACATCGCCGCGCTGTGCGAAGCCGCCCGCAGCGAGGGCGTGCTGGTCGCCGTGGATAACACCACCGCCACGGCGCTGGGCCAGCGCCCGCTCGCGCTGGGTGCGGATTTCTCCGTCGCCTCCGACGCCAAATCCATGACCGGCCACAGCGATATCCTGCTCGGCCACGTAGCTGCGCGCGACCCGGAACTGCTCGCCAAGATCGACCAGTGGCGCACGCTTACCGGCGGCATTCTTGGCCCCATGGAGGCATGGCTCGCCCTGCGCTCCATCGCCACGCTGCCCCTGCGGCTTGAGCGAAGCTGCGAAAACGCCCAGCGCATCGCGGAGTTCTTGACCACGCGCAAAGAGGTCGAGAGCGTCCTCTATCCCGGCCTGCCTACGCATCCCGGCCACGCTATCGCGGCAAAGCAGATGCGCTACTTCGGCGCGGTGGTCAGCTTTATTCTGCGCGACCGCACAGCCGCCGAGACCTTCCTGGCAAAGTCGCAGCTACTCACCGAGGCCACCAGCTTCGGCGGCATCACCACCACCGCCGAACGCCGCGCCCGCTGGGGAGGCGATGCCGTTCCCGAGGGCTTCATTCGCATGAGCGCAGGCTGCGAGGCCATCGAAGACCTCATCGAAGACATGGGGCAGGCACTGGACGCGATTCGATGACACAGAGCTGGACCGCCGAGATCCTGACGCAGCCGCCGATGATTGCGCCCGCTCGCCAGTTCACCTATCCGCAGCAGATCGCGGGCGAAGAGGACGCGCTGGCCCGAGGCGCGCTGCAACTGATGGTCCGACCTTCCAGCGGCGGGGTCTTTCTCGCCACCTGCGCGCTGGGCTTCACCGACCCCAGCATGCCCACCGGCGTCTTCGCCTGCCCAAATCCAGACCAACTCTGTGCCGTCGCTGGAGGCTACGCCTACATCGTCGACACGGCGCACCCCGAGCACAGCACCCACATCACGCTCAAACCGGTGGTCGAAGTGCGCTCGCTGCCAGAGCAAAACCTGCTGCTCTTCTCAGGCTTCCACACCATCGTCGCGTGGGGTGAAGATGGTGTGGCATGGCAGACGGCAAAGCTAAGCTGGGAGGGCCTTCGCATCACGGCCGTCGAGGGCGATACGCTGCATGGCTTCGGCTGGAACCTGATGACCGATAAAGAAGTTGCCTTCTCGGTCGACCTGCTTACAGGGCAGCATCAGGGTGGGGGGTTTTCTCCGCCGCCGCAAAGGCAAAAAAGCTAAGCGTGGCATCGCCCTGCTTCACCAGACGAGTGTGCTCCAGTCCACCATAGCGCCCAGCCAGCTTCGCCTTTTTGGTGTGCTCCACAATCACCAGCGCATCCGGCGCAAGCATCTCGCGCCCGCGAGCACTGCCGAGAAAACTCAGCGTGCCCGCATACTCCGCCTCTGCCTCATAGGGTGGATCGAGAAAGACGAGGTCGATCTGCTGTGTCAGTTTGGCCAGCTTCTGCAGCACAGCGCCGACTCCGCGCGACTCCACCGTATAGCCGCTGCTGATCTTCAAGGCGGCAAGGTTGCCGCGCAGCGAGGCGAGTGCAGGATCGGCGTTCTCGGCGAACCAGACATGGGCCGCACCACGGCTCAGGGCCTCGATGCCGACTGCGCCGGTTCCGGCATAAAGATCGACGAAGCGGCAGCCAGCGAGTCGCGGCGAAAGGATGTTGAAAAGAGTCTCCCGCAAGCGGTCGCTCGTTGGCCGTGTGTCCAGACCACGTGGAGCGGCCAACGGACGAGAGCGATAGGTTCCAGCAATAACGCGCATCTCCCGATGGTATGACGACAGCGCATACAATGATAGTTATGCGTGGGTGGTCATTTCCGATCGGCAGAATTCTCGGCGTGGATATTCGTATCCACACCTTCCTTGTGCTTTTGCTGGGCGTCGCGGTCAGCTATGGCTCGGTTTTAGGCTCGACCGGCGGACGCGGCTTCTCGCTTTGGCTGCTGCTGCTGCTCGCGCTCGCCGTGCGTGAGATCGCCCGCGCCATCGCCGCGGCATGGCTGGGATTGGACCTGCGCACCCTGTTGCTGCTGCCCACCGGGGCGCTGATGACCTTTGGCAACCCTGAGGCAGCCGAACGCGAAGACGCCCCCGACGTGCAGAGGCACCTCGCTCTGGTCGGCCCTCTGGCAAACATCGGCTTCGGCCTTCTGCTGGCCGCCATCGTGCTTGCGGTCACACCGCAGATCAACCTGGTCGAGCGCCCGTGGATCGCGCTTCCCCACCTGCTGCGCTCTGCGGTCTGGATCAACCTGCTATTGGGCGCAATCAATTTTCTGCCCGCCTCTCCGCTCGATGGCGGCCGCCTCTTTCGCGGCGAGTTCTCGAAGGGACACGGCATCTTGAAAGGCACCCGCGCCTCCGCCGGACTGGGTCAGATGATCGCCCTCGCGCTGGTCATCGGCGGCCTCATCATCAGCAACATGTGGCTCATCATGATCGGCGGCTTTGTGCTGATCGGCTCGCACATGGAGAACCAGGGCCTGCTGCTGCAGAACGATACTGAAGCTGTTCGCATGCGCGACGTCATGCTCACCGAGTTCAGTATGCTCTCGGCATCCGACACGCTCGAAGATGCGCTACAGCGCTCCGTGCATACGCTGCAGGATGTCTTTCCTGTGGTACGCGGCGCGAACCTGGTCGGCGCAGTCTCCCGGCAGGGCATCGTCGAGGCGCTGCAAAGCGAAGGGAATGGTTATGTGCAGGGCGTGATGACCCGTTCCTTCCAGACTGCCCAGCCAGACGACTCGCTGGTCAAGACGCTGAAGCGCATCATGACCGGACAGGTCGCGCAGATGGTGCCTATCCTCGAAGGCAACCGCATCGTCGGCATCATTACGCCGCAGAACCTGAACCACGCCCTTGGACTGCTGAACCAGCGGCGCAGGCTGCGCCAGCCGGCGGAATAAATGTCCGACGAACTACTTGAATCTTTGGCTCCGGGCCTCTATCTTGTGGCCACCCCCATCGGCAACCTTGAGGACATCACTCTGCGTGCGCTCCGTATTTTGCGCAGCGTCGACCGGATTGCCTGTGAAGACACGCGCCAGACTCAGAAGCTGCTGAACCACTTCGAGATCCGCGTTCCCACCGTCAGCTATCACATGCATAACGAAGCTCCGCGCTCCGAAGAGCTGGTGGCCGAGTTGAAGCAGGGAGCGCGTATCGCCATCGTCAGTGACGCCGGAACCCCGGGCATCGCCGATCCCGGCGGTCAGATCGCCGCCGCAGCTATTGCAGCGCGAATTCCTGTCTTCCCTGTCCCCGGAGCGAACGCTGCCATTAGTGCTCTGATCGCCAGTGGCCTGCCCACCGACCGCTTCACCTTCCACGGCTTTCTTCCCTCCAAGCCCGGCCAGCGCAAGACCGCGCTTGAAGAGCTTCCCCACGACAACGCCACCCATATCTTCTACGAGGCTCCGCATCGCATCGCGGATACGCTTGTAGATCTCGAAGCCGTCTTCGGCGCAGCGCAACACGCCGTCGTAGCCCGGGAGTTGACCAAGCTGCACGAGGAGTTCCTGCGCGGCTCGGTAAGCGAACTTCGCGCCCAGCTTGGAGCACGTGCGGTCATTCGCGGGGAGATGGTTCTGCTCTTCACCCCTGCCGTCCAACATGCTGCCACGCAAAAATCAAGTATCGCTGCCGACGTTGCGTCGCTGATGCAAACTGAACATCTTTCGGAAAAAGATGCCCTCAAACGCGTCGCCCGGGAGCGCGGCATCGGCAAAAGCGAGGCCTACCGCGAACTGCAGCGTGAGCAAAACCGGCAGCGCTAGGGATTCGGTTGCACAAGCTGCACTCTCTCGTGAATACTTGGCCTGTTTCCAATGGCAAATATTTTCCAACGAGAGTTGCCCATGTTCCGCTTCAGAATGATTGGCATCGCCGTCGCCCTGGCTTGCAGCGCCTTGCTCACTCCTGCAATCGCTCATGCTGCAAATCCTGATCCCATCCATCGCATGTATGTCTTCGGCGATAGCTACTCCGACATTGGGGAGGGATATCTCGACGGCAATGGCCCGACGGCGGTGGCCTATCTGGCCCAGCGGCTCGGCTTTACGCTGGTTCCCGCTAACGCAGCAGATACCGCCAATCAGAGCCTTGATTTTGCCATCAGCGGAGCCCAGACCGGCAGAGGTGCTGGAAACAAGATCGGTGACTCGTTGCTTGGCTACGGGATGCGCAATCAGGTGGATGACTTCGCCGCCAAGGTGAATGCTCACGCCATCGCCTTCGACCCCGCAACCACTCTCTTCTTCATCGCCGGTGGTCTCAACGATCACAGTCTTCCCAGTGCGACGACTGTGGCCAATCTTAGCGGCGAGATCAAAACGCTCTACACTCTTGGCGCGCGCCGTTTCGCAGTTGCCTTGTTGCCCACAGTCATCCCGGGCTTCAGCGCGGTCGGAAAACGGCTTAATCCTGAGATTGCACGCATTCCGGAGCAGCTTTCATCGCAGCTAGCCCGGTCGCAGATATTGCTTAGCCATTGGGGACCGTTCTACGACGATGTGATGGAGCATCCGGCGCAGTATGGCATCACCAACACGACGGACGCCTGCGCTGGGCGCGCAATCTTTCATCAGGACGCCACGCCCTGCGCCCATCCTGCGACGTCCTTCTACTACCACGCGGGGCATCCTTCGACCGCTACTCACAAGGTGGTGGGCGACAAGCTGTACGAAGAGCTGGAGCATGAACCCGCGTACTAATGCAGTTGCCCCCAACTGCGAAATACAGGGGTCTCTCCACTCCGCTGCGCTCCGGTCGAGATGACGTGCATTGTCGCTACTGCTCCGGTTGAGATGCCGTGCGTTGTGGCTATTGCTCGGGTCGAGAGGACTTGAGGTTGGGGTGCCGGTTCCGGTCATGCTGATGATGTTTGCGCGTCAGTTATTGGACATGAGCTAGACCAGCGAAGGACGAACGCTAAGCGCGTCCCTTGACCCGGTCGTACATGTAGACATCGCTGGTGGTTCCCAGCGACTGGTTGTACAGGCTGGTCGCGCCGGTCGCCTCGTTCAGCTCTTCGCTGAACTCGTGGATCGCGCGCAGCTTGTCTGCCGTGGCCGGAATCTCGAGGTGGCTGGTCTTCAGGAACTTCTGGTAGCCCTTGTCGAGAAGCCGTGAAATCTCGCCGTTCAGCACCCAGCCGGGATGCGACAGCATCATCACCGTGCCATCGGGAGCGGCGGCAATCTCGGCAGCACAGCCGTTCTTGCGTACCTGAAAGGCATTGGGGGTACGCTTTGCACCCTCCTGCGCGGGTGCTACATCAAATCGCTGACTGCCCAGGAGGGAAAGGACGTCATTGAAGCTTCGTTGCGGACTCTTCTTTGCCATAAGTTAGACTCATCTTAACTGTCGCACATCCGGTCTTCTCCTACAATCCGCGCCTTTGCACAGGCAACGCCAAAAACGGAATCAGATGATTACACTCACCAAATCGCTCGGCACCAGCATCCTCGAACGCATCGGCAACACGCCCCTGATACGGCTTGAACGCCTGGCGTCCCACCTTTCCGGCGTTCAAATTCTCGGCAAGGCTGAATGGACCAACCCCGGTGGTTCCGTCAAAGACCGCGCCGCCTCGGCCATCGTCATGGACGCCCAGCGCCGCGGCCTGCTGACCGCCAGCCGCGGCCTGCTGGATGCCACCAGCGGCAACACCGGCATCGCCTACGCCATGCTGGGCGCGGCGCTCGACTTTCCGGTGACGCTCTGCATGCCCTCGAACGTCTCGCCCGAGCGCAAGCGCTACCTCGCTGCCTACGGTGCCAACGTCATCTGGACCAGCCCCGCCGACGGCTCGGACGGCGCCATCCGCAAGGCCCGTGAGATGACCGCAGCCGAGCCCGATAAATATTTCTACGCCGACCAGTACTCCAACGACGAAAACTGGAAGGCTCACTACCGCACCACCGGCAACGAGATCTGGGAGCAGACCGAAGGCCGCGTCACTCACTTTGTGGCCGGTCTCGGCACCAGCGGCACGTTTATGGGCACATCGCGCCGCCTGCGCGAGCTGAACCCTGACATCCGCTGCATCTCCATGCAGCCCGATTCGCCCTTCAACGGCCTTGAGGGACTGAAGTTCATGCCCACCGCGATTGTGCCGCGCATCTACGATTCGAGCCTCGCCGACGCCAACATCGAGATGCCGACCGAGACAGCCTATAAAATGGTGAAAGCTCTCGCTCGCAATCAGGGAATCCTCGTCGGCATCTCCGCAGCCGCGGCCGTCGCCACGGCGCTCCAGATTGGAGAGCAGGAGGCCAGGGCCGAACGCGAAGCCGTCATCGTGACAATCCTTCCCGACTCGGCTGAAAAGTATATGAGCGAACGTTTTTGGCAGGAGGAGTAACCAAGTGCGTAAGACGTTCTCCATTTTGGCCGCTGTAGCAGGAATTACTGCGCTTTATTCAGCATTCGCTTATGCAAGAGCAATTTTTAGCGGAGACAGTCCAGCACCTTTTCCACTTGCATGGCGGTATCTTTACAATCCGCAGCTTGGTCGGTCTGCAGATCATCTGGTTAACTTGATATTGGGAATTGCTTTTTTTCTTCTATTTTTATGGCTTAGAAAGCGACGGCGACTTAATGCTTAGTATTTCTTTTAGCGACTATCAAGCACTGCGCGCGCACGGCGAGGAGACCTACCCGCACGAGTGCTGCGGCGTCCTGCTGGGCAAAAACGAGCTGGGCACGGGAAACAGCGTCCAGCAACTCGTCCGTGCTGGCAACACCCGCACCGACTCCGCCCACAACCGCTACAACATCGCACCGCAGGAGCTGGTCAAGATTCAGCGGCAGGCACGCGGGCTCGGGCTCGATATCGTCGGCTTCTACCACTCGCACCCGGACCACCCGGCGCAGTGGTCGCCGACCGACTTCGCCGAAGCTCACTGGCTGGGTTGTTCGTACATCATCACCAGCGTCGACAACGGTAAAGCTGTCCTGACAAATTCCTTCCTGCTCACCGGTACCACCGAGGAAGACAAGAAGTTCGAAGACGAAGCCGTCGAGATTGAAATCGCCGAAGCTCAGGCGAAGAAATAGAAAGGTCAAGCATGAACATTCACATCCCTACACCGTTGCGCACTTACACGGGCGGCCTTGAGACCGTCACCGTTGCCGGTGCGACCGTTACCGCGGTGTTCGAGCAACTCACCACCAAGTATCCCGAACTGAAGCAGCACCTCTTCACCCCCGAGGGCAAGCTCCGCTCCTTCGTCAACGTCTACCTCAACGACGATGACCTCCGCTATCTCCCTGAAAAGGAAGCCACTGCCGTCACCGACCGCGATGAGCTGACCATCATCCCTTCCATCGCCGGCGGCGCTGGCTGTTGACCCTTCCGATCATCATTTGCTTTCGATCCTCCTGCAAAAAAGAGACAAACTTCCCTCTCGCAGCGGCCCTGTAAGTCGTCCTATTACAGCACTCTCGGCTTAATGGAACTCGCTCCTTGTAAAAACGGAGACAGCAAAGCATGCCAACTCAGTCGTCAACCAAAACAATGCGTGCGCTCCTTCTCGAGAGCGATAACGCTCCCTTTACGTTGAAGCAGATCCCCCGGCCCGAACCCTCACGGGGCGAGGTACTGGTGCGTGTCAAAGCCAGCGGAGTCAATCCTCTGGATACCAAGATCCGCACGGGAAAGGGCGGCCACGCAAAGGTAACGCTCCCCGCGGTGCTCGGCATTGATCTCGCCGGCGTCGTCGAGGAGGTAGGCTCCGACGTCTCTGCCTTCAAACCGGGAGACGAGGTCTATGGAATGACAGGCGGCATCGGAGGGGTTCAGGGCTCGCTCGCAGAGTTCGCTGCTGTCGACGCCGATTTGCTCGCCTTCAAGCCCACCAACCTCACCATGCGCGAAGCTGCTGCCCTGCCACTCAGTTTCATCACGGCCTGGGAGGGTCTGGTCGACCGCGCCAACGTTCGCGCCGGTCAAAAAGTTCTGGTCCATGCCGGCGCAGGTGGCGTCGGCCATATCGCGGTGCAGCTCGCCCGTAGCTTCGGCGCAGACGTGTATGCCACGGTATCGTCCGACAAAAAGGCCATCGTCGAACGCTTCGGCGCTACACCGATCGATTACAAGACCACCTCAGTTGAGCAGTATCTCGACCAGCACACCAACGGCGAAGGCTTCGACATCGTGTACGACACCGTAGGAGGCGCAACCCTCGATGCCTCCTTCGAGGCCGTCAAAGTCCATACCGGCCATGTCGTCAGCGTCCTGGGATGGGGCACACATAAGCTCGCTCTCTTATCCTTTCGCGGCGCGACCTACTCCGGTGTATTTACCCTACTTCCTCTGCTGACCGGTAAAGGACGCCTTCATCACGGCGACATCCTCCGCAAAGCCACCGAGTTTGCCCAGGCTGGTCAATTGACTCCGCTGCTAAATCCAACCCGATTCACGCTTGAAACTGCCCTCGCCGCCCATGAGGCAGTCGAATCCGGCACCGTCCCTGGCAAAACCGTCGTCGACGTGGACAGCTAGCTCGCGCCACGCGCAGCCTCTTCAGCGTGGCAAATCCAGGACTTATCACCTGGATGAGCCGTTTCCCCAGCTTTTGCATCTAGAATTAACAGCGACGACAGAAATTACGAAGGAAGCCGCAATGCCTACAGCCATCGAAGAAACCGTACAACTACCGAAGCTCACGAATGACGAGATCGCACGTTACTCCCGCCACCTGATCCTGCCCGAGGTAGGCATGGAGGGCCAGCAGAAGCTCAAGGCAGCCAAGGTGCTGTGTATCGGTACCGGCGGCCTCGGCGCGCCGCTTGCCATGTATCTCGCCGCTGCCGGAGTCGGCACGATCGGCCTGGTCGACTTCGACGTGGTCGACACCAGCAATCTCCAGCGCCAGATCATCCACACCACCGCCACCGTCGGCATGTTGAAGAACGACTCAGCCGAGTTGATGCTCAAGGGCCTCAACCCCAATCTGAACGTCATCAAGCACAACACCATGCTGACCAGCGCCAACGCGCTCGACATCCTGAAGGACTACGACGTCATCGCCGACGGCACCGACAACTTCCAGACCCGCTATCTGGTCAACGATGCCTGCGTCCTGCTGGGCAAGCCCAACGCCTACGCCTCGATCTATCGCTTCGAAGGACAGGCCAGCATCTTCGGCGCGCCCGCTGGCCCATGCTACCGCTGCCTTTATCCCGAGCCGCCACCGCCGGGCCTGGTTCCCTCCTGCGCCGAAGGCGGCGTGCTGGGCATCCTTCCCGGTCTGCTTGGCGTTATTCAGGCCACCGAGACCATCAAGCTGATTCTCGGCATCGGCGAGCCTCTGATTGGCCGTCTGCTGCTGGTCGATGCCCTCGGCATGAACTTCCGCACCCTGAAGCTGCGCAAGAACCCTGAGTGCCCGGTTTGCAGCGCCAACCCGACGCTGACCGAACTGATCGACTACGACCAGTTCTGCGGCATCGAGAAGCCTGCCTCGGTCGGTCCGCTCGAGGTCTCCCGCGATAAGGCGGTCGCGGATCAGGCTGTGGTCGACGGCATCCCGCAGATCTCGGTCGAGGCGCTGAAGCAGAAGCTCGACGCCAAGGAAGATGTCTTCGTCCTCGACGTTCGCGAGCCGCATGAATACCAGATCGTGAACATCGGCGCGCCTCTAATTCCGCTCGGCGAACTTCCCAACCGTTTCGGAGAGTTGGCCGCGCAGAAGGACCGAGAGATCGTCGTCCACTGCAAGAGCGGTGCGCGCAGCCAAAAGGCCGCCCTGGCGCTCAAGCAGGCGGGTTTCACCAATGTCTCCAACCTGACCGGCGGCATCACCGCCTGGGCAGAAAAGATCGACCCGTCGCTGCCAAAATACTAAAAAACAACATCAGTTCGCAAGAGAACACCCGAGCCGTCAAAAGCTCGGGTGTTCTCTTTTTCCGTGCATCCCCATCACCCTTTTTACATAAAAACCGGGAACATCGGGCATGTCTTGACGTATCTTGCTCATAATGACCCGGACCACCGTCATTCAACCTTCAGACCCGACCCTGCGGCCCGCCCTGCGCCTTGCGCTGCTCTTCGCGGCCATCAAGCTCGTCTTCCACATCGCCAGCGCGCTCTGGCAATCACATATCGGCTACGGATACTTCCGTGATGAGTTCTACTACATCGCCTGCGGCCGTCATCTCGCCTGGGGTTATGTGGACCAGGGGCCACTGGTCGCGGTGCAGGCTCGGGTTGCCGAGACACTCTTTGGGCGCTCTCTTGCAGGCATCCGCCTCCTCTCGGCTCTCGGCGGAGCCATCCGCGTCGCTCTCACCGGCCTGATCTGCTGGTCACTGGGTGGCCGCCGCTCCGCCCAGGCGCTGGCCATGCTCTTCGTCCTCACCGCGCCCATCTACCTCGGTCTCGATGGCTTCCTCTCCATGAATAGTTGGGAGTCGGCCTTCTGGATGCCCTGCATTCTTGCGCTGATCCTCATCCTGCGCGGCAGCAGCCCGCGCCTCTGGTGGACGGTCTTCGGTATCTCTGCTGGCCTTGGACTGCTCAATAAGCCGTCCATGACCTTCTTTCTCATCGCACTCGCCGTGGCCCTTCTGCTCACGCCGCAACGCCGGGTTCTGTTCACGCGATACGCTGCGTGGGCCATCGCTCTTCTGGTGCTCATTGCCCTTCCCAACCTGCTCTGGCAGATACACCACAACTGGGCCACGCTGGAGTTTCTACACAACGGCCGCGTCCACGGCAAAAATGCCCGGCTTGGGCCTCTGTCCTTCGTCGCCAACCAGATCTTTATCCTCGGTGTCCTCGGGGCCTTCGTCTGGATCGCTGGACTGGTCCGCCTGCTGCGGCAGCACGAGCAACGCTGGCTGGGCTTCACCTACTGCATCTTCCTCGTCGTCATGATCGCCCTGGGCGCGAAGGACTACTATGTCGCTCCCATCTACCCGTTTCTGTTTGCCGCGGGAGGCATTGCATGGCAGCAACGATTTGCGTCGAATCCGCGGGTGCAGACGGACCGGGCGAGGGCATGGCCCCTCTTCACCATCGTCGTCATTGTGCTATCGGTCATCTTCGTTCCCGCCAGCAATCCGGTACTTCGACCCGCTGCGTTTCTGAAGTATGCCCATGCCCTTCATCTGCCAAACAACGATAGCGAAAACGGAAGGCGTGCGGTACTGCCACAGTTCTACGCCGATCGCTTCGGATGGCAGGAGGAGGTCGACCAGATCACCGCCGCCGTGCAACAACTCTCTCCCCAGGACCGTGCCCAGGCTGGCATCATCGCGGACAACTACGGAGAGGCGGGCGCGCTGGACTTCCTCGGCCACGACCTTCCCCCCATCGTCAGCGGCCATAACAACTACTGGCTGTGGGGGCCGCACAATGTAGGAGGGAAGGTGCTCCTCGTCATCTCCGGCGATCCGGCGCAGCACTTCCAGAAGCTGTGCCAGAAGGTGCAGATCGTCGGAGACATGAACCATCCGCTAGCCATGCCATTCGAGCGTGGTAAAAAAATCTATCTGCTACACGACTGCCTGGAGGCCCAAAGCCCCAGACGCAATTGGGCAAAGTACAAGTTCTACTACTAATTGCCCAATCACCGTGAGCAATGCAGAGACTATTCAGGCTTGTCATCCGCCACGAGGATCTGCAGGCACAAAGGCTTTTCCAACATGCAGTCCAGCTTGGCGATCGCCTTTATGGCCTTCTCGATGGTCGAGGTCAAAGATGGCTCCGTCGTCACCACAAACGGCAGGCGGTGCTTCGGGTGACCTGGGGTCTGCAGCAGCGAATCGATATTGGCGCCCACCTTGGCGAGTGCGCCAGCGATGGCGGAGACGATTCCGGGCTTGTCGTCCACCACGAAACGAAGGTAGTGCGGAGCCATGAACTCGTCGGTCACTTCGCGCTTGCGTACCGGCAACTGTACCGCGCTGCAATCCTGCGCAACCGCCAGCAGGTCGGAGACGACCGCAACTGCCGTCGGCTCGCCGCCTGCGCCGTGGCCGGAGAAGACCACGTCGCCGCCGAACCGCCCGCTGACGACAACCATATTCTGCGTGCCATGCGACCACGCCATCGGCGAGCTCAAAGGCACAAGCATCGGAGCGACCCGCGCATGAACGGCCTTACCGTTACGCTCTGCCTGCGAGACCTGACGAATCGTGCAGTTCAGCTCCTTGGCATAGGTGAAGTCGATCGCCTCAATCGTCGAGATGGTCTGCGTCGTCACCGCATCGGGGTCGAGTTCGGCATGGAGCGCAATCCGCGACAGAATGCATAGCTTGGCCCGAGCGTCGAAGCCGTCCACATCGGCCGAAGGGTCGGCCTCGGCATAGCCTAGCTGCTGCGCGTCGGCCAGCACCGTGGCGTAGTCCGCGCCGCCCTCCATCCGGTTGAGGATGTAGTTGCACGTTCCATTAAGGATGCCGCTCAAACGTGTCGCCTGGTCGCCGCCCAGCCCCTGCAACATTCCTGGAATCACGGGTACGCCCCCAGCCACGGCTGCTCCATAGACCAGATGAACATGGTTCGCAGCAGCCAGCTTGGCAAGGTTCGCGCCGCGATAGGCAATCAACTGCTTGTTCGCAGTGACCACCGATTTGCCCGATGCCAGTGCCTTGCGCAGCCAGCCCTCGACAGGGTTCAGGCCGCCCATCAGCTCGACGACGACATCGACCTTCGAGTTCAGAATGTCGTCAATATTTTCCGTCCAGACTACAGACGCAGGAACCGTCTTGGCCGCCGCAGAAGACCGCTTGCGCTGCACGTCACGGTTGAAGATATGGGTTAGTTCTATTCCGGGAAACTTCGACGCAGCCAACACCCGCGCCACCGAGCTGCCTACCGTTCCAAACCCGAGCAGCGCCACTTTTACGGTCGATCCAGCCTGCTTCTTCTTAGATACTTGCTTCTTCTTCGTCGCCATAACTTAATAATCGATTCTGCCGGCGTACTTGCGCCAAGCCTCAAAATTAGAGATTGCCTGCTCTCGCAGCAGGTTCACGATTGGAATTTTGCGCTGCTCCAGGGGGCACTTCACCTCATCATAGAGAAATGCATCGTCGAAGCCCGCAGCCGCAGCATCCGCCGAGGTATTGCCGTAGAAGATCGCATCACAGTGCGACCAGTAGATCGCCGCCAGGCACATCGGGCACGGCTCGCAACTGGAATAGATCTCGCAACCAGCAAGATCGAACGTAGCCAGCGCCGTTGCCGCATTGCGAATCGCTGTTACTTCGGCGTGGGCGGTGGGATCGTTGGTTGCGGTAACGAGGTTCACGCCCGTGGCAATCATTTTGCCATCGCGGACGATCACCGCACCGAAAGGGCCGCCGCGCCCCAAGGTGACATTCTCCGTCGCCAGGGCGATTGCCTTTTCCATAAAGATGGGATTGCCCTGCATTCGGCTCGTTATCCTTATTCCATATTCCGCATTTGGCACGGAGAGACTGACGGGATAGTCAAATTATGGCACATGCCCCCCCCCGCTCCTTGCTAACCTAACATCAGTGTAGACGCTCCTATACGCATGGCCATCGAATCCATCAATCCCGCCAACGGCAAACTCCTCCGCCGCTTCGATCCGCTTGACGACGAAGCTATCCGTCAAAAAATCGGCCTCGCTGCCGAAGCCTTCCAGTCCTACCAGACCGTTCCGCTCGAACACCGCGCGCTCTGCATGAGGAAGCTGGCCTCGATTCTCGAGTACGAGACCGAAGATCTCGCCATCATCATCACCGAGGAGATGGGCAAACCGCTGCACACGGCGCGGCAGGAGGTGCTGAAATGCGCCTCGGCCTGCCGCTACTATGCGGAGAATGCCGCCCGCATCCTTGCACCTGAGCCCATCCCGACCGACGGCAACGACAGCTACGTGCGCTGGGACCCGCTCGGCGTCATCCTGGCTGTGATGCCGTGGAACTTCCCCTTCTGGCAGGTCTTCCGCTTTCTGGCACCAGCACTGATGGCTGGCAATGTCGGTCTGCTCAAGCACTCCTCGAACGTTCCCCAATGCGCCATCGCCATCGAGGCGCTGGTGCGCCGCGCAGGATTTCCGCGAGGCACCTTCCAAACTCTGCTGATCGACTCGCGTCAGGTCGAGTCCGTCCTCAACGACGAGAGGATCGCCGCCGTCACCGTAACCGGCAGCGAACCCGCAGGCCGAGCCGTGGCCGCGCAGGCTGGCTGGCTGATCAAGAAGTCTGTACTCGAGCTCGGCGGTAGCGACCCTTTCATCGTCATGCCATCCGCCGACCTCAGCGTCGCCGTCGAAACTGCCGTTCGCGCCCGCTGCGTCAACAGCGGCCAATCCTGCATCGCCGCCAAACGCTTTATCGTCGCCGATGAGATCTACGACGAGTTCGAAACGCGCTTCGTCGCGGGAATGGAGAGCATGCACGTCGGCGATCCGATGAAGGACACCACGGACATTGGGCCGCTCGCGACCGCCAGCATCGTTGACGAGCTTGAGGCACAGGTAAACGCAGCAACCTGCGCCGGTGCGCGCGTCCTCACCGGTGGCGAGCGCATGGTCGGCGAGGGCAACTACTTCGAGCCAAGCTGTGTCGTTTATCGAGAAGAACTCTTCGGCCCTGTCGCCATGCTCTTTCGTGTAGCGAATCTGGAGGAGGCGATCCGGCTCGCAAACGACACTCCCTTTGGCCTGAGTGCCTCCGTCTGGACGAACAACTCGAACGAGCAACAGCGGTTTTCGCGAGAGCTACAGTGTGGAGCTGTCTTCGTCAACGCAATGGTCGCGAGCGATCCGCGACTGCCCTTCGGCGGCATCAAACGCTCCGGTTATGGACGCGAACTTTCCGCCGCAGGGATGCGCGAGTTCCTCAACTCCAAGACAGTTGTCATCGCACAGCCAAATACTCAGCAGCCGTAGTCTGTACAAGATTTGCTTAAACAAAAGAGGTGCAATCATCACTGATCGCACCTTTTTTGTTGGTCCGACATCGTTAGAAGCGGAATGACATATTGAGAGAGATGCGACGAAGCGAAGAGCTGCTCGTGTAAGGACCGCCAGCCAACTGCGTGGACTTACCAAAGAGCTTTGCTGAACCTAACGACGAGTTTGGCGTTGCATAATCCGCGTTGTTGAAGAGGTTTTGCACTTGCGCCGAGAGCGTCAGGTTGTACTTTCTGCCGGTATCGCTTCCACCGGGGCCTCTGCCGCCGGGGCCGCCATGACCGCCGCCATGGCCACCGTGACCACCTGGCCCGCCGCCATCGGGGCCGCCCTGATTCTGAGTTCTAGTGGAGGGACCGAATCCAAACGTCTTGGAGGCGCGAAGATTGGCAACAAACAATGCGGGGCCGGTGCAGTAGTTGATTGGAATGGGAGTGAAAGGGGCCGTCGGGTTGTTGGGATCCGGTCCGACGAAACTGCCGCATCCTGCGATGGTGTTCGATCCCGCCTGCCCCGCTGGAATACCATTGGCGGGGCCAAAGGCAGGACGATCGTTGAAGATGCTGTCGTTGTTGAGGTCTTGGCCCAGCGTCACGTTATACGGTGTTCCAGAAGACGCGATGATGAAGGGGCTGACCGAGATGAAATAGGGCAACGTCACATTACCCCCCAGAAAGAGGCGGTTTCTGCGGTCGAACACCGCCCGGCCATAGTCTGCACCAATGTTGTAAGGCTGGGACGGGAAGGAAGTGATGCCGCCGGTGTCCGACTTCGCAAAGTTCAGGACGTAGTATCCGAAGAGAGAGATATATTTGTTGCGGATATTGGCATTCGCAATCAACTCGTTCTGCCGGTAGACCCCTTCAGATTGATACTGCTTGATGACCGCAGGCGCAGTCCCGTCCGTCGGGGGCGTGGGATAGACCAGATTGCCATTGCTATCCAAAGTGGGCGCATTGATATTCTGGCTCAGAAACTGATGCACGCCGTGAGTATTCAGGTAATTCACGGAGAGCGTTGCACCATGGAAGAGCTGCTGATCGGCTCCGATGGCGAACTCCATGGCATACGGTGTGCGCAGGTTGGGAGCAGCCGCAACCGTAGTGGCGCCGCCAGGTGTTCCTGCCGTGCAACCAGCGAGGTTTTCTGGCGAACAGGTAGCAGGATCCGGGTGCGCCAGAGTAACTTGTTGCTGATTGATTCCGTTCAACTGAACCGTCGTCAGGATGTTGTCCAGATCATAGCGGTCATAGAACATTCCGAAGCCGCCACGCAGCACGGTCTTTGGCGTCTTTCCTCCCAAGCCATAGGCAAACGACAAGCGCGGCGCGATGTCATGGTGCTCGCCCAGACGGCTCTGCGTCTCGTAACGAATGCCATAGCTCAAGGTCAGCTTCGGTATCGGCTTCCAGTCGTCCTCTGCATAGACGCCGAGATCGACCATGGTCGCATTCACTGACGGAACTGCGATATTGGTTTTGCTGAACTGGCTGGCATGATGGCTCTCGAAAGAATATTTCTCACCCGTCGTTTTATCAGGGGCGCAATCCACAGTGAGAAGGCAGTTGTAAGTAAACGAGCCATTGCTGCCAGCGTCTGAAGTCTGGGCATCCCGCGTGGACCGCAACCGGCCGCCCATCCGGATAAAGTGCTTCTGCAGCTGGATCGAGGTGTAGTTATGCAGCTCGAAGTGGGTCTGATTATCGGAGAAGGTGCCGCTCCCCGCTCCGCCGTCGGTAAAGTTGCCCTGCACAATAATTGAAGGTATTTTGATAAACGGGGTCTGCGAGCTGTGATCCCGCTCGTATTCGAAGCGCGTCTCGTTGATCACTCGCGAGCTGATGACCTGTGTGTCCGTCATTTGAAGTGTGATCTCAGAGCTGGAGGCGTTGTAGGCAGTCTTGGGCAGGCTAAGATTGCCCACACCCTGGTTCGACTGATCACTGTCTTCGTACCGAAACCGCGTCGTCAACGTATTCTTCTCGCCTAACTGGAGGTCGATACGAGGACTGATGTCGGTCCTTACATTCGGAGTCGGATTTGCGAATTGAAAGGAGCAGGAGGTTTGACCAGCTGCGCAAGTCGTCATCGACGGCAGCACGGTTGCATTCACAATAGAGTTGTCCTGGATCGAACGGTGCGATCCGGAGACGGTGAAGGAGGCGTTGGAGGACAGTGGGCCCGAGACATCACCGAACATGAAGATCGTGTGATAAGGCGGCTGGGTGATTGGCGTCTGTCCGGGGCTCACATTGGTATTCAGCAGCGGATTTCCGGAGTTGAACGACGAGGTGTTTCCAGACAACTGATAGAAGCCGTGAAGCTTGTCCGTACCCGGCTTGGTAAAGATCTGGACCCGTCCATAGCCCAATTTGTCGAACTCGGCAGAAAATGGATTCTGGTTGATGCGGATTTCGCGAATCGAGGACTTTGGCGGCAACTGGCCTCCGGTAAATCCGTCCACGTAGATCTGGCCGCCGTTCGGGCCAGCCGAAGGCCCTGCCAGCGCCGTCAACTCCGAAGAAAGCTCGTCGGGGTCATCGGACAAAGCATCGAGGTCTTTTCCCTTGATGACCGTAGAGCTGGCGTTGCTGTCGGCGTCGACGCTGACCTCTGCCGACTGCGCGGTGACCTGCACCTCCTGCTGCTGGGACTGGATTTCCATCTTGGCGTCCAATGCGAGCGACTGGCCTGCATTGACCTTGATGCCCAGCTTGACGAAGGACGCAAAACCCTGCATCGTAACCGTCTCTGAATAAGTGCCTGCGGGCACATTGTGAAGCGCGTACGTTCCGTCGCTCTGCGACTGCGTGACCAGCGGCTTGCCGGAGGCAGGCGCCAAGGTGAGCGTTGCGCCGGGAATCACAGCCTCATCCGGGTCGGCAACCGTTCCATGTACCGTAGCGCCCCTCTGCTGAGCGCTTGCAACCAGTGGCAGAAAAGCGAATGAAAAAAGGACAGCAAACCGTAAAGCTAAGCGAAATGACATTACTACTCCTCGAAAAAAATACCGCGTTACTGCTTTCGGGCGAAGCCACTATTGTGACGATCCGCCCCCGGCTTCAGGTTCGCCGCCACCAACTTGCCAGGGCGAGAGATTCATGGCCGCGCCGCCCTTCGGTGTCGCGGACAGAATCGGCTCGACACCGGACAGGAGCGTCACCGCCGATACATCGGAGCTGCCAGGGGTTTCCTGCGAAGCCACAATCATCACCGCATCGCCCACCTTAAGCTCGGAGAGACTCTCCGTGGGGAGCTTGCTCAACATCTGCGACAGATCCATCCCGGCAGATCGCTGCTGCTCTTCCCCAACCTGCGAGGCCGGCGCGCCTTCTGCCGCCGCCGCGGGCCGAGCGCCGGCGGGATGCCCTGCAGAGGCACCACCCTTTGCGCGCGCGGCAAACCTTGCCGCCGCTTGCGGAGGCAGTTTGCGGACGTCCGAGTCCGCCGTTACCTTGACGGTCATCATCTTCTTGGTCGCGAGATCCTTGACCGTAAATGTCCCCTTCGCGGCGTCGATCGTCGCGATGGTTCCCGCCAGATGCAGGAACGAGCCGCTGACCACGATCTCCGCCTGAATCGACGAACCGTCAGCAGATTTGGTCCCAAGCACTCGCACCTGATCGCCTGCGTGGATCTCTGCAAGCGTACTGGGCTGGGCATCCTCAAACTTCACAGAACCACCGTCATAGCGGCGGAACTTCGTAGCGCTCGACGTTTGAAGGGCCACCTTCTTCGCACCGATCGACACCGTGATCGTCCCGGTTCCTTCATCGACCGCGCTTACCAATCCGCCGGTTCCACGGGTCTGCCAGTCGGCCTCTTCTTTCGCATGCTGTTGGGCAATGTCCTGCGCCTTCATCAGAATGACGCGGGATGCCATGAACGATGTTGCATCGCTGCCAGGCTTACCCGAGACCAGAATCCGGTCACCCTTTGCAATATCGCCCAGCGTGATCGTCTGCGCAGACTTCAGATCTTTGCTGCCCGGCTCAAGTTGGAGAATGCGGGCGCCATCCTCAACAGTGACAGCAATCTGCTGCTTGGCATCGGTCGTCAGAGTAATCGCTGAACCGGAGATGGTGGCCACCGTACCAATCTTCGGCCCGGCAGCGACCTGCGCCTGGATAGCCGTAGAAGAGGTAACCAACCCAGCCGCGGGAAGCAGCAGGCTCGCGCCAACTATTGATGCCCGGAAGATTCCAAGCCTGATACCCATTGTGGTCGTCCTTGTAGGTCTTGCTATTGCTAAACGTGCGGGCGGCATGCGCCAGCCCGAGGGAAGTTGTTGTCTCTAAAGGAAGACGAACCAGCACCCCAAAAGTTTCCTAAATTAAAGGTGATTTCGTGTCTGGAACAAGCAGCGCCAAGATGAGGATACGAGGCAAGGCTTAATACAAGCTTAATGGCGCTGCTCCCCGAGTGCAAATGCTCATCATTGACCGCCTTTACGCAGCTTTTGTAGAGAGAATCACAATACTGTCAGGCGGCAGCAGCACTTTGCCATCGGCGATCCGAATATCATCCCGAGAGGACAGCAGCGGAGAAAATCCGTCGGGGTTATCGAGTTCCACGGCTTCTTTCCCCAGATTGCACAAGATTCGCACCTGACCGCGATCCATTGTCAGCCATTGCTTATCTTCGTCAAACTTGACCTTGAGATGGTTCAGATCTCCGTCATTCAGGGAAGGGGTGTGACGCCGTAGATGGATGAGCTGGCGAAACCATTCCAACATCTCCCCGTGCTTCCCATCATGAATCTCATCCCAATTCAGCTTCGACCGCGCAAAGGTCTCGGCTTCGTCCGGGTTGGGAATCTCATCCGGGTTCCAACCAAATGCGGCGAACTCCCTCTTTCGTCCCTCTCTCACCGCAATAGCCATGGCAGGCTCATCATGCTCGGCGAAGTATTGGAACGGCGATGAGGCCGCAAACTCCTCTCCCTGAAAGATCAGAGGAACAAAGGGCGACATCAGAACAATCCCGATGGCAACTTTTGCGCGCGCTGTGCCGACGATGTGTTCCAGGCGATCGCCTGTCGCACGGTTTCCAACCTGGTCATGGTTCTGAATGAACCCGATGAAGTGATGAGCGGAGAGTCCATGCACGGGACGCCCATGCGTATGCCGACGGTAGCGGGAGTAGACGCCATCGTAGACAAACACTGCCGTCAGTGCCTTTGCCAGTCGCTCGAACGATCCAAAATCGACGTAGTAGCCTTTGCCTTCAACTTCGATACTGAGGATGGTGAACAGCGCATGGTGAAAGTCATCGCTCCATTGCGCGTCCATGCCGTAGCCGCCCGCTTCACGAGGCGTTACGACCTTGGGATCGTTCAGATCACTCTCGGCGATCAAAACCAGCTGCCGCTCCAGCGTAGAAGATAAGATGTCGACCTCGGCCGAGAGCTGCTCCATAAAATGGAGCGCCGAACGGTCCATAAACTCGTGCACCGCATCCAACCGCAGACCGTCTACGTGATAGTCCCGCATCCACATCAGAGCGTTGTCGCAGAAAAAGCGCCTCACCTCGTCCGCGCCGGCGTCTTCAAAGTTAACAGCATCGCCCCAAGGCGTATTGTGCCGATGCGTCAGATACGGGCCAAACTTCGTCGTGTAGTTTCCAACCGGGCCAAAGTGGTTGTAGACCACATCCATCAGGACCGCAAGCCCACGCGAATGGCATGCATCCACAAATCGCTTCAGTCCATCGGGACCGCCGTAGAGATCGTTGACCGCAAATAATGCGACGCCGTCGTAGCCCCAGCCAAACTTCCCAGGAAATGCGACGACGGGCATCAGTTCAATGTGCGTAATCCCTAGTTCGAAGAGATAGTTAAGCCGTTCAATCGCCGCGTCGAATGTTCCTGCAGCGGTGAATGTCCCCACATGCATCTCGTAGAGAATTGCACCCGACAGCGGCGGTCCCTGCCAGCGGCTATCGTTCCAAACGAAGGCATCATGGTCGTAAACACGCGACGGCCCATGAACTCCATGCGGCTGCCACAACCCGCGCGGATCAGGATAAGGATTTGCGTCGTCATCGAGCACAAAGGCGTAGTCTGTGCCGTTGCCAGCCGCATCCACCGACACATTCCACCATCCCGCCTCGTCCGGCCCACTCATGGGGTGCAGCGCATCGCCGATCTTTACGGCCATCTTCTTCGCGGCGGGAGCCCATACGGTAAATTTATGCATTGCCCTGCTCCTTGTTGTCATCCTTGCGGACAAGCAGGGCAACTGGAAAGCTGTTCAGTAAATTTTTAATCGCAACTCTTCCGCCATCGATCTCCAGCTTGGTTAGAAGATTGAGCCATCTTCCCTTGGGAAGCATGATGTTCGTCTCCCTCCACGCTCCCCCCAGCTTCACTGTCAGTCTGGGCACTACGACAGCGAGCGAATCTCCACGCAGATAGGCGATGACGTGATCGCTCTTTGGCCCTTGCGCCAGCAGTGGCGTATAAGCTGCCCCTGCGCCGAACCACTCCGGCCTTTCGCGCCGCAATCGCAGTGCATGATGAGCGACCCACATCTTGGGCAGACCTTCTTCAGCACGTGCCATCACCTGGGCCGCGATATTGTCTCCGTGCAGTTTCTTCAGGTCTTTCATTAAGGTGATGCGCATTTGGTAATCCACTGGCCGACGGTTGTCTGGATCGACCAGACTCAAGTCCCAGACCTCGGTTCCCTGATAGGTGTCCGGAACACCTGGCGCGGTATATTTCATCAACGACTGCGCCAGTGAGTTCGCGCGGCCTGCGTCCTTGACCTTGTCGACAAACTGTTCCAAGTCCCGCACAAATGGCGCGTGCTCCAGCGTGGCTGCGATAAACTTCGCCAGCGCTTCTTCGAACTCCTTATTGTTCGCCGTCCATGTCGTCTCTTGCTTAGCCTCGCGTGCTGCCTTCAGCATGTAGGCCTGAACTCGTTCAATGGAGATCGGCCACGTGCCGATGAGCGTCTGATAGTACAGATACTCCGTGTTGCGGTCAGGCATTGCGCTCGAGCCTGCTCTCGGCGTGCGAAACCCATTGTTCATCCGGGCCCAGCGATGGATTGCCGCACTGAACCTTGCAGGCATCTCCGACAGCACTTCGATTCTCGCCCTGACATCTTCGCTGCGCTTTGTATCGTGCGTAGAGAGAGTCGTCATGGTCAAAGGGTGCGTCGCCTGCATCTTTTCGCAATACGTGTGAAACTCTCCAACACTCAAACCATTGCTTCCCGGATCGCCGCCGACTTCATTCATCGCGGACAGGCGGTTGTAGCAATAGAAGGCTGTATCTTCTACACCTTTTGCCATTACCGGACCGGTGAACTGTTGGAACCTCATTAGGAATTCGCTCTCCTGTTTGCCGGTGACTCTCATGGTGAGCACGTCGCGAAGAAAGTCGAAGAGCCCGCCATCGATGTCCTGACGCTCCTGCTTGGCATACTCCGCCGCATGAGAGATGTAGGCTCTATCTTCATCAGTAATCTCGTCGCGTACGGGCACGACATAGGTGCGATAGATCGCAAAGCAGGCTGCAATCTCACGAATAGCCCGTCGTATCTCGGCGCGCGTGTAGTCACGCTGATTGCGATTGGCTTCGCATATCTCCACGAACATGCTGGTCAGTCGATTGACATCGCTGCCCAGGCCCTCCTGAGTAACGCTAACTTTTCGGACATGTGCGATCGCGGGGAAGTCAGTAAGCTGTCCGGCAAAATCGCGTTCAAGAAATGCCTGATACACCTTACCCAGTTCTTCCATGCCTTCGGACGATACCAACACCCCCAGGGCAACGTTCAGAAAGTCGTAGCCCGTCGTTCCCTCGATAGGCCAACTCTCGCGCAGAAACTCTCCATGCTCGAGAATCTTCTCACCGATAATCCACGCATCGGGAGCACGCTCGCGCAAGCGTTGCAGATACTCTAGCGGGTCCCGCAGGCCATCCGGATGATCGACCCTCACACCGTCCAGAATCCCCTGCCGCAACCAATCCAATACCAGCGCGTGTACTTCTTCAAAGACGTGCTCCCGCTCCACACGCAATCCAATCAGCGAATTCACATCGAAAAACCGTCGGTACCCAAGTTGCTGGTCTGCCGTCTTCCAGTACGAGAGCCTGTAATTCTGCTGGTTGAGAAAGTCGTCGAGCGTGTCGAGATGCCCATTCAAATCTGCGATAGAGCGATCGATTGCGCTGCACGCTTCCGGTTCTTCCGCGCACAATCGATCGAGTAAAGTGAACAGCACAACCTTATCGCGATGACGAGCGAGCGTTGTGCGGCGATCGACATACTCCGGTGTCGGCAGCCGTCCAAATGACGCCGCAAGAAAACTCAACGTATCCGACTTCGCATACTCGGCTGCGCGTGCGAGAATCACCGGCAGCGAAGGAGGAGAGACCGGAAACGTCTGTCCAGCACACTCCACCAGGAATCTGCCGCCGCGCCGCGATACCTTGATACCGCCTGACTGCAACACTCTTCCATACTGATCGGAGAGCACTGGTACCAAAACCTTATCGCGCAAGCGTTCTTCCTGTGGCTGCCAGTCGATATCGAAGAACGACGTGTATCGACTCGATGTGCCATTCTCCAGCACATCCCACCAGTAACGATTTTCTTTGCCGAGTGCCATATGGTTCGGCACGATATCCAGCACCTGCCCCAGCCCTACCTCGCCCAGCTTTGCGCAGAAGCGACTATGGCCTGCGGCCCCGCCCAACTCTTCGTTCACCTTCTGGTGATCAACCACATCGTATCCATGCGTGCTACCGGGCGCGGCCTGAAGATAAGGCGAACAGTACACATGCGTTACGCCGAGTTCTCGCAGGTACTCAGCAATACTTGCAGCGTCATCGAACGTAAAACCGTGGTGCAGTTGCAAACGATAGGTCGAGCCAGGAATACGCAAACATTACCCTCAAAAGAAACAGTTATGGCCAGATATGGCAGTCCCTGTTTAGAGACTCTTTGGAGAAGTTTGGTTGTACCACCGTCTCTGAACAACTATGCTGCTATTTACATCCCTCAGGACGCCACTTTCCTGAGATCGCGTAGCCCGCGTGCAGAAGAGCTATGTGGGTCAAAGCCTGCGGAAAATTTCCTAGAAAACGCTTGTCGACAGGATCATATTCTTCTGAGAGCAGACCTACATCGTTACGCAGTTTAAGCAGCCGCTCGTAGAGAGCAACAGCCTCATCGTTGCGTCCGATCAACCATAGATTCGTCACCATCCAGAAGCTGCACGCCAGGAAAACGCCCTCGCCCGCGGGCAAACCATCGTCGCTCGTTTTGGTGTCATAGCGTTGTACAAAGCCACCTTTGATCAAGCGTTGCTCAATCGCCTCGACGGTTCCGCGAATGCGAGGATCATCCGGCGGAAGAAATCCCACCATCACAATCCGCAGGCACGACGCATCAAGCTGCTTCGATCCGTAGGACTGCACAAAGCTGTTCAGTTTTTTATTGAAACCCTTTGCACACACCTCATCATGAATCTCTTTGCGAACCTTTCTCCATCGCTTGACGTTTCCACCGCCATCAAATTTCTCGTAGTGCTTAATCGCACGGTCCAATGCCACCCACGCCATCACCTTTGAGTAAGTGAAGTGCTTTCGTCCATCTCGCGTCTCCCATATCCCTTCATCGGGCTGTCGCCACACCTCGCACAGATGATCGGCCAGCGACGCCTGCAATGCAGTCGCTGGAACGCGGATGCTCTGTTCGGCCTCGGGAGTACGTGCCAGAGCTGCCGCCACCTCACCAAATACATCCAATTGAAATTGACCGACGGCAGCATTGCCGATGCGTACCGGCTTCGAGTTTTCATAACCCGGCAACCATGTCGCCTCCCACTCTAAAAGCTGGCGCTCTCCCCATATTCCGTAGATCGTCTGGATCTGATCGGGAGCACCGGCGATGGCCCGCAGCAGCCACCTTCGCCATGCGATTGCCTCTTCCTCGTACCCCGCAAGCATCAGAACCATCAGCGTGAACGCCGTGTCGCGCAGCCAGCAATAACGGTAGTCCCAGTTGCGGACGCCGCCGATCTTTTCCGGTAGCGAGGTCGTCACCGCCGCGACGATTCCTCCCGAGGGGCGATAGGTCAACGCCTTCAACGTAATTAGCGACCGCTCGATGGCCTCTTTGTATGGCCCTTCGTATTGGTTGCGATGCACCCATTCCGTCCATAACCTCTGCGTCTCCGCCAAAGCCTTGGTAGCCGGGATCTCCTGTGGAACGGTAGCCAGCGACGACAGGTATGTCAGCGTGAAGGTCACTGACTCATGCGCCTTTACACTGAATTCACTGATCGTCGTCATGTCCTTGCCTCGCAGGGGAGCCTTCGTCTGCAACACAACCATGTCCGGGCCTGCCACGGCCCGCCACTCCCCCTTCATACTGGTTACCCACGGAGTCGTGCGCCCATAGTCGAAGCGAATTGCTAGATCCATTCGCATTTTAACTTCGCCGCGAATGCCGCGCACAATCCTCACGACGCTCGAGTGCTCATCTCGTGGCGGCATAAAATCGATGACACATACCTCGCCCTTCGCGGTCTCGAACGTCGTCTCCACCACCAGCGTATGGCCTCTGTACTGCCGCCGAATTGCCTTTACCTTACCCGCAGGGGCTATCTTCCAGAATCCGTGGTCTCGCGTTCCCATCAACGCCGCAAAACATGCACCCGATGAAAACGTCGGCCAGCACAGCCAGTCAATCGAGCCTTCGCGAGAGACAAGGGCTGCGGTCTCGCAATCTCCAATCAGGCAATAATCTTCAATTCTTGCACCGTGCAGCGGGAGCTTCTCACTCTTCTTCCGTCCAGCCATGCGACCTTACCTCTTCGACAATAGCGTTCTGTTCGTCAGCAACCTCAGCAACGTAGATAGCCCAAGCTGCATCTCTTTAGTCAGGGGCTGACCTTTAAGAAGGTAGGATGCATACAGCCCATCATCCGTCGAAGCGAAATATAAAACGATTTTTTTGGAATTGAGCTGAATGAAACCTGTTGAAGGTCGCAAGCGCATAATGATTGAAGATGTAGAACCACAAGTTGGCTGTGGCCGCTATCCTGCCAAACGGATCATAGGTGACACCGTTACCGTGACAGCAGCTATCTTTGCCGATGGCCATGACCATATCTCTGGACGACTGCTCTTTCGGCACGAGAAGGACAGGACATGGAGTTCCACAGCGATAACGCCGCTTACGAACGATCTGTGGTCGGCGTCATTTCTCGTCGACAAGTCTGGCACGTGGAACTACACCATCGAAGCATGGATCGACCACTTCGGCACATGGCATGCCGATCTCAACAAACGCCTCGCCGCTCAGCATGACCCCGCGGCAGATGCTGCGTCTGCCTCCCAGAATATTCCGCTGGCGCTGCGCACAGGAGCAATTCTGCTGGGAGAAGCTGCAACTCGTGCCAAAGGGGCTGACGCCAAGCTTCTTGCGAAGGCGCAGGCATCGCTGCAAGAGATGGCCACTCAGGCCAACGATCCCATCGGCGACGAGTTGGACAAACTCGTCGCGATCGTAAATCGATATCCCGACCTCACTCTCGCTACGAAATACCATCAGAAACTGCCGCTCTGGGTCGACCGTGAGCGCGCACGCTTCTCCACCTGGTACGAACTTTTTCCTCGTTCCACTTCGGCTGATCCATCCCGTCACGGCACCTTCGCAGACGTTGAGGCGCTTCTTCCCGAAATCGCCGCGATGGGATTCGATGTCCTTTACCTTCCTCCAATCCACCCCATCGGCGATGCCTTCCGCAAAGGCCCAAACAATAATGTCGTTGCATCCAAGGGCGATCCCGGAAGTCCCTGGGCCATCGGCGCGAAAGATGGCGGCGGCCATACGGCGATCCACAAAGAACTCGGCACCCTTGCCGACTTCGAACATCTGGTTGACGCAGCCCATACGCGCGGCATGGAGCTCGCGCTCGATATTGCTTTCCAGTGCTCTCCCGATCATCCGTGGGTCACAGAACATCCCGACTGGTTCATCAAGCGTCCCGATGGCTCGATTCAATACGCGGAGAACCCACCAAAAAAATATCAGGACATCTACCCCCTCAACTTCGAGTCTTCCAGTTGGCGCGCCCTCTGGCAAGCCCTTCACGATGTCTTCGAGTATTGGATTCAGCACGGGGTACAGATCTTTCGCGTCGACAATCCCCATACCAAGGCATTGCCATTCTGGGAGTGGTGCATCACGGAAATTCACAAAAAGCACCCCGGAGTCATCTTCCTCGCAGAAGCTTTCACCCGCCCTCATGTCATGTACTCGCTAGCCAAAGCAGGGTTCACCCAGTCGTACACTTACTTCACCTGGCGCAATACCAGTGCTGAGTTGCAGCAGTACTTCGAAGAGATCACCAAGCCGCCCATCACCGATTTCTTCCGTCCCAACCTCTGGCCCAACACGCCGGATATTCTCCACGCTACGCTTCAGAACGGCGATCGTCCCGCGTTCATGCAGCGTGTCATCCTTGCAGCCACGCTCGGCGCAAACTACGGCATCTATGGGCCAGCTTTTGAGCTGGGTGAAAACCTTCCCGCAAAGCCTGGCAGCGAAGAGTATCTGAACAGCGAAAAATATGAGATCCGCCAATGGGACCGCACCGCTCATCACTCTCTCGCTCCGCTCATCACGCGCCTCAACCAGATCCGCCGCGAAAATCCCGCACTGCAGAGCGACGGCTCGCTTCACTTTCATTCAGTCGATAATCCACACATCCTCTGCTACAGCAAAATTGCTGGCAACAACGTTATCCTGGTCGCGATCAATCTCGATCCCGCGCAGGAGCAGGCGGGCTGGATCGACCTCGACCTGAAGCACCTCGCCATTGGTCACGGACAGGCCTTCGATGTCGAAGACCTACTCACCGGAATCCATTACCAGTGGCATGGTCGCAGTAACTACGCAGCCCTGCGCCCAGACGTGTTACCCGCACACATCTTTCGCATCACTCGCGACTGCAGCAACGGCAACGGTACTAAACTCACCTCAGCACCTGCACAAGCGGAGATAAGCGAGTGAAAAAACCTGGTAGCGCCAGCGATCCTCTCTGGTACAAAGACGCGATCATCTACGAGATACACGTCCGCGCTTTCGCCGACTCCAACAACGACGGCATCGGCGACTTCGGCGGCCTGCTCTCGCGTCTCGATTACTTGCAGGACCTCGGCGTCACTTGCCTCTGGTTGCTGCCCTTCTTTCCCTCACCTCTGCGCGACGACGGCTATGACATCGCCAACTACGTCGACGTCAATCCCAGCTACGGCACCATCGACGACTTCAAGCAGGTTCTCGACGCCGCCCACCAGCGCGGCATGCAGGTCATGATCGAGCTGGTCATCAACCACACCTCCGATCAGCATCCATGGTTCCAGGCCGCGCGCCTCGCACCTAAAGGCTCGCCCGAACGCGAGATGTACGTATGGTCCGACACCGACAAGCTCTTTGAAGGTGTCCGCATTATCTTCACCGACACCGAAAAATCGAACTGGGCCTGGGATGAGGTCGCGCAACAGTACTACTGGCACCGTTTCTTCTCCCATCAGCCCGATCTCAACTTCGACAACCCGCGTGTCATGGAAGAAGTTCTCACAGCCATGCGCTTCTGGCTCGATCTAGGAGTCGATGCTCTCCGTCTCGATGCCATTCCGTACCTTATCGAACGCGATGGAACCAGTTGCGAGAACGTTCCCGAAACCCACGTCAAGATCAAGGAAATCCGCGCCGTCATCGACGCCGAATACGGAAACCGCACCATTCTCGCCGAAGCCAACATGTGGCCCGCAGATGTTCGCCCCTACTTCGGCGATGGCGACGAGTGTCACATGGCCTTCCACTTCCCCCTGATGCCACGCATCTACATGGCGTTGCGCCAGGAAGACCGCCTGCCCATCACAGACATCATGGCGCAGACGCCGGAGATTCCGGACAACTGCCAATGGGGCCTCTTCCTTCGCAACCACGACGAACTGACCCTCGAGATGGTGACGAACGATGAGCGCGACTACATGTATCTCGCCTACTCCGCTGATCCGCGTATGCGCATCAACGTAGGCATCCGCCGCCGCCTCGCGCCTCTGCTCGACAACAATCGTCATCGTATCGAGCTGCTCAACTCGCTTCTCTTCAGCTTCCCTGGCACGCCCATCCTTTACTACGGCGACGAGATCGGTATGGGCGACAACATCTATCTCGGAGACCGCAACGGCGTCCGCACGCCCATGCAGTGGACTTCCGACCGCAACGCCGGTTTCTCCCGTGCCGTCCCTGCCAGACTCTACGCTCCCGTCATCATGGACCCCATCTGGGGCTATCAGGCTGTCAATGTAGAAGCCCAGCTCAGCGACCAGTCTTCGCTGCTGCACTGGACGCGCAACATGATCGCCCTGCGCAAACTCTTCCAGGTCTTTGGCCGCGGCACGCTCGAGTTTCTCAATCCCGAAAACCGCAAGGTCCTCGCATACATTCGCCGCTACGACCGCAAAGACGGCAGCCCACCTGAAATCGTCCTCTGCGTCGCCAACCTCTCCCGCTTCGCCCAGCCGGTCTCGCTCGACCTCTCGCAGTTCGCGAACATGGTTCCGGTCGAGATGCTTGGCTATGTCCCCTTCCCCACCATTACCGCGCAACCCTATGCGCTCACGCTCTCGCCCTATTCCTTCCTCTGGCTCGAACTTCAGCCAGCCGCCGAAGCGCCTGAACCCATCGCAATCCAGGAAGGCGAGCGCACGCTCCAGCTTCTCAGCCCTACTCTCGATGGCCTGCTCACCGGCACTGGGCTCGAACTGCTTCAGCAGATTCTTCCGACCTACCTGCCACACCAGCGCTGGTTCGGAGCCAAGTCCCGCACCATCAAAACCGTCTGCGTTCTCGACTGGGCCCAGCTACCCAACATCAACGCAGCCCTCGTCTTCCTTGAGCTCACCTACGAAAATGCAGCCGAAGGCGAAGCGAAGGATATCTATCAACTTCCGCTCACCATCTCCACTGGCGAAGAGGTCGAAAACATTCGTATCGCTAACCCTGGCAGCATTATCGCCACCCTCACCACTCCTACTGGCCCGGCCATTCTGCACGACGCCGTAGCCCGTGAAGACCTGCGCCAGTCGCTGCTTAGTCTGATCGAAAGCAGCAGCGATATCCCTTCTCAACACGGCGTTCTTCAAGGACAGAAAAGCTCCGCCTTCGATGAGACCCGCGGTGTCGGCCATCTGCCCGCACGTACTGGCTCTGCAGAACAATCGAATACCTCCATCCTCTACGACGCTAAGCTCATCATGAAGCTCTTCCGCCGCCTTCAGCCGGGCGAAAATCCAGACACCGAGATTGGCCGCTTCCTGACCGAGACCGCGCACTTTCCCCGCATCGCGCCCTTCCTCGGCGACATCCGCCTTACCCCGCAAAACGCCGAACCCATCACCATCGCCATGCTTCAGGGCCTCGTCGAAAACGAGGGCGACGGCTGGCAGTGGACCCTCGACGAACTATCCCGCTACTACGAGAGCGCCGCCACCAACCAACCACCACACGATACCGGAAAGCAACCGACCTTCCTCGATCGCCCGGAGCGGGAAGCAGAGACCGAAGCCCACAAGATCGCTCACGAACACGCAGGTCTCTATCTCGACGCTGCCGCCCTGCTCGGCCGCCGCACCGCCGAAATGCACCTCGCGCTCTCCACTCCAACCGAAGACGCCGCATTCTCCCCCGAACCCTTCTCACCCTCTGACCTCGAAGCCGATGCTACCCGCATCGATGCCCAGATCGTGCGCACCCTCGACGCCCTCAAACGTGGCATGTCGCAGCTCGCCGACGACGCCACCGTCGATAGCGCCGCCCTCCTCCTCAGCCGCCGCATCGATCTCTTCGCTCGCGCCAACGTCATCACCTCGTCGGCTCCCGGAGGCTCCGGCCAGCGCATCCGCATACACGGCGACTATCATCTCGGCCAGGTCCTTCGCTCACGCGGCGATTATGTCATCCTCGACTTCGAAGGCGAGCCTGCGCGTCCACTCGTCGAACGCCGCGCCAAGCAGTCGCCCCTTCGAGACGTCGCCGGAATGCTGCGCTCCTTCAGCTACGCAGCCTATGCCGGGCTGAACGCATTCACCCAGCGTCGTCCTCCCAACAATGAAGCCGACGCCCGCAACCTCGAAGCATGGGCGCGACTCTGGCAGAATACGGTCTCGACGGAATTTCTCCATGCCTATCGCGACGCGATCAGCACCAGACCAAACCTCCTCCCGAAGCCGCCGCAGGCACACATCCTGCTCAACGCTTATCTTCTCGAAAAAGCACTCTACGAACTGCTCTATGAACTGAATAACCGACCCACCTGGGCGCGCATCCCGCTCACAGGGATCCTCACCCTTCCCCGCGAGGGCAACTTGCCATAATCTGACGATCCCTGTTGACCTGACATGGCTTGAAGTATCCTCGAAGTGTTCGAAACGTATCTAAGGAAGTATTCGGTAAAGCGCAAAAAATAAGATGGCCTCTACACCAACCCACATCGACGCCGCCACACAGCAGACCGCCACGATCCCAACCGGCAGCCTCCTCGTCAGTCTTCCACCGTTGCCCAACGGATCGTTCGAGGCCATGCTGGCGAGCCTCGCCGCAGCCTTCCCCACCCAGGCCGTGCTCGTCGCCACCCCAGCCGCCTCTAACGGAACGACGCAAGCAACCCCGGACAATATTCACCTTGTCCCCTACACACCAGCGGCCACCTCGACCACCAACTGGGTGCTCACAGCGTCCGACTATCTCAACGCCTTCAAGGGAGCTGAGCAGACCCAGGCCAGCGCTTGCCTCCTGCTCGGTGCCGAATGCCAATCGCTCACCCCGGAAGCCATCCGTGCGCTCGCTGCCGCAATCACTGGTTCGAATGCCGACCTCGCCATCGCCCGCTACAATCTCGGACCCCGCGAAGGTCTGGTCAACTCCGCCATCCTCTATCCGCTGACACGCGCCCTCTTCTGCGTGCGCGCCCGCTATCCTCTCGCCATCGACCTCGGCCTTTCCCTGCGCATGGCAGAGCGTCTCGCCACAACTGCACAGAAGTCCATCACGGCCAACCAGAGCGATGCCCTCTTGTGGCCATCCACCGAGGCTGCATGCGCAAACTACTCCATCGCCGAAGTCGATATCGGCTCCCGCGTTCTGCCCCAGCCTGCAGCAGCAGATCTTAATACCTTGCTCGCCCAGATCGCGGGTTCCCTCTTCGCCGAAGTGGACGCCAGGGCCTCCTTTTGGCAGCGTGCTCGTGGCGCCCAACCGGCACTTCCCGTCGACCTTTCAGCGTCGCTTACGGAAACTCACGACATCGCGCCGATGCTCGACGCCTTCCATCTCGCATACGCCAACCTGCACGAGATCTGGTCACTGGTCCTGCCGCCGAACTCGCTGCTCGGCCTGAAGCGCCTCTCGGTCACACCGGCGGACAGCTTCAACATGCCCGATAACCTCTGGGCCCGTATCGTCTACGACTTCGCCCTGGCCTATCGCCTGCGTACCATCAACCGAGGCCACCTGCTCGGCGCGCTCACGCCGCTCTATCTTGCCTGGGTCGCCTCGCATCTTGTCCTCACCGGCAACGGCACGCCGCCCGAAAAACATATTCAGGACCTGGCGGCCGCCTTCGAGGCCGACAAGCCCTATCTCGTATCCCGCTGGCGCTGGCCCGATCGCTTCAATCCATAACAACGCCCCGGCAACAGAAATAAGCAAGCAGCTAAAAGCGAATGGCTAAAAGCTGATAGCTGGCATCAAAGGAGAAGACCCCATGTGGCAACAAGTTCATAGCGCGCTCAGCCAGTCCGCCCACCGTGTGCTCTTCAAGCTCGCGAGCTTTCTCCCCGGCCTCGTCGCCCTTCTGGTCGCGGTCATCGTGCTGGCCCTGGTCGGTGCGGCTCTTGCTGCGATTCTGCGCCGCATTCTTGTCTCTGCGAAGTTCGACGAGCGCATGGCCCGCAACTCCACGGATGCATTCTCCGACTGGTCTCCGTCCGGCAGCCCCACACTGCTCGTCGCCCGCATCGTCTTCTGGGCGTGCGTAGTCCTCGGCTTCATCATCGGCATCTCCGCCTTCGACGCCTCCTCGAACGGTTCGCAGATCTCGACCTTCCTGCTCCCCTACCTCACCCACTCGGTAGGCGCCATCGTCCTTCTTATCATCGGCAACCTCATCGCCCGGTTCCTCGAGCGTTCGGTCCTCATTGGCGCGGTCAACGCCCGCCTCCAGTACGCGCGCTTCCTCTCACTCGGCATCAAGTGGCTCGTCCTTGTGCTCACCGCAGCCATGGTGCTCGATCACCTCGAGATCGGCGGAGCCATTGTTGAGCTGGCCTTCGGCATCCTCTTCGGCGGCATCGTGCTTACACTTGCCCTCGCCGTCGGCCTCGGCTCTCGCGAGATGGTCAGCCGCTCTCTCGAAAAGAACGTAGAGCGCACCGACTCCGCCACCCCAGAATCGCCCACCCCCTCCGAGCCGCTGCGCCACTTCTAATTCAGCGTTCTCTTAAACATGGAAGGGGGTGCAGCTTCAGCCGCACCCCCTTCAGCTTTAACGCCCTCAGTAAGCCGGTCCCGACAGCAAGCTCCGTTGCGCCGACTGGTAGAAGCCGTAGAGAGCCACGCCACAGAAGCCAACCATCGGCACCAGATATCCCAGCGCTACGCTTCCCGTCTGCCGTGCAATCAATCCAGATACCGGCGGAAAAATCGCTCCGCCGACAATTGCCATCACCAGCAACGAGCCGCCGATCTTGGTATTCCGTCCCAGCCCTTTCAACCCCAGGGCGAAGATCGTGGGATACATAATCGAGATGAAGAATCCGCTGGCCACAATTCCCCACGCCCCTATCAGCCCTGGGCGATTGACCGCCACCAGCATCAGAAGCGCGTTGGCAACCCCATAAACCGCGAGCATACGGCTAGGGCGCACAAAACGCATTAACGGAGTCGAAATAAACCGCCCTGCCGCCATCGCAATCAGCGTTGCCAGCAGATAGAGGGCAGCCGTCCGCTCGCTCACCACGGTGTACTGCTTCATATAGGGAATCAGGCTGCTCCACGAAGAGATCTGCGCTCCGACATTACAAAAATTCGCCGCCACCGCAATCCAGATCGCCGGAACTCGCAGCAATTCTCCGAAGCTGCCGTGGTTCTCCCCTTCACCCTCGTGCTCCGACTTCATCACTGGAAACTTCGTCCGCGAGAGGATCAGTGCACACAGCAGTACGACCGCACCGAATGTCAGGTACGTCGGCACCACGCGCATAATCTCCCCATGCAGATAGGCGTGATACGTCCCCGCCAGCTTCATCGCCGCGATCTGCGGGGCCTTCGGCTCAACGCCCGAGAAGATGAAGTAAGTGCCGATCAGCACCCCGGTAATCGTCCCCGGAGGATTGAACGCCTGCGAGAAATTCAGCCGCTGCTCCGAAGTATGCGGATCGCCGAACTGCGCGATGAACGGGTTCGCCGCCGTCTCCAGCACCGAAGCGCCGCTGCCCACAGTAAACAGCGCGATCAAAAACAGCGAGTATTGCCCGCTCACTGCCGCAGGCCAGAACAAAACCATCCCCGCCCCGAAGATGACCAACCCGGTCACCATGCCGGCCTTGTAGCCCCACTTGCGCATCAACAACGCCGCAGGAATCGCCATGCAGAAGTAGCCGAAAAAGTTGGCCGTCTGCACCAGTTGCGCGCTGAACTGCGACAGCTCAAACGACTTCCTGAACTGCTGTACCAGGATGTCGGTCAGGTTGTTCGACATTCCCCAAAGGAAGAACAGTACCGTTACAAATACAAACGGCAGCAGATGTCCAACAGGGAACATCGGATACTTCTTACCGTCTTCAACCTTCGCACTTCCGCCAACCGGGGTAGAAATCTGCATCTCGCAATCCCTCAATTCCAAACTCTGTTCCTAAGCTTTAAATCTCCACCATGATCTTCGTAAACTTCCCCGGAGCCGCGCTCCACTCTCCCAGCATCCGCCCAGCCTCGGCCAGCGGAACCACTGCGCTCACCGCATCCTCCACCGGAAACCGTCCGGCTTCGAGCATGCGGATCACCTCGCGAAAGTCCTCCGGCAGCGCGTTTCTGCTGCCCATGACATCCAGTTCCTTTTGCACGAACAGCCGCGTCTCATACGCCACCGGCTCCTTCGCATAGCCGATGTACACCACGCGCCCGGTAAACGCGACCTCTTCCACCGCTGCACGAAAGGTCTGCGGCAGCCCAATCGCCTCGATCATCACATCAGGCCCATGTCCGCCCGTAATGGCGCTCAGCCGCTCATGCAGGTCCTCGTTCTTGGAGTGGATCAGATGCTTCGCGCCAGCCTTGCGCGCGATCTCCAGCTTGGCATCGTCCATGTCGATCGCAATCGTCTCCGCACCGCGAAACGCTGCCGAGGCAATCGCACCCAGCCCAACACCGCCGCATCCAAACACCGCAACCGTGTCGTCAGCGCTCACCCGTCCTCGCGCCGCCGCATGAAAGCCAACCGTCAACGGCTCAACCAGGCACAACTCTTTAATCGACAGCTTCGCCGCATAAAGTTTCTCGACCGGGACGCTGATGTACTCCGTCATCGCCCCATCGCGCTGCACGCCCATCGTCTCGTTGAACTGGCAGGCATTCACCCTCCCGCGCCTGCACGAAGGGCACTTTCCGCAGCTCGTATAAGGCGAAATCGTTACCAGCGTCCCCGCCGCCAAAGCACCGCCACCTTCGACAACCTCGGCTGCGACCTCATGGCCCAGCACACGCGGAAACGTCACCATCGCGTTACGGCCACGAAAGGTATTCAGGTCCGTCCCGCACATTCCCACCATCTTCACCCGCAGCAAAGCCTCGCCAGCCTGTACCGCAACCTCCGGAACCTCGGCCACAGCCGCAGCCTCAGGTCCCTCCATCCGAAACGCCTTCATGCAAAACTCCGATCAATTTATTTTCAAATAGAAAAATAGTCTTTCACGAAATCTACTCCAACCCATACACCGTAGCCGCCGTCCCACCAAACACGGCATCCCGTTCGGTCTCGCTGAAGCCAGAGAAATAAGCTCGCAGCACCTCAAACCAGCGCCCATACTCACATCCCACCAGGCAGACCGGCCAGTCCGACCCGGCCATCAACCGGCCCGGCCCAAATGCCTCAACCACCACATCGAGATAGGGCCGCAGCGACTCTGGCGTCCACGTCTTCCAGTCCGCCTCCGTCACCAGGCCCGACACCTTGCACCAAACATTCTCGCGCTGCCCCAACTCCCGCATCCGCGCCGCCCAAGGCTCCAGCAGATCCTCGCGAATCAGCGGCTTGGCTATGTGGTCCAGCACAAATACCTGCTCTGGATGCCCATCCACAAAATCAATGGCCTGCGGAAGCTGACGCTCGTAGATCAGAATGTCGTAAACCAGCCCACTACCCTGCAGGCTACGAATGCCAGAGTTAAAATCCTCACGCAGAATATAGTTCTCGTCCTTCTCCCCCTGAATCACATGCCGCAGCCCCTTCAGCTTGGGGCTGAACTCAAACTCCTCCATCACGCCGGGAAATTCCTCCCCCGCAATCGGGGCCCATCCCACTACACCGCGAATCGCCTCACATTCATCGGCCATCTTCAGCAGCCAGCGGGTCTCGTCCATCGTCTGCCGGGCCTGCACCGCCATCGTGCCATCGATCCCCGCCGCGGCAATCTCGCGCACCAAATCCTGCGGCAGAAAATCTCTGCGCAGCGCCGTCATCTCGTCATCGATCCATCCATACTCTTCCGGCGAATACCGCCAAAGATGGTGATGCGCATCAATCTTTTCTGCCACTCTCTTCTTCCCCTTTAGCTCGCTCAGCGGCAGCCTTCGCCGCAAAAAAACACGAGCCCAGTCTATCGCACCCGCACCACGACTGGCTCCGTGCGCGATGAGACGCGCCGATAGAGGTGGCCGCACGAGGAGAGCGTTGTCCACAAAACCTGCATTGAAGCTCGACCGCAGCGCTCGAAGTTAAAGCGCCCAGCAATCCTCGATCAAGCCCTCTTCTTCAGTTCGGGATACCGCGCAAAGATGCGGCGCTGGTCCTCTGCACTCAACTGGCTCAGCCGCTTCGGCTTATCCTGCGGCCGCATGCCTTTCTGGTTGAGCACGTTCATCAAACTCCATTCGCGCTGCAACCCGCGAGGCTCTTCGGCCTTCAGGTCATAGCGCGTAAAGTCGATCGCCATGGAGGGGCTATTCGTGGTCCAGTCGTGCAAGAGAGCCAGCCGAAACTCGCGGTTCATGAACCACTCGATCTCCAGGTTCTTCTCCGATCCCGGCGCACCGGTTCCCTTCTCATCAAACCGATAGTTGAGCGACGCATTGTTGGGAGTATGTTTGCGCCACTCCATCCCGAACGCACCTTCGGTCATCACCTGCGTATCCGGCCATCGTTCGTGCATGGTCTGCAACCAGTAGGTCAGGTCCTCGTCGTGGCCCACCGATACCTCCCAGATGCCCGTCACCCAGCCAAAGCCATTCAGCGCGTAGCCGCGGTCAAAGTGCACCGCCGTCGTGTCCATCATCTCTCTGCGCCCCGCCTCAATGCCCAGATTCCCCACGGTCTCAATCGGGCCTACCCCCACCCGGCTGTTGAAGCCGCCTTGAAAACCCTCCCGCCGCGCCGTTAGGAAATCGCAGGTCCACCCATCGAGGCACACGCAGTCGATAAAGTCGGCTGACCCCTGCGCGGGCTTCAGATAGTGTTCGCGGCTCGGGTAATACGGATAGCAGATGCCGCCGTCCCCATCGCCATGATCGATGCCGTGCTGGCTCCAGATCTGCCCCTGGCACACATGAATGCCCTCGTCCTTGGCCAGCAATCTCTGGTTCTCCGAGTCCATGAAGCCCGCCACAACGCATTGCGGACGATAGCCACCACCGACCATATCGGAGACCATCCCCAGCGCATCATGAATCGTCTGCCGAATCTGCTCACGGCTGTTGTACATCGGCGCGAAGTAGCCACCCGGAATAAAGGTGATCTCGTCGCCGTACTTGTCATGGTAAGACGCCAGTAGCTGGCGCGCCTGTTTGTACTCGTCCCGGTCGTCCTTCAAGGCTAGCCAACTGATGGCCCAGGTCATCTTCCCGCCCGGACAGCCTCTTTCAAACGCCTCGCGCCGCGAGCGGATGTGGGCTGTGCTGTTATCGAGATGCTCATCCTCGCCAATCGACCGAGTAGGCGTCACTTCAATCTGGTTCACGCGCACGACCGAAACGTGGGTCACGAACCTTCCCCGCAATGGGGCAGACTGTTCGGCAAAGAGCTGTGGGTCGCCCAGTGCCACCGATGCCGCCGTACCAGCCGCTCCGCCAAGAAAGTGCCGCCTCGTCCAACTTCCGTTCATATCCCTGCTCCCATATCTCGTCAGTCTCCTCCACGGCTAAGGTGGATCGCCTTTTCCCGGCAGCAGCCATCCTAGCAGCCGATCTCCCAGCCACGTGAAATCCACATCCGGCCCCGGTCTAGAATGCATCACACTTAACGGAGGCTCCTCCATGCCGACAAAGAAATCCGCCACCAGCTTCGCAACCCAAAGCCGCGTCATCCTCGCCGGCAGCCAAAAGCCCTCCTTCGCCCAGCCAGCCACCGAAAAGCCAGCCCCGCCCGCTACGCGAATCACCGTCTCCGTCGTGATCAAGTGCAAGGCACCGCTCAAGGCCGCCAACCGTCTGGGCAAGCAGCGCCTCACCCGCGCCCAGTTCGGCCAGGCACACGGGGCCGACCCCAGCGCCCTCAAGCTCCTCCGCGCCTTCGCGAAGGAGTACGGCCTCACCGTCGTCCCCGGCACCCCAGCTCCCGGCAGTTGCATCCTCAAGCTCACCGGAACCATTGCCGCCATGCAAAAAGCCTTCGGCACCACCCTCGTCCACAAGACCGGCGACACCGCCACCTATCGCATCCGCGAAGGCAACATTACCCTCCCCGCCGAACTCTCCGGCAACGTTCAGGCGGTGCTCGGCCTCGACAATCGTCCCCAGGCCCAACCTCACTTCCGCATCGCTGGCCAGAGTGGTAACGTCACCGCCCGCAGCGCTCAAGCGGGAGGCTTCGCTACGCCCCAGGTCAGCATCCGTTCCGCGGCCCAGGCCAACATCTCCTACACGCCCGTCCAGGTCGCGCAGCTCTACCAGTTCCCCGCCAACGCCAGCGGCGCAGGCCAGACCATCGGCATCCTCGAGTTGGGCGGAGGCTACCGCACCGCCGACCTCACGGCCTACTTTAAAACTCTCGGCCAGCCTGCCCCCAAGGTCACCGCCGTCTCCGTAGACGGAGCCAAGAATAGCCCCTCCACTGCCGATGGCGCGGACGGCGAAGTCATGCTCGACATCGAGGTCTCAGCCGCCGTTGCTCCCGGAGCCAACATTGCCGTCTACTTCGCGCCCAACACCGACCAGGGTTTCCTCGACGGCCTCGATGCCGCCATCCACGACACCACCAACAAACCCAGCGTCATCTCCATCAGTTGGGGCTCGGCGGAGGCCAACTGGACCCAGCAAGCCATGACCGCGCTCGACTCCACCTGCCAGTCCGCCGCCGCGCTCGGCATCTCCATCACCGTGGCCGCAGGCGACAACGGCTCCTCCGACAGCGGCACCGGCAACAACGTCGACTTCCCTTCCTCCAGCCCACACGTCCTCGCCTGCGGTGGGACCACGCTCACCGGCAGCGGAAGCACCATCTCCAGCGAGGTCGTCTGGAACGAACAGGCCAGTAACGAGGGTGCTACCGGCGGCGGTGTCAGTAACGTCTTCCCTCTGCCTTCCTGGCAGGCGAACTCCAACGTTCCCGCGCCGAGCAACAGCGCCGGAGGCCGTGGCGTTCCCGACGTCTGCGGCAACGCCGATCCCGCCACCGGCTACACCGTCCGCGTCGACGGCCAAACGCTCGTCATCGGAGGCACCAGCGCCGTGGCACCGCTCTGGGCAGGTCTTATTGCCGTAGCCAACCAGCAGAACGGTAAAACCGCAGGGTTTCTTCAGCCGCAGATCTACGCCGCCAAAGCCAAATCCGGCTTCCGCGACATCACCTCGGGCAACAATGGCAGCTTCAGCGCTGGCCCCAGCTGGGACGCCTGCACCGGCCTCGGCTCCCCGATCACGACCACACTCATCCCGCTGGTGCCACCCGCCACCAAGGGAGGCAAAAAGCCTGTAAAACCCAAGCCGCCTAAAAAGTCGAAGAAAACTAAGAAACTGTCGAAAAGCTAAACCGCCAGCTATAGCTACTTCCTCTCAGGCGTGGCTTGCTTTTGTTTGTCATTCCCGAAGGGAATCTGCGTTTTCCTCGGCTCACCAAAGCCATCTCTGGAGGAGAACCAGCCCGAAAGCAAGTCATCTCGCCCAAAGCCAAAACCGCAATCACACGTCATCTCGACCGGAGCGAAGCGTAGTGGAGAGACCCCTGTATTTAGCTTTGCCGTTGCCCGTTCCTTCTACCCAAAACCAACAGGCATGAAAGTTTTTACGCCAGCCGCTTCTTCATCAGGTCACGCGCAATCGCATCGAGCACACCATTGAGGAAGTGGATCGACTCCGGAGCAGCATAGCGCCGCCCCACTTCCAGCGACTCGTTGATGATGATCGCCGCCGGAGTGTTAGGAAATCCCAGCATCTCCGCCACCGCCGCACGAATCAGGCTGCGGTCGACCACCGGCATCCGCTCGATGCGCCAGTTCTGCGCGTGCGCCGAGATCAATGCATCGATCTCGGTCTGCCGCGAAGTTGCAATGCGGTACAGATCCTCAGCAAAGCCACGGGTGTCTGCATCCACATCGTCCCGCGAAGGCCAGAACAGCTTGCGCACTTCCTCCGGACTCTGTTTGCCAAGATCGCCCTGAAACAGCATCTGCATCGTCAATTCACGGGACTTGCGCCGTGTTCCCATTAGAGCTTCACCGCCAGTTCCTTTTGGATTGAAACCATCTCAATCGCTGCAATTGCAGCCTCAAACCCTTTATTTCCAGCCTTCACGCCCGCACGGTCCAGCGCCTGCTCCAGCGTCTCGCAGGTCAGCACGCCAAAGGCATGCGGAACGCCCGTCTCCTGCTGCGACTGGCCGATGCCCCTCGCCACCTCGGTATAGATCGCCTCATAGTGAGCAGTTTCACCACGCAACAGGCATCCCAGCGTAATGATCGCGTCGAACCGCTTCGACTCCGCCAGCGTGCGTGCCGCCGAGGGAATCTCCCACGCGCCCGGCACACGAACAATCTCTACATCCGACTTAGCCGCGCCGCTGCGATACAGCCCATCCAACGAGCCTTGCAACAAACGGTCGGTAATTACCGCATTCCAGCGAGCAGTAACAATGGCAAACCGCATTCCCGCTGCCGACAGATCACCTTCCACAGCAACCGGCTTGTTGTGCAGCGGGTTCTCCGACTGCCAGAAGCCCAGCGTCAACGCCTCCGCTTCGCCGGTCGCAATCCTGACCGTAAACAGGCGGCTGTCCCAGTGCGTAAGCTCCACCGCTGAGAGCAACTCTGCAATCTCTTCGGTGCGATAGTAAGCCAGCATCCACTTCTCTACGGCGGCATGGACATGGTCAAGCTGTGTGACCTCAATCAGCAGCGGCGGCACCGCAGGCTGTCTCCCGGTAACAAACTCAAGGTTGCCCAGCGGCGCAAGATGCGCGGAGCCGCGCCCCTTGGCGTCCTGCCAGCCTTTGCCCGGCTCAAAGCCCAGCGCGGCGAGCAGGCTGTTGAGCCGGTCGAACGTATCTGCCGAAGCAACAGCGCTGACAACCGTAATTCCCTTAATCATAAGTTCGATTGTATCGTCTGAAATGCAATGCGAAGGAGATGCCGGTGAACTACGAGATGCTGTTGTGCGAGATTCACGGGCAGATTGCGACCGTCACGCTGAACCGCCCAAAGGTTCTGAACGCGTTGAACGCCCAGGTCTTTGACGAGCTCGAAGCTGCGTTTGCGGCACTCTCGAAAGACTCCGAGGTTCGCGTCATCCTGCTAACCGGCGCAGGAGAAAAGGCCTTCGCAGCAGGCGCGGACATCAAGGAACTTGCGGCAACCGATGCCGTATCCGGCGAGGCCAAAGCTCGGCGCGGACAAGGGGTATTTCGCCTGATCGAGACCTGCGGCAAGCCGGTCATCGCCTGCATTAACGGCTTCGCGCTCGGCGGCGGCTGCGAGCTGGCGATGGCCTGCACTCTGCGGCTTGCCAGCGAAACCGCCCGTCTGGGGCAGCCCGAGGTAAAGCTCGGCCTGGTGCCGGGATACGGGGCCACCCAGCGTCTGCCCCGGCTGGTCGGACGGTCGGCAGCCCTGCGCTTAATCCTGACTGGAGAGATGATTGGAGCCGCAGAGGCGCTGCGGATCGGTCTGGTGGATGAAGTTGTCTCCGCCGAACGGCTGATGGCGCGGGCGCAGGAGCTGGCAGCGGCAATCGCGGCCATGTCTCCACTGGCCGTAGCCGGGTGCCTGGAGGCCATCGAGCGCGGAAGCGGACTGGAAATCGACGAGGCCATGAAGGTAGAAGCGGAGATCTTTGGGCGGCTCTGCGCAACCGCCGATAAAACCGAAGGAACAGCGGCGTTTCTTGAGAAGCGTTCCCCAAAATGGACCGGGCGATGAAAACCGGGCGAAGCTTTGTGTTTTGGCACTTTTCTGAAGGAGCACCCGCTTGATATGCTGATATCCGTGCGCCACTCACGATCCATCCTCCACTTTGCCCTGCTCCCTGCTCTCCTCCTTCCAGTGATGCTCACCGGCTGTACCCATACTGCGACGCCAAGCCAGGCCGAGGTGCGGGCCATCGCCGCCGAGCAGCAGCAGGAGGCCACCCAGGCGAAGCAGCAGATGGAGGCCATTCCGCTGCCAACGAAGGCGCAGTACATGGCGGTCAAGAGCCTCAACCTCTGGCAGAATCCCTACCTGACGGTTCAGGGCGGCATGGTGACGGTGCACGTCATGCTCGCCGACGCCAACACCAGCGACATGGGCAAAGGCGGCCTGCTTCGTCCGATGGGTGCGCGGCGACGCGACCTCAATGTACGGCTCGACGAGCTCTCCGCGGCGCTCAATGCGATTCCGCAAAGCGCATGGCCCTATGGCCGCGTGATCGCGGTCGAAGAGGCGCACGAGGTGCCGGTCAAAGCACGTCCCCAGGTACGACGCAACATGGAGACCGTCGTCAATGCGCTGAACAATCTCGGCATCGTCGTCTACGACTGGAGCGATTCCGGCAAGAGCTAAGGAACCTCTGATTAAGCCGTCGTTTTGTTTAAGGGCACGGCTTCAGCCGTGCCGTAAGTCTAATAAATCAACAAGGGCTTTAGCCCCTGAGGAACGTCTCTGGGAGTAGATCAGAGCATCCCTAAGTTCACTTCTTTGCCTGGAGCGTTTCCATCCTCCTCGACGCTGGATTTCCTCTTGATCCTGAATGGGATCGGCTTATGTGGTCAGCCGCACGAACCCATCGACACAGCCTGAGACGGATGGAATGCATCCAACCGCTAGACAACCGGATACAGGAGTGAGCCAGTGAGTGAGATAACTGAGGAAAGAAAGAATGGGCCTGCGAAGTCGCTGCTCAAGGGTCTGATAGCAGGATTGATTGGCGGACTAGTCGCCACCGCAGCCAAGACCATGGCTGAGAGGGTATTCCCTCCGCGCACCCACGGAGAGCCCGAGCCTCCAGCGGTGCTCGCAGAAAAACTTGCTGGCCATCAATTGACAACGAGCCCGCACGCAGTCGCGGTAGAGACCATCCATTGGGGATTCGGCGCGTTGACCGGAGCAGCCTACGGTGCGCTGGCCGAGTTTTATCCCGCAGCCACGGCCAAGGACGGCGCTGGATTCGGCATGGCGCTGGCGTCGCTGACCCATGAAGGAGCGCTGCCCACAATGGGCTTGTCCGCTCCCCCCGAGGAGCAGACCACGCGCGAACGCACCAGCGAGATGGCATCCCACGCAGTATTCGGCGTGGTGACGGAGACAGTACGGCGAGTGGTGCGAAAGATCCTGCGGTAGTTCGTATCTGCTCTGCAGAAAAGCTTGTTTGAGCGCCAACGGCGCGACTTATACCAGCCGGGGGTGAAGCTCCAGGTTAGCGGTCACCGCAAATAGGAGGGCTGAAAGCCCGACCTATCTACGATCGATCGCCCCAATGCTCTGATCGAAGAGGCGCTGACGATTGCAGCCATGACGCCGATTGCGAATCCTTAGGTGGGGCGAGGCTACGGCTAAGACTCGTTAATCCATTACTCAACCAGAAGCACGCCCAAAATCCAATAGAACTACTGTGGTGTCGATCAGAAGTCTCTATCAGGTAGAAGACGATTCCTAGAACAAGTAGAGCGATGGGCGCCACCTTCGCTAATAAGCGGCTCTCTGAAAAGGAACGCGCCGGACGAAGTTGTTCCTCGGTCTAGCGATCCAGCTGTATGCCATTGCTCAGTTCCTGCTGCGACCAGATGGTGAGATACCAACCTCCGCCCATAACCGCCAGGATAGCGATGAGATTCGCAATGTCGATACCGCTAAGGGATCCACCATTACCGTGATGCCGGAAGTGTATTTCAAGGAAAATAACAAGAAAAGCACTCACCGCGATAAGGCTGCCCAGAATCGAGAGTCCAATCAACCGGGCGGGAGTAGCCTTCGAGGGCGTCATGGAAAAAATATAGCACCGGCCAGACTCCATCTGACCAGCTATACGCCCTTTTTCATCGGCTCCCAGATGAACTTATGAATCTGGAGCGAGAGCCGCGCTTCGAGGCCGTCGGCCAGCATCCATTCAACTAGCTTGCGCGGATCGAGCGCCATGTTGTCGGCGGTGCGCTGAGGGCTGGGAGTCTGTCGAAAAGCCGGACTCAGCAGGATGCCTCCCGCCTTGCCGTTCAGATCGTGCTGGCGGATAAAGTCGCGGGCAAACTCGTAGTCTTCGCGGTTGGTGATAACAAACTTCACCTCGTCATTTTTAGTGAGCGCTTCGAGATTGTCGAGCCGGAAGCTGTTCGCCGCCGCACCTGCTCCGGGGCACTTCACATCGACGATCTTGTGCACCGCCTTGGGAACTTCGGCCAGGGGACGCTCGCCTGAGGTCTCGATCATCAACTTGTAGTCTTGCGCGAGCAGCCGCTGCATCAGCGGCAGAAGCTCCTTCGCCTGCAGCATCGGCTCGCCGCCCGTGAACTCAACCAGCTTGCACGGAGCGAGCGCTTCGATCTGTGCAACGATCTCATCTTCGGTAAAGGGCTTGCCGCCGCTGAAAGTGTACTCCGAGTCGCACCACGCGCAGCGCAGATTGCAGCCCGCGAGGCGGACGAAGATGCAGGGGAGCCCTGCGAAGGATGACTCGCCCTGAACGGATTTGTAGAGTTCGATTAAATGCATTTCGAGAGGGTTACTCGTAGTACCGGGCGAAGCTGGTATCGGTCTCGTAGAGAGTGCAGTCCTTGATGCGAACGCGGCCCTCGGTCATCTCATGAAGCTGCTTCGCTGTCTTCTGGTAGAAGTAGCGAGCGAGATTCTCAGCCGACGGATTGACCGTGGTGAAAGGCTCCAGATCGTTAATCATCTGGTGATCGAGATAGTCGACGACAGGACGCATGACCTGCTTGAGCAGCTTGAAGTCGAGCAGAAGACCAGCTTCGTCAAGGTCAGGTCCGATCAGCGTGACGAAGACCTTGTAGTTGTGGCCGTGCGGGTTCTCGCACTTGCCGCGATAGTTGCGGAGGTAGTGGCCGGAAGAAAAACCGGCTTCTACGGTGACTTCGAACATGGTTCTACGATCCCTTCAACGGCCGCGTCAGGCTGGATTTTGGAGCTGGGATGGCGCGGCTTTCAGCGTGGTTAACATCTTCCAATGCCTGTTTACCCTTATTGTACCGTTTTCCAGCGGCCTAACGCTTCTTGCGCTGCTGACGGCGCTGCTCGTCGGTATGACGCTCGGCCTGTTCAAAAAGCGAAGAGAGCACCGCGGCCAGCGAGATCACCATGCTGATAAAAAACAGCGCAAGGCCCATCGTCCGCCACAAAGACGTATCGCCAGGCGAGCCCGGCTGCTGCGCGATATTGGTGTAGGAGACGCCGAAGGAGATCATCGCGAAGATGAGGAGCGTGCCGGCGAGGATATAAAGATTGCGACCCATAGGAGTAGCCCTATTTTACGGCGAATTGAGATCGGCTGCCTTCTCATCTGAGGCCGCGAAAAACTGCTCGACGTCGGTAATCTCCTGCGTCAGCCGGTAAGGCGGCAGACTTTCAAGGAAGATGCGCCCATAGCGCTGGCGCTGGATGCGCGGGTCGAGCAGCATCAAAACGCCACGATCATTGAGCGAGCGGATGAGGCGGCCAAAGCCCTGCTTCAGCGTGATAACCGCATTGGGAATCTGATAGTCGAAAAACGGTTTGCCCCCAAGCGCTTCGATGGCCTCCATGCGTGCCTTGACGACCGGATCGTTCGGCACCGCAAACGGCAGCCTGTCGATGATGACGCAGCTCAGTTGCTCGCCCTGCACGTCCACTCCCTGCCAGAAGCTCGAAGTCCCGAAGAGCACCGCATTCGGCGTATCGCGAAACTGTTGCAGCAGAACATGCCGCGGCGCAGTGCCATGCAGTAGCAACGGGTACGGCAACTCCGAGAGCAGACGGTCGTGGGTCTCGCGCATCTGCTTGTAACTCGTAAAGAGGCAAAAGGCACGGCCCTTGGTGATCTCGAGCACGCGACGAATGCGCTCCGTAGCTTTGAGAGGAAAGTCAGGCTCACGCGGATCGGGCATGTTCGGCGGCAGATAAAGCAGCGCCTGCTTCTCATAATTGAAGTGCGACGGAACCACCAGCTCGCGTGCGCTGATCAGGCCGAGACGCTTGCAGATATGGTCAAAGCCACCCGAGACGGTAAGCGTCGCCGAGGTCAGAACCACGCTCGAATAATTATCGAAGAGCGATGTTGTGAGCAGCTCGGAGACATCAATCGGTGTGGCCTGCAGATGCGTATGAACCGCCGCCGGAGCAACTCCACCACGCGCCAGATTGCGAACGCCCCCACCTGCGCGGCGCTCGATCCAGAAGACCGTGTTGCGGTCGGTGGACTCGAGCAAAAACGCAAGATGCGCGCGAATGTCGGCAGTACGCTTGCGCAGGCCGGGAATCTCTTCCACATTTTTGACGCACTCAAGCTCGCCTTCGAGCCGCGTCAGCGCATTCAGCGTAGCGGTATAGGTATCGCCACTCTCTTCGAGGAAGAGTTCGCGGTGTTCAAACGGCATCCGTCCAATAGCCGGTGCGCCGAAGGCCTCCTCGCTCGGCAGCGCAGCAAAGAAGCGATGGGCTCGCTCCTTAACATTGGAGCTGGCGTTGACGATGGAAGAGGAAAAAGCCTCCTTGCTCTTGAGCATGGTCTCGATATCGCGGGTCAGCTCGTCAAATCGCTGCGTGCTCAGGCCAATGCCGAAGTAGTTCGAAGCAATCTCTTCAAGCTCATGCGCCTCGTCAAAAATGACGGCTGCTGCCTCGGGCAGGATGCCCGCGTCGGGTGCGTTGGCAGCCTGCTGCTTGATGCTGAGATCTGCGAAGAAGAGGTGGTGATTGACGATGACGATATCCGACTCAAGCGCTTTGCGGCGCATGCTGGTGACGAAACAGCGCTCCCAGTCGGGGCAGGTCTGCCCGAGACAAGCCTCGGTGCGGGCATCGAGTTTGCTCCACAGCGCGGAAGTTTCGGGCAGCGCGTCGATCTCGGCGCGGTCACCCGTCTCGGTGGTCTTCTCCCACTGCGCCAGAATGTGAAACTGGCTTATCTCTTCAAGTCCGTTGAGCAGCGGAGTGTCGCGCAGCGCATAGAGCTTGTGACGGCAAAGATAGTTGCTGCGGCCCTTCATGTAGCAGACCTTCAGCGGGCCAAGCAGCGATTCAAGAAAGGGAACGTCCTTGAAAAAAAGCTGCTCCTGAAGGTTCTTCGTCCCGGTGGAGATGATGACGCGTTGCTGTTTCTCGCGGGCAAGCCGCAGTGCAGGCAGCAGGTAGGCCAGCGTCTTCCCAGTTCCCGTCCCCGCCTCGACGATCAGGTGGCGCTTCTCCTTGAATGCCTTTTCAATGGCCCGAGCCATCTCGTACTGGCCTTTGCGATGTTCGAAAGCAAGCGACGAGCGGGCCAGAGTGCCGCCGGGCGAGAAAAAGTCATGCAAACTCGGCAGATTCTCCGGCGGAGCTGGCGTGATCGAGATGGGAATTGTCGTGGACAATGTATAGGTTGCGCGAGAAAGGGCGGCACAGAGGAGCTACGCTTTCTATAATAGAAGGGTAGCGAAGAATTAGCGTAAAAGCCTTGCCGCCTTACCGGGTGTGTGGGAGAAAGATGGACATTCACCGTGGCTCAAAAAGACGATAGGAAGCGGTTAGGCAAAAAACACAGGCAGGCAAAGACTCGTCCCAAAAAGGGGCGCGCACCAAGAGTCGCTCCAACAACCGGAGCCGTAGACCCGCGCAAACGCAAGGTGCTGGCCACAAAGAAGGCAGTCGCCGCCAAGGCCAAGCTGGTGTCGAAGCGCTCCCCCGAGTTCGAGACCAAGAAGACGCTGCGGCCCGCGCAAAGCACACGCCCTGCGGATGGAATCATGGGGCGGCAGACGCCACGCTCCTCCAACGTCGCCGGACGCGAAAACATCGGCGAGGACGACTGGCGCGAGGCAGAGGCAATTGCCGCGCAGTTGTCGACCGTAACCGAGAGCGCCGAGTCGCTGAAACTGCCGCTGATTGCCGTCTGCGGACGCCCGAATGTAGGCAAGAGCACGCTGTTCAACCGCCTGACAGGCTCGCGCCGGTCCATCGTAGGCGACGAGCCCGGCATTACCCGCGACCGCATCTATGGCGAGATCGAGTGGGCAGGACGCGATGCCCGCATCGTCGATACCGGAGGTGTCGTTCCCGACGACGAGGCCCTGATCCCCAGCGAGATCTTCCGCCAGGCGCAGGTCGCGCTCGAAGAGGCCGACTCCATCGTCATGGTCGTCGATGGACGAACCGAACTCGCGTCGCCTGACATGGAACTGGCGCGCCTGCTGCTGCGCGGCGGCAAGCCGGTTTTTCTGGCGGTCAACAAGATGGATACCGAGGCGATGCAGTCGCAGGCGGAGAACTTCCGTCGTCTGGGCTTCCGCAATGTGCTGGCTATTTCGGCGGAACACGGCAGCGGCATCGGCGATTTGCTCGACGAGGTCTTCGCTTCGCTTCCTGCTGAAGAGGTCGACGAAGAGCCGACCGAGATCATGCTGACCGCCGAAGACGAGATGGCTGAGGATGAGGACGGCCCGCAGCCGATCCGCAAGCTGCGCACGCATGGCGACTACGTGCAGAAGGAGACGAAGATTGCCATCATCGGCAGGCCGAACGTCGGCAAAAGCACGCTGCTGAATGCGCTGACGGGAACCGACCGCGCGATCGTCTCGCCGATTGCCGGAACCACGCGCGATGCGGTCGATGAGGTCGTCGAGCGCGGCGGACACAGCTTCCGCTTTGTGGATACAGCGGGAATTCGGCGCAAGGGCAAGACCAAGCTGATGGCGGAGAAACTCTCCGTCGTCATGGCGCGCAAGCACCTCGAAGCGGCGGACGTCTCGCTGCTCATCATCGATGCGGTGGAAGGCGTGACCGCGCTGGATGCGAACATCGGCGGCTACGCGCACGAGAGCGGACGCAGCGTCATCATCGTCATCAACAAGTGGGACCTGATGACGACCGCGCGCACCGATGGCAAGCCGCCTGCCGATATCAAGATCTACGAGCAGCAGGTTCGCGACGCGCTGAAGTATCTGGAATACGCTCCGTTGCTGTTCATCTCGGCATCTGAGGGCAAGAACATCGAGTCAGTCTTCAAGAAGGTCGAGCTTGTAGCGCGAGAGCGGCGCAAGCGCGTCACCACTGGCCAGATGAACAAGTTTCTGGAGAAGGTCGACTTCCAGAAGGCTTCCGTGCCAATGAACAAGCGCGTTCGGATTTACTACATGACGCAGGCCGCAGTCGCTCCTCCGACGTTTGTGCTCTTCACCGACAAGGATGTGAAGATGCACTTCTCCTTCGAGCGCTTCCTTGCCAACCAGATTCGAGACAACTTCGGATTTATCGGATCGCCGATCTGGTTCAAGATCAAAGCGCGAAACAAGAAGAAAAAAGAGGAGTAAGGACCCGCATAAAAGTAACTCCCGGTCAGATTCTCTTTGCTCAGATTTGCATCCTACAAGGCATGGCTTCTGTCTACGACGCAATCGTGATTGGAACAGGGGCAGGCGGCGGTACGCTTGCCCTGCATCTCGCTCAGGCTGGCAAAAGTATCCTCATTCTTGAGCGCGGTGCCTTTCTTCCGCAAGAGAAACTCAACTGGGATACCTCTGCCGTCTTCCTCGACAATCGATATCACACCAAAGAAGTCTGGCAGGATAAAGATGGCCACGATCTGCATCCCCAGCAGTCCTACTATGTAGGCGGTCAAACAAAGGTATACGGAGCTGCCCTGTTCCGGATGCGCGCTCAAGACTTCGGCGTCATCCAGCACAAAGGCGGCATCTCTCCAGCGTGGCCCATCTCTTACGCCGACCTTGAGCCTTTCTACACGCAGGCCGAAAAGCTCTTTTGCGTCCATGGCGACCTTGGCTCCGCGCCCTCCGTTCCTGGTGGCTTCGGCAGCAGCTTCGACCCAACAGAGCCCTTTCACTCGGAGCGTTATCCCTATCCGGCTTTCGCCAATGAACCGCGCATGCAGGCAATCGAAGACGACGTCCGGAAGCTTGGAGTCAACACATTTCCGATTCCTTTAGGGCTGAAACTCGACACTGCGAACCCGCTTGCCAGCAAGTGCGTTCGATGCGACACCTGTGATGGCTACCCCTGCCTCGTCCACGCGAAATCGGATGCCGACATCAACTGCATACGGCAAATCATGGACATGCCCAACGTCACCCTCATGACCAACTCGCGGGTCGTTCGGCTGCTGACCAACTCAACCGGTACCGCTGTCACTTCGGTCGAAGTCGACCACAATGGATCAGGCCATATCGAGAGCTACTCGGCAGGTTTTTTTGCGGTTTGCGCGGGAGCAATCAACTCTGCCGTCATCCTGCTTCAATCCGCAAACGACAAACACTCCAGTGGACTGGCAAACAGCTCCGACCAGGTAGGTCGGAATTTTATGTACCACCAGGCCGATGCGCTGCTTGCACTTTCTACAAAGCGAAACGACGACAGCTACACCAAAACCTGGGGCACGAACGACTTTTACCTGAAAGATACAGACGAGTCGTATCCCTTCCCTCTCGGGCAGGTTCAACCCATCGGCAGCTTCCATCACGAGATGATGAAGGGAGACGCTCCGCCGCTGACTCCGGGGTTTGTCCTCGACACCATGAAGCAGCATGCCGTTCCCTGGTGGCTGACAACGGAAGATCTACCTTCGCCCGAGAACCGGGTCACCATCTGCAATGCGACTCCCGGATCGATAGAGAGCCTGCAACCTGGGCTCAGTGGCCCGCACGGTTCGGGAGACACCGGGATCACCAATGAGACGCTTCCGGTCCAGGTTGCCACTCCGCATCACATCAAGCTGTCCTACACCCCGAATAACGTCGAGAGCTTCAACCGGCTGAAGCAACGCTGGGTGGATGTATTGAAGAAAGCCGGGCACGCCGATGCTTCGATACCGCTGCATGCCTACTTCAAAAAGCGGATTCCGCTCGAAGGTGTTGGCCATCAGAACGGAACCTGCCGAATGGGTCACGATCCGGCAACCAGCGTGCTCGATGCCAACTGCAAGGCGCACGATCTCGACAATCTGTATGTCGTCGATGCAAGCTGCTTCGTCTCGGCGAGTGCGGTCAACCCATCGCTCACCATCATTGCCAATGCGATCCGCGTTTCAGAGCATCTCCTGAAGGAGCGGCTCAACTGAGCCATTCGTTCCATGCGGCGAGCGCACGGTCGCATTGGAGTTTGCGGCGCTCTTTTTTGTCTCGGATCTTTTTGCGTAGCTCTTCTTCAAGCGGCACCAGCAGGTCGAAGGTGATGTTAGCGGGCTGGAACTTTTTGCCTTCGGCGTGAGTAATGTAGTGAGTGAGCGAACCGTTGGCGCTGGCGCGTGGGGCAGGCGTAGGCGCGTTGCCGTGGGCTAGCGCAGCAGCGTAGCGTCCGGCGAGCATGCCGGAGGCGATGGATTCGGTGTAGCCTTCGACTCCGCTGAGCTGCCCGGCGATCATGACGCTGGGGTGCGCCTTGAGCTGCAGGGTCTCGGTGAGCAGCGTCGGCGCGTTGATATAGGTGTTGCGGTGAATCTGGCCGTAGCGCAGGAAGGTTGCGTCTTCGAGGCCGGGGATGAGGCGGAGGACGCGCTGCTGTTCTCCGAATTTGAGGTGGTTCTGGAAGCCGACGAGGTTGTAGCTGTCGGCGCGGAGGTTCTCCTGCCGTAGCTGGACGACGGCGTAGGGCCAGCGCCCGGTCTTGGGGTCGGTGAGACCGACGGGCTTCATGGGGCCGAAGCGGAGAGTGTCGCGGCCACGGCGGGCGGTCTCTTCGATGGGCAGGCAGCCCTCGAAGTATTGCAGCTTCTCAGGGGTTGGTTGGGGGCCCTTGGGATTTGTGGCGCTTTCACCCGCGACAATACAGGGGTCTCTCCGCTCCGCTTCGCTTCGGTCGAGATGACGTTCTGCTGAACCAGCTTCGGGAATTTGTTCCCAGGATTTGGCGGGAACGGCTTCGGCGGCGATGAGGGCGTCGAGGAAGGTCTCGTACTCGTCTTTGGTGAAGGGGCAGTTGATGTAGTCTGCGGTGCCTTTGTCGTAGCGGGCGGCGAAGTAGACGCGGTCCATGTTGATGGTGCTGGCGTCGACGATGGGGCTGATGCTGTCGTAGAAGGCGAGATAGTCGGAACCGGTGAGCCGCTGCAACTCCGCTGCCAGCGCGGACGAGGTGAGCGGGCCGCTGGCGAGGATGGTGATGAGGCCGGGGTCGCTCTCGTCGAGGTGCGTGACCTCTTCGCGGTGGACGGTGATGCGCGGCTCGGCGGCGATGCGCTCGGCTACGCGCTTGGAAAACTCGACGCGGTCTACGGCGAGGGCATGTCCGGCGGGAACGGCGGAGGCGTCGGCTTCGACGAGCAGGATGGAACCGGCGCGGCGCATCTCCTGCTTGAGCAGCCAGGGAGCGGTGTTTTCACTCTCGGACTTGAGCGAGTTGGAGCAGACGAGCTCGGCGAAGTCGCTGGTCTGGTGGGCCTCGGTGGAGCGCGTGGGGCGCATCTCGTAGAGATCGACCTCGCAGCCGAAACGGGCGGCTTGCAGCGCGGCTTCGGGACCGGCGAGACCTCCGCCGATGACTTTGATTCGCTTTGGTGCTCCTGCTGCCAAGGTATCCCCCTCCCCTACTTTTATTGCAAAGTCTTCGAAACAGATACTTTAGCCATGGGGTACCTCGCCAAAGTACTGATTTTACTGAGGCCCATCCCGCAAAGTCTTCGATCGATGCCACTTAGCTGCGCACTTCTGCACAAAGACCAGTGGCGAAAGAATCTTGAATGTGGTATTGCCCCCTTCCTTAATTATACGGGGCGCGTCAAGGGTTTTTGGAAAACGGCCGACCTCGCCGCAGGCTTTATGCGACATCAACAATCGGGAGGCGACTGGACTTTCGCGGCGAAGGTTCTGGCACCCCGAGACGACCGCTATCTCCTTCGACTGCAACACTGTGTCCGCGATATTCAGACTTAAATTGTGCTACTCTGGGTTCCCTCCCCGAAATCATCAAGACCCAGCTCTATCCCCAAGGAGGGACCTATGAACACATTTTCTTCACCATCAGGCTCACGCTGGAAGGTTGCCCTTTCAGCTTTGCTCGTATTGGCAGCAACCGCAGCGATGACGCCCGCAGCCCGAGCCGACTCGTACAACTTCAACTGGAGCGGCAATGGCATCACCACCTCCGGCGTGATCGACGTTACCGCGACATCCATGCCGGGAACTTACCAGATCACCGGAATCAGCGGCAACTTTTCCGACTCAAACGCCGGGTTCTCCGGTGCGATCACCACGCTGAATTCCGCGCCGCTCCCCACCTACACTCCAGGTTCAACCTTCTTCGGCGCTCCTGCCTTTACCGACGCCGGATTTTCGTATGACAACCTGTTCTATCCGGCGGGAGACTCGCCTGCGGTATGCGTCGATGCCCCCATGTTTTCTGGTGGCGTGTTCGACATCTATGGCATGTCTTTTAACGTAGCCGGGGGATACACCGTCGATCTTTGGAGCCAGGGCAATCTGGGCGGAGACCTGGTTGGCGATTCCTTTAACGGGGTGAAGTTAGGAAACTCCGCTGCTGGCATATCGGTAACCGGAGGCACGTCGCCTGTTCCGGAACCAAGCTCGCTTCTGTTGCTGGGCACTGGCTTTATCGGGCTGGTCGGCACGTTGCGGCGCAGAATGAACGCATAAGCCACGCAAGGATCGACCACGGATTGCGCGGATTGACACGGATAAAACCTTAGCTTGTTTTGATCCGTGGCAATCCGTGAGATCCGTGGTCGCGTTTTTTTGCAGTTGGCAAGGGGTTGCCCTCTCAAACCAAAGGCGAAATACAGGGGTCTCTCCACTGCGCAACGGACGATAAAGCCGTCCCTTGCTCCGGTCGAGAGGACGTGCCTGGCTTGCTTGAGTAGAAACGCCTAAGACTATATGTTTTGCGCGGCGAGGGGCGGGAGACCTTCGTGGGGTACGCGCATGGTGCGCCACTCCGTCATCATGGTTGCTCCCATCTGCTCGTAGAAGCCGATGGCGGGAGTATTCCATTCGAGCACATCCCATTGCAGGCGGTGGCAGCCCTCTTCGACCGCGATGGCGGCGACGCGGGTGAGCAGCGCCTTGCCGATTCCCCTGCCGCGATGCTCGGGCAGGACAAAGAGGTCTTCCACATGGATGCCGTGGTGGCCGCGCCAGGTGGAGTAGTTGTGGAAGTAGAGGGCGAAACCTGCTGGGACGTTATCCCAGTCGGCGATGAGGCAGTGGAAGCGCGGCGTGGGGCCGAAGCCGTCACGGAGCAGGTCGGCCTCGGTGGCGTGGACGGCGTCGGGCTCGCGCTCGTAGGTGGCGAGGTCGCGGATGAAGGCGAGAATCTGAGGGACATCGGCGGGGGTGGCGGGGCGAATGTTGAGCATGGTCTGTTCGGAGATTATAGGTCGGGCTTTCAGCCCTTGTACGCGACGGACAGCATCCATGGGGCGTTGCCCCATGCTGATATAGATAGCGCCGTTGGCTCTTTTGCCCGATTCATTCCACCGGATGCGATGTTGCGCTATGGAGGTTTTCTGCCGGTCTCCGTCTATAAATTCTTACCTTCCCGTGACGAAAGCGCTGAAGGCGCGCTTCATACCAGCATGGGGGTGAAGCCCCATGTTACGCGCGGCGCGGAGCACGAAGGGCTGAAAGCCCGACCCATCCAACACCGCGAATCAATTTTTCTGGCTTGTTGATTTGTCGGGTGGATTTGCTGCCAGCCACTTGTCGAAGGGGATGGTGAAGGGGAAGAGTTCGTGCTTATGGTCGAGCGTGTAGATCATCTTGACGTAGATCTGCGCGCCTTGGAGCGGCGGATCGTCGAGGCCGCGGACGTCGTAGAAGAGATAGCCGCCGACGCTGCTGTGGGCGTTGACCGTCGTGCTCTGGAAGCCGAAGTCGGCGTCGTCCTGGGTGATCTTTTTGTCGACCGCCGGGTGATGGATGGTGAGGGGGATCGGCAGCGGCAGGCGCGTTCCCATGCTCTTCTTGAGGTTGAAGAGGCGGCGGTTGATCTCGTCGAGGTCGGCGGCGGGAATCTTGTCGTTGGCGGCGGAGATGAACTGGATGCGCACGTCGTTGAGCGTGAGCGCGGTGTCGCCGTCGTTGGTGATGACCACGCGCACCGGGATGAAGCCGTGCTGGACGTAGGGCAGGCGGAAGAAGCTGCACTTGTCGGGATCGTTGCAGGGGTCGATGCCGACGGTGACGTGCTCGGCGGAATGCGCGTCGAAGGCGGCGTACTGGTTCGCCGGTTTGACCGGAGGCGCCTTGTGGCTGGCAGCCACGGCGCAACCCGCGAGCATGCAAGTGGTAGCGATGACTCGCAGAGTCTGTGATCTGAGACACTGTGAAACTATTGCCTGAGTGGACTCGTACCGGTGGGAGTTCATAGCCTGGGTTGATTATCATCTTCGCTGGCGTACAAGGTAAAGCGGGGGACACAACAGAGTGATGATGGCGGGGTATAGCGCGCTTCTGCTGGTGGCCCTGGTACTGGGTGCGCCCTGGTGGCTGCTGCGCATGGCGACCAGCGGACGGTATCGCGCCGGGCTGGCGGGGCGGCTGGGATTCGTACCGAAGCAGTTGCGCGCGGCGGTGGCTGGGCGCGATCACGATGTCGTTTGGGTTCATGCGGTTTCCGTGGGTGAGGTGATGGCGGCGACGCAGCTGATTCGCGAGTTGAGCGCGGTACGGCCGGAGTGGCTGATCGCGGTCTCGACGACGACGGCGACCGGGCAGCGGCTGGCAAAGCAGCGCCTGCCGGAGCTTCCGGTGTTCTATCTGCCGCTGGATTTCGCGTTTGTCGTGCGGCGGTATCTGCGCGTCCTGCAGCCGAAGCTGCTGGTGTTGATGGAGAGCGAGCTTTGGCCGAACCTGATTTTGCAATGTGCCAAGACTGGCGTACCCATGGCGGTGGTCAATGCCCGCGTCTCGGATCGGTCGTTTCCGCGCTACCTGCGGCTGCGGCGGCTTTGGCGGCCATTGCTCGCAAAGATTTCGCTGTTTCTGGCGCAGAGTGAAGAGACGGCTGAGCGGCTGATCCAGATTGGCGCTCCTGCCGAACGGGTGCAGGTGACGGGCAACCTGAAGTACGACCTGCGCGAGGGCCGCGAGTCTTCGCTGGTGGCGATGGTGCGTGAGCAGTTGCCTGTGCAGGCGCGGGTGGTGGTCTCGGGCTCGACGCTCGATGGCGAAGAGAAGATATTGCTGGCGGCGTGGCCTCGGGTGCTCGCGGCTGAACCGAATGCGGTGATGGTGCTGGCTCCGCGGCACCCGGACAGGTTCGCCGCAGTTGCCGCAATGATTGGTGCAGCTGAATTTACGCTGCTTCGTGCAAGCGAGTTTCGTGAGCGCCCCCAGCCCGTCGCAGCGGGCAGCATCTTTCTGCTGGATACGATTGGCGACCTTGCCGCGATGTACTCGCTGGGTGCGCTGGCGTTTGTGGGTGGCAGCCTGGTGGCGGCGGGCGGCCACAATCCGCTGGAACCGGCGCGGTTCAGCGTCCCGGTGCTGATGGGGGAGTCGTTTGAGAACTTTCGCGAGATCGTGCACGTCTTACAGGTGCACAATGCGATTCGCATCGTATCGACAGCTGCGTTTACGGACACGCTTGCTGCTATGCTGCATCACACAGACGAGGCAAAGGCCATGGGTCAGCGCGGGCGCAAGGTCTTCGACGCACAGGCAGGTGCGACAGCACGTACGGTACAAGCGTTGAATGCGTTATCGAAAAAGAGTGTGGGGAGTGTGCGATGAGCCTCCGCAGACCACTGCTGCTGCCACTGTCTCCACTGTATGGAGCGGTGCTCGGCGTCAAGCGGCTGGCGTTTCGGGCTGGCTGGCTGAAGCAGCGGAGACTGGCCAACGTGGTCATCAGCGTGGGCAGCGTGTCGGCGGGCGGCGCGGGAAAGACGCCGGTGGTGATGGCGCTGGCCGGGATGCTGCGGCGGCGCGGCTATGCGGTCACGATCCTGACGAGGGGCTTTGGCCGCGCTCCCAAGACTATCGAGCGGGTCGAGCCCTATGGCGATGCCGCGTGGTTTGGCGACGAGCCGGTGCTGCTGGCGCAACGAACCGGCGTGCCTGTCTTCGTCGGCGCGGACCGCTATAGTGCGGGCGTCCTGGCGGAGCAGGCCGAGGCTGCGGGAAAGATCGCCGTGCATCTTCTGGACGATGGCTTTCAACATCGCAAGCTGGCCCGCGATATCGATATTGTCCTGCTGACACAGGAGGATGTGGACGATGCGCTGCTGCCTGCGGGCAATCTGCGCGAGCCGCTGTCAGCGCTGCGCGAGGCCGACATCATCGTGGTGCGCGAAGAAGAGGCGGCGAAGCTACAGCGCTTTATCAGTGATCTTCCGCGAAAGAAGAAGCCGACCGTGACATGGGTGGTCAAGCGGCGGCTCAGCCTCGATGGCGATGCGGAGAAGCCCTTGTCGGCGCGGCCGCTGGCCTTCTGCGGCATTGCCAGACCGAAGGGGTTTACCGCCATGCTGCTGGCAGAGGGTTGCCGTCCCGTGGAGATGATTGTCTTTCCCGACCACCACGCCTATGTCGAGGGCGACATCAATCGACTACTCGAAGCGGCGCGACAGCACGGCGCGGACGGTTTTGTGACCACGGAGAAAGACGCGGTCAAGCTGACTCCGGCCATGCGCGAGCGGCTGGAGACCGTGGGACCGCTGGTGGTGGCGCGGTTGAGCGTCGAGTTCTCGGACGAACTGGAAGCGCTGTTGCAGTTGATCGCGATGGAAAAGCGGCTCGACCGCCGCAGCCAGAATCGTTGAGGCAGAAGCTCCTTTGCGTGAGAGAATTGCCGCTTGAACAGCCAACCCCTTATCTCGTCAGGCAGAAGCCGCCCGCCCCGCGTGCTGATCGTCCGCATCGGCGCGATGGGAGATGTGCTGCACGCCATGCCCGCCGTGGCGGCGCTGCGGCAGCGGCATCCTGACTGGTTCATCGGATGGGCGATTGATCCCTGCTGGCGCTCCGTGCTGCAAGCGAACATGGCGGACCAGCGTGGCACAGCGATGCCGCTGGTCGATCGCTGCTACACCGTGCCGACGCGGGAGTGGAAGCGCCAGCCGGTATCGCTTGAGACGCTTTCGAGCATTCGAGCGGTGCGGCGCGAGTTGCGTGGAGAGCAGTTCGATCTCTGCGTCGATATGCAGGGCTCGATACGCTCCTCGATGATCGGCTGGATGGCGGGAGCGAGAAAATTTGTCGGGCCAGCCGATCCTCGTGAGCAGCCCGCGCGATGGATGTACGGCGAAAAGATTCCGATGAGCGCGGCGCATGTGATCGAGCAGGGCTGCGAGTTGCTCGGAGCCGCTGCTGGTGAGCCACTGACGCCGACGAAGGTAGAACTGCCAACAGACGAAGCCGCTGAAACATGGCGGAACGAACTGCTCTCGCAAGTCGCGCCCGAGGGAAAGAAATTTGCGCTGATTGCTCCGTCAGCCGGTTGGGGCGCGAAGCAGTGGCCTGCGGAGCGTTACGGAGCCGTCGCGGCTGCACTCGCGCAGGCTGGCTATGTCCCGCTGGTCAATGCAGTCTTTGCGGGAGATATCCTCGCCAACGCGGTGGTCGACGCCAGCGGAGGCACGGCGGTCGTGGTTCCCTGCTCGGTAGGGCAGTTGATTGCGCTGACCCGGCGCGCCAGCCTGGTGGTCGCCGGAGACACTGGACCGCTGCATCTTGCGGCGGCGCTGGAACGGCCTGTGGTGGCGCTGTTTGGGCCTACCGATCCGGCGCGAAATGGGCCTTATGAAACAGCTTCGCGGGTGCTGCGCCATGCTTCCAGCAAGAAAGATCACACCCGCCACGCGGCCCCCGAAGAGGGCCTGATGCAGATCACAGCCGAGGAGGTCATCGCGGCGGCGTTCGACCTGTTGCAGCCAACGCGATAAGGTAAAACAGTGAGTGAACGAACCCAATGGCAGCGGATCGCCCGTCGTATCCGCGTCCCCCTCGGATTTATCTTTGCCGCGGTCTTCCTGTGGCTTGCCCGGCCGACCTGGCACACCATGCTGGCCAGCCTGCTGCTGGTGGTGCCGGGAGTGTGGCTGCGCGCCTATGCCGCCGGATACGTCCGCAAGAACGCCGAGCTGACCCGCACCGGCCCCTACGCGCATACCCGCAACCCTCTCTATCTCGGCTCCATGATGATCGCCTTCGGCTTTGCGGCAGCGGCGGCGAGCTGGATTATTTTTGTGGCGCTGGCGGTGCTGTTCCTGGCAATTTATCTGCCTACGATTCGCTCAGAAGAGATGTACCTGCGCGAACACTTTGCCGGCTTCGACGAGTACGCCCAGAAGGTTCCCCGGCTGCTGCCCCGGCTGACCGCCGCACCCACGACAGACGTTTCCGGAAGTTTTTCGTCCAAGCTCTATCTGCACCACCGCGAGTACAATGCCAGCATGGGTGCCATCGCCATCTACGCGGCCTTGGCAGCGCGCCTGCTGTTCCTTAAACGGTAACAAGCGGTAGCAAACTCAACCATTTCAACCCAGCGAGCTGCCTCTGTCTAATCGTAGATCGAACCTTATCCGCTTCGCCGCACTTCTGCTGGCCGCAATGCCTTGCGCCGTGCAGGCGCAGCAGTCGCAGATTCCCACACTGCAGCCGCCGCCCACCGGCTATACCTTCCCCACCCAAGAGGCCCTGAGCTATACCGTCGACTGGCGCGTCTTCACCGCCGGGACCGCCGTCTTTCACCTGACCCGCGAGGGCAACGTGCAGAAGGTCAACGCCACCGCCGATTCGGTCGGCGCGGTGACGATGCTGTTCCCGGTCGTCGACCGCTTCCAGTCGGGCTTCGACACCAAAACTGGCTGCTCCACGGGATTCAGCAAGCAGTTGCAGGAGGGACGCCGCAAGGTCTCGAGCGACCTCAGCTTCAACGACGCCCAGGGCAAGCAGACGCAGGTGGAGCGCAATCTGGTCAAGGGCACCTCGAAGACGCAGACGGCCTCTATTCCTGCGTGCGTCACCGATTCGCTCTCGGCGATCTTCTATGCTGCCTCGCAGCCGCTCATCATCGGCAAGACGGTCAGCTTCCCGCTGGCCGACTCCATGCGCACCGTCACCGTCACCATGAAGGTCGAGGCCCGCGAAGAGATCAAAACCCCCGCCGGAACCTTCCAGACCCTCCGCGTGCAACCCACGGCGGACGAAGGCGTGGTGAAGAACCGCGGCAAGATCTGGATCTGGTACACCGACGATCCCCGGCATATCCCGGTGCAGATTCGCGCCCAGCTCTTCTGGGGGACGATCACCTTCCACCTGCAGTCGTACGATACGAAATAGAGACTCTTCTAGCACGGGAAGGCTTAACACCGATTTGCACCGATTGCACCGATTAGGAACAGGCAAAAACGCAAGACAGGGGTCTCTCCGCTTCGGTCGAGATGACGTAGTTTAGGGATGCTCTGATTAAGTCCTCGTTTTAAGTCCTCGTTTTGTTTAAGGGCACGGCTTCAGCCGTGCTGTAAGTCTAATAAGATCAACAGGGCTTTAGCCCCTGAGGAACATCTCTGGGAATAACTCAGAGCATCCTTAGAGGTTTTTAGAATGATTGATGGAGGCGGTGACATGGCAGAAAAAACGCAGGATCCTGAAGAGTATGTGACAGTGGCCGAGTTTATCGAGCCGATCTTCGCGCAGATGGCCAAGGGTGCGCTCGAGTCTGCGGGCATCGAGTGTTTCCTCGAAGGCGAACACGGCAACAGCCTGCTCGCCGCCGCCTTCTGGGCGCAGTTGCAGGTGCACCAGAAGGACGAAGAGGCCGCACGCGAGATTCTCGACTCGGCGGACGGCTCCGCAGCCGCAGTCGCAGCCGAAGAGCATGAAGCCGAGAACCCAGGCCCTGAAGATGACCCAGCCTGACCTAACCCGACCCCGCGCCGTCGTCTGCCTCTCGGGTGGTATGGACTCCTGCGTCTGCGCCTCGCTCGCGGTCCGCGACTACGATGTTTACGCTGTGCATTTCAGCTACGGCCAGCGCACCGAGTCCCGCGAGTTGCGCTCCGCAGAGGAGATCGCCCGCCTCACCGGCGTTCGCGAGTTGCTTCCGCTCAAGATGGACCTCTTCCGCAAGATCGGCGGCTCGGCTCTGACGGACGTGAACATCGCCGTCCCCACCGCGACCGACGAGGCCAGCATTGGCCATGAGATTCCAGTGACTTACGTCCCCTTCCGCAACGCGCATTTTCTCTCGGCGGCGGTGAGCTGGGCCGAAGTGCTGGGCGCCAAGACCGTCTTTATCGGTGCGGTCGAGCAGGACAGCTCCGGCTATCCCGACTGCCGTCCGGCGTATTACGACGCGTTCAACAAACTCATCCAGACCGGGACGAAAGAGGGCGATATTCGCGTCGTTACCCCGCTCATCGAACTGCGCAAGAGCGAGATCGTCCGCCTGGGAGTTGAATTGGGTGCTCCGTTCCATGTAAGTTGGTCTTGTTATTCCGGCGAAACCGTGGCCTGCGGCGTCTGCGAGAGCTGCCTGCTGCGGTTGCGTGCCTTTCGCGAAGCCGGGGCCACAGATCCGATACCGTATGCCAGCGTCTGATGAGGGCGAAATGAGCATCAAAGTTTGTGAAGTACCTTAGGGGTTTTGAGTAGCAACTTCGAGAACGATGATTTCCGCCTGCATCCCAGGGGCCAGGAGAAGAGAAAAGTGAAGAAGCATTTCGGATTATTCAAGATCAGCACCCTGACCATCGCGCTGCTGGTGGTTGTCGCCATGGCACACCCGTCGCGGTCGATGGCACAGACGACGGCGAGCCTTCATGGCCACGTCAATAACCCCCTCAACCAGGCGATTACCAAGGGCGACGTCAAGCTCACCACCGACCGCACCTCGGACGCGAAGAGCCGCAAGTACACGTACACCTTCCCCATCGACCAGAACGGCGACTACAAGGGAACCGGGATTGCGCCCGGCAACTACGTCGCGGTGGTCTTCGTCGATGACAAGAGCATCGACTTCAACGACAGCGTCGCCCTGCTCGCCAATGACGACAAGATCGTCAACTTCGACATGAGCCGCAAGGAGTACATCGACAAGATGACTCCCGATGAGAAGAAGCAGCTCGAAGAGTTCAAGAAGAAGAACTCCGAGGCGATGGCGGCCAACTCCAAGATCGCCAACCTGAACAAGACCCTCCTCCAGGCCCGCACCGATACCAAGGCAGGCAACTACGACGCTGCCATCACCGCCATGCAGAGTGCCACGACGGCCAAGCCCGATGAGCCTATCCTGTGGGTTGCCCTCGGCGATGCGCAGCTTGGCGCAGGCAATGCCGCCGAAAAATCCGGCACCGCCGCCACCGATCCCGGCCTGAAGAAGAAGTTTTCCGATGCCGCCGACTCCTACAAAAAGGCGATTGACCTGAATACGGCCGAGAAGAAGCCCAATGCGCAGACAGCGGCAGCGGCTTACAACCAGCTGGGCCAGGCATTGAGCAAGAGCGGAAACACGACGGACGCCACCGCAGCCTACGACAACGCGGCCAAGGCCGACCCTGCCAACGCCGGAATGTATTACTTCAACGAGGCTGCCACCTTCTACAACGGCGGCAAGCTCGACGAAGCCGGTACGGCTGCCGACAAGGCCATCGCCGCCGATCCGAAGCGCGCCGATGCCTACTACATCAAGGGCCAGGCGCTGATTCCGAAGGCGACCGTCGATCCCAAGACGCAGAAGATCGTCGCTCCTCCGGGATGCGTCGAGGCCTATCAGCAGTACCTTGCGCTCGCTCCCGATGGCCCCCACGCCGCCGACGTGAAGGGCATTCTCACCGGCATCGGAGCCAAGATCGAATCCAGCTACCGCGCCGGCAAGAAGAAGTAGCAGCCGTCACAACACCAAGAAAGCCCTGGGCGAATCAGCCCGGGGCTTTTTGCTTTTTACCTTGAGCGTCAGAAAGGGACGGATGCCATGAACCATATCTTCGACTTCGACGAAGCGTTGAACGTGGTGCAACGTCACGCCTCCAGCCTGCAGAAGCTGGAGGCAGAGGCGGAGCTGCTGCTCGAATGTCTCCACCGCGTCCTCGCCGAGCCGGTCATGGCAGACCGCGACCAGCCGCCCTTCGACCGCTCCACCCGCGACGGCTTTGCCCTGCGCGCCGAAGACGCAGGCGGTCCGCTCAAAGTCATCGGGCAGGTACGTGCGGGAGAACGCTGGTCCGGCCCACCGCTTGGGGCAGGCAGCACCATCGAAATTATGACCGGTGCACCCGTACCGGTGGGCGCAGACGCGGTCGCTATGATCGAGCACGTCGAGCAGCAGGGGGATTCCCTGCGCCTCGCAGAAGGCAGGGTGTTGCGTGCAGGAGAAAATATCGTTCCCCGCGGCAGCGAAGCTCACGCGGGCGACGTGGTGCTTGCACGAGGAACGGCAATCGCCGCAGCCGAGATCGCGCTCGCCGCAGCCTGCGGGCTCTCCGGGTTATTCGTCTACCGCAGGCCACGCGTGGCCATCGTGGCCACCGGCGACGAGCTGGTGGAGCTGGACGAGACTCCCAGCGACCAGCAGATACGGAACTCGAACAGCTATGGCCTCGCCGCTCTGGTGGCAGAGGCAGGAGGCGAAGCCGTTCGCCTTCCCATCGCCCGCGACCGCCGCGACGATCTGGAGAAGATCATCCTCGAAGCGCGTCACAGCGACCTGCTGCTGCTCTCGGGAGGCGTCTCGATGGGCAAGTACGATCTGGTCGAAGAGGTGCTGCACGCGATGGGCGCGGAGTTCTTCTTTACCGGCGTGAAGATGCAGCCGGGCAAGCCGGTAGTCTTCGGCAGGCTTCCGGCCAGCGGCGACTTCCCTGCCCAGTTTTTCTTCGGACTGCCCGGCAATCCAATCTCGACGCAGGTCACCTTCCACTGCTTCGTCGCGCCGATGCTGCGCGTCATGGCTGGAGCTATCGCATCGCCGCCCCGCTTCGCCCAGGCGACACTGACCGAAGACATCGCGGGCAAGCCGGGCCTGACTCGTATGCTGCCGTCACATCTGAACTATGACCGGGCGCGGCCCGAGGTCAGGATCGTTGCCTGGCAAGGCTCGGGCGACCTCGCCGCCAACGCCCGCGCCAACTGCTATGCGGTGCTACCGTCTGACAAGGAGCGGTTTGTAGCGGGAGATGTGATTACAGTTTTACTGAGGTAGCATGGTGGGCATGAAAGAGCTTGCAGCATGGTGGAAGGCCCATTGGAGAGATGCACTGCTGCTTGTGCTCTTTGTAACTGTTTGGGTCGCTGCGGCGCATGATTTGGTAACGCACCTTGGCAAGGTGGACCTGTTCCGAGGGCTCATTACGGGGATGTTTTTTTTCATATGGCCCGTTATGATCTGGAAGAAGATCAATAGCCTTCGGAGGAGAGCAAGTTGAGCCGAACTCCTGAAAAGCTCTCCCACTATGATGAAGCCGGGCAAGCCCACATGGTCGACGTAAGCGCCAAGCCGGAGACGCGCCGCGAGGCCGTTGCCTCTGCCTTCGTCGAGCTCTCCGAGGTCGTGCTGGCCGCGCTACCGCAAAACCCCAAGGGCAATCCGTTGGAGGTAGCCCGCTTCGCCGGGATACAGGCGGCCAAGCGGACCTCGGAGCTGATTCCCATGTGCCATCCGCTTGCTTTGAGCTTCGTCGATGTGCAGGCTACGGTAGTGACGGGCGGGGTGTCGATTGAAGCCACCGCAGCCACCGTCGCCGGAACCGGTGTAGAGATGGAGGCGATGGTCGCTGCCTCGGTGGCGGCGCTTACGGTCTACGACATGACCAAGGCGCTGGATAAGGGAATCCGCATCCGCGAGGTTGTGCTCCAGAGCAAGAGTGGTGGCAAGAGCGGCGACTATCGCCGCGAGACGCCAAAAACTGCCTAGCGGCTATTAAGAAGCGGCTGTGGCGGCTATTAAGAAGCGGCTGTGAAAGTTACTTTGTTTTTATTTCCTCAATCTCACTTCACGTCATCTCGACTGGAGGCCGACTCAACCCCAACCGGACGTCACCTCAGTCGAAGCTGCACAAAGCACGTCATCTCGACCGGAGCAGCAATAACGCACGTCATCTCGACCGGAGCGCAGCGCAGTGGAGAGACCCCTGTATTTGCTCTTGTGTGCTGCCCAAGAACCTATTTATCGTCAGAACCGCACCTCTCGAACGTTTCGACAAACGGATAACGGCAAGAACAAAGACGAAATACAGGGGTCTCTCCACTGCGGCGGCAAGTGCGCCGCCTCCGGTCGAGATGACGTATTTTTTGGGGGGAGCCGAGTGTAGATGACTCTTTATGATTTCTGGATAGATTTTTAGACCGCGGTGGCCAGAGTGACGGCGAACAGACCGTGAGCGTCCTGCCAGCTTCGGCTGATAGCGAAGTCAGCCGAGCGTAGAAGGTTTTCGACGCTGGCCGGATTGAACTTGTAGCTGTTCTCGGTGTGAATGGTCTCGCCTGCCTCGAAGTCCAGCCGCAAAGCGCCGCCTGCCGAGTTCGCGGGGACGTGTACCTGCTGCCGACAACGCGATACCAGATGCATCTCAATCCGCGAATGCCCCTCGTTCCAAACGGCTTTATGCTCGAACTCCGCGACGTCGAAGTTCGTCCCAAGATCGCGGTTCAGCCGCTCCAGCACATTGCGGTTGAAGGCAGCCGTTGTTCCCGCCGCGTCGTTATAGGCCGCCAGCAGCGTGGCGGCGCTCTTATGCCTGCCCGGCCCCAGGTCGGTGCCGACTAGCAGTTTATCTCCCGGCAGAAGCTGTTCCCGCAGGTTGCGGAGCAGGGCGGCGGCGGCGGCGGGCGAGAAGTTGCCGATGCTGGAGCCGATGTAGAGGGCCAGCGTCCGCAGTTCCGCCAGCCGGTCGAGCGGCAGCGGCTGTGTTGTGTAATCGGCCACCTGCGAGCGCACGCTGACACCGGGAATGTTGGCGCTGATATTTTCGCTCGCCAGCACCAGCGCCGACTCCGAGACATCGACCGGCTGATAGACCACGCTTCCCTGCTGGCGCACCGCCGCCGCCAACAGGATGCCGGTCTTGGTGGCGGTTCCCGCGCCCAGTTCGATCAGCGTCAGTCTCTGCTTCCCCTCTCCGGCGGCTTCTCGCAGAATCTCATCGGCATGGGCGGAGAAGATCTCGCGCTCGGTCCGGGTCAGGTAATACTCGGGTAACTCGGTGATGGCCTCGAAGAGCTGCGAACCGGCCTCATCGTAAAAAAGCCACGGAGCGAGGGTTCGGGGAGAGGAGGTCAGTCCCGCCCGGACCTCGGTGGCGACGGCATGGGCGGTGGCATCAACAGTTTCCGGAACGGCGGCGGCGATAGATGGCACTGGGGGGAGTTCCTCTCCGTGGGGTGCGGCCGGGCCGCTTTGTCGATTGGATGCAGTTGAGGCGTCAGATGATCTGCCCAGACCGATTTTTACCGGATCGCAACCCGGTTGCCGGTAAAAGACGGGAGCGGCTGGGTTTACTCCCTGAACGAGACGCTATACGACGCTGGCCGCAATGTCTAGAATTGCAGCAGCGCCGCGCAAGAGACACTGCGCGCAGGAGATTCCTTGATGTTCCTTCGCAACATGATCGTCGCGGCCGCCGCCGCCCTGATGCTGGCTTCGACCACGCCCGTCCTGCAGGCCCAGTTTGCCGGAACCGGCCCCCGCGACGACTTTCGCGACACCACCATTCTGAGGCCGCCGACTGGGAGCAAGGTCGCCATCATCGTCTTCGAGGACCTGGGATGCCCGGCCTGTGCGCGTGCCCATCCGATTGAGAAGCAGGTAGCCGAGCAGTACCACGTACCGCTGGTGCGCTATGATTTCCCCCTCGCCCAGCACGTCTGGACGTTCGAGGGTGCGGTCTATGCACGCTATCTACAGGACAAGGTGAGTCCCAAGCTTGCGGATGAGTATCGCAGCGCCGTCTTCGTCGCCCAGATGTCGATCTCGAGCAAGGACGACCTGCGGCAGTTCACTGAACACTGGATGCAGCAGCATGGGCAGAAGTTGCCGGCCGTCGTCGATCCCGGCGGCTCGCTGGCCGCCAAGGTGCAGGCGGACTACGATCTGGGCAAACGCCTGAATGTGGAGTACACGCCGACTTTGGTGGTGGTGACCCGCAATAACTACCAGGTGGTTGGCGGAACGGCTGAAGGCGGGAACGATCCGACCAAGCTCGCCGGTGTGGTTGAGGGTGCGATCGCGCAGACGAAGACAGCGGCGGTTGCGCATCGCTAGAGCTGTTCTCCTCCAGATGCAGCTTTGGCGATTCGAGCAAAACGCAAATTCCCTTCGGGAATGACAAACAAAAAAGAAATGACAAACAAAAGGAAGCCACGACCGGGAGGACGTAGCTATCACTTATGGAACTGCGAGTGCGCGGGAGCAGAAACTAGTTTAGTGCTCAACTATTGAAGAACTGACTAGTTATTGGCTAACTCATTGAGCTTCTATTTGATAGCTCGATTGGAGCCGTCTTTGGCTAATCGCAGGCCGGAGAACTGCCAGCGCGTTCCGGGCGTAAAGAAATTGCGATAGGTGGGGCGGATGTGGGTGGCCGGAGTGACGCAGGAGCCTCCACGAAGGACTACCTGGCTGGACATGAACTTGCCGTTGTATTCGCCAAGCGCGCCGGGCAGCGGTTTGTAGCCGGGATAGCCGGTGTAGCCGCTGGCGGTCCACTCCCACACATCGCCATAGAGCTGTTGCAGACCGGAGGCGTGGCTGGCCGGGGTGGGATGCAGGTTCTCGGATTCGAGCAGGTTGGCGTCGGTTCCTGCAGAAGGAACGGTGTGGGTGGCAGCGTACTCCCACTCGAACTCGGTGGGGAGACGGTGGCCCGCCCAGCGGGCGTAGGCGTCGGCCTCGAAGAAGCTGAGATGACAGACCGGGGTTTCGCTGAGGTCTTCTAATGGCTTGAAGCCGTGCAGGGTGTAGATGCACCAGCCGGACTTGGTCTCGCTATCGCGCTGCCAGTAGAGCGGGGCCTGCCAATTCTCGTCGTGCAGCGTCGTCCAGCCCTCGGAGAGCCATAGCTCGGGGCGGGTGTAGCCGTTCTGATCGATGAAGGCGAGATATTCGGCACAGGTGACGAGACGGTTGGCGAGCGCGAAGGGAGCGATGTAGACGCTGTGGCGCGGGGTCTCGTTGTCGAAGGTGAAGACGTCGCTGGCGGCGGCATTAGGGCTGAAGCCGATCTCGGTAAGGCCGGGGGAGAACTTGGACCATTCGAGCGGAGGGGCGATGACTTCGTCTTTGTGCGGGGATGTCGCCTCGACGTACGCAGGGTGAAGAGGATTGGTGAAGAGGGCGTGCTTGATATCGGTGGCGATGAGCTCCTGGTGCTGCTGCTCGTGGTGGAGGCCGAGGGTGATGCGCTGGATGGCTCCGGCTACGACGGGCTGCTGGAGGAAGCGGTCGATGGCGGCGTCGACGTGGGCGCGATAGGCGAGGATGGCATCGAGCGGCGGGCGGGAGAAGGAGGCGCGCAGCTTCTTCTCGGGCATGTCGCCGAGCGAGTTGTAGTAGCTGTTGAAGAGCCAGTGGAAGTCGGGATGAAAGGGCTTGTAGGCGGCGACGTGTTCGCGGAGGACGAAGGTCTCGAAGAACCAGGTGGTGTGGGCCAGGTGCCATTTGACTGGGCTGGCCTCCGGACAGGATTGCACCATTAGGTCTTCGGGTGAGAGCGGTGCACAGAGACGGGTGGTAGCTTTACGGACGGCCCGGTAACGCGCAAGAAGGGTGGTGGCGGCAGACTGTGTTGCGGTAGAGGAGGGCATGGCGGTTCTCGCTTGAAGAGTGTGGACTAGGATTGGATGCTTTGGATAGGCCGGACGTTGGTTTTTAATGGGGTGGACGGGACAGGAGAACGGAAGATTGTCGTTATTCGGTTCTATCTTAACGATCATTCTTCCGTAAAACGGCAAAAGCGAAATACAGGGGTCTCTCCACTACGCTTCGCTCCGGTCGAGATGACGTAGAGAGGGGGCGGGGCGGGCGGTCGAGATGACGTGCAGTTAGGGCAAGCATTCGCTTCGGTCGAGATGACGTGAGTTTGTGGTTGGTCAGGAAGCATGTCCATTGAGGAGGCGGGCCAGAATGTAGGCCACCGCGCCGGCGGCTCCGCCAATGGTAATGGTCTGGATGGCGCTGCGGAGCCATCCCGTGCCTACGAGCTTTCCCTTGAGCGCACCGAAGAGAGCGAGGGCGACGAGGGTGATGACGATGGAGAGCTTGAGGGCGGCAAAGTTGTCGCTTACCAGCATGTAAGGGAGCAACGGAATGATGCCCCCGGCGATGTAGGAACCGGCGATGGTGAGGGCGGAGCGGTGGGCACGGTTGGCGGGCGGCTCTTCGAGGCCGAGCTCGAAGCGCATCATGAAGTTGACCCATTGTTTGGGGTTCTGTTTGAGCGAGGCGAGCACCGGTGCGGCGGCGGCGCGGTCGACCGAATACTGCCCGAAGATCTCATAGATCTCTTCCTCTTCGTCCTGGGTGCGCTCGACGATCTCGCGCTCTTCGCGGTGGCGCTCGGAGATATAGTGCTCGGCGTCGCCGCGGGCGGCGAGGTAGCCGCCGAGGCCCATGGCGATGGAGCCGGCAGCGATTTCTGCAAGTCCGGCAAGAACGACGATGTGGGACGAGGCCACGGCCCCGGAGAGACCTGCGGCGAGAGCAAACGGGACGGTGAGCCCGTCGGAGAGGCCGATGACGATATCGCGCACGGTGGCGCTGGACTCGAAGTGGCCTTCGATGTGTTCGCTGCCGGAAGGATGGGCGACCTGGTGCATGGCCGTAGTGTAGTGCAGGGAGCGGGTTAGGTTGCGGTAATGCTGCGGATTTTGTGTGGGGTCGAGTCTTTCGCAGAGGCCCAACGTCTGTAGATACACGGTTTTCTGAAGATCGGACGTGTGCGATGAGACAGCGATGGAGTTGCGGGTGGGGGTGGCGGCGGGTTGGGTTGGCTTTTGTGGTGGGGATCCTGCTGGCAGGTTCGGGGATGATTCGGGGCCAGGAGGGTGCGGGAGAAGATCGCCCTGCGTTTGCCGGGGGGCAGATGGTTCGCGGAACGGTGACGGCGGTGGGTGCCGACCAGCTCACCGTAAAGACTGAGGAAGGCGACGTCTACCAGGTAGCGGTGTCCGTGAATACGCGGGTGATGAAGGACAGGCAGCCGGTGAAGGTTGCCGATATCAAGGTTGGCGACGGCCTCGGCGCGATGGGCGTGATGGATGTCCCGACCAAGACCGTTCATGCGGTGTTTGTTGCGGTGATTGACGCGGAACAGGTGAAGAAGGCGCGGGAGGGGTTGGGCAAGGTCTACATCACGGGCAAGGTCACGGCGGTGGATATGGATAACGCCAGGATTACGGTGATGCGGCCCGACCATGTGAGCCAGACGATCCAGGCGGATGAGACCACCTCGTTCCGGCAAGGGCGGCACAGGGATCAGGCTTCGACGACTGCGGTTCCGGCGGAGGGTGCAGATGCCAGTGCAGAGAGCGTGACGCTGGCCGATGTGAAGGTGGGAGATTTTGTGATGGGGCGGGGTGGCATGAAGAATGGTTTCTTTGTGCCGACCGAGTTGAGGGTCATGAATGCGTCCGCTCGCGGGCAGGGGCGGAGGCACGGGGCTGGAGTACCGGATGGAAGTGGCGCAGCGAGTCCCCAGTAGAAACTGTGGGTCTATACGGTTGATTCTTATTGATTGATTTTCTTGAGTTGGGTCGAGGTGAGTTGAAGTGCGTAGAGTTTGCGGATTGACGATGGTAGCCGCGGTGATGCTGGTGGGGAGTGGCTTGTCCGGCGTGGCGCTGGTGGCGCAGGCGCAGGCTGGGGTAACGGTTCAGGCTGCTCCGGCTGCGAGCGGGGGAGCGATTAAGGGGACGGTGAAGGCAGGGACGGTGCCCCTGCCGGGGGTTGCGGTGACTGCGACCAATACGCTGACCGGAAAGAAGTATGCGACGACGACCGACATTACCGGATCGTTCGAGATGGTGATTCCTCGCAATGGGCGGTATGTCGTGAAGGCGGAGTTGGCGGCATTTGCGACGGAGACGAAAGAGATTTTGCTGGAGGGTGGAAAGCCGGAGCAGGTAGCGGCGTTTGCGATGCAGTTGGCCTCGCGGGTGGCGCGCGAAGAGGCCAAGCAGGCTGGGGCTGCAAGCTCGGCGAGAACGAGATTGGGACAGGGACGCGGGACGCAGTCGTTGAGTGTTTCAGGCGAGAGCGATCTGGCCGATGCCAGCGCCGGGACTGGTGTTGTCGGGGCGCAGATGCCTACGCTCTCGGGGATGGGGAGCGGGGATGAAGCGTCGGCAGACTCTGTTGCGGTGAGCGGGCAGATGGGCCAGACGAATGGGATGGCGAACTTCAGTGAAGACGAGATTCGGCAGCGTGTAGAGGATGCCGTTGCGCGAGCACGGCAACAGGGTGGCGCGGCGGGCGATATGGCAAATGCCGTAGTGGGGATGCTGGGCGGCATGATGGGTGGACCGGGCGGCGGCGGCGGTGGTGGTGGCCGTGGCGGACGCGGCGGCGGTGGTGGTGGTGGGCGCGGTGGGTTTCGTGGTTTCAATCCTTCGCAACCGCATGGAGCGATCTTCTATCAGGGCGGCAATGGAGCGTTGAATGCCGCACCGTTCTCTGTCGCTTCGGCGCTGGGAGAGCCGGGCGCGGAGGTGGTGAAGCCGGCGTCGATGTCGAACCGGTTTGGCGTGAGCTTTGTGGGATCGCCTTTTATACCGGGACTGGTGAAACCGAGTTCAAAGCAATTTGTGTTTTTGAATGTGACCGGGCAGCGGAACATCAACCCGGACATCTTCAATGGCACAGTGCCGACGCTGGCGGAGCGGAGTGGAGACTTCTCGGCGCTGGGGCAGACGTTGTACGATCCGACGACGGGACAGACGATAGCGGGGAACAATCTCAAGAATGCTTCGACGCCGATCTCACCACAGGCTCTGGCGCTGTTGAATTTTTATCCGGCACCGAATGTTGCGAATGCGGGGCCGCGCAACAACTATCAGACGGTGACGAACGCAGGGCAGAATTCGACCTCCGCATCGCTGCGCTATGTGAGGAACTTCGGGCAGAGCGGGTTTGGCAGCATGTTCCGGCGGCCAGCAGCGAATGCTCCGAAGACGTTGCAGCAGAACATCAACTTCAACGGAAGCTATTCCCACGGCGCCAGCGACAGCCGCAATATCTTTCTGCCGCTGGGCGGGACGACAGCTTCTGACGGATATGGAATTACGGCTGGCTACACCATCAGCTATGGCCGGTTGCGAAACAATGCTTCGATCAACTGGAACCGATCGCACGCGATGACGGAGAACTACTTCACCAATGGGCTGGTCAATCCTGGCTCGCATGCGGGTGTGCTGGTGGGAAATTCCACGATCCAATCGAACCGGTTCTATTACGGCGTGCCGACGATCTCGTTTGGCGGGTCGAATGCCTTTACCGGATTGAACAACACGGCTCCGCATGACTCGATTAATCAGACCATCTCGTTCAGCGACTTTGTGAGCTATCGATTTGGGAAGCACAACATGCGCTTTGGCGGCGACCTTCGCCGCGTGCATGCCGACTCGATCGGCGGGACGCAGACTACGCCGCTGGGGTCGTTCAGCTTTACCGGATATGCGACGCAGAATCCTGCGAGCGACTGCACCGCTACGACGACCACGACCTGCCCGGTGGTTCCGGCGAGTGGGTCGGGATTCGCTGACTTCCTGCTGGGAATGCCGCAGCAGGCCTCGGTACAGGCGGGCTTGAACAAGACCTATCTGCGGGCGAATGTTTATGACTGGTATGCGCAGGACGACTGGCGGGCGCTGGCAAACCTGACGCTGAACTTTGGGCTTCGCTATGAGTATTTTTCGCCTTACGTGGAGAAGAACAATCGTCTGGTGAACCTGGATCACAATGCCGATTTTTCCAAGGTGGAGGCGGTGCAGCCAGACCAGAAGGGCACTTATAGCGGGAGCTTTCCTCGGTCGTTGGTGAATCCCGACCGGTCGATGTACTCGCCGCGATTTGGATTTGCGTACCGTGTGCCTTCGAAGTGGATGAAGGAGACGGTGATTCGTGGCGGCTATGGGATCAACTACAACACCGGCCAGTATGCGACGATTGCGCGGCAGTTGGCCAACCAGCAGCCCTTTGCGGTGACGCAGACCAACATTGCGGGGCAACAAGGCTGCGGTACGCTGGGGCAGTTTACGCTGGCTGGCGCATTCAACTGCTCGAATGCGCCGGTGCAGAATAACTTCAGTGCCAACCTTAATTATCGGCTGGGGTATGTGCAGATATGGGATCTCGATATTCAGCGGACGCTGCCGTTAGGCATTGTGGCGAACATTGGCTACGACGGGTCGAAGGGCGGCAATCTCGACATGGTGCGCGCACCGAACCGGACGGCCACGGGGCAGTTGAATAAGGACGCGCAGGCCTTCAACTATGAGGATTCGCTTGGATATTCGCGGTTCGAAGCGTTGCGCGTGAATGTGCGCAAGCGGATGCAGAAAGGCGTTTCGCTGCAGGCGACGTATCAGTATGGACACTCCATCGACGATGCTTCGTCGATTGGCGGCGCATCGCAGACGGTAGCGCAGAACGATAACGATCTGAATGCGGAAGAGAGCAACAGCTCCTTCGACGTTCGCCATAAGCTGACGGGCAACTGGGTGTTCGAGCTGCCTTTTGGGCCGAACCGGCTCTTCTTCACCAAGGGCGGATTGTGGTCGACGATCACGGATGGGTTTTCACTCTCGGGCGACTTCACCTTTTCGTCGGGGACGTACTACACACCGAGCTACCAATTGACGGTGCAGGAGGCGGCAACCGGCACCAGCAATTCGCTGCGTCCGAACCGGAACTTCGGCGTGCCGATCAGTGGCGATGGAAAGATCGGCAACTGGTTTAATGCGGCTGCGTTTACCGCGCCTGCTGCCGGGCAGTTCGGCACGGCATCGCGCAACTCGATTGAAGGGCCGGGGACGGTAGGAGTGGACGCTTCGCTGTCGCGCACCATTCCGCTGGGCGAGACGCGGTCGTTTGAAGCGCGAGTGACGGCGGCGAACGCGTTGAACATCGTGCAGTATTCGGGCATCGACACCACGCTGAACTCGCTGACCTTTGGACAGGTGAGGGGCGCAGCGTCGATGCGCACACTGACCGTATTCGCACGGTATCGGTTCTGAAAGGCAGTCGTTCGTGATGGGAGTGAGGAACGTGAAGAGGGTTCGAGCGATGGGTCTTTGGATGGAGAGAACGGCTGGCATAACAGGCAATCGCGTTACAGCGGCGATGCGTCCTGCGCTGGCGGCGGTGCTGGCAGCAATGATGGCCGGAACGCCGATGGTCGCGCAGCAGCAGGGCGCCAATGGCACCTTTACGCTGAAGGTGCAGAGCGATATCGTGCTGACCAACGTGGTGGTGCGGGATAAAAAGACAGGCGAGGTCGTGAAGGGGCTGAAGGCCAGCGACTTCACGATGATGGATAACGGGAAGCCGCAGAAGATCGCCAGCTTCGACTATCAGAATGTCGATAACGCAGCGGTGCTGCATGAGAAGACGACCGTAAGCGGGAAGGCTTCGATTGCCGATCTGTTGAATGGGAGCGGCGATTTTGCGGCGGCACCGGCAGCATTGAAAGATCATCGACTGATTGTGATGTTCTTCGACCTAAGCAGCATGCAGCCGGAGGATATCGACCGCGCCGTCGAGGCAGCAAAGGACTACGTCAACAAAAAGATGCAGCCTGCCGATCTGGTGGCGCTGGTGAGTCTGGATACGTCGTTGAGTCTGGACCAGGATTTTACGGCGGACAAGGCCACTCTGCTAAAAGGCGTCGGCAAGTACAACGGTACCGAGGGCACAGGGCTTGCGAACGGTAATGAAGGCGGCAACTCCGGCGGAACGTCGGACGATGCGTCGAGCTTTACGGCGGACGACAGCGAGTACAACTCGCTCAACACAGACCGCGAGTTGTATGCGATTCGGTCCATCGCGAAGTCGTTGGAGAAGGTGGATCAGCGCAAGAGTTTGCTGTATTTCAGCGGTGGAGTGACGCGGCAGGGCATCGAAAATCAGGCGAGCATGCGCGCGGCGACCAATGAAGCCGTGAAGGCGAACATGGCCATCTACAGTGTGGATTCGCGCGGCCTGGAGGCGATGCCGCCGGTGGGCAACGCTTCGACGGGGAGCCTGCGCGGCACGGCTGCCTACAGCGGCGGCGCGATGCAGAGCAATCTCGATGCGAACTTCGGCTCACAAGAGACACTGGCTACGTTGTCGAGCGATACGGGAGGGAAGGCGTTCTTCGACTCGAACGATTTCGCCCCGGCGTTTCAGCAGATCCAACATGACACCGAGGCCTACTACATCGTTGGATTTCACTCCACGAATACGGCGCGGGATGGAAGCTATCGGCATTTGACGGTGAAGCTGAATCGTGGCGATGTGAAGCTGGACTATCGGCCTGGGTACTATGCACCAGCTGATTTCAAACATCAGAAGAACGAGGACCGCGAAGAGGCCCTGACCGAACAGATGCGCAGCGACCTTCCTGCGACCGATGTTGCGGTGTACCTGCAGGCACTCTACTTCCGGCTCGATGACAATAAGTTTTTTGTTCCGATATCGCTGATCGTGCCGGGTTCTCAGATTCCGTTCGTGACCAATGGCGATCGCGACAAGGCCAACATCGACATCATGGGGCAGGTGAAAGATGCCCAGGGAATTATTGTGGGCAACGTTCGCGATACGGTGAAGCTGGCGCTCGATCCGTCGCAGCAGGTAAAGCGGAAGAACATCCAGTACTCCACCGGATTCACGCTTGCTCCGGGACGGTATCACCTGAAGTTTGTGGTGCGCGAGAACGAGACCGGGCGAATGGGAAGCTTTGAGACGGACATTCAGGTTCCGGATTTGCGCAAGAGCCCGCTGAAGCTGAGTTCGATTGTGTTGTCGAGCCAGCGCACGCCGAATACGACGAAGAAGGCGGCAAGCCCGTTGGTGCGGGATGGCGTCGAGTGGATCCCGAATATTCCGCATGTGTTTCGACAGGACCAGCACCTCTACTTCCTGTATGAGGTCTATGACCCCGCAAAGCAGCAGGGCGGGGCGGTGGCGGTGGACTCTCCGGGATTGAAGCGGCGCGAGGGCAAACCGGTGCGGGTGCTGACCAGCATCGAGTTCCTGCGCGAGGGCGTCAAGGTGTACGAGACGCCTCTGGTGGTCGCCGATGCGATCAATATTCCCGAGCGCGATGCCGTGGGCTTTCAGTTCGACGTTCCGCTAACTCAATTGAAACCGGGCACCTACGTCTGCCAGATCAACGTGATCGACGATGCCGGGGGCAGCTTCAGCTTTCCTCGGCTGGCGTTGAGAGTGGAGCCCGCAGCTCCTGCTACGCCGGCCACGGCTTCGCTGACGAAGACACCGGCGGGCATATCGCCAGCACCATAATTCTGCCTATTGACAGGAGTTTAAGAGAAGCGGATGATCTTGACGTACCTCGCGGGGGTATGCCATGGGCTATCCAGTCCGCCTCTTCCGTCTCTCTTCCCTTCTGTTTCTCTTCAGTGCGTTTGTCGGTGGCGCGGCAATGTCCGCACAGTTAAATGTCCATAGTCATGAACTGGCGGTGGAGTTGGAACATGAAGATCCGCAATGGCCGCTGATACAAGCGCATCTGCCTGATCCTGCGATGGCTTCCGCAGAAAAGCTGGAGACCGCCGCGGATGTGCTGCGGGCGAGACGTTTTCCAGAAGATGCCCTGGACTATTACGCCGATGCACTGAAACGTGGAGCCGACGAAATTGAGATATTGAACAAGATGGGAGTGACAGAGTTAGAGTTGGGAAATCATCAGGTTGCGCGTGCGTTCTTCCAGCGGGTCGTGCATCTGAAACGGAAAAATCCCGATGGATGGAACAACCTTGGTGCGGTGGAATATCTGGAAGGGCAGAATGGAAGTGCCATCTCCGATTACAAAAAGGCAATCAAGCTGAATAACAAATCGGCGCCATTTCACTCCAACCTGGGAACAGCGTACTTCCAGACAAAGGATTTCGAGCGCGCTCGAAAAGAGTTCGACATCGCGTTAAAGATCGATCCGGACCTGATGGTGCATCGTGGAGGTCCCGGCGGAATCACGATGCGGATGCTGTCCCCGGCAGACCATGCGCGATTCTGCTATGAACTTGCACGGCTTTATGCACAGCATGGAGATGTCGCCAACATGCTGCATTATCTGACGACGGCGAGCGAAGGCGGCTTCGACGTAATAGAGGCAATGAGACATGATGACCTGCTGGAGCAGTTTCGCAAGGATCCGCGCGTCCTTCTGCTGGTTCATAATGCAGAGGCAATCCGCAGTGGCCACATGCCGCTAACCGCCAGCGCGGTGGACTTGCCGCCTTTGCCTCCGGCTGGACATTAGCGATAGGGGCAGTGACGGCAGTTGGAGTTACAACAGTAGCCCCTCCTGAGCAAATAGGTTGCGGTGAAGACGAGGTAGGGGCCTTCATAATAAAAATCTTCCGGAGCAAGCGGTGGCGTGGGCTCTTCAGCAGATTCTTGCTCGCCGGGCTTGAGTGGCTCTGACATCGCTAAAACAATGTTAGAACGGACGGCGTTGGCGCGGGAATGGACAGAAGAGTGGCTGCCATATTCTCTTCGCTGCTTTCAATGTGCAGGCTGCCGTTGCGATAGATGACTTGTTTGCCCGGGACAGCGGGGATGCGCTCTCCAGGCACGATGATGCCTGCGAGGTTGGCTGGGTCGGCGGCAGCAACGGTAATGGGTACGAGGCAATCGCGGTTGCGCGCTGCGCGGAGCGAATCAACGGCCACGGGTAGCGCGAATTGTTCGCCACCGAAGCCAGATACGAAGCGGCCGCCCCGGACTTCGCTGCGCGCTTCGAGACGGCGGAGGATGCCGAGAAGGTCGCGCCATTTGGGGGCGTTCGATTCACGGGTGAGGAGGTCGCGGAAGAGGATTCCGTAACGGGCGAGCAACATGCGGGCGGCGGACTCGAGAGCAGCGTCGGTGCGTCGGGCCTGTTCGATCGGGGTTGGCGCGGCGTGAAGCTCTTCGGAGAGGAGCGACCAGCGTCCAGCAGAGCTGCGGACGGTGCGCTTACCGGGAGTCTCGGTGGTCGTGGATTTTCTGCGGGGGTCCATCATGGCGCGAAGTTGGTCGAAGCCGTCGGCGGCTGCAAGACCGGCGGTGGCCAGCTCCCAGAGGGCATGCTGCGTCTGTGGTCGCGTGAGATTGAGGATGCGCTGGATGTCGTTGGAGAAGCAGGCTCCGCGCTGCTGGAGCAGTGTGCGGACCTGGAGAGCCTCAGGACTGAGGGCTTGCTGGAGCTTGGGCTCTTCGACGCATTGCTGTGCGAGTGCGTGGGGCAGCCAGTCGGCAGACTCGCGGACGTAGAAGGTGATGGGAGCGGCATTGGTAGGAATGACGCGGCGCGGCGCGGCTCCGTCTCCAATAGCCCAAGCGGGATGGGGAGAGATGCGGCCCCAGCCGATGGCTCCTGAGAGGCAAAGAGCGTCGAGCCAGCGAGGATCGTAGTTAGCAACACGAGTGGGGAGGAGGGTACGTTCCCACTCGATGGCGGGGGCTTCGAAGCCTTCGAGTTGATGGAGCGCTTGGAGGACTCCCTCTTCTCCGGCGAGCTGCGTTTGTGGTGCGAGATGCTGCCAGCCGAGAAGCCAGCGCATATAGACGGCTGGGATAACTGCTTCGATCTGTTTGCGAAGCGTGTTCAGAGTGCGGCGATGGATGCGCTGCAGGATTCTGCGCTCGCACCACTCGATCGCGTGGTCGGTCGAAGGCTTGGGGTGCTCGAAGGTTCCACGCATGAGGAGGCCTTGCATCTCCATCGCCAGAAAGGCCTGAAAAACGTTAGCAGGTTGTAGCGCGAGGCGATGGGCGAAGGCGTGGGCGGTGACGGGGCCTAGTATTTGTAACCAGCCCTGAACACATTGCTTCAGCGCAGCTTCTTTTGTAACTGAATTAGCATCTTTTTCTGCCATCAGTGAACTATCTGGCACTTCCTGCAAAATACAGGGGTCTCTCCACTGCGCCTGCGGCTCCGGTCGAGATGACGAAACTTGAGGCTGAATGAAGAGAGTCATTATGTGAGGGATTCGCTCTGTGGCTACCCAGCAAGGGATTTCATTGCACTTTATGGTCTGGGCGCGTCCAGACCTTGCGAGGCGCTCATAAAAAGTAGGCCAGTGGCGAGCTTCGGTTGCATCAAGAATCGAAAGTGGAAGCGCGATGACTGAGTGCAGCAGATCGTGCAGCTCGTGTTCGTCGCGGATATCAGGCCAGCACTCACGCCGGACCTCGTCGATGGCATTTTGATCGAGCTTGCCAGCCTCTTCGAGAACGCTCTCGGGGAGTGATCTCCGCAGAGATACGGCACGGGCGCGGCGCTCTTCGAGGCCTGCGTCATCGAGAAAGGCATAGGGATTAGCGTTGATGAGTTCGTGTGCAAACTGCGAGGGGACCGGTGTATCGACGGCAAGACAGCGGATGGTTCCCTCTCTAATTCCTTTGAGGACTTCAATCAGGCCTTCGAGGTCCATCGCCTCCTGCAGAACGTCCTGCATGACCTCATCGACGAGCGGATGATTCGGAATCTCTATGTCGCCGACGATGGTCTCAAAGCAGGCTGCGGCTTGCGGGAAGACATTCGCGAGCAAATCTTCGGAGCGCGTGCGCTGAATCTGCGGAGCGATGCGTTTGCCCTTGGAGAAGCGAAGCAGTTGCAGGCTGCGCCCGGCGGCCCAGCGCCAGCGGGTTTTGAAGATCGGCGAGGCTATGGAGGCCTGTTCGAGAAGCTCTTTTACTGTTTGCTCGGTGAGGAACTGGAAGACGTCGGCAAGCGGAAAGCTGTGCTGTTCGGCGAGCGAGATATTGATGCCATTGTCAGTCGCAGCGGCTTGTAGCTCGAAGTTGAAGCCGCGGCAAAAGCGTTTGCGCAGGGCAAGCCCCCAGGCCTTGTTGATGCGGCCTCCGAAGGGTGCGTGGAGGATGAGCTGCATGCCGCCGCCCTCGTCGAAGAAACGCTCGGCGATGATGGTGGTCTTGCTGGGGACGGCTCCGAGGACGGCGCGGCCTGCGACGATGTAGGCGATAAGTTGCTGGGCTCCGCTGGCACAGACCCCGCACTCTTCGATGAGCCATGCTGCGGCAGCGGCCACTTCTGGTTGAGACGGTGAGATGTATCCGGGAGGAACATTGGGAGTGAGGGCAGAGATTTGTTCGCGGAGTTCACCGACGCCATCGCATAGAACGGCAGTGCGCTGCGGGGCTTCGCCAAACCAGAATGGCAGTGTTGGCGATGCGCCGTGGGCGTCTTCGACGAGGACGCGGCCTGCGGCTTCGATGCGTTGGATACGCCAGCTGGTGTTGCCGAGCAGGACGACATCGCCGGGGCTGGAGTCTACAGCGAAGTGCTCGTCGAGCGTGGCGATCTGCACGCCTTCGGGCTGAAGGATGACGTTGAAGAGTGCAGCGTCGGGGATGCTGCCACCGTTGGAGATGGCGATCATGCGTGCGCCGCGACGAGGATAAAGATGCCGCTGAATGCCGTCGCGGAGCAGGTAAGCTCCGTAGCGTCCGCGGCTGGATTCGATGCCTTCGTGGAGCAGTGTAATGAGTTCATCGAAGCGTTCGCGGGTAAGGTCGCGATAAGCGTAAGCTCGGCGGAGGACGTTATAGAGAGCGTCCTCTTCCCATGGTTCGGCTCCGCAGCAGGCGACGATCTGTTGCATGAGGACGTCGATGGGATGCGGTGGAATCTCAAGCTGGTCAAGCTCTCCGGCACGCATCTTGCGGATGAGCGCGGCCTGTTCGAGCAGGTCGTCGCGCGTGGTGGCGAAGAAGCGGCCTTTGGGGATGGCTCCGCGCCAGTGTCCGGCGCGGCCTACGCGCTGCATGGCCACGGCGACGGCGCGGGTGGTGCTGATCTGGCAGACGAGATCGATGTCTCCGATGTCGATACCGAGCTCGAGCGATGCTGTGGCAACAAGTATCTTGATCTCACCGCGCTTGAGGCGCTGTTCTGCATCGAGGCGTAGATTTCGTGAGAGGCTGCCGTGATGCGCGGCCACGTTTTCGTTGCCAAGACGTTCGGCGAGAGCGAAGGCTATTTTTTCTACGAGTCGGCGTGTGTTGACGAAGACCAGCGTGGAGCGGTGGCTTTGCGCGTGGGCGGCGAGTTTGTCGAAGATCTCCTCCCACATGGCGGTGTTGGTGACGGAGCCGAGTTCGTCGCTGGGGACTTCGATGGCGAGATCGAGGTGGCGGCGCTGGCCTACCTGAATGATGCTTGCAGGCTTGCGTGTGGCGTGAGCTCCGGTGAGAAAGCTGGCTACGAGTTCAATAGGATTCTGCGTGGCGGAGAGGCCGATTCTTAGCGGCGGCGCGGAGAGGCCGGTGAGAAATGCTCCCGGCGAGAGCCTGTTTTCGCCACAGACCAGAGCTTCGAGACGTTCGAGCGAGAGTGCTAAATGTGCGCCGCGTTTGTCGTCGGCTACGGCGTGGATTTCATCGACGATGACGGTGTTGACACGACGAAGATGCTCGCGTGATTTGCCTGCTGTGAGCAGGATGTAAAGCGACTCTGGCGTGGTGACGAGGATGTGCGGCGGGTTGCGGAGCATGGCGGCGCGCTCTTTGGGCAGCGTGTCGCCAGTGCGAACTGCGGTGCGAATCTCGGTGGAAAGATAGCCGCGTTCGAGAGCGAGTTGTTGAATCTCACGAAGAGGCTGGTCGAGGTTTTTCTGGACGTCGTTGGAGAGTGCTTTGAGCGGGCTGATGTAGACGATCTGCGTGCAGGGCGCGAGCGTTCCCGCGATGGCTTGACGGAGCAGACGGTCGATGCAGACGAGGAAAGCAGCGAGAGTTTTTCCGCTGCCGGTTGGGGCGGAGATGAGAGTGCTGTCGCCAGCGAGGATGCTGGGCCAGCCGTGCTCCTGCGGCTCGGTTGGAGTGCCGAATTTTGCGATGAACCACTCTGCCGTAACAGGATGCGCCCAGGCGAGAGAGGCGGGGATTTCGGCGGGCAGCATGGGGAGATTGTAGCGCGAATCCGTTCGATCTTTGTTCGCCCTTCGGCTGGCCGCCGTACGTCCCTTGCTTATCTACATGTTACCGGTGCCTACATCGGCGGCGGCAGCGGCGGTGTTGCTCTCGTCGAGGTACTGCTCGATGACTTTGTCGAGCGAGCCTTGAGCCGTAAGGATGAAGTCAATCGCATCGCGTCCCGCGCCACTTCCGCCGGGGTTGAGCGTGATGAAGTGGGCGACGGCTTTGACCTGTTCGCGGGCGTTGGCAGTGGCGACGGCAAGACCGCAGGCGCGCATGACCGGAAGGTCGATGATGTCGTCCCCAACATAGGCCAACTGATCGATGGTGATGTCGGCCTTGGCGAGAATCTCGTTGATGGCGTTCATCTTGTGGGACTGTCCCTGATAGATGAACTCCAGCTTCAGATCGTTGGCGCGAATGGCCACGGTCTGCGACTGGCGCTTGGTGATGATGCCGATGCGCAGGCCGCCGAGGCGTGCCAGCGAGATGCCGAGGCCGTCGTGGGCGGCAAAACCTTTGGCTTCAATTCCGTGGCCGTCCGGGCCGGGAATGACAAAGATCTGGCCGTCGGTGAGGACACCGTCGACGTCGAAGATGAGAACTTTGATATTTTTTGCGCGGTCTTCAGCAGTCATCTCACGATGATACCTTGCAGGCTCTGCGGGAAGGGATCAGGAGAACACTTCCTTCACCCACGCAATATTGTTTCGGGCGACGGATGAAGATCCTGGTTACTCTGCTTTTTGGGGCCGCGATTCCGAGAGAAGAACCGGCTTTTGCAAGTGAGGCATTTCCATGGATGCAGTCCGAGGCGCCTCAGAATGACACGCTCAAAAAATGTCTTCCGCGTGGAGCGTGTTGTATTGGCAGAGTGACACTCGTTGCAGCGAATCTCTGATGTGGTCTGCATGACTTTGAAAGTATATGCATATTCATCAAGCCTCGTCATGCTTGATCTGCTCGATCTCATACAACAAAAGCTGTAGACGGCACCTTCATGCCGTCTACAGCTTTTGTCTTCAATCTTTTGTTGCTGGTAAAGCCTTGGTTAGGCGGGCTGGATGTTGGCAGCCTGCTTGCCCTTGGGGCCGGTGGTGATGTCGAAGGTAACGCGCTGGCCTTCCTGCAGGGACTTGAAGCCGCTGGAGTTGATTGCCGAGTAATGCGCGAAGAGGTCCTCGCCACCGTCTTCCGGGGTGATGAAACCAAAGCCTTTTGCGTCGTTAAACCATTTTACTGTTCCGTTTGCCATTTGATGCTCCTGATTGCAGGCGATATTTCGCCGACACCCTGATGGTAGCAGGTACACAGACAGTTAAGTGGAAAATTCGAAGAATGATTTAGGCGGCCCTCTTTTTAAGGAGGGCCGGCCAAAGGGTTCGCTGGTTAGCGCCAGCGACCTTCTACCCAGAAGTAGCCCCGGGGAGTGTGGCGGTAGTGGCCGGGAACCCAGCGGGCTCCGCGACGAGGAGGTGCGGCGTAGGTGCCGGGAACCCAGGCATAACGCTGGCCATCCCAGCGGTTGTAGCCGCGCTGCCAGACCCAGTCGCGATGCTCGCGGGGGCGAGGAGGAATGACTTCACGCCGCGGCGCAGGTGGGCCGATGCGAATTGCGATTTGCGCCTGAGCGATACCTGCAGTGATGAGAAGGCCGCAGACGATGGGGAGGAAGAATTTCTTCATCTTGTTGTTTTCTCCTTCGTAAGTACTGGCGGATTCAACCCAACTCCAGGGGACGGAGTTGCGGTGGTAAAGATGATTAGTGATCGACTTCCACTATGGTTGCGATGCAGTTTACGCTTGGAGTTTAGTCGCCCAGATGTCCTGCATCCAACTGGAGTGGGGTACCCCCTCCCTCTACCTAAGTGCTCAAAGTATTCAAAATAAAGAGCTTATTCTGTAAAGTATTCATTTCAGACACTTTACACGCAAAGTATTCCATCGAAATGACTTAATCCGGTTTAAGCAGAAACGGCTACAGCGGCGGTTGCCGTGCAGCCCTCTTTGCTCTCTGTGTTAATTGTAGCAGCGGCGTCAAGTCCGGATGGCGGGAAGGTAGTGGGCTACGGACCGCCGCAGGTACTTCGACTGCGCGCAGGATGACCCCTTTTAATGCTTGATTAGCAACTGAAGACTAATTCCGATTTGCACCCGATACGGCCAATCCAAGCAATCACTCGAAGAAAGACGAAATACAGGGGTCTCTCCACTTCGCTTCGCTACGGTCGAGATGACGTAAGATTGGGGGCTGCAATTGGGTCGAGATGACGTTTCTTTTGTTGCTGCAGTCGAGCCGGTTTGTTACTGCACTCTGGTCAATAGGATGTGGGTAGGGGCTTTTTAACAGATTCCGGCAGCGATGCTGCAATCAAAATCAATCTCTACTCGTCCTACTAGCAAATTTCCCGAAGGGTGTAGAGGGTTATCGATCGGGCCTTCGGCTCTCATCTTTCGTGTCACGCATACCCAGGGCTTCGCCCTGGGCTGGTATGAGTCGCGCCGTTGGCCCTCCAATGCGATAAACCCGCTCTACCTCATTAAGGAATTTGCTCTAAGGATGCTCTGAGTTATTTCCAGAGACGTTCCTCAGGGGCTAAAGCCCTGTTGACCTTATTAGACTTACGGCACGGCTGAAGCCGTGCCCTTAAACAAAACGAGGAATGAATCTGAGGTTCCCTAAGCAGATCGATACGCCTTGCCGGATGCAAAGGAGCCGTGCGTGGTTTGATAGGGGGATGAAGAAGATTCTTTTGAGTTGGAGCGGCGGCAAGGATTCGGCCTGGGCGCTGCATTTGTTGCGGCAGGCGGGAGAGTTCGAGGTGGGTGGTTTGCTGACGACGGTGAATGAACGGTTTCGGCGAGTGGCGATCCACGGGTTTCGCGAGGAGTTGCTGGAGCGGCAGGCGGAGAGGGCGGGACTGCCGTTGTGGAAGGTAGACCTGCCGTTTCCCTGCTCGAACGAAGAGTACGAGGCGCGCATGGCGGTGGTGTGCGAGCGGGCGGTGCGGGAGGGCTTTGTTGGGGTGGCGTTTGGGGACCTGTTTTTGGAGGAGATTCGAGCCTATCGGGTGGAGAAACTGAAGGGGACGGGATTGGAGCCGGTGTTTCCGGTTTGGGGGATTCCGACGGAGGTGCTGGCGGAGGAAATGATGGCGGGTGGGCTGCGGGCGAGGCTGACGTGTGTCGATCCGAGGAAGGTTCCGGCTGAGTTTGCGGGGCGGGAGTGGGATGCGGCTCTGTTGGCCGAGCTGCCGGAGGGTGTGGACCCGTGCGGGGAGAATGGGGAGTTCCACTCGTTCTGCTGGGCGGGGCCTATGTTTTCGGGGGAGATTTCGGTGACGGCCGGAGAGCGGGTGGAACGGGATGGGTTTGTCTATGCGGAGTTGTTGGATGGAGATTAGAGGCAGTTTAAAACTGGAGGCTTAGCACCGATTTGCACCGATACCACCGATCAGGGACAGGCAACGGCAAGAACAACGACGAAATACAGGGGTCTCTCCGCTGCGCCGCGCGATGAAGCCGCGCGGCTTCGGTCGAGATGACGTTTCTTCTAGTCTAAGATATTCGATACTGTTTGATTTTTAGACAGGTTCTGACGAACCGCAGGTGCTTCGACTTCGCTGCACTCCGCTCAGGATGACACTTGATACGCAAAGCTCGAACCGGAGTATATTCCGGCGAAGGTTCTTGCGTAACCGTAGATGGGTGGAGAAGGATGCAACGAGCCGCTGGTTCGACGTTGTATGCTTGGATGCGACTTTGTAACCGATTTCAGGAGCCTTCTAACATGCGAACTCTCGCTACTCTTTTTTGCGCTGTGTTGTTCTCTTCTGTTGCCGCGTTTGGCCAGGCGAACCTCGCAGCCACGCCGCCGATGGGATGGAATAGCTGGAACCACTTTGCGAATCATGTGACCGATGCTGACGTGCGCTCGGCGGCGGACGAGTTGGTGAGTACAGGGATGCGCGATGCGGGCTATGTCTACGTCAACTTGGACGACACCTGGCAGGGCGAGCGCGATGCGCAGGGCGTTCTGCATACGAATAGCCGCTTTCCCGATATGAAGGCGCTGGGCGACTACATTCACTCCAAGGGACTGAAGTTCGGCATCTACTCGGGGCCGGGAGAGAAGACCTGCGGCGGATATGCGGGCAGCCTTGGCCATGAGGCTCAGGATGCGAAGATGTACGCCTCGTGGGGCGTCGATTTTCTGAAGTACGATCTGTGCTCGTTTCAGGACAACATGAACAAGGCGCAGGCCGAGCATCCGAACGATCCGAATGTAAAGAAGGACATGATGATTGCGGCGTATCGCAAGATGGGCGATGCGCTGAAGGCGACGGGCAGGCCGATTCTTTACAGCCTTTGCCAGTATGGAGTCGATCAGCCGTGGAAGTGGGGGCCGGGGCTGGGCGCGAATATGTGGCGGACGACCGACGATATCAACGACACCTATGGGCGCATGATCGCGATTGGATTCAGTCAGGCGGGGCTGTCGAAGTATGCGGGGCCGGGACACTGGAACGATCCGGATATGCTCGAGATCGGCAATGGCGGGATGACCTATAACGAATACAAGACCCATATGAGCCTGTGGGTGATTCTTGCTTCGCCGCTGCTTGCGGGCAACGACCTGAGCAAGATGACCGATGTGGACAAGAGTCTTTTGATGAACAAGGACGCCATTGCTATCGATCAGGACTCGCTGGGCAAGCAGGGCGACCGGCTGTACGAGAGCGGCGATCTGGATGTGTGGACCAAGCCATTGAGCGGAGGACGGGTTGCGGTTGGATTGTTCAACCGGAGCTGGAGCGTGCGTGATGTCTCCGTCGACCTGGCCGCGATTGGGTTCGGCAACGGCGGTAACGTGCGCAATGTCTGGGAGAAGAAAGACATCGGCCATCGCAAGGGAGTGGTCACGGAGACGCTTCCTAAACACGGAGCGGCATTGCTGATCGTCAGCAAATAAGCGGCGATGCCGCGCTGCACTTAATTTGCGTGATTGAGGCTGGTCTTGACGATGGAGGCCTTGTGCTCCTTCTGGTCTTCGTCGAGGATGATGAGCTTGCGACCGTCGATGACATATTTCAGCTCGGCGCCTACGGTTACGTTCGCGGGCTTCGACCAGGGGAAGAGCAGCTTCTCGCGGGCGATGTAGGTCTTCTCCGGGCCTTCGATGGTGTAGACCTCGTAGGTGTCGGTGTTGTCGGTGGTGGTGGCGGTGGTGTTCTCCGAATAATTCGTCTTGCCTTTATTATTGGTCTTTTTCTGAGCGTCAGTGTTGTAGTGGGTGGTGCTGCCGTCAGTGACCTTCTGCTGTTCCGTGTCGAGCAGCTTGCCACTCTGCCAGCTGCGTGCGGTGGCAAAGGCAATGGTGCTGCTCAGAAGAATGGCGACCAGAAGTTTAGGTCCGTAAGCGATTCGCGTCATGCTGCCCTCCGGCGTTCGTGATCTTGCATTCAGTAGATGGACCCGTGCGCTCGAATGGGGGAGAGTGTGCGCTTGATGATGATGCAATTTCGCAGGGCAGGTGGCAAGCTCTTTAATTAGCGCCGCAAATTGACATTCGGACAATGGCGGGGCGGTTTATCGATTACGCTACTGTCATGAACCTGATGCGTGGAGCTGTGCTTCCTAAATTATTTGCTGCTGCCTTGATGACGGTAGTGGCTGCGTCGACGTTGCATGCTGCTGGTGTGGCCGATCGCGCGTCGCTCGTCAATCCGCTGATTGGAACGGCGAATGGGGGCAACGTGTTTCCAGGCGCGACTATGCCGTTTGGGATGGTGCAGTTCAGCCCGGAGGCGACGCCGGTGAACCTGAAGCGGATGATCGCGGCGCCCGGAGGCTATGAGTATCGCGCCAACAGGATACGGGGCTTCAGCCTGACGAACGTCGAGGGCTGGGGATGCGCTGGCGGCTCGGGCGATGTGCCGCTGATGCCGATTACGGAGGCTGTTGACGGGTCGCCGTCGCTTGATTTTCGCCATGACTACTCGGCTAAATTCAGCCATGCGGATGAGAAGGCGGAGCCAGGTTCGTATCGCGTGAAGCTGGACAACGGGGTTGAGGTGGAGTTGGCGGCTGCGCTGCGGATGGGGGTTGCGACGTTCAATTTTCCTGAAGGTAAGCCGGCGCGGGTGCTGGTGCGGACGTCGGATTCCGAGGTTGGCTCTACCGCAGCGAAGACGAAGATTGATGCTGCGACGGGAACAGTTACAGGGTCGGTCCGGAGTGGGAACTTCTGCGGATATATTGGCACGGAAGACCGGAGGCCGTATTACACGCTGCATTTTGTGGCTCGGTTCGACCGGCCTGTGACCGAGACTGGCGCGTGGAAGGACGACAAGGTAAACCGGGGAGCAACGGCTTCAGAGGGCGGCACGGGGTTTGGTTCGAAGGGGTTTCCCGAGGCAGGCCATGGCTCGGGCGTTTGGCTTGGCTTTGGCACGGGCGGCGCGGTGCGAGTGCGGATTGGGATCTCGTATGTCAGCGAGGCGAATGCCGAGGCAAATCTTGAGGCGGAGAGCCGTGATGGCGCGACCTATGAACAAGTGGCCGCGCGTGCTCGGGCAGCGTGGAACAAGCGGCTGAACCAAGTCGAGACCGAAGGCGGCACGGAGGAGCAGCGGATCGTCTTTACGACGGCGCTCTATCACGCGCTGATGACGCCGACTACCTATAGCGATGCGAATGGCGAGTACATGGGCATGGATGAGAAGGTCCATCGCGTGGCTGCGCCGCAGAGCGTGCAGTATGCAAACTTCTCGGGATGGGATGTGTACCGCTCGCAGTTTCAATTGCTGACGTGGCTGGATGCGAAGCAAGGAAGCGACATTGCGCAGAGCCTCTATAACCAGTCGACGCAGGACGGCGGACGATGGGACCGATGGACGCATCTCGGCGGGGCGACGCATGTGATGAACGGCGATCCGGCGGCAGCGGCGGTTGCAGATATATGGGCGTTTGGCGGTCGCAAGTTTGACGCGAAGGGTGCGCTGGCTTCTCTGGTGCAGGCGGCAGATGTTCCGACGAAGGAAGATTTGAGCCATGATGGCTGCCCGGTTGAGTGCGTGGGCCAGCGGCCGGGACTCGATCAATGGCTGAAGCTGCACTACATTCCTGTGGGTGCTCCTGCATGGGGGCCGGCAGCGGACACGCTGGAGGATGTGTCGGCGGAGTTCGGCATCTCGGCGCTGGCGGGGCATCTGGGCGACGAGGATGTGCGCCAGCGATTTGCGGTGAGAGCGCAGTATTGGAAGAATATCTGGAACCCGAAGGCGGCACCCGATGGTGGCTACTTCATGAATCGCAATGCGGATGGAAGCTGGCCCGCTGTGCAAACGGACGGCGATGATGACAACGATCAGAAGCCACACGCGTTTACCCCTGCGACAGGCGCTGGGTTTGTAGAGGGGAGCGCTGCGCAATATGTGTGGATGGTGCCGTTCAATGTTGCCGGGTTGTTTGAGCAGATGGGTGGACGCGAGAAGGCAGTCGCGCGGCTTGATCGTTTTTTCTATGACGACAAGGGAGCGCCCGCGGTGACGAAGGCCGGTCCGCTACACGCAGAGCTGGACAATGAGCCGTCGATTGAGACTCCGTGGCTCTACGACTTTGCCGGGCAGCCGTGGAAGACACAGCAGTTGGTGCGACAGGTATTGGACACGATTTGGAAGAATAAGCCGGATGGCATTCCCGGCAACGACGACCTCGGCGAAATGTCTTCGTGGGCAGTCTTTGCTTCGATGGGAATCTATCCCGAGATTCCGGGAAGAGCGGAGCTTGTGCTGGGAAGTCCGCTCTTCTCGAAGGTGACGGTTCATCGTGTCGAGGGAGATGTTCGCATCGTGGCGAAGTCGGCTGCTCCTGACACGTTTTACGTTCGCGGAATCCGCGTGAACGGCAAGCGAAGCTCGAAGACCTGGCTGCCGGAGAGCTTCGCGGTCAAAGGCGGAACGCTTGAGTTCGATTTGACCAGAACGCCGGACAAGAGCTGGGGCGTGAATCGCGGCGATGAGCCCCCATCCTTTGGAGCGCAGTAAAAGTACAGACACTGCTCGTGGCTCTACGATGAATGTGGCAGTCTCAGCTCTGCCTTGCAACCGCTTTCACCATCGGTGCGATTTGCAAGGCGCACCGAGCCTTTGTGAGCCTGGGCAATCTGCTGGGCGAGCACCAATCCTATGCCTGTGCCGCTGGGTTTGGTCGTGTAGAACGGCACGAAGAGATTCTCCGCATTCATCAGACCCGCTCCATTATCCAGAACAGAGATGACAATCTCGCGTCCTGTATTCTCCCATGCGATCTCGACTCTAGGCTCTTTGGCTGCAATTGTCTCAACACTCAGTGCCGCCTCGACGGCGTTGCGCGTCAGGTTGATGAGGGCCTGCTGAATCTGATCTGCATCCACCGTGAGCACCGCGTCGGACGTGCTCACGACTGCAACGTTGACCCGCGTCTCCAGCCGCGCCACACACTCTATCAACGTCGCCAAGGACACCGGTGCCAATTTTGGAGCGGGAAGGCCCATCAAGTGTCGATAAGCCTGCAGAAAGCGGTTCAATGATTCGGCGCGGTTCTCAATGACTTCAAGGCCGCCCTCAAAATCGCTGCTGTCTAAATTGTTTACAGCGGCCGTCGGCAGAGAAGCGAATCTTCCGCGCAGGCTGCCGGCAATCGATTTGATCGGCGTCAGCGAATTGTTGATCTCGTGACCGAGCACACGGATCAGCCTCTTCCACGCAGTGCGCTCTTCTTCGTGCAGCGCCGCGCTGACATCGGAGAGCACGAGCAGCGTATGCGGCACACCGCGCAATCGAAAGCTAGACCGCTTTACTACCCAGCGAGCCGCTTGCTGCGCTCCGTCGAGCGAGAGCAGATCGTCATCGCTCGCGTTCAATAGATGCGTTAGCCGGAGCATCTCCGCTGACTTACCGAGTGCAGTTGGCCCCCGTAATCCGAACGCGCGTTCTCCCGCAGTATTCAGGAGCTTCAACCTTCCTTCGGTGTCAAAGGCCAGTACAGGAGACTGCATGGAACTCATTACCCGCTCCAAAAGGGCCATCGCCTCAAGCGAGCCCGCCCTTTGACTTTGCAACATCGCTGCCAGCGCATTGATTTCGAGCGCCAGATCACCGAGCGCATCATTCCTTCGCCCGCCGCGTGCACGAAAGGAGTAGTCGTCCTCGCGCAGCGCGGCGACAACATTTGAGAGCGTTTGTAAGGGCCGCGTGATCTGTTCGGTCAGGAAAGAGACTGCAAGCGCCCAAGCCGCCGCAAATATCAACAGAAGGAAACACTGAATGGAGACCTCGACAGAGTGCTGCCATAGCAGCACCCAACACAGCACCAACGTCGGCAGGCCAAGCAGATAAAGCCAGAGGCGCAGCCTTCGCTCGAAGCTAAGCCTGTGCCTCGAAACGCCAAGCGGCAACCGCTGACGCCGGCCTGCGCTGCTCGGCATCTCGTCAGAGGCCATATTTCTCGATGCGCCGATAGAGCGCTCCCCTACTGAGCCCCAAGGCGTCGGCTGCATGGCTGACATTGCCATCGGACCGCGCCAGCGCTTTGCGGATCAAGATCGCCTCTACTGTTTCAAGGCTCATGTCGTCGAGGCTCTGGGAAGGAGCCGATTGCGACTGCAACCCCAGGTCCGGCGCTTCAATACGATCACCCCGCGCCATGAGAACTGCGCGCTCCATGGTATGGTCCAGCTCTCGTACATTGCCGGGCCAGCTATAGCGCAGCATCGTCTGCAAGGCTGCCGGCTCCAGACCAAGAATCGTTCTTCGATAGCGCGCCGCGTATCGCGCGAGAAAGTATCCCGCCAAGGCTGGAATATCATCTCGCCGTTCCCGTAGCGGAGGCAGGTTGATCTCAACCGTATTCAAGCGGAAGAGCAGGTCTTCTCGGAAACGCCCCGCAGCACACTCCGCTCGCAGGTCCGCATTGGTCGCCGAGATCATGCGCACATTTACCGTCAGGGTCTTCGAGGAGCCGACGCGCTCCATCTCGCCGGTCTCGAGCACGCGCAGAAGTTTAGCCTGCTGACGCACGGGGATGTTTGCGATCTCATCGAGAAAGAGAGTTCCCCCACTCGCCAACTCGAACCGTCCAATCCGGTCTGTGCGCGCATCAGTGAAGGCCCCTTTCACGTGGCCGAATAACTCGCTCTCGAAGGTCCCTTCCGGCAAGGCTCCCGTATTGACCGCTACCAACGTACGATCTGCTCGCGAAGACAGCCGATGGAGCGTTTGAGCCACGACCTCTTTGCCGGTGCCGTGCTCTCCAGTCACCAGCACGTTCGCGTCGGACGGCCCTATTCGTGCCATCATCTCGACCACCGGGCGCATTGACGCAGCCGATGCGATAAAGTCCGGAGCGCCGGGGGCACGCAGGATACGGTTCTCTGCTTCGAGCCATTGTGTGCGCTTCTGACTGCGACGCAACTCCATCTGCGTTCGCAGGATATTGAGCAGGCGAGCATTCTCCCAGGGCTTCTGGATGAAGTCTCCCGCACCCCGGCGCATTGCCTCCACGGCGAGATCGATGTTGCCCCACGCCGTCATCACGACGACTGGCAACTGTGCATCCAATTCCTTCACCCGCGTCACCAGCTCCAGACCTTCAAGCCCAGAGGTGGTATCGCGCGTGTAATTCAGATCGATGAGAACGCCGTCGAAGCTCTCATGCGCCAGCGCTTCAAGTGCAAGCGCAGGGGTGCGCACCATCTCCAACTGGTAGCCTTCCGGCTTGAGCAAGAGGCGCAGCGCTTCGAGAATGTGAGGCTGGTCGTCGGCAATCAGCAGCCTGCAAGCCGTCTCCTGCTTCGGTGGTGCATCGCTCGCTTTGTGTTCTGACACCATACCGGCGTTCTCCCATTACTGTCTGCCCGGGACTACGCCCGTCCTCGCTGATTCTATCGAAATCTCATTCTCCTCCAACGTCGAACCGATAGAACGTCCCAATTCAATCTTCGCCTTCTGGTATGCGGTCATCGCTGCCACCAGCGTGGACTGCGCCTCGGCAAGAGCATGCCGGGCTGTCAGCGTCTGATAGCTCGATCCCGCACCAAGCTCCTGCTCCTTCGCCGTGATGTCGAAGGTTTTCTTCGCCAGGTCGCGTGCCTTGGTAGCAAATTCCACGCGCGCCTTGCTCTGCTCGAGCGCATACTGCGCATTGCGCACCTCGATGCGGATCTGCTTCCGCAATTGCTGTAGCCGTAGTTGAGCCTGGCCCATCTCAAGCTCGGCACGATATTGATCCGACTTCGCAACACGATTACGGATCGGGATGTCTACCGATAGCCCCACATAATAATCGGGGGCCGTGTTGTTGAATGCGTGCTGCACCGCGCCTCCCCAACTGGTTTCGGCAGTCGAGAAAGTTTTAGATGCCGGGTTAGGAGGGCCAGCCAGACCGGTTCCTCCGTAAAACGCTGTCAGCGCGACAGTCGGCAGCAAAGCATTGCGCGCCGCGTCTCGGCTGATATTTCGATTTTGAAGATCGATGTCCGACTCTTTCAATTCGATTCGGTCGCGTAGCGCCAGCGCAGTCCTATCTTCAGTCGAGCCGGTTGTCACATCGGCCTGTATCGTACTCGAGTCGATCGGATGCACCGGCATCGCCTCCAAAACCGGATCGTCCAGGTTCTTCGTCAGCGCATTCTTAATCAACAGCTCCTGAAACTGAAGCGCGGATTTCGCGATTGTCAGGTCCTGCTCGCTGTTGGCGACCTCACCCTCATCTTTCATCACTTCCATTGCTGGAATCGCCTGAAGCGCAAGTTGCTTGCGTCCAATATCGAGCGTTCGCTGTGCGAACTCCAGCGACTGCGTCTTCACCTGTTCGTCTTCATAGGCAGCGACCAGGTCCCAGTACATACTCTCGATCTGAGTGACCGTTGTAATCACCTGCAACTTGAATGCTGCATCCGATATTTTCTGATTGTTCTTCGCAATCCGCAGATACCGAAGATTCGGCCCGAAGCCGAAGCCAGCCAGCAACTGTTGGCGCAATGCAACGTGGTAGTAGGAGTTCAGCGTCGGGTTCAAGAAACTATTGGGACTGTTGGTCGCACCGCGGTTGTTGTCGAAGACAGCAGACAAGGTTGTGCCTGTCGGAAAGGCCTGCGAGTAGCCAATGTTGCCGTTGGTCGTGTTCTCCTGCAATGTCTGGATGCCATAGATGGAGGTGTTGGATAGCGGCTGCGTATAGTGTTCGTTGTTCAAAGATCCCGTGAGCATTGGGTCATAGGACGATACGTCCGTGCCGGTGCCAAGCGTCGACTGCACCAAGCCCGATGCGCCCGACCCTGCGCCGCCCGCGCCGCCCGAGGTACCGCCTGCACCTGCCCCACTTGCTGCCGAGCCAAAGCCACCTACACCGCCGCCCGGGGTGTTCTGCACGACACCTGTATTGACGCCACGAAATGAGCCTCCTGCCCGCGTTCGCAGGATGTCCGCTTCGGCAATCGGAATGTTGTATCTTGCTATGGCAAGATCGAGGTTATTCTCCAGCGCCAACTCGATTGCATCCTTAAGACTTAAATCCAGCACACCATTATGAATGAGCGTATCGAGCCTCGCCGAGTTTGCCAGATTTGGCGGCGGGGCCAAGGTCGCTCGATACGCGTTGAACGGATTATCAGAGTGGGGGATGTCTAATCGAAGAGCAGGCACAGGAGCGTCTTGCGCCAGTAACGCTGTGGCCGCGAATATTGCTGCGCCGAAGTATCCAAAGAAGCGAGCCTGTACCTTCACGACTGCACCTCTTGCCTGCCTGCGCCAGCCTCTGCGCTATCGGAGGAGACCCATCCATCGCGCAACTCAATCGTGCGAGTCCCATAGCCTGCGTTCACCTCCGAGTGCGTTACCTGCACAATGGTCGCGCCCTCTTGGTTCAACTGGCGAAACAGCTCCATAATCTCCTTTGCCTGCGCCGATTGCAGGTTGCCCGTCGGCTCATCGGCCAGCAGCAACGAAGGCCGATGGATGACTGCGCGCGCGATGCCCACCAACTGCTGCTGCCCGCCGGAAAGCTGACTGGGGTAGAGGTCTTTCTTGCCGACAATGTTGAAACGATCAAGCGTATCTGCAACCAATGCCTGCCGCTCCGACTTCGGAATATTTTTGTAAGACAACGGAAGGTCGATATTCTCGGCCACCGTCAGATCGTCGAGCAGATGATAACTCTGAAAGACCATCCCGATCTTTTGCCGGGCCAGTTCCGCTCGCTGCTTTCGGCTAAGCGCCTGAACCGCAACTCCGCTAAACAGGAACTCGCCGCGCCACTGGTCATCCAGCATTGCCAGCACGTTCAGCAGCGATGACTTCCCTGCCCCCGATGGCCCCATGATGGTTACAAATTCACCCTCGCGTATCGACAGCTTGATCCGCCGCAACACCCAGGTCTCGGTATGCCCCGTCTTATAGCTGCGCTCCAGATTGTTCAGCTCAATCATCTTTCCGTCTCCATCGTTAGAGGTGCTATCGGCCTATTCCGCTCGCAACGCCTGCGTCGGCTCAATCGAAGCTGCCCTTCGCGCAGGCAGATAGCTGGCCATTATTGTCGCAGCCAGCAAGCAGGCAGCGGCATATGCCAACGCAATCGCTCCACTCGCCAGCACACTGCTCAGATTTCCGCTATGAGTGTGGACCGTATCTGTAAGCACACTCACTACGACGCGGCGGAGCGCCACACTTCCGACTACCCCTATTGCGAGGCCGATCATCGTCAGCGCAACGCCACGCTGCAACACCAGCAGCAAAATCTGTCCGCGGCCAGCTCCCACCGCCATGCGCACGCCAATCTCACGTGTCCGCATTCCCACTTGATAACTCAGCAAGCCGAATAACCCTACCCCTGTCAACAACAGCGCGAACACTGCAAACCCGCCAGCCATCCACGCGAAGAAGCGCGGCGCCGCGACCGTCTCATCCACAAAACTCTGCATCGTCGCGAACTTGCCCACAGGGACCTCAGGGTCTGCTTCGTGCAACGCGCGCGCGGCCTCCGCAGCCACCGACGCCTCTCCCGCCACGCGAATCACAAACGATGTAGGAAACCAGCCATTGATCATCTTCATGGTTCCGTCATCAACCTGCGCGAACGGCTCGTACACGGTCGGACGAATCACATCTGCGAGCGTTCTGCCGTGGGAGTCCGCCACCACACCGACAACCTGCTGGGGCTGCCCGCCGCCAACGATCACGAATTCTCCCAGAGGAGACTGGCCGTGCCACCATTTCTGTACCAGCGCCTCATTCACCAGCGCCACTGGTGCACCGTTGGCGCGGTCGCTCGCTGTGATGTCTCGGCCCATCAGCAGGGGCGTGCCTACCGTGTGAAAGTACCCCGGAGTTACAAATCTGGCTTCGACACTGCGGTCTGTCTCTGGCCCGTCCTTCGCTGGTCGGCCGGAGATATTGAGTCCGCGGTCGAGAGGCAGCCCGTTTACCGCAGCCACCTGTGCCACTCCCGGAATTTGCCGCAGGCCATCCTGTACGTGATCGATAAGCTGGGCTGTCTTCGCTGCACTCGCGTACTGATCTCCCTTAAGATTTACCTGCAGCACGTCCAGCCGCTTTGCCTCTACCCCTGTGGGAATCGATCTCAAATTCAGGAAGGTTCCCAGCAGCAGCGCGCCAGCAGACAGCAGCATCATGGCCAATGCCACCTGCCCGATCATCAGAACCCTGCCCATCTTTTGCGTGGACACTGGCGTTCCCGCAGCCTGCCCACCTGCCAGCGCACTGGTTACATTGTGGCGCAACAGACCCACCGCAGGCAGTAACCCAAACACCAGAGTCGTCCCGCACCCTATCGCCAGCGCAAACCCCAGCATCCCCCAAAGGTCCGCAGCAGAGCTGGCTCCGGGATTCAAGCTGGACTGCGCGACCGGCGATATCACGGTCATCAGCGCACGGATGCCTCGTGCAACGCCCACCGCTGCCACCGAACCCGCAGCCGCGAGCAACAAACTTTCAACCATCAGCAGCCGAATCACGCTGCTGCGCCGCGCTCCCAGCGCCATCCGCAATGCCACCTCGCGCTGCCGCCCCAATGCTCGCGCCGTCATCAATCCCGCAAGGTTGAGACACGCGACCAACAACACCATCACCACAGCAGCCATCAGGCTTAGCAGGCTGTTGCGCGCGTCGCTGACAACGACGTCGCGCAATAGCCATGCGTGCTGCTCCGGCAAAGCGTGTCCGAGTGCATACCACTTTTTATAGTGAGGAAATTGCGCATAGATCTCCGGCGTCAGCGTCTTCAATTCGGCCCGGGCCTGCTCCAACGACGCGCCCGGCTTCAAACGCGCCACCATCATAAAGTTGGTGCCATAGTATCCAGGGTCCGCTGGGCTCAGTCGCAATGGCTGCCATAGATCGGGGGAATCCGCGGTGGCAAATGATTCCGGCATCACACCGATCACCGTAAAGACATCGCCATTGACATGAACCGGACGTCCCACCACACCAACGTCAGCATTGAGCGCTCGCTTCCAAAGCCCGTAGCTCAGCACTGCTACCGGAGCGCCGCCCACATGATCGTCCTCTGCCGTAAACAACCGCCCCAGCATTGGAGCCACGCCCAGAGTAGGCAGATAGCTTGCCGACACACGCAGCGATCGAATCGACAGCGGTTTGCCGTCGCCGATCGAAAAATTCTCTCCCAGCAAGCTGTCGTCCGCTACCCCGGCGCTCGCAAAGCTTGTGGTGTGCGCCAGAAGAAAGTCTGCTGTCTCTCCGGTCTGTTCCGCCTCCGGATTCTCGGCGGCAGACTCCCATCCCACGCCAACCAAACGCTCCTGCGCAGGATAAGGTAATGGCTGCAACAGCACCTGGCTCACCACGTGGTACACCGCGGTCGTCGCGCCGATCCCCAACGCCAGCGTCAACACCGCCGTTAAGGTAAATGCCGGCGACCTGCGCAGTTGCCGCAGCGCATAGCGCACATCCTGCATCCATCCGTTCATCGCGCCCTCCTGCTACTAATGCGTCTGCACAGGCTTTCATCACGAATGCCTTATGCCTCAATTTCGGCTAGAAGACGATTGAGTTCGCCCTCAGCTACGACCTTGCCGTCGAACAGATGCACCTGCCGCTCCGCGTGGGCGGCGAAGCGCGGATCGTGCGTCACCATGCAGATGGTCGCGCCTTCTTCGTGCAACTCCTGCAACAGCTTCATCACTGCTTCCCCGTTCTTGGAATCCAGATTTCCTGTCGGCTCGTCGGCCAGCAGGATTGAAGGCGAGCCAGCTAATGCGCGGGCTACAGCGACTCTTTGCTGCTGGCCGCCAGAGAGCTGCGCCGGATAGTGCCGCATCCGATGCGCCATATGGACGCGCTCCAGCGACTCCTGCACCCGCCGCTTCCGTTCCGCCGACGGCATCCCCGCTCGATAGGTCAGCGGCAGCTCAACATTCTCCGCAACCGTCAGATCGCCAATCAGGTTGAAGCTCTGAAAGATGAAGCCAATCTCCTGATTCCGAATCCGGGAGCGGTCGGCGAAGTTTAAATTCGCTACTTCCTTTCCGTTCAGCGTGTACCGCCCATTCGTCGGCGTATCCAGCAATCCGATGATCGAGAGCAGCGTCGACTTCCCGCATCCCGACGGTCCTGACATCGCCACATACTCTCCGCGGTTGATGTTCAGATGCACGCCCGAGAGCGCATGCGTCTCGATCTCATCGGTATAGAAAACCTTCGTCAAATCCTCGATCTCGATAATGTTTTCTGGCATTGCTCTCTCCTTGTGCGTCTCTCATCCCGCTCGTTTTTGCAAAATCAATCCAGCCGAATCCGATCCGTATTGTCCCAACGGCTCATGTCCGAGAGGATGACCGTATCCCCTGCCTGCAATCCCTCGATGACCTGAATACTGTTCACCGAAGCACGCCCAACCTTGACTGGAACCCGTACCGCCGTCTTTCCGTCCGCACTCAACTTGAAAAGGCTGATCGTACTGTTCTCGTTTCCGGATGCCGGACGTCCGACATAGAGCACGTCCTTCATCCTCTCGAGATCGATCGTTCCATCGACGCTCAGGTCAGGCACGGCGCCCGGAGGCAACCCTCCGCTCAGCTCTACGTCAACTGTGCGAGTTCCGTTCAACACAGCCGGATCAATCCGTATCACCTGGCCATCGATCACACCGTTATGCGTGTCGATCTCCGCCGGCTGTCCAAGCTGGATATCCCGCGCCTGCGTCTCGGCAATCTTCAGACTCGCCTTGAGTTGATCAGGCTGCACTACCTTTGCCAGCGTCGTTCCGGCCGTTACATGTTCACCAACCTGATGATCGAGTTCGACGAGCACACCGCTAATTCCGGCGCGAACGCTCAATGCGTCAAGCTGCTTCTGTTTCAATCCCAACAGCGCCTTTGCCTGATCGACCTTGGTCTGCTGCACAGAGAGCTGCGTCTCGATCGCTTTCTCGTTCAGCGTCAGGCGCTGCTTCTCCAGATTGTTTCGCGTCACAAGCTCGTCTGCCTTGCCCTTCGATGCGCTATACGTCAATCCGCTGATCACGCCCAGATCGTAGAGCGACTTGTCGGTCTTCGCCTGCAACTGCGCCTGGCTGTAGTCCGCATTCACGGTAGCTCCCGCGGCCTTCTGGTCCATCAGGTCGCTCTCTACCTTTGCCCGCGTATTGATGTAGTCCGCCTCTGCGCCCTTCAACTGCAACTGCGCATCGAGCAGTTCCTGCTGCAAGGTCGGGTCGACCAGATCCATCAGCACCGTGTCCGGCTGCACTTTCGCTCCGGGCAGCACGCGAATCCGCACCACCGTCGCCTCAGTCTCCGCCGGAATCAGCCGAATCTTGTCTTCGCGAGGAACCAGCGTTCCCGGGCCGCGAACCTGTCGCAACAGCGGCCCGCGCTTTACGGTGTCCGTCCAAACCGTGGCCCGCTCCACCTCGGGGGCGGCGGGCTTCAGCCGCGTCACGAAGAACGCCGCAGCGCCCACCACCAACACCGCACATCCGGCAATAACCAACTGCCGGCGCAACTTCTTCCGCTTGATATCAGGTCTGGAGATATCCATCACGCAACTCTAGTTGCATGTGCAGTACCAATCCATCTTTATCTTTTTCAATTACTTGAGCCAGCTAACCCACACAAAACTGTCCACAACCGGAAATAGTTGTCCATTTATGAACACTCGCTGCATCATGCTAGCGCCATAAACACGACACGCACATCCGTGGATGTGCGTGTCGTTGAAATACAGCGCTTCCCTGTTTAGCGGCTTGTGCCCGGCAGCTTCCAGGCGAAGAGGACCCCGCCGCCGCTGGTCACAACATACTGGTCGCCATCGAGCTTGTAAGTAATCGGCGAGCTGGCAATGTAGGCTCCTGCGCCTGCATGCCACAGAGTCTTACCGTTGGCTGTATCCAGCGCCAGGAAGTTTCCATGCGCATCGCCGGTGAAGGTAAGGCCGGAGGCTGTCGTCATCACTCCCGCTCCGGATCCACCTGGGCCGAGTTCGTGGCTCCAGCGTATTTTTCCGGTTTGGTAATCAATCGCTTCGAGCACGCCCTTGCCCCACAGGCCGTAGTCCGCGCCGGCCCATCCGTAAGTACCGTCTGCGGGTTTGGCGAAGTAGAGGCTCCAGCTTGGGTGTGCGTCGACGAGAAACAATCCGGTCTTAGGATCGAAGCTGGGCGAACGGAAGTTGGTCAAGCCACCTTCATCAGGCGCAATCAGAACGCCATCGGGAGATGGCTCCTTCTTGGGATTGGGAATGGGCTGGCCCTTCTTGTCGAGTCCAATCGCCCAGTTGACCGGGCCAAATGGAACCGTCAGCAGGTTCTCCCCGTTGGTTCGATCCAACACGAAGAAGTAGCCGTTGCGCGAGGACTGCATCAACATCTTTCTCTGCTTGCCGCGAAACGGTCCATCGACCAGCACGGGAATCTCAATCGCATCCCAGTCGTGGGTATCGTGCGGCGAGGGCTGAAAGGCCCACACCAGCTTGCCAGTATCGGGATTCAGGGCAACGATGCTGCAGGTGTAAAGATTGTCTCCCGGCCGCGTAGAGCCGGTAAGCACTGGCGTCGGATTGCCGGTTCCCCAATAGATGAGGTTCAGCTCTGGATCATAGGTTCCGGCCATCCACGTTGTGCCTCCCGTTGCAGTATTCGGTGTGCCTGCAGGAGCGGTTACATCAAATTGCCATTGCGTCTTGCCAGTCTCCGGATCAAGGGCGCGGATGAAGGTCTGGAGATTGTCCATGTCACCACCGACACCGACGATCACATGGTTGCCTACGATCTGTGGTGCCTCCGTCGTCCAGTAGCCTTTATTGACATCGGCAACTTCCACGATCCAGCGCACCTTTCCATCCTTGGCGTTAAGGCAGACGAGGTGTGCATCAGGCGAAGCAAAATAGATCCAGTCCTTATAGATCGCTACGCCGCGCTGGCCGATGTGATCGCCTTTGTTGGGGGGATAGGTGTAGTGCCAAATTAGCTGGCCCGACCGCGCATCGACTGCCCAAACGTTGTCGGGAGTGGTGAAGTACAACACTCCATCGACCAGCAGCGGCGAAGACTTAATGGTGGGGCTGCGCTCCGTTTGGAACGCCCAGGCCAGTGTCAACTGACTGACATTTTTGGGCGTGATCTGCGTCAGCTTGCTGTGACGCTTGCCAGTGTAATCACCGTGATAGCTGGGCCAGCTATCGGCGGGCGGATGCAGCAGCATGGCCGCATCGACATTCTGCGCCCGTGCCTGTACCGAGCCATGAAAAGCGCTCCAAACCAGCGCGCTGGCCACCACGAGAAATACAATCTTCGAGAACTTCATATCGGCAGGTAATCTCCTCTGTGCTCTTACGCCATGCAGCGCGGCAAAATCAACGCAGCGTCTGGATATAAGCCATTAGGTTATGGATGTCATCATCGGTGTACTTGGGGAAGAGATCGACGTGCGCGTCTACCGGCGAGTCAACGTGGAACTTCACGTTATTCGTCCTCCAGGAGTGGTAGACACCATCCTTCTCGCGCATGCTAATGACGAACTCGTCCTGATACACCAGCGTTCCCGCCAGCTTGGTTCCCGAAGGCAGCGTGACGACGACCTCGCTCTTGACGCCGCGAGGATAGAGCATCCGCATCTCCAACTGAAGACCTTCGTAACGGTTGGCGATTCCCGCAAGGTCTCCCGTTGCGGAATGGCACTTCGCACAGGTGCCAGCACCATTGAAGTATTGCTTGCCCAGTGCCGCATTGCCAGTCTGCAGATCGGCGACGTCCACACCGCGGCGACCGCCCTTCATCGAAGCGGCCTTGGCCTCCTGCGAATGAATGTAGGCTGCGAGACCTACCACTTCCTGGCTGGAGAAATTGAACGCGGGCATCTTCTTCTCAGGCCGCCCGTCGCGCACGACCTCCGAGATCTTGTCACCCTTCACGTCCGCAAGCACCAGCTTCGAACGAGTCAGGTCAGGGCCGGTCTCTCCGCCCATCGCATCGCGACCATGGCAGAAGGCGCAGTTCTGTTGAAACAGTGCCTTGCCCGAGTCGACCATACCCGAAGAATGAACTGCGGAAGAGTTCCCGTTTCCATCCGAGGCCGAATCGGAGACCGACAAAGCAGGGCTTTCCAGATAGTGCACCAGCGCCGTCAGCTCACCCCCCTGCAACTTCGGAAACGGAGGCATGCGGCCTTTGCCCGTATGAATCAGGTCCATGATCTGCTGGTCCGTCTTCTGGTGTTGAATGCCGACCAGAGGCGGAAAGGCGGGCAGGATGCCTTCGCGCTGCTCGCCGTGACAGATGGCGCAGTGCTGCTCGTAGGCGTTGGCGCCGGGCTTGCCTGCAACAGTGCCGTCCTGCGCCTGCGCGGCCGAAGCGGACGAAGCCGCATAGACAGACATGGGCTTAGCCTGAGATAGAAAGAACCCGGCTCCTGCTGCTAAAAGTAGTGCATACCGAAATCTCAACATAGATAGTTCGCTCTCATCCAAATGAGGTTGTTCGTACTCGGGTGCGGCAACGAAAAAGCCTAGACCGAGTACTTGATCAACTGCATGAAACCATAATCCATATGGAGCTGTTGATGGCAGTGCATCAACGTGTCTCCGGGATTATTGGCAACGAATTCTACTTCCACGGTATCGAGCGGCATGACGTTGATGACGTCCTTCATCAAGCCGCTGATGGGAGTTTTGCCGATGCGGGTTACTTCAAACGTATGCCGGTGCAGGTGCATCGGGTGCTGGTCACCGCTGCCATTGCGAAAGACCAGTCTGTACCGCTTGCCCTGCTCGACCATCAACGGATCGATGTCGGGCCACGATCGCTTGTTGATCGTCCAGGTATCGAACTTCGAACCCGGCTTCGGTCCGTAGTCGCGGAAAGTCAGGTCAAATATTTCGTCCGGCTTATGCGGCGAGGCAGTCGCGTTGGCAAACTGCGTGTAGTCCCATGGCTCCGACGCAGGATCGTTCCACACTGGCGTGCCTTTCTTTCCGGCGTACTCCACCACGATGCCGAGGCCCATCTCGCGTTCCTTCGCGAGGGTAGAACCGAGCACCCAGACGCCGGGCGAATTCATCTCGACGATTGCGTCCACGCGTTCTGCCACTGCCAGCGAAAGCACCTCGACCGACTTCGGGTTCGGAACTGGATTGCCGTCCATCGCTATGATGGTGAACTTGTGACCCGGCAGCGCAAGCACAACGTTCTCGGTCGCACTCGCATTGAGCAACCGCATCAACACGCGCTCGCCCTGCTTGACGCGGAGGGGTTCACCTGCGCCCAGACGGTGCGAGTTGATGGTTGCGTACTTATATCCAACATCTGATCCGGTGGTCAGCGGCGAGTTGGAGGACTGCTCGCGCATCGTCTCCACCATGGGAACAAAGGAAGGCTCCCAGTGATGGACGGCGAGGTTGATCTCCCTGTCGTAGCGCGCAGGCTGCTCGCGTCCCTCGATGAGAAAGAAGCCAAACTGTCCTGTGTAGGTGCCGATCCCGAGATTGTCATAGGCAGCGGTGTGCGTGTGATACCAGCGGGTGCCTGCAGGCTTCGGCGTGAACGCATAGCGATGCGTCTGGCCCGCATCGATCATCGGCGAGCCCTCTTCCATCGCGCCGTCATTCAGCGAATCGATGGCGAGGCCATGCCAGTGGACGATGTCCGCATCCTTGGTCGTGTTGGTCACATCAATGGTGACGGGAACACCTTCGCGCACGCGCAGCAGAGGTCCCGGCACCTGACCGTTGTAGGCCAGCGTCTTGATGCTGACGCCGGGGCTGATCTCCAGCGTACATGGCTCGATGCGGAGGGCGTGATCTGCCTTTCCAGCTAAAGGAGCCTTGCCTTGCGCCTGCAGAGGAAGTGCAGCATAAAGTGATTTGCTCGCCAGCAACGCGCCTGCCGACGAGATAAAGCTTCTACGATTCATTGATTTTTGGCCCTGTCGTTTTGTAGGAGCATTTTAACTAACCGCAATCTTCACTTGAGCAGGAGCACGAGTCCGTTCCAGTCCCTCTGCGGGGGCTGAAGCTTGTCCTGATGAAACCCTTCATTCAGGATGTGGACTTCCCTGGCGTGATGCTGCAACTCCATCCAAGTGACGCTACCACTGTAAACCACGGATTGATGCCTTTGCACCTCGACAAACGATTGCCCCCCGCTTTCGTTGAAGCTAAAAAAGATACGGCACGCTAAAAGCTTGCATTCATGCGGGCAATGAAGCTCCGTTCCGGCCCAATGGCATTGCCGGAGAAGAGCCCGCCAAAATCGATGACATTGAAACGATTATTGAGATTATCTCCATCGACCTGAAAACGCATCTTGACCCTCTCACTCCGATAGACGTCAGCTCCCAGAGAGGCATTCACCGCAAGCAGAGGAAGAATGCGTCCGCGGGCAAAGTTGATGCGGCTGATGACCTCTGGCCCGTATTGAGCCAATGCGTCCGCTTCGTCGCCGGTGTATTCGAACGGCAGGCCCGAGCCGTAGGACGCTCCTGCTGCAAAATCGACCCGCGGCACAAGCTGATATTTGAATCGCGTTCGGAGCGTATTGCGCTGGTCCTGCGAATCGGGAAAGTGGCCGGTCAGTTGAGAGAGCGCAGCGCTCGCATCGTCGCCGAGAAAGAGTCCGCCGGTAACTGGAAACCAGACGTTCCCCACCATGTACGAGTAGCTGACGTAGCCGGTAAGCTTCTGCAGCCGAACCAGTTCAAGCTTTCCTTCGGCCCCATAGATGACCGACTTGTCGAATGCGATGGGGTAGCTGACGCCGGTGTTCAGAAGCTGGTCGTCGTCCGCATAGTTCCTCACATCACGGCGATAGAAGTTGACGTCGACGCGCATTCGGTCGGAGAGCGCCTGAGTGATGCCGCCCTCGTAGTAGTTGCCCACCGATGGCTTCACCGGCAGCCGCAGAAACTGGTCGCTGAGCGCGTCGATCTGAGGCGAGCTGGAGATAAGGATGTTTTCAAACGACGGCGTCTGAAAGATGCGGTCGTACGAGGCGTGCAACACCATCTTGAGCGATGGGAGATAGCGCCCCACTGTAAGCCGGGGGCTGAACGCATTCTGATTGAGCAGAAGCTGGTAGTGGTCCCATCGCAGCCCCGCGCTCACCGTCCAGTTGCCCAGCCGGATGAGGTCTTCCACGAACGCCGACTGCTCAAGGTCGGGACGCTGATCCACAAAATTCAGCGTCTGCGGCGTATCGTCGTCGAACTGATCAGGGGCGGTGATGAAGTAATTGAACTTCTCGTGTAGAAAAGTATTGTCCGATTCCACCCCGGCCTTAAACTCGTGTCGGCCATGATGAAGGGAAAAGGTTCCCTTGAAATATCCCTCACGAAAATTATTGTGCTGAAAGGCGATGATCGGCGAGGAATTTTCGTTCGAATAGAGATTGTTCGCGTTGTACCGTACCATTCCGGACAACGTCCCCAAACTGTTCGGCGAAAAGATGTGCTGATAGTTCACCGTGCCGATGGTCTCGAAGTTGTCTCCGTTCTGAATCTGCCCGGCCTGCTGCTGAATAAGTTCGTTGGGAATGAGAAAGCGCGAAAATTCGTGGCGCACGCTGAAGATCAGGCGATCGTTGTCGGTGGCATCGCGCTCATACCTCGTCGAGAAATCTCCGATCGTTCCCTTGTTCGTGTAGTTCTCCGGAACCACGGGATTCAGATAGTGGCTGGTCATACTCCCGGCTGCGCTCACGTCGACGGTGTTCTTGCCCCACACATCCTGCAACTGGCCATACGAAGTCGCCGTGTCGTAACTGCCGCCGGAAAGTACAAGCTGTCCATGCAGTCCTGAAGCGGTCTGCCGATGCGTATTCAGCTCCACGACACCGCCCATCTTTCTGCCATACTCCGCGGGGTAGCCTGCGGTATAGATTCGGATCGAGTCGAGATCGTCGGCCTCCACCTCTGGTCCGAAGCTGGGCGAGCGATTGTCCGTCAGAGGAATTCCATCGACCACGAACTGCGTCTGATACTCCGAGCCGCGCGGATGCAGAACCGCGTTGCCTTCGTAGAGCCACCCCGGCTGCGAATTGACCAGGTCCTGCACCGAGCGTCCCGGCAACGACGACAGCCGCTCACTGATCTGCTTTGCGCCAATCTGCATCACCGAATCAGGCTGATACGGATCGATCAGCGTGTCCTTGCCGGTCACGCTGATCTGCGTCACGACGGCAGCAATGCTGAGCCGAACGGCCTCCTCAACCGGCAGCGCGGAGTGCACCTGCAGCGTGCTCGAAAATTCGGCAAAGCCTGCCTTCTGCACCTGTACCCGATAGACGCCATAGGGAACCTGCTCGACAACAAGCGCGCCTGAGCCATCCGTGGCGAAGGATTTGTCATAGTCATTGCCAGCGGAGGCCAGGTGAACCGTAGCTTTAACTGCAATGCCGGAAGGATCGCTCACCTTCACGCGCACCTCTCCGTAGTTCACCTGCCCCCATGCAGGCGCCGCGATCAAAAGCAGAAATCCCCAAAAAACCCCCAGTGCCCTTGAAGAGAGGATTACACCGAAATCGTTGACTCCCCTGCGATGGAAATCACTTCTCTCCATCGCAAAAGTCTACGCGAGATACCTCCCTTTTGCTCTCACACACCGCGAGAAGAACGTTCTCCTTCCTGGCCGTTCTATGCGAAAGTGGAATATGCCCCATGCAACCCAGAGACGAGCGTTGGGCTTCGCAGCTTGCGCCCTGGCAAGCTCTTTGTGGGGCTGCGGCTTCTTCTTCGGCAAGATCGCCCTCGCTGAGATGAACTTCGCCCACATGGTGCTCTACCGGTTTCTTTTCGGCATGGTGCCGCTCACTCCTCTACTCATCACCCATCGCCCGCAGCTCAATCGCAGGGAGTGGGGAGTTCTGTTCGCCGCCTCCTTCCTCGGCGTGCCGCTGCAGTTTCTGCTCCAGTTCTACGGCCTCTCTATGACCACGGTCAGCCACGCCGCGCTGATGGTCGGCACCATGCCCGTCATCCTCGCCGTCGGTGCTACCCTCTTTGCGCACGAGCGCATGGACCGCACCGGCTGGATCGCCATGGCTGGCTCTACCTGTGGGGCCGCGCTGATCGCCCTCGGTGGGCGCCACGCGGGCAGCTCGTCGCTGACAGGCGACCTCCTCATCGTCGCCTCGCTCTTCATTGCCCTCTTCTGGATTCTTTTCAACAAGCAGCTCATGGAGCGCCACTCCCACATCGTCATCACCGCCTATGGGCTGGCGCTGGGCACGGCGATGCTGATGATCTGGGTGCCCTTGCAGTATGGCCTGCCGCCAGTGGCCCACATCTCGCTGAAAGTATGGCTGGCGCTGGCGGCCAGCGGCCTGCTCTGCACCGCTACCACGACGCTGCTGTGGAACTGGGGACTGACCCAGGTGCCAGCCTCGCAGGCGGGCGTTCTGCTCAACATGGAGCCGCTGATCGGCAGCCTGCTCGGCGTGATCGTGCTGGGCGAGCATCTTGGCCCCGATGCCTGGGCGGGCGGCTCGCTTATTCTGGGCGCAGCGATTCTACTGACAACCCGCTCTCGAACCCGCGTGCGCGAACAGCTCCCCGTATAAGTTTCAAGCATCCAAGCACCGAGGTGCACGCCTTCAACTCGCGCTGGACCTTAGCGCCAATCATCCCGCGCCTGCGTCTGGTCGGCAAAGACAGCGTCGAAGTTCTCCGTCTTCTTGATGAGGATGTCTCCCTCCAACACCGGCTGGTGCAGCAGCACCGCCTGCAGCCGGACCAACTCCAGCATCGCCAGAAACATGCAGATCAGCGCCCGCTCCGTATGCGTATTGTGCAGCAGCCGACGCAGGCTTACCGGCTTGTCTTCCATCATCAGCCGCCGCTTCACGTAGTCGATCATCTGCGCAACTGTTACCGACTCTTCATCGACATTCAGGACCGGACGTTCGCTCAGACGGCTCAAAATATCCTGAAACACGCGCACCAGGTCAACCGTGTCGGCGGCGATCTCACGCTCGGCGTTGGCGGCCTCTTTGAACTCGCGTATGCCCGGATTCGACCATGTCGCTTCTTCGATCTGCTGCTTCTGCATCAGCATCTGCGCCGCGGCCTTGAAGCGCTCGTGCTCCAGCAGTCGCTCGACCAACTCGCGTCGCGGGTCTTCGGGATCGCCGCTGAGAATATCGTTGGGATCGCGCGGCAGCAGCGTCTTCGACTTGATGTGAATCAGCAGCGACGCCATGTAGATAAACTCGCCCGCCGCGTCCACGTCGGTCTGCTTCAACTGGTGGGTATAGTCCAGAAACTGGCTGGTAATCCGCGCGATGGGAATGTCGTAGATGTCGATATTCTGCTTGCGGATCAGGTCCAGCAGAAGGTCGAGCGGCCCATCGTAGACAACTCCAACGGTCACCGAGAACGGCGACTGCGAAGCCTCTTCCTTGGCGGCGGAGGGCCGCTTCGGCTCGGGGGGCCGCGGTGGCACCGGCTTCGGCTGCAGCTCAAAAGGCTCATGCGGCTCGGGAGCAGCGACTTCCGCCGTCGCTTCGTCGGTTCGCACGACCTCTTCCAGCTGTTCGGGAGTGCCTGCGGGTTGGAGAATCTCGTCAGCCATGATTATTCAAGCCCCACAGCGGAGCGTACCTGCTGCATCGTAAGGGCAGCGCGTGCCACAGCCTTTGCAGCGCCGTTCTGAAGAATGGAGTCTACTTCATTCAGATTGGCCTCAAAGTAGCGGCGACGCTCGCGGATGGGAGCCAGCACATCGACCACACCATCGGCCAGCCAGCTCTTGCACTCGATACAGCCTATACCGGCTGTCGTGCAGCCTTCACGCGCCTCCTGCTGCGTCTCTTCGGTCGAGAACACCTTATGCAGATCGAAGACTGGACAAATATCGGGATTGCCACGATCCTCGCGGCGAATCCGCGCTGGGTCTGTCACCATGGTCTTCAGCTTGGCCCGAATCTCCGGCTCAGGATCAGAGAGCAGGATGGTGTTCTTGTAGCTCTTCGACATCTTGCGACCGTCGGTGCCGGGCAGCTTGGGCGAAGGCGTCAACAGAACCTGCGGCTCGGGCAAGACCTCTGTACGGCCAAAGCCGGAGAGCTTCTTCGTCTGCATTGCCGCCTGTTGCAGCTCATGCGGGCTGAAGCTGCTCTTCTGCGGGTCCTTGGCCAGCTTTCGCGCCTTTTCTTCAATCGCAGGCATCTCCCAGGGTGCCGCGTTCGGATTGAGATAAAAGCCACCCGGATAAAACTGGTTGAAGCGGCGGGCGACCTCTCGGGTCAGTTCCACATGCGCCACTTGATCCTGCCCGACCGGCACATAATCCGCCTGATAGATCAGGATGTCAGCCGACTGCAACAGCGGATAACCGAGAAAGCCGATGGTCGCCAGATCCTTCTCGCGAAGCTGCTCCTGCTGGTCCTTGTAGGTGGGAACACGCTCCAGCCAGGTGAGCGGTGTAATCATGCCCAGCAGATCGTTCAGCGCAAAGTGAGCTGGCACTTTGCTCTGCACAAAGATGGTGCAAAGCTCAGGGTCGAGGCCAGCCGAAAGAAAATCAATCGCAACCTGACGAATGTCGTCCTTCAGGCCAGAGGTATCGGCATAGCCCGTCGTCAGCGCGTGGTAGTCGGCGATGAAGAAGTAGCACTCGTACTCGTGCTGGAGCTTGACCCAGTTGTAGAGCGCGCCCATGTAGTTGCCGAGGTGCAACCGGCCCGTGGGGCGCATACCGCTGAGGACGCGGCGGCGCGGCGTGTTCGATGTATTTTCAGTCATTGCGATCAAAACCAAGGTTACATGATGAGGCAGCGAAGGAGGCGGAAGAACTCCACGCCGCAAACTACGAGATCAGAGCGCGAAGAGAAGGTGATTGAACGTTCCCAAAAGGGGATTGAAGAACATCGTGAAGATAAAACTTCCCCCAATCAGGAACAGCACGATCAACCCGATCATTCCCATGCGGTCATACAGTTGCACCGCCTTGTACGGCAGAAAATGCCGCAGAATATGGCTTCCGTCGAGAGGAGGAATCGGAATCAGGTTGAAGATGAACAGCAGCAGGTTGATAAGTATCACAAAATAAAGGAAGAGGGCCACGGGAAACAGGGACGGAAGATTTGCCGTGGAGATTCCGTGAACATTCGAGGCCAGCGCCACCGCCGTCGCCACCGCCGCCAAGCCACCCGAAATAACATGCTTGAGGATGATGAGCAGCACCAGAGCCACCGTAGCCATGGCCAGATTGCTGGCCGGTCCGGCGAGCGTCACCAGAATGTCGTCTCTCTTGTAGTTCTTGAAGTTGCGAGCCGTCACCGGCGTAGGCTTGGCCCAGCCGATCAGCGGCCAGTGATAGACCAGCGCCAACAGCGGCATAAACACAGAACCCAATGGATCGAGGTGCTTCAAAGGGTTCAGCGTGACCCGACCCAGCATCTTGCCTGTGGGGTCGCCCAGCTTCCACGCCACCCACGCATGGGCACACTCATGCACGCTGAAGGCAAGCACCAAGACAACAACCTGAAAGAGAATGAGTACAACTTCCTGATTCATGTCTCTAGCTTATCGGAGCCTTGGTTTTCTCGCGCTTTACCCGCGCCGGGATCCCCACCGAAACGCTCTCTGCGGGAACGTCGTGCGTAGCCACAGCCATAGCGCCCAACATGGCGTTCTCGCCAATATTGGCTCCGGCTAGCACCGTTCCATGGTAGGTAACGCGTGCTCGCGGTCCAAGCTCCGTAGGCTTATTCGTGACGTCCGCCTGCTTGTTGATGTCGTGGGTATGGCTGTAGATATTGGCATAATCCGAGACGCTGGTGCCTTCGCGCAGAATGAGACCGCCCCGGTCGTCGAGCATTACGTTCTTGTGGATCGTGCAGTTGTCTTCGATGGTCAGGTTGTAGCCATAGGTAAATTCGACGTTGTGAAAGATCCTCACATGCTTGCCGAGATGCTTGAAGATATGCCGTCCCAGCATGCAGCGAAAACGAAAGCCCAGCCAGTGATTCAGCCCCAGCGGCGACCGATCGAACATCTGCCAGAACCAGATCAGCGGCTTGCGGATGGCATACTGCTCGGGATCGACGTCGCCGTAGTACTCCGGCTCCAGCGTGACATTGCGCGGGTCGAACGAATCGGCGAGGACACCCGAAGCAAGCTCGATGGTAAGGGTCGATTGCTTGTGAGCCCCGTGAATTTTCCCGAGAAAGATCTGATACAGTTCATCGCGGACGATCTCAGAGCGGCGATCGGCAGTCTGGCACCGGGTAAAGTCCTCGTTGAGCCGCGAAAGCCACTTGATGTAAGTGGCCTCCGCTTCCGGAGTTGGTTTGAGTTCGCGATACGCCTGGACGGTCATAAAGCCCTTCCTTCACAAAAGCTATTCGATGGCGAAGATGGCAGTGACGGTGGCCGATTTTTCAATCTGCCGGGGATTGATGGCCAGTGGCTGAACTTTGTCCATCGCCGGCGAGGCGACCATGGCCCGCATCATCATGGGACGAATCGGGCTGGCCTGCACCTCGTTGCTGGCATAGAGCAGCCCGCCCAGCTTGGCGTTGAGGCTCTGCGCCATCTGCTCTGCCTGTGAGCGCGCGCGCTGCAAGGCCTTCGCCGCCGCCTGGGACTCGGGAGCGTTCTCGTCCTTGAAGCTCCAGTCGATCTGTCCGCTCTGGTTGGCCCCTGCCTTCACAGCAAGGTCGAGCACCTTGGCGGCATCGTTGGCGCTGGTTCGAACGGTCCAGCTCTGCGTCACCTGAAACTGGCGCTGGGCCTTCTCGGCATCCGTAAGCTTTTCCACCTGATAGTTCTGCACCGGGGCAACCGACTGGTTCTCGCTCTCGATAGAGTCTGATGGAATCCCGGCGGAGGTCAGCGCCTTCATGATGGCGTTCGAGGTGCGCGATCCATTGGCGTAGGCGGCATCGCTGTCCGGGCCATAGACGATGAATCCGACATGAACGGTGGCGATATCCGCGATGGCGGTTACCTTATCGGTCGCCGTGACCGAGATGGTACGGTTTTCTTTGCTGACCTGAATCGTCTGCGCGGAGGCAGCGATGGCAGCGGTGCAAAGTGCGATGGCGGTAACGCGAAGTATCTTCATTCTTCATCTCCTTTAGAGCCGATGAGATCGGCCATGGTGGGCTTGTACTTCGGCTTGGCTGCGAGCTTCTGTTTTGGGTCGGGGATAACCCGCTCAGGCGGCGGTGTGCCAACCCGGGCTCGGGCGTTCGCCTTCACGGCCTTGATCTTCAAAAAAACCTGCTTCTTCGGCTTGCTCATCTCGGCACCTGCGGGCTGCAAAGCCCACACCGATTATGCAATACTCTGATCGCAAGGGCAGCATGGCGGACTATTGCAGCGAAGTAACCGTCCCGACCCCGAAGAGGTGCCCGAATGGAAGAACGAGATTTCTTTGACGAACGACCGGAACAACGGACGCATATGATGACCTGTCCCCACTGCGGACAGCAGGAAGAGTATCAACTGAGCTGGCTGGTCCGGCGTAAAAAGAGCCAGTTGCCACGCGGAGCCGACGACCGCGATCGTGCGCGCTTTGCCAAGGCGCAAAGCTACATGGTGCGGCGCGACGACATGGTGGGCTGTAAAAATGTGCGCTGCCGAAAACGCTTCGACGTGGCCGGAATCCAGTCGGTCGCGTTTATCTAAAATTCAGTCGTCAACGTTTATTTAACTAACTGCCTTTACGAATGAATGCCTATTCAGTTATGCTTCCGCTGTGCGTGAGGAAAGGTTTCTTTCCCCGCGCAGCTTCAAGAGCTGAATGCTGTGATTTAATGGATGGGTTGTTGCCCGGCGGGTGACACAAGCTTTGAAACTGAAAGACGCGCAGGAGACGAATACGCTGATGGCCAACACCTTGCTGCCCCTCGAAGAACGGAACCTGACACCCGATCAGGTCGAACACCTTGATCGGCGTCGCCGTCGCGGTCAGCTTTTTCTGACCATCTGCCTGCAATGCACCATCGTCGCGTTCCTGGTAACGATATGGGCCGGGCAGGACTGGACACTGTCCCCGGGCTGGATGCACCCCATGGTGTATTGGGACGCGATCATGTTCGCCGCAGCGATCTTCTTCGGCGTCGCCGGCATTCGTCTGCGCCGCGGCAGCACGGAGTTCATCAGCTATTAGTGAGTAAGTTGAAGTCTTCAGATTTCAATAGCTGACCGATGCCCCGGAGCCCCCTGCGGAAGCTGTAACGATGCGGGCCGCGCCAAGTGAAGGCGTAGCTCGTGGATGGGTTCGGATGGTTGCTGTAGCGCGTGGAACGACGGTGGGTGCCCGCTCGATGACCGCAGCCTTAATTCCCGGAATCCATCTCTCTGCAACCCTGGCTGAGCCAGCGCACTTCTCCAGGCTGGAAAAAATATCGCTGCTGATCGGCATTGCGATATCGCTGGCTCTTTTCTTCTGGCGCTTCGGGCCGATCCTCCGCACCATCCTTCGCTCAAAAAAAGATACAGACTTTTCTCTTCATCCCATCGGGCGAAGAGTATGGGACTTCGTCTGGGAGGTACTCTGCCAGGGCAAGGTCATCCGGCAGCGGCCACTGCCGGGGCTGGCGCACGCCTTCGTCTTCTGGGGATTTTTGGCCTTCGCCCTGGTCAGCCTGAATCACATCGCTAACGCCGTGGGGCTGGGCTTCCTCAACCCTGAAAGTTATCTCAGTAATTTCTACTTCCTCTTCGCCGCGGCCTGGGCGGTATTGGTCGCCGTCTCGATCACCGCATTGTTCGTACGCCGCTTTTTTGTCCGTCCCATCTGGCTCGGGAAAAAAGTCTCGTATGAATCGGGAGTGATTGCGTTCCTCATCTTTCTCCTGATGGTGAGCTATCTCGGCGCATTCTTTGTCGATACCAGCGGAACAGCAGTGAAGGTCCTCTGGTGGACGCACACCCTGACGCTGCTGGTCTTCCTTCCGCTGATTCCGCACACCAAGCATCTGCATCTGGTAATCAGCCCCTTGACCGTCTTCCTCAAGCGCGACGGCTTCTCAAAAATTCCTCCGCTCAGCGGCGACGAAGACTTCGGGCTGGTCGCTGGTAATGATGTAACCCAGTTGATCTCATTGCAGGTCTATAGCTGCGTCGAGTGCGGGCGCTGCACCGAACACTGCCCTGCATCCAACACCGGAAAAGTTCTGAACCCGAAAGAGATCATCCTCGGAACGCGCTCCTATCTCAACGAATTCGGCCCCGCTTCCGAGACTTCCCTGCTTACCGACACGCGCGAAGTTCCCTCCGACGATCCCGCCGCGAAGTACATGAGCATGGAGGCAGCGTTCGAATGCACCACCTGCGGAAGCTGCGAGTACCAGTGTCCCGTCGGCATTCAGCATCTGCCTATCATCATTGGCCTTCGGCGAGGTGCGACCAACACCGGCGCATGGGAAGACACGCACGGCACAAAGCTGTTTCTCGCGCTCGAAAAGCACGGCAACGCTCTTGGGATGAGCGCGATGGAGCGCGACAAATTCATCCAGAAACAAGCCTTCCCCATCTTCGATGGAACCCAGGAGTATTGCCTCTGGCTCGGCTGCATGGGCGGATACGATGCCAAGGGACGCGAGATCATCGCCGACTTCGCGCGCGTGATGCAATATCTCGGAACAACATTTGGCGTGCTGAAAAAAGAAAAATGCACAGGCGATCCCGCGCGACGACTGGGCAACGATCTCGTCTTTCAAACCATGGCGGAGTTTGGGCTGAAGGCGTTTGAAACGGCAAAGGTGCAGAAGATCGTCGCCATCTGCCCGCATTGCGTGCGCACCATCTCGAACGACTGGCGCGAGTACGGCATCGCTCCCGAGATCGAGCACCACAGCGAGTTCATGGCGCGCCACAAAGACCGCTTGCCGCAGCAGAACTCCGGCGAGAGCATCGTCTATCACGACCCCTGCTACCTCGGCCGCTATCGCGATGTCTACGAAGAGCCACGCGAGATTGTGGCTATGGCAGGAGAGCTCGTCGAAGCTCCCCGTTCGCACGAGCGCAGCTTTTGCTGCGGCGCTGGCGGCGGGCTGGCATTTCTCGGCGAAGAGAGCGGCGAGCGCGTCAGTCACGTCCGCGCCGCGGAACTGGTCGGGACGGGCGCGCAGATTGTGGGTACGGCCTGTCCCTTCTGCAACACCATGTTCCGGGACGCGCTTGCCACCATGGGCGAAGCACCACCGCAGTTGCTGGACATTGCACAATTAACCGCGAGGGCGTTACCGGCATCAGAGATTAAGACAGGAGAGCAATGAAGATACTGGTGGCAATCAAGCAGGTGCCGGAGCGCGACACGCAGATCAGCATCGCGGCTGACAGCAGGTGGATCGACGAGAACGATTTGAGCTACACCATCAACGAGCCCGACGCCTACGCGCTCGAAGAAGCCTTTCAGTTGAAAGAGAAGAACGGTGGCGAAGTCGTTGTACTCTGTGCTGGCCCGGAGCGCGTCACCAGCACTCTTCGCGAAGCCCTGGCCAAAGGCGCAGACCGCGCCATCCACATCGAAGCCGATGACCTCGGCGAGCGCGACACGCTGGGCGTAGCTCAATTACTCGCAGACGCGACCAAGTCCGAGTCGCCCGATCTGATACTCACAGGGTTACAATCTGACGATCTCGGCCTCGGCCAGACGGGCGTCGTCCTCGCCGAACTTCTCGGCATCCCTCACGCCACCATCATCATGCAGGTCGAGGTCACAGGATCTGGCCTAAAGGTAAAGCGCGAGCTTGAAGATGGCTGGTTCCAGCACGTCGAGATGCCATTGCCTGCGCTGCTCACCATTCAATCAGGCGGCAACAAGCTGCGCTATGCCACGCTGATGGGCATCAAAAAGGCAAAGACGAAGGAGACGAAGACGGTACAGGCTGCGACCGCGACAACCGCACAGGCGATTACGCTCGAGCGCGTTTATCTTCCCGAGAAGCAGAAGAAGACCGAGATGCTGACCGGAACACCCGCAGAAGTCGCAGCCAAACTGGTGGAGAAGTTGAAGTTTGAAGTGAGGGCGATATGAACGGTGTTCTTGTACTGATGGAACAGCGTGGCGGCAAGTGGAACCGCATGAGCTTTGAGGCGCTCTCAGCCGGTCAGCAACTGGCAGCAAAGCTAGGCACGGAATGTTCCGCCGCCGTGATCGGCGAAGGAGCCGATACGCTCGCCGCTGAACTCGCCACAAAGAAACTCGCAAAAATCTTCACCGTGCAACACGCGCTTTTGCAGACCTACACCTCGGACGGATATGTCGCGGCACTCGAGCAGTTGCTCAAGCAGGCCGAGCCAGCCTACGTCCTGCTGCCGCACACCTATCAGGTGCGCGACTTTGCGCCAGCACTGGCGACGCGCTTCAAACAGGTACTCATCAGCGACGTCATCGCCATTCATGATGGCCCCCTCTTCGTGCGTCAGCTCTTGCAAGGCAAACTAAACGCAGACTACAAACACGCTGGTACCGGCCCGTGCTTCGTCTCCGTGCAGGCAGGAACCTTCCGCGCCGAAGCCGTCGAAGCGGGAACCGCAAACGTCGAGAGCTTCACTCCGCAACTCGAAGCCAGCCAGATTCGCAACCAGCCGAGCGAGCCGTTCCGCGAGGCAGCCCAGACGGTCGACCTCAGCGCCGCACCGCTGATCGTCTCGGTCGGCCGCGGCATCGGCGAGCAGGAGAACATCGGCATCGTCCAAGAGCTGGCCGCAGCGCTCGGAGCAGAACTAGCCGCGTCGCGCCCGATCTGCGACAACGGCTGGCTGCCCATGGAGCGGCAGGTCGGCAGCTCCGGACAGACCGTCTCGCCCAAGCTGTATCTCGCCATCGGCATCTCGGGAGCGATTCAGCATCTCGTCGGCATGAAGGGCTCAAAGACCATCATCGCCATCAATAAGGACGAGAACGCACCCATCTTCGAGGTTGCCGACTACGGTGTTGTCGGCGACCTCTTCGAAATCGTTCCGGCTCTTACCAAAGCGGTACTCGCGGCCAAAAGTTAGTATTTGCAATGCATTCACCGCCCATGACTATACTTGGGAATATCTGCTTGCCTGCTTCCCTCCCCCGGTGAATGCATCGAACAGATGTGGCAACGAAGTCGATGGCTGACATGATGTCCTATACAACGATTGACGATGCCGCTACCGCAAACGCGGAGCGGACTGGAGAAGACCGGGACAGCACCGCCCAGCAGACCGTGGGCAGACTGCGGGACAAGTTCGGCCGCGCCATCACCGATCTTCGTGTCTCCGTCACCGACCGCTGCAACTACAAATGTGTCTACTGCCGCACCGGCAACGAAGGCGCACAATACACAGAACTTGCCATCGCCGATTACCTGCGGATGGTGCGCCGCTTCGTCGCACTCGGCGTAGAAAAGATTCGGCTGACCGGTGGCGAGCCGCTGCTGCGTCACGGCCTGGTCGAGATGGTCAGCGAGCTGGCACAGATGCGCACGGCCTATACGTCGGAGGGAACACATACCGATGTCGGCCATCCACTCGATATCGCGCTGACCACCAATGGACACCTGCTCGAAGGTCTGGCGAAGCCCTTGAAAGACGCTGGCCTCAATCGCATCACCGTCAGTATGGATGCCGTCGACGCCGAGACGTTCGCCGCCATCACCCGTGTCCCCCGCGGCTTCGACCGCGTCATGGCGGGCATACGGCAGGCGAAGGCAGTTGGCCTGGGCCCGGTAAAGGTCAACTGTGTTTTGCTGCGCGGATTCAACGACAGCCAGATCGAGCAGTTCGCTGAGTTCTCGCGCCGCGAAGGTGTCATCGTGCGCTTCATCGAGTTCATGCCGCTTGAGGAAGACCGCAGTTGGAAGCCGGAGACGGTAGTTCCCATGGACGAAGTGGTGGCGCGACTGAATGCGTATCGCCCCCTGGTTGAACTTGCTCCAAACGCCGCAAGTGAGACTGCAAAGCGGTTTACCTTCGACGATGGTCTTGGTGAAATTGGCATCATCGCACCCGTGTCCCGGCCGTTCTGCGGCCACTGCAGCCGGGTTCGGCTTACGTCGGATGGAAAGATCCGAACCTGCCTTTTTTCGCAGAGCGATCACGATCTTTATGGAGAAATAGTGCGAGGTGGAACCGATGAGGAACTTGATGCGTATATTCGCAAAGTAGTCATGCGGAAAGAAGCACGTCACCACATTGGCGAACCCGATTTTGAGAAACCTTCAAGAAATATGGTTCACATTGGCGGATAACAGAATTCTCGGTACGATGAAGTCCTCACGTCTTCGTAAAATTTTTGGCTGATAGATTTACCCCTGGATCCTGTTGACAGATACATCCCCGAATCTTGCTGACGGATTTACCCCTGAAGTTACTGACAGATTTACTTCTGGATAAGTAGTGCGCTCTCTTGAGGTGCAGTGAGTGAGAGACAAGCGGAAGTTTGAAGTAATTGAAAGCCGGCAGCTCGACCACCTCCGGGTGTTCCACGACGTAGCTCGCTCGCTGACGACCAGCCTGGAGCTCGAAGAGATCCTGGGAGCCATCATGGAAAAGATGGCCCAGTTCTTCGGGCCGGAGCGGTGGTCGATGATGATGGTCGACGAAGCATCGAACGAACTCTACTACGCCATCGCCGTTGGTCAGGATGCGGCAAGCCTGAAGGGGCTGCGCGTGCCCATGGGCGAGGGAGTCGCCGGATGGGTCGCCGCGACCGGCAATCCCCTTATCGTTCCCGACGTTGTTCTGGATCCTCAGTGGTCCAAGTTTGCCGCCGCGCATCCCGAATTGGGAATCCAGTCCATCGCCTGCATCCCCGTGCGCGCCGCCGACAAGACGCTCGGCGTCATTCAATTATTGAACAGCAAACTCGACCTGATGTCGGAGTATTCGATCTCGTTTCTGCGCATCCTGTGCGACTATGCCGCGATTGCGATTCAAAATGCGAAGTCTGTGACCCTCATTCAGGAGCTCACCATTACCGACGACGTAACCGGCCTGTTCAACGCCCGGCACCTCTATACCCTGCTCGACGACCAGGTAGCCACGAGCAAAGTCTTCAGCCTCATGTTCATGGACCTCGACCGCTTCAAGTCGGTGAACGATACGCATGGCCACCTCATCGGAAGCCGTCTGCTGGCCGAAGTGGGCGGTCTGTTGAAACGCTCGATCGGGCCGGACAACTCGGCCTTCCGCTATGGCGGAGACGAGTTTGTGGTGCTGTTTCCTGGTTTGACCAAGTTTGCGGCAACGGCAGCCACCATGACGATCTATCAGGATCTGCAGTCCGCGCGTTTTCTTGAGGGCGCCGGCCTTTCGCTGCGCCTTACGGGAAGCTTTGGGCTCGCGACCTATCCTGAAGACGGGAACACGGTGCCTACCATTCTCCGGTCTGCGGACACTATGATGTACGAGGCGAAATCGACACGCAACAACATCGCCGTGGTCGGCAAGGGACTGTTGCTCGAACGAGTAGCACTAGCCGGGGTGCGCGAGGAACGCTAGCTGCAAGGCCGTCAGAGAAGAATGAGGTTTCCCGTTTTGAATGAGTGGCGCGTCGGTGCATCCGTAAGCAACCGTGCCCCATAGAATCGCCTACCCCGTCGACAACTCGACAACTCGACAACTCAAAACTACGTCATCTCGACCGGAGGCGGCGCTTTTGCCGCCGTAGTGGAGAGACCCCTGTATTTCGCCCTTGTTCTTGCCGTTGCGTATTTCTCTAAATTTCCGGGGCGCCTCTTCCGACCTTTCAGTCTCCGCAATTTCCTGTCAAGCCCCCCTGCCCTCAAAAATCGCCTCCCACGCTCCCGTAAACCAAATAATCCAAACAACGTATAGGCCAGAAAATAAATTCCGAAAAACTGCAAAACAGTTCGTCCATTTCGCTAAATTGGAATTAGCGGGAAACCTTGCTAACACCTAGTCCGGGTGTCGGCGTTCGAGAGTAAGCGGACGCTTGGGTTCGGGCTTGATGACGTCGCGGTTTTCCGGGGCCACGGGGTGCACGCCGAAGTCCCAGACGCTTAGGTTCACCACCTTGTCCGAGATGACCTCCATCAGGGCGTACTCGCCAAAGTCGAGCGGTTGTTGCGGCGTCAGCTTCATCCAGTGGCCGCCGGGAAGAACCTCGGAGGTAGTCTCGACCACATCCTCCTGTGGCTGACCGGTGCCGAGCAGGCTAATGCGGATGCTGGCGATGTCGCGGATCCCGGTGCGAACGTCCGCGCGAACGATAACGTAGCGGTCGCTGGTGGAACCGCTGGCCGGGTCGGGCTTGATGGCATTCGAGGCGCCGTGCGTGTCGACCGTCAGCGGCGTGCCGCCAGTGGACGGAACGTTGTCGTCGCCGACGCGGATGTAGAAGACAGGCGACGCAACATGAAGCTGAACGTACGACCGTTCTCCCTTGAGTTGCGCAACCTGGTGCGGACTGGAGAGCGGATTAATGACAGCACGCAGAATGTTGTGGCCGGTATTGCGGTTCAAATCGCTGTCGTTCTGAGACAAAGGAACCAGCTCGGTCACGCCATGAAAGGTATCAAGGGCGAGAACGCTGTTCTGCTCAGGAAGGCTAAGATTCTTGGCAACCTCGGGAGTCAGCGAGGCGCGATCAGCCTCTTCCTTGAGCAACTCGGGGTCAATAGCGGGAGGTTCGCCGCTGGCAGAGTTGTCGCCCGCCTGTGCCGGAGAGTGCTCCTTCTCCCAGCGGTGGGTCGCGTCGAGATCGACCAGCGACACCGGAATCTCTTCTGCCGCGCCGTCCCGTTCTGCGCTGATGAAATGCACGAGGCTGCCGGAGACGTGGTAGCTCATCACGACCTGATAGCTGCCGTCCTTAAGATAAAGGCGAGTGCGGTGCGGTACGTTGGCGGAATCCGCCGCAGGCAGAGTCTTCTTCGAAGGCGGAGCGGCGTTGGCATAACGCACGCCGAAGAGCATCAGCCCGGCGATCAGTAAAAGCGAGGCGGAAAGAAACGTTACGGTCAGTGGCTTCGTCTTAGTCATAAAGGTCAGCTTCGACAGTTTAGTACCAACGTTTTAGACGCGCTCGACCTCGCGATATCGCGGAAAATGCGATGGCCGCCGTTTGGCCTGCATCTCGGGATGTGCTAAACAGATAGGAGCGCCAGAATATCAATGCAGAGCTATCTCCAACGCGGAAAGAACAGTCAGCAGCCAGTGGCATGGATGCGGATGATCGCTGCGCTCTGCATTCTGATGATTACCTTCATGAGTGCGGCGCAGGCCTGCCACACTCACGCTGAGCAGTCTTCGCTCCGGCAAAGTTCGCATCACAACCAGCCGCCGCCGGAAGATCATTGCCCAGTCTGCATGGCAATGCACTCCGCGCTGCCGGCAACGCTACACCTGGCTCCGGCACCGACGCTCGAGATAGAACCTCTGAGCGTAGTTGCCTCCGATACATCGCGGGCCTTCAACTGGCGTTTCGAGATGGCCAGTCGCGGGCCTCCTGCTGCCGATAGCAATCCCTCCTTCATTTAAAGCAGCGACAGAGAAGTTTTCTCACTTCATTCAAATCTTCTGTCCGCAATCAACGCGCTCGCGCGTCATCGCGCTTTTTAAAATGATGCCCTTTGAGGCATCAGGAATCGGCCTATCGTTATGCACAAAAGAATTCCCTCTCGACTTTCCTTCATCGCTCTTTCTCTCGTTCTTCTGGTCAGCGGCGCGCTGGCGCAGGGAACCAGCGGCAACATCACAGGAACAGTAACCGACACCACAGGCGCAGTGCTCTCAAGCGCCGTCGTCACTATTCAAAACCCCATCAGCGGCTACAAGCAGACGACGCAGACCGATGCGAACGGCCAGTATCACTTCGACAATCTTCCCTTCAACCGCTATCACATGGCGGTAGTCGTTGGAGGCTTTCAGTCAACGACGAAAGACACGATACTGCGCTCAGCATCCAACACCGCCGTCAACTTTCAACTGTCAGTCGCCTCCAGTTCCCAGAGCGTCACCGTAGATGCAGAGGCATCGGATATGGTGAACAGCGATCCAACCTCGTCGACCTCGGTTGACCGCTCGCTGTTTGCGCGGCTGCCGACCGAGAGCACCAACGCTCCGCTCAGCTCGCTGGTAACGCTGAGCACGCCGGGAATCGCATCAGATTCAAACGGCCTGTTTCACCCGATGGGCGAGCACGCCGACACGACCTACTCGATCGACGGCCAGCCAGTGAGCGACCAGCAGAGTCGTGTCTTCGGCAACCAGCTTTCGCTCAACGCAATTCAGTCGATCAACGTGATCGATGGAATTGCACCGCCCGAGTATGGCGACAAGGCCTCGCTGGTGGTGCAGACGACGACGCGATCAGGGCTTGGGCTGCCGCATCCGACCGGCTCGCTCTCCATGAACTATGGCTCGTTCGGAACGACCAACGGAAGCGCGGCGCTGGGATTCGGAAATCAGCGGCTGGGCAACTTCAGCAGCTTCGACGCAGTGGACAGCGGACGCTATCTCGACACGCCGGAGCACGACCCGCTGCACGCGCATGGCAACAACGAGAACTTCTTCGACCGCATCGACTATCACCCCACACAGGCAGACTCTCTGCAACTGAACCTGAGCGCCTCGCGGAGCTGGTTTCAGAATCCCAACCAGTACGACCAGCAAGCAATTGGGCAGGACCAGAAGGGAGAGATCTTCAGCTACAACCTCTCGCCCTCGTGGACGCACATCATCGACGCCAACAGCCTGATCTCCGTCAACCCCTATCTGCGGCAGGATAATTTTCACTACTTCCCCAGCAAGAACCCGTTCAGCGATACACCTGCAACGCTGGTGCAGTCGCGGCGGCTGCAGAATGCGGGCCTGAAGGTCGACTACAGCTACTCGCGCGGTATCCACAGCTTCAAAGTAGGAGCGATGTTCTATCACACGTTCCTGAATGAAGGCTTCTCGCTGGGCATCACCGATCCGACGTTCAACGCTCCCTGCCTGAACGCGAGCGGCGCTCCAGACCCCAATCCTGATTCAGCCGATCCCAACAATTGCCCAGTTGGAGACACAGCAAATCCGAACTACAACACGGGCACCGGAGCTTACGATCTGACACGCGGCGGCTCGCTGTATCACTTCAACGGCCATACTGACGTCAAGCAAGAGGCGATTTACCTGCAGGACAACATCGTATGGAAGAACTGGTCCTTCCTTGTTGGTGGGCGCGTGGACAACTATAACGGCCTCAGCAGCCGCTCGATGGTAGAGCCACGGTTAGGCGCGACCTACAACATCAAGGCCAGTAATACCTTGCTGCGGGTTGGCTATGGCAAGCTCTTCCTGACTCCCTATAACGAAAATTTGATCGTCTCAAGCTCAACCGGCATTGGTGGCCTCGAAGGCGCAGGCGCCGCCGTCGCGCTGAAGCCAGCGGGCCGCAACCAGTACGATGCGGGGTTCGAGCAGGGCTTTGGCAAACACCTGGTCGTAAACGGAGAGTACTTCTGGAAGTACACCGACCGCGATTACGACTTCGACGTTTTGCTGAACACGCCGCTGGCGTTTCCGATCCAGTGGCAGAAGTCCAAGATTGATGGCTTCGGCATTAAAGTCACGGTTCCCATGACGCATGGCGTCTCGGCCTACTCGGTGCTGGGACATACGCGATCGCGCTTCTTCGGGCCGGAGGTCGGCGGCATTCTGTTCAACGATTCCCCTGTGCCTGCCGGAGTTCCCTTCCGCATCGATCACGATCAGGCGTTTCAGCAATCCACGCACATGCAATATCAACCGAAGCCGCGAGGCCCCTGGTATGGCATTACATGGCGATATGAGAGCGGCCTGGTCGCAGGCAATGCGCCGATTGACGATGGCCAGAATCCTACCGACCTGACCTACCTGACCGCCGATCAGCAATCGCAGATTCTGCTGCGCTGCGGCAATGTGCAGGCCACACGCACAGCACCGTTGACGAGCTGCCCGACCGGAGAGCTTTCGTCTCCGCTGCTGTCGCTGCCCAAGCCGGGAACGGAGAACGATGACCGCAATCCGCCGCGCGTCGCTCCGCGCACGATGTTCGACATGGCTGCCGGATGGGACAATATCCTGCGCCGTGAGCGGTTCAAGACGAACGTGAGCGTGACGGCAGTGAATGTAACCAACAAATATGCGCTCTACAACTTCCTCTCAACGTTCAGCGGAACGCACTTCGTTTCGCCAAGGACAGTAAGTGGGCAGGTAACGCTCAACTTCTAAGAGAGCACACGACGCGCGAGGCGGCTGAGCCGGTGGATGCCCAGCCGCTCGCCCACCTGTGACTCTTCGAGCTTCCTCCCGCCTCCATCACTCATCCTGAACCTATCGAACCAAGGAGCCTGTCATCGCACTTTCATCGTTGTCTCTTTCTCGTTTTCATCGCCACGCAGATGTCGCAGGAGCCACTGCTTCGGCGGTCTGCATGGTTCACTGCCTGCTTACCCCTGTCGTCATTAGTCTGTTTCCAGACATCATCCCCTATCTTCCGGGAGACGCGTCCTTCCATCGCTGGCTCGCCATCGGCATCGTCCTGTTCGGATTTGCGGGTTTCGTTCCCGGCTACATGGTGCATCGGCGCAAGACGCTGCTTGCGCTGATCGGAATTGGAATGAGTCTCATCCTGTTCGTCGCATGGAAAGGCGAAAGTCTTCACCTCGCGATGGAACTCGTTCTCAGTATCGGCGGCTCGATGCTGCTGGTTACGGCGCATCTACTGAATCGCAGCTTCTGCCGACAATGCCGGACCTGCAAAGAAGAGCCGAACAAGTGCCACACGACCGAGGTCGAGCGGTTGCTGCCACATCACGAATCGTAACGTCGCTTGCGGCAACAGAAGGGACGTCGACCAGATTGTGTCGGCGTCCCTTTTTTGCATGACACCCCTGCTGCATCGACGAAATAGGCAAGGATTTGCCAAATACGCGTCGTAGGATAGAAGGGTGCCTCCCTCCACGCAAAGCTCGTCAAACAGCACGCGAATCCTGATTTCGTTTCTCTGCGTTTATTTTTTCTGGGGCTCTACCTATCTGGCCATGCGCTATGGTTTGGATGAGCTGCCGCCGTTCGTGATCGCAAGTACGCGCTTCCTGATCTCTGGATCCATCCTTCTTGCGTTTTGCGCGATTCGCAGGATGCGAATGCTGCCGACCCTGCGCGAATTCGGCGTGCTGGCGATCATCGGCGTTCTGATGCTTGGCTGCGGCAACACCGCCGTTCTCTGGTCAGAGCTTTATCTCTCAACCGGCCTGGCGGCGCTTCTGGTCGCAGGCATCCCGCTGTTCGCCGCCCTGATCGAGATGTTTCTTCCCAATGGAGAAGGCCTGCCTTCGCGAGGATGGATCGGCATCACCATCGGCTTCATTGGCCTGGCGTTCCTGGTCTCTCCGAGTCTACGGAGCAGCTTCCACGGCGACTCGCGCCAGATCGTCGCCACCGTAGTCATCCTCGCCGGTGCATTCTGCTGGACGGCTGGTTCCGTCATCTCAAGGCGCTCGAACATCGGAATCAGCGGATTCGCAGCGGCTGGCTGGCAGATGCTGTTCGGCGGAATCTTCAACACCGGCATCCTGCTTGTATCGGGAAAATACCACGGCTCGCACTGGAATGTGCAGGCATGGTCTGCCATCTTCTACCTTGTGACCTTCGGTTCGCTCACGGGCTACACGGCGTACATCTACCTGCTGAATCACGTCGCCGTCTCAAAGGTGACGACCTATGCCTACATCAATCCAGTGATCGCCGTCATCCTCGGCGCCATCTTCATCCACGAGCGTTTCGTTACGGCGGAGTATATTGGGATGGCTTCGATTCTGCTCGCAGTCTTTCTGGTCACCAGTTCAAAGCTCAAGACGGGAGCACTTCCAGCCGAGGTCAAAGACATCGCGGTCGGTCGCAAGGCGTAAGCAAGCGACACAGCTCTACGCATTCTCTATAAACTATCGCTCTAGAAAGAACATCGATTTTAGATGCCGCTAGGTGTGGAGTAAGAGCTATGGTTTTGCTTTGGAAGTACTTTGCCTTCGGATTCAGCGCGTTGCTCCCGGTCGTGAACCCGCTCGGCTCGGCGCTGGTCTTTCTTGGCCTGGTCGGCGTTGTTCCGCCTGAAGTTTACCGTTCGCTGGCGCGGCGCATCGCAATCAACACCATTCTCTTCTTTGCCGTCATTGAACTGCTGGGCTCGGCGCTGCTCAGCTTCTTCGGCATCTCTCTGCCCATCATGCAGGTGTCAGGAGGCTTTGTGCTGGCCGCAATGGGCTGGTCCCTGTTGAACGAGAAGGACCCGCAGACCACGGTCGATCAAGCGCAGGAAGAGGTCAAAAGCAACGAGAAGGCCAAGAGCAACAGCCTTGAACAGGGAGCTTTCTATCCACTCACCTTCCCTGTCACTGCCGGCCCCGGCTGTATCGTCGTGATGCTGACGCTGAGCGCCCACGCTTCGAAAAAGACGATCAGCGACAATGTACTGGCGCACGCCGGTCTGCTGCTCGCGGTAATCGTATTGAGCACTCTCATCTACGTGTGCTATGCCTATGCGCCGCAGATCACGCGCAAGATCTCTCCCTCGACCGCTCACGGCATCCTGAGAGTAGTCGCGTTCCTCCTGCTCTGCATCGGCGTTCAGATTGCATGGAATGGAGCGGCCTCACTGCTCGGGACCGTGCTTCAACACCGATAGCTCTAGTAGCGCTTCAGCTTGGGTTCAGGTGCGGGGCCTTGACGCCCATTCAGCAGCCAATCGAGACGACTGCGGATATCGTCATCCTTCGCCTCTCCCATGATGCGCGTAATTACCTGCCCTTGCTCATCGAGGATCAGCGTGCCCGGAACGATATCGCCAAGCCCGAAGCGCCGTAACAGATCGGCGCTGCCTCCCACCCATACATCGAGGTGAATGTTTTGGTGAGTCAGATATGGCTCAATTTTGGCGCGGTCCTTAGCATCGTCAATCGACACTGCGACAAAGTGAACCTTTTTGCTGGCAAACTCTGTACTTAATGTTGAAAGCCGCGGCAGCTCTTCGCGGCATGGAGCGCACCATGTCGCCCAGAAGCTGAGCACAACCACCTGCCCTTGCAAGTCAGAGAGCCGCTGCGAGTGCCCAGATAGATCTTTCAGCGTCGGGTTTGGAATACCTTTTGCGTCCGCCGTTCGAGCCGCGAAAAGACACACCAGACACAATGCAACCGACATCCACTTCTTCATCGCCACCTCAAAGATTTCCCAGACCACACCAAAGTCTATCGGACGCTGCCCTTTTGCGATTCCACCAAAAGATGGATGCAAAGATCATGCCCTGGGGGCATGACTCGCGTCGCCTCCTCCTGCTACTGTCCAGACTTCAGGCGCAAAGAAGAAATGCTGTGGCTTTGACAAAGGCTTCGGCTCGATTGTGCCCTTTTATGGAGGCGGTTTTGATGAGAATTATGAGACATGCGGTGGTGGGTACGATTGCCCTCGCTGCGATTACTTTCACCAGCAGCACCAGACAATGCCTTGCGCAGGGTTGCGTTGCCGCTCACAGCGCGCAGCCGATCATCTCAGGACTCGATTCAATCGATCACCCGAGCTCGTCCAACCTTCTGCACGGCTTGACCATTACCACCGGATTCAGGACCTACAGTTCTTTTCGACACTACGTTGGTACTGTCTACCAGGTGCAGCGGGAGATAAAGCATAACGAAGTACAGAACCATGTCAATCTGTACGATCTCTCATTGAACTACCAGCTCACACCGCGCTGGAGCGTGATCGCGGACATTCCAGGGATGACGGCGACACGTCATGGGCAGGGCAGCATCAACCAGTATCGTTCCGGCGGCATCGGCGATGTCACGGTAGGAGCGCAGGCGTGGATCTGGCGGCCGCCGACAGAGAACCATGGCAACATCTCGCTCTCCGCGTCGCTCAAACTTCCCACCGGCATCAACGACGCAAAGGGAACGACAATCCTCAGCAATGGTCAGACACAGATCCGTCCCTTCGACGAATCGATTCAGCCCGGCGACGGAACCTGGGGCTTCTCGCTTGCGACAGAGGCCTATCACCCGCTCCTCTTTCATACCTACGGCTACTTCACCGGCTCATGGCTCTTCAGTCCGCAGGACACGACCGGCGTGAAGACCTTCCGTTCGCAACCCGGCGAAGACATCAACTCCGCGACCGACCAGTACCTGTGGCGCGGCGGGGTGTCGCGTGCCGTGCCGAAGCTGCGCGGCCTTGCACTTAGCTTCGGCGGCCGCATGGAAGGGGTTCCGGTGCGGGATGCCTTTGGAGCAAGCAATGGATTCCGGCGGCCCGGCTACGTTATCTCGGTTGAGCCTGGGTTGATGTATTCCTACAGACGATACGAACTGAACGTCAGTGGGCCGTGGGCCATTCAGCGCAACCGGAAACGAAGCGTAACCGATATCGCACATAACGCACATGGCGATGCGGCCTTCTCCGACTACACTGTCATTGCGTCGCTCTCGCGTTCCTTCTAGATGCCGCAAACAGGAAGCCCACATCCCGACTTCGGGATGTGGGCTTCAGTACAAGTGCGGGAGTAGCGTTCGAACGAACGCTCTACTTGCGCTTCCAGCGAACACCGTCTTTTGAGTCTTCGATGAGAATGCCCTTGGCAAGCAGATCGTTGCGAATGGCATCGGCCCGGGCGAAGTTGCGGGCCTTCTTGGCCTGAGTGCGCTCAGCGACAAGCGCATCAATCTCTTCATCGCCAAGCGAGAGGTTATTGAGAAGCTCTGGAGCGGCTTCGCCGAGACGGCCTTCTGTCTCTGCCCATGCAAGTGCGGCTCGGGTGAGTGCGGCGTCCCGGTCTTCGAGCACGGCGAAGACACCATCGAAGAGATCGAGAACGCGAAGAATTTCTGCCGCATTGCCAGCGCGAAGCGTTCCGGCATCGGCAGCCGAGTTGGCCGCGCGAACGAGGTCGAAGATCGCGGCGCGCGCTTCGGCAGTGTTCAGATCATTGGCCAGCGATGCGGTGTAACCCTGCTCCGCCTTTGCGGTTGCTGCGGCGATGTCGGCATCGAGACCATCCGCAAAGCCACCCTTCAACATGCGCTGATGGAAGGTTCGCAGGCGTTCGATGGCGTTGGTTGATTCGGCGAGGCTCTCGAAGGTGAAGTTCATCTGGTGCCGGTAGGGCACGGAGATGAGCAGAAAACGAATGGCCGAAGCGCGGTACCCCTTGAGCAGAAGATCGCGGAGCGTGTAAAAGTTGCCCTCCGACTTCGACATCTTCTTGCCTTCGACCAGCAGAAAGCGAACGTGCATCCAGTGGCGAGCGAAGGTCTTTCCGCTAGCTGATTCGGACTGCGCGATCTCGTTCTCGTGATGCGGAAACATCAGGTCTTCGCCGCCAGCGTGGAGGTCGAAGGAGTCGCCCAGAAACTTCGTCGCCATGGCGGAGCACTCGATATGCCAGCCTGGGCGTCCGGAGCCTAACGGCGTCTCCCAGTGCTGCTCACCGGGCTTGGCTGCCTTCCACAAAGCGAAGTCCCGAGCTGCATCTTTCTCGTACTCGTCGACATCGACGCGAGCGCCATCTTCGATGCCGTCGAAGTCTTTCTTCGACAGCTTGCCGTACTCCGGGAAGCGGGCGATGCGGAAGTACCAGCTACCGTCCTCGGTCTGGTAGGCGATGTCTTTAGAAGCCAGCTTTTCGATGAGGCCAACCATCTCGGGAATGCAACTGGTGGCGTGAGCGACGTGCTCCGACTTCTGAATACCGAGCGCGTCGAGATCTTCAAAGAAGGCACGCTCGTACTTAGCGGTGTATTCGGAGATAGAAACGCCCGCAGCGGCGGCGTTGCGGATGATCTTGTCGTCGACGTCAGTAACGTTCATGACGTGTTTGGTATCGATGCCCTGCTGGCGGACGAAGCGGCGCAGCACATCGACATGAAGAAAGGTGCGGAAGTTGCCAATGTGGCCGTAGTCGTAGACAGTGGGACCGCAGCAGTACATTCGCAGCGCGGGTGCGCCTTCCGGTGCCAGCGCTTCCATCTTTCCGCTGAGGGTATTAAAGAGTTCTATCGTTGCCAATTGCGCTCTATCCTGCCGCAGCCGAGCGCGTAGCGCGGTGCAGACTGCTCTCCTTGAAATCCTTGTCGATTTTAGCTGATGGGCGGATACTTTCGTGCGGCAGCAGGCTTTAGGACTGCCCAAGCCGAAGCTGGGGAGTGGCGGCGAGGTCCTCCGGCGCGAAATCTGCCGCCAAAAACTTCGGCCAAGCCGCAGCAGCGATCATGGCGGCGTTGTCGGTCGAAAGCGCCAGCGACGGAAAGGCGATGGGCAGCCCGCGCCGGTCGGCCTCTGCGTGGAGGCGATGGCGAAGCTCGCTGTTGGCCGCCACGCCACCGGATACGACGATGCCACGCGCTCCGAAGGCCTCCGCTGCGGCGAAGGTCTGGCGAAGAAGATTGCCGACGACGGCGTATTGGAACGACGCGATCAGGTCAAGGGTCTGTGCGTCGCAGAGCGCGGCAATAGCGGCAATATCGGGCTTCGCCTCACCCATCGCGGCAATCGACTTTCGCCGGGTCTCGACAGGCTGCCGCATCTCGTGGGTCTCGACGTAGCGCAGGACGGCGGTTTTGATCCCACTGAAGGAGAAGTCAAAGCCGGGACCGCTTGTGGAGAGCGGAGCTTTCTTGTTCGGCATCGACACGCCTTCGCGATGTGGCCGGGGCTTGATCTGGGCGAAGTTGAAGGTGACTGCGCGGGGATTTCCCTGTCGAGCAAGCGCGTCGATCCATGGGCCGCCGGGGTATCCAAGGCCAAGGAGTTTTGCGACCTTGTCGTAGGCCTCGCCCGCTGCGTCGTCCACGGTGCGGCCAACGTTGCGATAGCTCCATGCGCCATGCTCACTCTGCTGCGCCAGATAGAGATGCGTGTGGCCGCCAGAGACGACGAGCGCCAGCAATGGCAGTTCCATGGGAGCCTCGGAGCGCTGGCGAGCTTCCATCAAGACCGCATGGATGTGGCCTTCGAGGTGATTCACACCGATCAGCGGCTTGCCCAGCCCAAATGCGAGCGCCTTGGCATAGGTGATTCCGACCAGCAATGCGCCTGCGAGTCCCGGGCCTTCGGTTACGGCGATGGCCGCGAGATCATCAAAGCTAACATCTGCCTGGGCGATTGCCTCGCGCACTACCGGGACGACATTGCGAAGATGTTCGCGAGAGGCAAGCTCGGGCACGACGCCGCCGTAGTTGGCGTGAAGTGACATCTGCGAGGCCACCACGTTCGACAATGCCTCGCTGCCTGCGCGAACGACCGCCGCCGCCGTCTCATCGCAGGAGCTTTCGATGCCGAGGATCAGACCCGTTCTGCTGTTATCGCGCATATCTTTATCATAGGGGAGAGCCATGCCCACATCGCACAACGCGAACCCCAACTATGTCGAAGCCCGCAACATCGTGCTTGCGCTGCGCGCCGCGGGCCATCAGGCCTTTTTCGCCGGCGGCTGCGTCCGCGACCTCCTCCTCGGCCACGAGCCCAAGGACTTCGACGTAGCCACCAGCGCCACGCCCAATATCGTGCAACAGCTCTTCCCCAAAACCCTCGCTGTCGGCGCACACTTCGGCGTCATCCTTGTCTGCGGCCACGACGGCATTACCACCGAGGTTGCCACCTTCCGCGACGACGGCGCCTACAGCGATGGCCGCCGCCCCGACACCGTCCACTTCTCCACCAACGTCTGCGAAGACGTTCTCCGCCGCGACTTCACCATCAATGGAATGCTGCTCGATCCCATATTCCTCGACGAAACCGGCGATATCGCCTCAGCAGTCTTCGACTTCGTAGAGGGCCGCAGCGACCTTGCGGCGAAGATATTGCGCGCCATCGGCGAGCCGTCGCTGCGATTCGCCGAGGACAAGCTACGGATGCTGCGGGCGGTGCGATTCGCCGCGCGACTCGATCTCGAGATTGAACCGCGAACCATGGCTGCGATTCGCAATGCCGCCGCGCAGATTGGGCAGGTGAGCAGCGAGCGCATCCGCGATGAGTTGACACTGATGCTGACCGAGGGCCATGCGCGGCGTGCCTTTGAACTGCTGGATACGACGGGTCTTTTGCAGCAGATAATGCCCGAGGCCACTCGGATGCACGGAGTGCAGCAACCTCCACAATTTCACCCCGAAGGCGACGTCTGGACGCACACCATGCTGCTGCTTGAAAAGCTTGAGCCCGGAGCCTCTGCGACGCTGGCGTGGGGAGCGCTGCTGCATGACATCGGCAAGCCCGCGACCTATCGAGCGCCCAATCAGAACGATCCCGGCGACCGCATCCGCTTCAATGGCCACGTCGAGGTCGGTGTCCGCATCGCCGAAGAGATCCTTGGCCGCTTGCGCTTCTCCAACGAAGACACCGCGCAGATTGTCGCGTTGGTCAAAAATCACATGCGCTTCGGCGACGTTCTCGATATGCGGCAATCGACGCTGAAGCGCTTTCTGCGCCTGTCGCGTTTCGACGAGCACCTCGCCCTGCACTGGCTCGATTGCAGCTCGTGCCACGGCGATATCACCCTCTACACGTTTGCCAGACAGCAGTATGAGAGCGTTCCCGCCGAGCATATCCAGCCGAAGCTTCTGGTCACAGGCCGCTACCTCATCGCTGCGGGATACCGTCCGGGTCCGCAGTTCAAAGCCATGCTGGAGGCAGCCGAAGATGCGCAGCTCGAAGGCCTCGTTCACACACCGGAGGAGGCGCTAGCGGTGGTGCAGGAGCGCTTCGGCAAGCCACCTACAAATTAACTCGGCGCAAGTGCGTCCAGGCAGAGGCCGGTCGCTGGAACGGCGCAACGGTTACGCGTGCTATAGCTCGGGGCCGAAACGGGCAATCGATGCCTATACCGGCTGGAGTGAACACCTTGCCACAGCAAATTGATTTCAGTAGAGAATTGAATGAGATGCACGCGAGAAGACAAGCAAATGGGATTGCGCCCATTCTGTCGCTCTCTGATTAGCCACAGCGCTTAGAAGGCCGTTACGAGCAGAATAATTCCGGCAGCCAAGGCCGCGATCTGGTACAGAAGATCGGTTCGGACGGGCAGTCCTGATTCCTGCAACGCTGGGGAATCGATCGCTTGGTGTCCTGACAGAGTCACTGGCGCGGAGAACGGCAGTCTTTCCTTTGGGGAGTCCATATGCTTCTCCTGATGAAGAAGTAGATGCTGTTTCTAACGCGATGATGCACCTATAAGTTCCGTTGTGACATAAAAATTTAGCGAAAAATGATGCTGGGGCGCGAGGTTGGTTCCTGCCGGAGGGAAGATTTTCCAGCAAAAGTATAAAATCTCGCCTATATGAGCGATATGAATCAAACAGAAAATACGGGGCGCCGTGCAGGGGAACCGACGATCTTTGGAATCAAGCCTCCTGCGAGCGACGGAATGCCGATGGCCGCATGGGTGATTGCGGCGCTGGTGGTGGTTTTGGTGGTCGTTGGCATGGTGATGGCCAGCCGGGGCAAGGGCAAGGCGACTCCTACCAATAGCGTGCAGCCGCTGGCAGCCTACGCCGGAAGCCTTCCGCTGTCGCAGTTGGCCATGAGCGAATCGACGAGCATTTCAGGTGGGAAATCCACCTTTGTCGATGGCCATATCAAAAATACCGGGACCGCGACCATCACAGGCATTGCTGTCCAGGTACTGTTCGGCAACGCGGAGGGGTCCTCACCGACGATCGATACGATGCCGCTCACGCTGATTCGCACAAGACAGCCATATATTGATACGCAATCGGTGGCCTCCTCTCCGCTGAAGCCAGGTGACGAACGCGACTTCCGCCTGATCTTCGAGTCCATTCCTGAGAATTGGAATATGGAGATGCCCGAAGTGCGCGTGGTTGGGGTAGAGACGAAGTAGGGTAGACGACATAACAAAATCTTCCGGGTGGAACTGTGACAATGCGCTGTCAGCAATAGTTACCTGCCGACCGGAAGATTTTGCTTGAGGGGGCTCTAATTTGTCCGGTGGGACGAAGCGGGTAAATCCATATAAATAGTCTATTTTGAATTACTTGCCTCCATATTTCGGTTTGGCATGGTGTTTGCTCTAGTCACAGTGTCGACGTTTGACCAAACAGACGCAGGACTGTACACAAGGAGCAAAACGATGATGAAATCCGGCAGCACTTTTGGCCTCTCAGTTCTCATCTTAGGTGGCGCGATGGGCATCACAGCGCTCGCGCAGTCGAATGAGTCCCCAGTTGTTCAGACCTCAACGACCAATGCGGCAAGCACCTCAACCATGAATCCCGCAGACAGCAGTAGCTACGCCACTGGTAAGCCGTTGACCATGGAGTCTAAAGAAGGTTTCTGGGGTCACGTGAATCCTTTCGCCCGCAAGAAGTGGGTAAAGAGACAGCTTGATCCGATCAAGGACCGCGATAATGAACTGGATCAGCTTCAGGCAAAGAATGCCAATGACATCCGTGATGTCGATACGCGGTCGCAGGCAGGAATTCACCGTGCGATGGATGCCGCCAACACTGCCGACCAGCATGCGCAGACTGCAGCCACCACGGCGAACTCTGCTCAGACTCTCGCAGGCACGGCCAGCACCCGGACGGATGCCTTAAACACCACGGTCGGCAATCTCGACCAATACTCCGAGGTAACTTCGGCATCCATTCCTTTCGCCAAGGGCCGTACGGCTCTGGGTCCGAAGGGCAAGGCCGACCTCGATGACCTGGCCACGAAGCTGGCAGGACAGAAGGGCTACATCGTTGAAGTAGAGGGTTATAGCCGGAATGGCGTACAGACCTCGCAGGCGATGGCCGACGCAGTGGTCCGCTACCTTGTGGAAGAGCATCAGGTTCCTGTCTATCGTATCTATCGCACCGGAATGGGAAGAAACACTGCGGAAGATGCTGCAGTCACGAACGGAGTGAAGGTCGCGCTGATGCATAACAGCCTGGCCTCGATGAACCCCAACTCTGCAAGTAACGCTGTGCCAAGCTCACCTGCGGCGACGTCGGGTGTAAGCGCTCCCCCGGAGCAGTAGCCCTCCCTAAAGGTGGTATGGCAAGGACTTACCCCCATGCCACCCGCAAGTTTGTCGAGTCAGCGACATAGATCGCGCTCGCAAAAACCTCTCCTAACCAGAGAGAACCAAGGCAGATTGGCCCCTCTAACGAGGGGCCGTTTTTTTGCTTCTAACCCTCGGCTGGCGCGGTATAAGCAAAAAAAAGGAGGCCCGAAGGCCTCCGTGTCAGTAGATCGAAATGTCCTTTAGCTCTTCTCAGAAAAGGTATGGATCCCGCATTCCAGTTTTTTGCCGCCCCAGCGGCCGCTGCGGGCATCTGCGCCTGCCTCGGAAATCGCCGTGCACGGCTCGCAGCCGATGCTGGTATAGCCGCGGGCGTAGAGTTCCAGCTCGGGAATGCCATGCTCTTCGGCATACCGGGTGACGTCATCCCAGACCCAGTCGGCCAGCACGCTCACCTTCTTCAGGTGCCTGCCGGTCGGCAGCTTGTGGTCTTCGACCTTCTTCAGGCCCGCCCGTGTGGGCGACTGCTCTCGCCGCAGCCCGGTAAACCACCAGTCGAACGGCTCCAGCGACCGCATCAGCGGCTCGACCTTGCGAATCTGGCAGCACTGCGTCGGCTGAACAATGTGCAGCAAACCGTACTTGGCCTCGTGCTCTTCCAGCGTGGTCAGGGGCATCGCATTGACGAGGTTCAGGCCCCACTCCGCAACCATCCGGTCACGATAGGCGATCAGTTCCTTGAAGTGATAGCCCGTCTCCAGAAAGATGACCGGGACGTCGCGCAGGTGCTTCCGCAACAGATGCAGGACCACCATATCCTCGGTCTGAAAGCTGCTGGTGAGGCAGACATTCTTCCCTGCGGAATCGCGCAGAATCTGCGCAACCAGCTCTTCAGCCGTCAACGTCTCGTAATCGACACCAGCTTCCAGTACGCTCATGCGCTCACTCCTGCCAACCGCAGAATCTCATCCGCGTCTCGACCTTCGCCAAGCAAAACACCATCCTCGGCGAAGCCCTCAATGCGGGCCAGCGCATCGACATCCAACGAACGCGCCGTAACCGCAATGACGCCAGCCAGTTGCAGCGCTCGTACCGCACCGGCCAGAGCCGCGTCTGGAATCAACGCGTCGTCCACCAGCACTGCCCGCTCGCCGCGAAGCTGCAGGGCCTCGACAACCCGGACTGCCAGCGGCTTCTGCTCCGGAACCCATACCAGCACGGTGCGTGTCGCTGCATCTGCCGAAGTCTCCATCGCCGCAACGATCATTCCCGCGCCAACCGTGGCGTTGGTCACGCCATCAATCAGGATGAGCGCGCCGGTTCCCCGATTGTCGGCATACGAATCAAAAAAGAGCGGCAGACTGGTCTCGAACTCGATCTCGGCGATCTCATTCATCTCAAGCTGGTTGGCGGAGACCTCTTCGAGCGTGCCAACATCAACGCGATGCCGGATGGCGCGCACCGTGGCCCGTACCGTCCGGGTGGTGTGCTTGGCAACATAGGTGCGGCCGACGACCAGCGGTTCCTCGTGCATCCACACCACCATGGCGCGGAAGTGTCTGCTGATCTGCGGCAGAGCACCGGAGGCGTCCGAGGCCGAGACCAGCATCTCGCCGCGGCTGAGGTCGATCTCATCTTCAAGCTCCACGGTCACGCTTTGCGGATAGGCTGCGGCATCAAGATCGCCGTCGTAGGTGACAATGCGCTTGACCGTAGTCTCGCGCCGCGAAGGCAGCGCAATCACACGCTCGCCAGTGCGCAAGGTTCCACGCGCCACCTGCCCGGCAAAGCCGCGAAAATTGCCATCGGGCCGCAGAACAAGCTGCACCGGGAACCGCACCGGCCCGTTGACCTCACCAGCTCCCAGCGGCACCGTCTCCAGATACTGGAGCAGCGTGGGACCGGAGTACCACGGCGTCGCCGCGCTGGAAGTGACGACATTGTCGCCCTCGAGCGCACTGACCGGAATCGCCTCGACATTCTGAAGGCCCAGTCGTCGCGCCAGTTCCAGAAACTCCGCACGAATCGCCGCGAAGGTCTCCTCCGAGTAACCCACCAGATCCATCTTGTTGACCGCAGCAACCACATGCGGAATCCCCAGCAATGAGGCGATGTAGGTATGACGGCGCGACTGCGGCAGCAGGCTTCCCTGCTTTAGATAGGCCTTGGCATCGATTAGAACGATGGCGACATCCGCCGTCGAGGCACCGGTCGCCATGTTGCGCGTGTACTGCTCATGCCCGGGCGTGTCCGCGATGATGAACTTCCGCTTCGACGTCGAAAAATACCGGTAAGCCACGTCGATGGTGATGCCCTGCTCGCGCTCAGCCTTGAGGCCGTCGGTCAGCAGCGAGAAGTCCACATGGCCAGCGCCGGCACGGTTGACGCGGCTCTTCGCCACTGCGGCAAGCTGGTCTTCGTAGACGCTCTTGGTGTCGTGCAGTAATCGCCCGATCAGGGTGCTCTTGCCATCGTCGACACTGCCGGCGGTGGTAAAGCGCAGCATCTCCTGCTCCAGATGGGCGTCGAGGAACTCTTCAAACTTTACCGGCGATTCAGGTATTAAGGTATGCGTTCCCATTTAGAAGTAGCCCTCCCGCTTCTTCGTCTCCATCGAGCCTTCTTCGTCGTGGTCAATTGCGCGGTTCTCGCGCTCACTGCGCCGGAACGTCATCAACTCTTCGATAATCTTCGGCAGCGTGTCCGCCTCGCTGGGCATGGCGCCTGTGCATGGAGCGCAACCCAGGCTGCGCATCCGCACCTTGATCGTCTCAACCTTTTCGCCCGGCAACAGCTTCATGCCTTCGCGATACAGCGTCAATGCACCGCCGCGCCGGATCAACGGGCGCTCCTTGGCAAAGTAGAGCGGCACGATGGGAATTTTTTCCGCGTAGAGATAGAGCCAGATATCCAGCTCCGTCCAGTTCGACAGAGGAAATACACGGATGCTCTCGCCCTTGCGCAGGCGGGAGTTGTAGAGGCTCCACAGCTCCGGCCGCTGGTTCTTCGGGTCCCACTGCCCAGCCGTATCGCGGAAGCTATAGACGCGCTCCTTGGCCCGACTCTTTTCTTCATCACGGCGAGCGCCGCCGAACGCGCCATCGAAGCCGCCCTCTTCGAGCGCATCGAGCAGGCTCCGCGTCTTCAAAAGGCCGCAGCAATTCTGCGTTCCGAGCGTGTATGGGTTGGCGCCCGCTGCAATCGCCTCTTCGTTGCGATGCACGATCAGGTCAGCACCGATCTCCTTGGTGTATTGGTCGCGAAACGCAATCATCTCGGGAAACTTGTAGCTGGTGTCGACATGGAGCAGAGGAAACGGGATCTTGCCGGGGTAGAAGGCCTTCTGCGCCAGCCGCAGCATGACCGACGAATCCTTGCCGATGGAATAGAGCATGACCGGGCGTGCAAATTCGGCGACCGCTTCGCGCATAATTGCGATGCTCTCTGCCTCGAGCGCCAGCAGGTGGTTCAACTGGGCGGGCTGGCTTACCGCTGCCATATCTGTAGCTAGGTCTGTAGCAATCATTAGAGTTGCCTATCTCCCAAAAAGCTGTATCTCGAAGAAGCCGCAAGCCGAGGGCTTCTGAGCAAAGGGGTTGGATTGTGGAAAGGAGGTATGGGTCGCTAGCGCGGACAGCGCGCAAAGACCATCCGGCAACAACAACACGCGCAGATGATAGGAGACACCATGTATATAACTATAAATGGCGTTCAGCCCAGCCGCAACCGCTCGTAAATATCTGCTAAACTAAATCTGTCGATACGGCGGTTCAGCAAGCCCACCCAAACGCTTGAGCAACACGAAACGTCCCACTCCATCGACATCTCACCGCAGTACATTCGGGGCGTAGCGCAGTCTGGTAGCGCACCTGGTTCGGGACCAGGGGGTCGGAGGTTCGAATCCTCTCGCCCCGACCATTTTGTCACTTTTGTAGATCAAGTCGAATGGGCATCTGAGAGACCACCACTGGTGGCACCTGGAGGTTTTTCAAGGGCTCGCCCAGTCGATTACTGATGTCTCCTCGCGGAGCCGAGGGAGATCGCACTTGCCGTGGTAGCCAGTGCAGCGGTAGTAGTAGTAGACGTACTTCCCCGTCTGAACGTCGCCGGTGAGTTGGCAGCCGTCGTATGCACAGGTTATGAGACCTCGGAAGGCAACGTCGCGCTTCGAGTATCTCGACCGATTGTGCTCAGCCAGTATTTCCTGTGCTCTCGCGAAGGTCTTCGGATTCACGAAGAGGGGATACTTGCCGGTAAAGGTTTCTCGCACCCATTCGAAAATGCCGATGTAGAACTTGTTCCGGGGGATCAGATGGATATTGCCGACGCTCATGGTCATGCCGTACTCGATCTTCAGGAACTTACGCAGCGTGGAGATCGTATGGGTACCTATCGCGTATTGCTCGAATAACTGGTTGGCCATGGGTGAATCGACCGGTTCGATCTCGATGCCGCGCTCTTTGTTGCGGTCCGACTTTCACTACACTCCAGCGTTGTTCCGCCCGAATCTGGATGTATCCGACTGCTTCGATCCGAAGTCATTGCTTCAAATCATTTGAAAGAGCAATGGCGGAAGATAGAGGGGCGTCTCCTGCTAAAATCAACGAAACCATGCAACTATTCCAGAATCGCTGCCCCATGCAGTAAGAGGGTTCTTGAGCGCAAAAATCGCTAGCCTCCAAGACGACAAGCATCTCATCGATAAGCAAGAAACGATCTTTCACAGGATCCTTCGGGACTTCACCTTCGTTTTTTTGGGGGCCTATCTCGTCTTGCTCATTGGCATGTCCCTGCGTGTCAACATTTATGACGAGGGAATCGTACTCACGGCGTCGATGCGTGTAGCTGCAGGACAGTTACCACATCGCGATTTCTACGCCATCTATGGCCCGGCCCAACTCTATATTATCGCCGGACTCTTCAGACTTTTTGGGCAGTCCATTCTGGTTGAGCGGCTTCTAGATCTCTTTTTCAGAGCGCTTTTGGTAGCGTCTGTTTACACTGTCGCTTCGTCGTATTTTCGCAGATCAATCACGGCCATCACAACCCTAATCACACTCGCGTGGCTCTTCGGGCTGTATTATGCAACTGCTGGTGTTGCGGTAATACCGGTATCTCTCTTAAATTTAATCAGTACAGCGCTGATAATTCCGATCTTTACACGCACCCTTTCAAGGCAGCACACGTTTGCAATTGGCGCGATCGCCGGGATGTCGGCCTTATTTCGATATGACACTGGAGCAGCCCTGTTTGTCCTCCAGGCCTGCGTCATCGCAATTGGCATTTGCCTTCGCCTCAAAGACAAGAGACTGCGTGCCTTCATGTCTGCTTTCTGGCCTTACCTGGTTGGATTTGCATTGGTGACTGTCCCTGCCGCGCTCTACTATATCTCCGTTGCGTCTCTTCATCCGTTTATCTACGACATTATTATCTTTCCGAGCAAGTATTATCACCGCGCCCGCAATCTTCCGTTTCCAGGCGTTACCCTAAAGAGGTTTGACAACTTCGCCATCTATTTGCCCATCGCCATTGTTGGCCTTTCACTCTACGCTGTCGTAGTTGCTTATCTGAGAATGCGAGACAACAAGGCATCCTCCCTAAGCGAACGCGAACAGCAAAGGCACTGCGGCTTTCTGATTGCGTTCGGTCTTCTTACGGTGGCCATGTATTTCAAAGGCCTCGTGCGGGTGCATGTTATCCAGATGTATCTGGCCACGATCCCGTCGTTACTTCTCGCTGCCTTACTTTTTCAGCAGAGATTTACCTTCCGTCGCTTTGTACGAATTTCTATTGTGCTGGTCGCGGGGGCGTCTGTTTTATCGCCGGTATGCATATCTCTGCGGGATATCAGAGATATGCATGTACAACATTCGTTTCTACTTGAAAGTGTTTGGTCCGCTGTTCGAGGAACCAGACCGGCTCTTGAGGCAGCTTGGTGCAGTACCCCAAACTCCGCCACCCGAGGCATCTGTTTCATACCTGAAGACGACCGCATTCAGACGATTGAGTTTATCGATAGCCATACCCGTCCGGATCAAAAGATATTTGTTGGAGTAACAAATCACGACAGAATATTCGCAAACGATAATCTTATTTATTTTGCGAGCCACCGTTTACCAGCAACCGCATGGTCTCATTTCGACCCCGATCTGCAAACCAGGTATGACATTCAGGCCCAGATTATCCAGGAACTGGAGATCAATCTCCCCCCTTATGTTGTACTGGATTCCGAATTTAACTCGATGGACGAGCCAAATGACAGTTCGCGAAGCAGTGGAGTTAAACTTCTGGACGAATACCTTCACAAAAAATATCAATACATAGAGACCTTTAACCAAATGTCCATTTGGCAGCGAATTCCCGCGCATAGCTAGAATATCTGTCCATAGAAATTAGAGCGTATTCGTTCACCTGAACCCGTCGAAGAATTAGCTGAGGATATGACAGAGACAAGAAAAGGAAAGGTTGTAATCACCGGAGCGGCTGGACTGGTCGGCCAGAACCTTATCCCACGCCTGACAGCACAGGGCTTCACGGAGATTGTCGCAATCGATAAACACCCGAAAAACGTGGCGATTTTGAAGAAGTATCATCCTGGAGTTCGTGTGATCCAGTGCGATCTTGCCGACGGCAACCAGGCAAACTCCTGGCAGGCGGAGCTTACCGGTTGCCAAGGGCTCGTAATCGCACACGCTCAGATCGGCGGTTTGGAGTCGAAGGAGTATGTGCGGAATAACGTCGAAGCTACTGAGTATTTGCTGGGGCAGGCGGTTCGACATCAGGTACCCTACATCGTGAACATATCGTCGTCAGTGGTTAATTCCATGGCGATCGACGACTATACAGAGACCAAAAAAGCGCAGGAGGCATTGGTCTGTGCCTGTGGAATCAAGCAAGTCATCCTGCGGCCGACCTTGATGTTTGGTTGGTTTGATAGAAAACATGTTGGATGGCTGGCGAGATTTATGCAGCGGGTCCCCGTCTTCCCAATCCCCGGGTCTGGCAAATTTCTACGCCAACCTCTCTATGCAGCAGATTTCTGTGAGATTATCGTTTCTTCGCTGACGAATGAAAGAATCGGCGCGTATAACATTACCGGCCAGGAACGAATCGATTACATCGATCTGATTCGGGCTGTAAAAGAAGCGACGCGGGCAAAGGTTCATCTCCAGAAAATCCCCTATAGCCTCTTCTGGAGTCTGCTGAAGGTGAACTCGTTCTTCGATAAGAATCCTGCATTTACGGTGAAACAGCTACAGGCACTTGTGACGCCTGATGTCTTCGAGGTGATCGACTGGCCCGGGATTTTTGGAGTTCGTGCAACGCCGTTGCAGCAGGCTCTTGACGAGACCTTCCAGGATCCCGTGTACTCGCAGGTGGCCCTGGACTTCTAACCTGCTTATCCCTGGATGAGGCCCAAAAGGGCCTCTAAATCCGTACGGCTTCAACTTTCAGAGGTGCACTATCGCTAACATTGTCGTAATCGGATCGGGGGCGATGGGGCTCTCTGCAGCGTTTTATGCCATTAAGGCCGGACATACCGTTGAGGTGCTGGAGGCAGCTCCCGAGCCGGGTGGAATGGCAGCGCATTTTGATCTGGCTGGACTATCTATCGAGCGATTTTATCATTTTGTCTGTAAAAGCGATCTCCCTACGATGGAGCTGATGGATGAGCTTGGGATACGCGAAAAGTTACGCTGGAGAGCCACATCGATGGCTATCTATACCAACGGAAAATTGCATGATTGGGGCACTCCCGTTGCGTTGCTGAGATTCAGCGAGATCAGTTTTTTTTCGCGATTACGATATGGCCTGTTTGCGTTTCTCTCTGTACGCCGCAACCGATGGGATGCCATCGAAACGGAGTCGGCGCGTTCATGGATAACACGGTGGTGTGGTGCCGAGGTATACGACCGACTCTGGAAGCCTCTGTTTGCACTAAAGTTTTATCAATACGCGGAGAACGTCTCGGCTGCATGGATATGGACGCGGATTCGCCGCATTGGCCGTTCCCGAAGGTCGATGATGCAGGAAGAGCTGGGGTATATCGAAGGCGGGAGCCAGGCTCTCGTCGATGCGCTCTGCTCCGCCATTCTTGAGCGTGGCGGTCAAATCTCTACCAGATGTGCAGCACAAAAAGTCCTGGTTGAGGACGGTCACGTCACGGGTGTGCTCACCTCCAAAGGTGTCGTACACGCCGATGCCGTGATCTCTACCGTGCCGACGCCCTTGATCTCAGCCATGGTCCCGAACCTGCCGGAGGACTGGAAGGTTCAGTACAATTCGATTGTCAATATGGGCGTTTGCTGCCTGGTGTTTAAGTTGAAGCGTTCGGTAAGCCCTCACTTCTGGGTGAATATAAGTGAACCGGATATCTTTATTCCGGGCATTATTGAGTTTTCGAATCTAAGGCCGGTAGGTCGAGAGAGCGTAGTGTACATTCCGTACTACATGCCGGGCGACAACGCCAAATTCGCCTGGAGCGATGCGGAGCTTCTCGACGAAGCCTTCACGTATCTGTGCAGGGTGAATCCGGCGTTGACGCGGGAGGATATTATCGCGACGCATGTAGCGCGTCTTCGTTATGCGCAACCGGTCTGTGAGCCTGGCTTCGCAGCAAAGCTTCCCCCTATTCAGACTCCAATTCACGGCCTTCAGATCGCCGACACGTGCTTTTACTATCCCGAAGACAGGGGAATCTCAGAGAGCGTTCAGCTCGGCCAAAGGATGGCCAACAGGATCCAGCGGCCATGACTGGTCTATTGACCATCGCAGAGGAAAAATGGCTTCTTCCATGGAAGCATTCCGGGTAGTAGGTTTTTGCCGTTACGGACAAACTCGCGGCAGTCTGCAACCTTAGCTCACGAATCCTCTTCTCCCGGATCATGCGCTACGAGCTTGCCGTAATGGTGACTTATCGTATTGGAATGCTTGTTGCCTTTGTCCTGGCACGGAGCTTTGTGTTCGAAGACTGACACTTCCGGTACTCGCAGCTACCACGGTTTGCGATTGTTAATGTGTTTTGGTTTTGACCAGTTGTGGCTGGTTAGCGTTGGGCTTGTGCGGGTGTTTTTACCCGGATCGGATTTAGCTGGCATCCCGAAGATATCGCCCATCTCGTCGGAGTCGCGAGCCCGATTTTCGTGAGCTATTACGCTCACAAACATTTTTTTTTCGGTTGGCTACTGATAAACCGCCGATTGGGTTTAGTGAGCCGTGTACCAGAAGAAGTTCCGACTTCAGACCAACAATCTGCTTACGTCTTAAAAGACGTCTGCCAACAACTCGTCTTGGAAACGGTTGACACCCCACGAGAGCCAATGGGCTAGCGAACAACATCCGAGCAAAATCGAGTCCGCGCTTTTCGCACGCAACGAAAGTTCGAAAGTCGTCTACCAGGGTCGACCATTTATATCTCTTCTACTTTGAGCAGCTTACAGTAGACTCCATTTTTCTGTTTCGAACTCCATGCCTGAGGTTCTCATTGCGATAAGTTTCCTTGGACGAAGAGGCCTGTGTCCGGTAGAGTCACTCTGATTCTGAGAACCAAATCTGTCAGATTGCTCGTCCTGGAGTATTAATGTCTGCTTTTCTGCGCCGCCTAGGCGAACTTACATCTCTATCCCTCGCAGCACTTTGTGCCAGTGGACAGTCAATTCCACTTAATCCATCTCCATAAAATTCTGGCAAAGCGGTTATCTGTCTCTCTGTGCTCAGTTCAGAGAGTCCCTTCTTCACTTGATGAACACTTTATTTTTCTGCCTATGGAGTCTCTGATGATCAAGTTTGCCCCTTACCGACATCTCCGCGGCGCCCGGTCTACCCGCGCCTTTCTCTCTCTGCGACACGCAGGTATCAAGGCTGTCCTTTGCGTGGGGCTGTCAACCATCGTGGCGGTCTGCCCAGTCGCATATGCACAGGCCATTAATTTGATCGACGTTCAGGTACCGATACCGACCAGCACGCTGTCTTCTCCCTATGGAGTTGCCGTGGATGGAAGCGGCAACGTCTACATCGCCGACACAGGCAACAATCGAGTCATTAAAGAGACGCTCTCCGGAACCACTTACACCGAGAGCACCGTTGTTGCGACTGGTCTGTCTTCCCCGAACAGTGTTGCCGTCGATGGTATCGGGAATGTCTATATTGGAGATACAGGAAACAATCGCATCCTCAAGGAGACCCTATCCGGAGACACCTACACTCAAAGCATCGTCGACGGCACTCTGTCCGATCCCCAAAGCATCGCCGCCGATAGCATCGGCAATGTCTACGTCGCCGACACCGGAAACAATCGCGTCCTCGAGGAGACCCTCTCCGGTAGCACGTACACCCAAAGCACAATCCCCACCAGTATCCTCAACCTTCCCCTCAGTATTGCGGTGGATGCAGCCGGCGTTATCTATATCTCCGACCATGGGAACAACCGCGTCATCAAAGAAATACCGGCGGGAGGAAGTTATACCGAACGCGTGGTAGTTGCCAGTCCCGGTCTTTACGGGATTGCTGTCGATGGCAACAGTAGCGTCTATATTTACGATCCATTCGGTCTGCATATTCTGAAAGAAACCCCCTCCGGCGGAACTTACACCATAGACTACGCTCCAATCGGCTACCTGAATGCTCCTCAAAGCATTGCAGTGGATTCCAGCGGTAACATCTACGTTGCCAACTCCGGTCTTAATCAAATTCTGGAAGCGAAGGCCTCTGGCGGCAACTTCGGCATGGTCAATATTGGCAGTTCCAGCACACAGATGCCTGTCACCTTTACCTTCCAAATCGGGGGTTCCATTCAGCAGCCGACGGTGCTCACACAAGGCGTAGCAGGGCTCGATTTCACCGACGCGGGTTCAGGAACCTGCACTACCAATGGCACTAGCTATGCCTATGCCAGCTACGAGAGCTGCACGGTGAATGTGACCTTTACGCCAACTGCAGCCGGAACCAGGTATGGCGCAGTTGTGATTCGAAGCCTTTCGGGAACTGCCGTTGCCACGGCTTATCTTCAAGGTACAGGGTCGGGGCCGCAGGTCAGTTTCCTGCCCAGAGTCCAGACTCCTCTGCCACTCAGCGTGGTAAGTCCGTACAGCATTGCGGAGGACGCAGCCGGCAATCTTTTCATCGCAGAGTCTGTTAGTGCCAACAGCCCGCAAAATGCGGTTGTAAAAGAGACTCGGACAGGGAGCGGCTATACCCAGAGCACGGTAGCCACCGGCTTAGCCTACCCCGTAGGCGTGGCCGTCGATAGCGCAGGCAATGTATTCATCGCCGATCAGGATGCAACACAGGTTTTGGAGGAGAAACCACTACCTGCGGGAGGTTATACACCCGGCACGATATTCTCCGGGCTGGGGAATGTCGAGTCTGTGGCAGTTGATGGAAGCGGCAACGTCTACATTGGAAGTCTTGCCGCGGGTTTGGTGAAGGAAACGCTCATGACAGGCATTTCGTTGGGATATTCCCGAAGTACGATCGACAGTAGCGTCTATCCGTCGGGAATTGCTGTGGATGCCAGTGGCAATATCTACTTCAGTCAAAACAGCAATCAACTGTTCAAGAAGACTCTTTCCGAAGGTAGTTATACCCAGAGCATCATCGATAGCGGATTGGATCGAGCCCTGGAAGTGGCTCTGGACGGCATGGGAAACGTCTACGTTGCAGACATCGGCAGCAACCAGATCGTCAAAGAAACACTCTCCGGAGGTGCCTACTCTCGTGCCGCACTGGCCACCGGATTAAATGGTGTCATCGGAGTAACAGTGAATGGGACCGGTAATGTCGTTGGTTCAAGTGCTCAGGTCAATGACGTATGGAGCATAAATCTCGCTACTCCCCAGGGTTTGAGCTTCGCGACGACCAATGTTGGTGCAACCAGTACTGCGCAGACCGTGACTGTCGAGAACATCGGCAATGCTTCGCTCAGCTTCCCTATTCCAGCCTCGGGCAATAATCCGAGTGCCTCAACGAACTTTGCCCTGGACAGCAGCGGTGCCACTGCCTGACCGCTTGTAGGGAGCGACTCCGCAACCGCAGGAACCCTGGCAGCGGGCGCGTCCTGCCAGTTGTCCATCAGCTTCGCACCCACCGGCGCAGACTATAGCAACACATCGCTGAGGTTAGGAGTGCTGCTGTTAAGAGACACCAACCTCAACGCATCCGCCCCTAGCTATGCTGAACATGCCATCACCCTGAGCGGGACAGTCCCGCCGACACTAAGCTTCGTGTTAATTCCATCGCAGACCTACGGCACTGCACCTTTCACCGTGAGCGCCACTTCGGCTTCAAATGGAGCTGTTACATATACGGTAGTGAGCGGTCCAGCGACCATCACAGGTTCAACGGTTACGCTGACGGGAGTAGGTACTGTTGTACTGAATGCAAATCAGGCAGCCAGCGGCAACTATGTTGCAGCGACAGCGACCACAAGCTTTACTGTCGCGGCACCCAAATTCACCCTTGCATCAGGAACCAGTTCCGGCAGCGCCACAGCGGCAGCGGGTGGCACGGCGACCTACAGCCTTGTGATCACACCTCCCGCTGGAGCAGTCTTCCCCGATGCAATTACCCTCGCCGAAACCGGATTGCCCGTGGGAGCAACTGCAACCTTTACTCCGGCGACGGTTCCAGCCGGCAGCGGAACGACCACGGTCACTCTGACCATTCAAACTACCGCAAGCCAAGCGAGGAATATTGAAAATCCATTCACGGGTGGACCGCTGGCTCCGGTGGCTCTCGGATTTCTGCTCTTGCCGTTGGCAACTCTCAAACAGGTACGTCGCCGGCTGCCGCATCTGTCTCCGTTGGTCGTGATTGCAGCTTTATTGCTCAGTTCAGTCCTGGGTCTGAGCGGTTGCAGCAGCGGCGGCAGTAAATCTACTCCCGCCGCTAAAACCTATACGGTGGTGATAACCGCAACAGATATGACCGCCAATATAAAAAGCTCTGCTAACCTGACTCTTATTGTGCAGTAAACATCATTTAAAGGGGGACTGATCCTCTCGACCAAAAGTTCGAAAGTCGTCTACCAGGGCCGACCATTTAAGAAATCAATCCCTTACGCGAATTCCCGTCCAGGTTGAGAGATTAACTCAAGGGGGTAGCCCATGCAAGGCTATGCTTAATGACTCGAGAGCTGTTGCATTAAAGAACAATAAACCAATCTAAATTGCTCATTCTGGAGTCTATGCTGGAAAAGATGTCTTGAAGGATCTCAAACCACAAATATATGCTGAAGTAGATATGATGAACCCTGGATTTAACCGAAGAGACTTCTTGAGAAATATGGGCTTGGCGTTGTCTGCGCTTGCGCTCGATTCTGGCAAGTTAATGGGGGAGATGGGAGCATCGGGGCGCAAGCCGAACATCGTCATCATCCTCGCGGATGATCTGGGCTATGGAGACCTCACATGCTATGGCGGGATTAATGTAAACACCCCACACATCGATGGCTTGGCCAAGAGCGGGCTCCGGTTCACAAACGCTCATTCCGATGCGGCCACATGCACACCATCGCGCTATGCCATGCTGACGGGCAATTACGCATGGCGGCACGACGGCGTGCAGATTCTTCCCGGCGATGCGAAATCGCTGATTGAACCGGGCCAGCCTACGATTGCCAGCGTGTTGAAGCCAGCTGGATACGCTACAGGCCTGGTGGGTAAATGGCACATCGGCCTGGGGGACGGCACCATCGACTGGAATGGGGAGATCAAGCCGGGTCCTTGTGAATTGGGCTTCGACGATGCCTTCTTTTTTCCGGCCACCGCAGATCGTGTGCCTACTGTGTTTATCCACGACCATCGGGTTGTGAACCTGGATCCCAAGGATCCAATTCACGTCTCCTATGAAGCAAAGATTGGAGATGAGCCTACTGGCAGAGAAGATCCCGAACTGCTCAAAATGAAACTAAGCGAAGGGCACGACGGCACCATCGTCAATGGCATCAGCCGGATTGGCTTTATGACAGGCGGAGCCGCTGCTCGCTGGAAGGACGAGACCATTGCGCAGACCTTCACGGACAAGGCCTGCGAATTTATTGAAGAGCACAAGCACGAGCCGTTTCTGTTGTACTTCACCCCGAGCGACATTCATGTTCCGCACGCTCCGGCTGACCAATTTGCAGGCAGGAGTCAGTGCGGCATTCGATGCGATACGATCACGCAATTGGACTGGAGCGTTGGCCGCGTATTGGAGACTCTACAGAAGTCAGGCGTGGCAGATAACACTCTGATCGTATTTACCTCGGACAACGGCCCTGTGGTGAACGATGGCTACGATGACAATTCAGTGGAACTGCTCGGAGCTCACAAGCCTGCAGGCATGCTCCGCGGCGGAAAATATTCGATTTATGAGGGCGGCACGCGGATGCCGTTCATTACTCATTGGCGAGGTCGTATTGCGCCTGGCGTCTCGGAGGCATTGATTAGCCAGGTCGATTTGCTGCGCAGTCTTGCATCACTGGTACATCAGCCGGTTCCGAAGGGTGGGGCGCCGGATAGCTTGGACGAGTTGCCGGCATTGCTGGGTAAATCGCAAAAGGGCCGCGAGACACTGGTGGAAGAGGCCACGGTATTGGCGATCCGAACTCCGCGATGGAAGCTGGTCGACCGCAGTCAGAGACCCGGTGCGCATCCCTCTCCCATATATATGCCGAAGCCATTGACCCCAAAAGAGAAAGCAATCGAGCAGCTCATGATGCCGGGGGAGATCGATTACCCAATCGCCGCGCTGGAGTTATATGACCTTAAGAACGACCCCAGCGAGACAAAGAACGTGGCCGATGCTCACCCGGAGATCGTAGAGCAACTGCGGAGTCAGCTTGCACAGCTTCGAACTCAGGGGCACAGCTAAGCGGTCATTCTCCAAGCGGAGCAAATCTCTCAAACTCTCGCCGGATGCGGCTTGCCTTTAGTTGGGAATACATGCAGCGGCATACGGTCGGATTGCCTGCTGAATCCTATGGATAATGAGTTCATGCGGAGTTGCTTGTAGACTACCGGCACGTACGGCCAGATATTCCAGCGGCATCGCTGCCGAAAGCAGGGTCTCCGGGATGGCTACCCCTTCCAGGTTGCTCATAAGAGCATTCACGGCAGCCTGAATCTCCGGCTGCGTCCAGTAGTAGCGAATGCGATCGCTGTAGCTGTAGCGCCGCAGCAGCCGTTGCTGCTCAGGTATTCCGTGATAATGCTTTGCCCAGTGTTCAGGATGCAGCAACATCTGTCTCTCAACCACCTCAGAGAGATTGGAGCATCTCTCCTGTGGAACAAGTTCACCTTCGATAAGCTCAAGCGCAAAGAGTGCTTCGCGCAAGGCAAACGTCAACGCAGGGCCAACCTTCAGAATGGGAAAGCCATCACTGACCAGCTCCTTATACGCACGTGGCCGCTGATAGTCCGTCGAATGGGCCTCAAAGACCAAGCCCCCATCATCCCGCAGCAACTTTCGCAACTCTACGGTCTTGCTGGAATCGTAATCAACTACGCTGTCATGATTAAATTCGACTCCCGGCTGCACCACCAGAGCGATGACCCGCGGCCACACGTCTCCCAGACTCGCAGCAATAAAGGTCTCGCGATGAATCTGCAGGGTGTGAGCCGCATGGGCATAGGTCGTCACCTCCAGTTCTGCAAGCGACTCCGTCGCTCCGCCAGGAACAGGGACCTCTGTGCCGATCACATAGTATCGGAGATGGCAGCCGCTCGCCTCTTCTGCCGCACGACACAGACGCGCTGCTCTCTCGGCGACGACGCTGTTGGGCAACGGGGTCTCCTCTCCCAGGCAGGCCATGCTGGCATCGAGATGGATCTTCGTGAAGCCTGCACGCGAGTACTCGGCGATCATGTTCTGCGCATGTTGCATGGCCTCCTCCACCGGAAGATGTTGCCATGGATTTGGACCGAGATGATCGCCGCCAAGAATCAGCCTCTCCACTGGAAGTCCATGCGCAGTAGCAATCCGGAGAGCGAACTCACGAAAGTCTGCCGGACTCATTCCGGTATAGCCCCCGAACTGATTGACCTGATTGGACGTGGCCTCTATCAGCAACGGAGTACCGTCAGCCACCGCTTGCCGCATAGCGGCTTCCAGCACCAGAGGATGCGCTGAGCATACCGAATAGATCCCCACGGGGAGTCCGCTAAGAAAGGAAGAGCTAAGCTGTTGAAGAATACTCATGTTCTCGGCTCCAATTGATTCTCCGATGTCCACAAATATACATCAAACAATATAAAAGCTAATGATTAGAAATTCATAATGATGAAATTATGCGCTGAACCATAATGTTCGGCAAACTCACCATCTCTTCCCTGTTCCCACCGCTTAGCAAGATAAGGTAATTGAAAAAAGTCCAGCTAACCGTTTCGAACACACCGAAAACCGATATTTGAGGAAGAGCTATCGGGCGTGTTTGAGGTACGTGCCGCAACACGATAGCGATTGCAATACGACGCGTGGCAAAGGAAAGATCCACCTTTCATCACTTTGCCTTGGCCGGAAGCGGGGCCGGCCGGGTTGCGCAGCATAGGACTGGAGTGAAAGGACGCATGAAACCAATCCGCGCACCACTCCCATACATTCCCTGTCATGGAATAGAGCTCGAATGCATTCGGTGGGAAGCTATCGACCGGCGAGGTTCCCGCATAGCCATCTTCAGCCGTATCTTCTTTTGGGAATCTTCCTTGCCAGATGTTGCATCGATGTTTTCCGTCAGGAGTCAGCTCATCGCCCCACGGATAGAGCTTCTGCACTAAGCCACCACGCGCAGCGTACTCCCACTGAGCCTCGGTTGGGAGCGACTTGGATGCCCATGTCGCATAATTACTGGCGTCGTTCCACGAGACATGAACTACGGGATGCTGTAGACGATTCTCAATGTGAGAACCCGGTCCCTCGGGCTGTCTCCAGAAGGAGGCAGAGACCTTGCACCACCAAGGTGCTGCCGCGACAGTATCTTCTATGAGTTCTGCCCGCCGCTCGACAGGGATATGCGACCAGAAGACAAAGGACCAGCCGAAGAGTTCGGCCTCCGTACGATAGCCGGTTGCATCGACAAATGCGGCGAAGTCTGCGTTGGTTACAGGAAAGGCATCGATTTGAAATGGAGAGAGTTCTACAGCGCGCACCGGGCCTTCCCCGTCTTGAGGAAACCCGCCTCCATAGTCCGTACCCATCAGAAATTCGCCGCCTGGCAGCAAAACCATGGCGATTTTTGTGTCGATATCGAGACTAGCTTTGGCATCCGTCACAGTTGAGGCACGCTGAGCTTGCGCGTCAAGCTGCGTACGATCTGATGCAGGCGTGCAGCAGCAACCATCACGTTTCACATCGCCGCAAGCCTTTGTTGTCTCATCAACCGTCACTGTATCCCTTCCATCTGACATGGCAGTCGCCTCGCTCTTTTGTGAATCGGAGTTGTCAAAGACATCCAAATAGCCGATGGAGACCAACTCTTCTTTCCCTAAGAGAGTTGGCCTCCATTGACGTCGCCAATTTTCACCAGACATCCCAGCTATCCACTACGATTGTAAAGCTGTGAGCTGGTCCATCACTATAGGAAGAGATCCAACCTGGCGATTATGTTCAATCGTACGTGCGGTCAGAGCAGCCACGATTTGCTTATGCGCTGGAACGTTGTAGGGAATTCCGTATCTATCGAAGTAAGATTTCCGTCGAATGGTTCAAAGACCCTAGCTGGTGGCTCTGTCTCACCATAGATGCGTGGCCACTACGATCGGCGCTCCTGCCCGACCATTCACTACATCGACACGCAGCACAACCTCAATATTCTTGTTCCGCCAGTTCCATCCAACCTGGCGGTTGAAGTCCTCGAGCAGATCGGTAGACGTTGCAAACTGCGAGGCAGCATCCGTGCCGAAACGCTGAAGCCCTGCAATCATCACAACGACGCTATCCGTGGATAGGTTGCGGAACCTCGCCACAAGAGCGTAGTCCGGACTATCGCCGAAAGGTTTCGAGCGGTCGCGCGCCCAGGAACGCTTTGGGTCTTGAGCATCGACGATGCGCTCGTCCGGGTGAGGGGCAAAATGAAAGCGTAGTGGCTCGGCCAGCCGATAGGTCCACTGATTGTTGTACGCGCCTACTAAAACAGTGGGATCTTCACGAATCTGTGCCATGGTCGTATAAGCTGCGGCCTGCACGCGGTAAATGCCTCCGCGTGCGTTGAGCAGCGCCGCTACCCTTCCCATCGCAAGGCCGTTCTCAAAGGAAATAAAAATAAGCATCAATAAAATGAGTCACTTGAAGATTTGGGACAAACATTAATTGGGTATAACAACGGTCTGGAAATGGGACAAACGGTGAGTCACTTGCATTCACATCCATTGGGGATGAGGGTGGGGGTCGCTCCTGAAGCAGTTCATCTGCGGGAGCCATTTCAATCAGGCTGGAACAATGGCATTCAATCGAAGAGAGTTTTGTGCTGGCTTAGCCACGGCAATCGTCGCCGGACGAACACGGTCAGCATGGGCGGTAGAGAGATCAGCAGCCTACCGGATGGTAGCGCAGACGGATCGAAACCGAATCCTCAGAGCAGCGAAGGAATATCTGCCATTGGAGCCGGAGACCATCACCGCGTTCCGGTCCGCCAAGAGCCCGGGCGGACCGCACGACTTCTTCTCTCAGGCTGACTACTTCTGGCCGAACCCTAAAGATCCGAATGGCCCGTACATCAACCGGGACGGCCAAAGCAATCCCGAGAACTTCGATGACCACCGCAAAGCGATGATCGCTCTCTCCATCCGCATGCCAGCCCTGACCGCGGCGTGGCTGCTGACGAAGGACCGCCGCTATGGCAAGCGAGCCGGCGACCATCTACGGGCCTGGTTCGTTACTCCGGAAACCCGGATGAACCCGAACCTCGAATATGCGCAGGGCGTGCATGGCGCTTCGACGGGACGCAGCTATGGAATTATTGACACGCTACACCTGGTCGAGGTGGCGCGGGCTGCCAGCTTTCTTGGCCCTGAAGTACTGTCCCCATCCGACAGCAAGGGTGTCAGTGCATGGTTTCGCGAATATCTGAGCTGGATGGTGAACAGCGAAAAGGGCAAGCGAGAGCGCACGGCGTTGAACAATCATGCCACCTGCTGGGCCTTGCAGGCCTCGGAGTATGCGCGGCTGATCGGTGACGAAGAGATCCGCCATGAAATTCATCAGTGGTTCATTGGAGACCTTCTGCCTGACCAACTGGGCAAAGATGGTTCGTTCCCAAAAGAACTGGCGCGGACAAAACCTTACAGCTATTCGATCTTCAACTTCGATGTGATGGCAGGGTTGGCACAGTCATTGAAAGGCTCGGGGCAAGACCTTACTACCTTCGCGTTGCCGGATGGCCGCGGTCTGTGCCGGGCTGCCGAGTTTCTTTATCCCTACTTAAAAGATAAGAGCAAGTGGCCGTACAGAAAAGATGTAGAGCACTTCGATGCTCTGCCGGTGCGATCCCCGGGCTTGCTCTTCGCTGGATTGGCATGCCACCAAACGGAATATATCGCGTTATGGAAGACGCTCAATCCCGATCCTACGGACAAAGAGATCATTCGCAACTATCCGATCCGTCAGCCACTGCTATGGGTTTAGCGAATTAGCGTCCCAAGTGTCGCCGACAGAACGCTCGAACATAAAGTTTGAAAGGACAAGCCACATGCGTATGACAACCGTTAAAACGATTCTGGGATCGACGTTATTTTTACTCGCAGTTTTTGCAGCACCTGTCGCGATCTCACAAACCAATACCGGCACAATCGTAGGTACCGCGACAGACGATACAGTGGCAGCTATTTCCGGCGCGACGATCATCGCAAAGAACCTCGGCACCGGGGATGTTCGAACAGTTACAACCGGCGGCGATGGCGAATTCACCGTGCCCAATCTGCAGATCGGTCACTACTCGGTCACCGTTACCCATGACGGTTTTGCTCCGGCGCAGATCGCCGACACCGAGCTTCAGGTAGCGCAGCGCGCGACCATCAACCCTGTTCTGCATGTAGGCGGTGTGAACGATAAGATCACGGTGATCGCCAACCAGACACCACTGCTCAACCAAGCGTCTTCGTCGGTGGGTCAGGTGATCGATACGCAGACAGTGCAGAACATGCCTCTCAATGGCCGCACCTTCTGGCAACTCACGCAGTTGACGCCTGGAGTCAGTTACATTCAGGGCGGCCAGAATATCGCTACTGGAGGAACCTCCATTCGCGCGAGCGCAGTCAATGTCAACGTGAATGGCCTCTCGCCTTCTTGGACCGGCTGGTATCTCGACGGCGCAAACATCACCGAGTTCCAGCTTGGCGGCACAATCATCCAGCCTAACGTCGATGCTCTTGACGAGTTCAAGGTAGAGTCAAGCAACATGGGCGCCGAATACGGCCACAGCCCCACCATTGTGAACGCCACGCTGAAGAGCGGCACCAATCAATTTCACGGCACTGCCTATGAGTTCCTGCGCAATAATGCCCTCGACGCGAAGAACTATTTTTATGTGCCACCTGCTGGATCGAACGACCGCAACCAGGCGCTCCATCGCAACCAATTCGGATTTGTCGTAGGCGGGCCAATCTGGAAAGACAAGACATTCTTCTTTGTAGACATGCAGGGAACCCTCTATCGCCTTGCGCAGAACTTCAACAGCATCGTTGCAACCGATGCCGAGCGAACAGGCGACTTCTCCATGACGCCCGGAGCAACCATCCGGAATCCGCTCACCGGCGCCATCGTCAACGATGGCCGCGGATCGAATACCTTCACACCGGCACCCCAAGCAGCCTATCTGCTGCAATATATGCCGCACGCAAATGTTGTGCAGAATGGCGTGGGCCGCGCCATTCTTACCAACAAGCTGAAGCAGCAGTTGGAGCAAGGTGATATTCGAATCGATCCCCAGTTGACGAAAGCAGATCGGCTGACGGGCCGCTACTCCATCGCAAACAATCGCGAGACCGACCCGAACGCGTACCCAACGATGGGCGGCTTCCCTCTTCGAAGCCGCGGCCAGGATGGGCTCTTTCGCGAAACCCACGTCTTCAATTCAAAATGGATCAACGAGCTTCAAGCGTCATACTATCGCAGCTTCTTCCTCTTCACCAGTTCGCTCGAAGGCCAGGACATCAACGCCGCGGCAGGTATCACCGGACTGCAAGGGCTCGCGCCTGAGTCTACAGTAGGATTTCCCAGCATCACAATCGCGAACTATTCCAACTACAACGGGCAGTCGAATAACAGCTATCCGAAGCAGAACAAGATCCGCTCATGGCAATATGCGGACCATGTCACCTATGCCAGCGGCAAGCACGATATTCGCTTTGGCTACGAGCTCTTTCACAACACCAATACCTTTGTGGCCGGCAACAATTCTTCGGGGGACCTTCAACTTTAACGGCTCTTACTCGGGCAATAACCTGGCCGATTTCCTGATGGGCTATCCGCGCAGCGCATGCCGCAGCAGCTTCCGCAGCCTGTGGGGAAATGCCGGCAACTTCCAATCGTTCTACGTGCAGGACAACTATCACGCCAAGCCAAACCTGACGATCAATGCCGGGCTTCGCTGGGAGATCAATCCGTTCTACAACTCCGGCGACAAGGGACAGATCACAGGCTTTGATCTGAGCAACGGCAAGCTGGTTCTGCCACGAAACTACTCGTTGAACGCGCAACCGCTCACGCCCGCAACTCACGTCAGATTTTTCTGATCGCTTTGAATATGCAGATAGTCTGGGTCTTCCGAAGTCCATTCGCAAATCCGATTACTTCGATATCGGACCTCGCGTGGGCTTCGCCTATAGCCTGACCAACAATACTGTGTTGCGCGGCGGCTACGGCATGTTCTACCTGTTCCCGGACGACAATGCCATCAACAACACACAAAACACCGTGCCGTTCATCGCATCGCAGTCGCTCAACAACACGGCTTCTGTGCCGACTTATACGCTGGCAGACTTCTATCAGGGGCAGCCCGTGGTTGCGCCAAATACTTCCGGTGCGGTCTGCCCTTTCGGCTATATCGCTAATTCCTGCTCAACGCCAAGCGTTACCTCTATGGCCCTCGACGTGAAAAATACCAGTGTTCAGGAGTGGAACGCCGCAGTGCAACATCAGTTCGGAAGCAAGATATCTCTTGATGTCGCGTATGTCAGCAATAAGACAACTCACATGCAGCAGGCCTTCCAGATCAATGACCCAAACCCGGGCGCTGGTGCGGTACAAGGCCGTCGCCCGAGACCGCAGTGGGGCACCATCAGCTACTCGAAGTTTGCGGGAAGCGCCAACTACAACTCTCTGCAAACAAAGCTTGAAGCACGGAACCTAAGCGGCGCAAACTTTCTTGTCTCCTACACTTATGCAAAATGCCTTACTGAAGGAACCTACACAACGGTCGTTCGAGAAGACACACCGCTTATCAATTACTACGGCGTATGCAGCTACGACCTGAAACACAACCTGGTGGCAAGCGCACTCTATGAGCTTCCTTTCGGTCATGGGCGCAGGTTCCTTTCACAGATGCCAGGGTGGGCAAACCTTATCGTCGGCGGCTGGAATATTTCGAATATCGCGACGCTGCAATCCGGACTGCCTTTTACCCCGACCATCAGCGGCGACCAGGCAAATACAGGTATCGGAAGCCAGAGGCCGAACACGATCGGAAAGCCGACACTGGTTCGCAACGTTAACTGCTGGTACTTCGACTCGCACAATCCGAGCTGCCGAATTCTGCGCCCAAGCGGAGCGGACGCCTTTGCTGTCCCTGCGCAATACGCCTATGGCAATGGTGGCATCAATACGCTGCGTGCCGATGGGCTGGTGCAATTCGATACTTCACTCATCAAGAGCTTCCGCTTCACGGACTCGAAGTCGCTTGAACTGCGAGCATCGTTCTACAACATCTTCAACCACACTACCTTCGCCTCTCCTGCAACGAATATCGACGCCTCCTCAGCAGGAACCATCAGTTCGACACTCAACGCTGCACGTCAGGGAGAATTAGCGGCGAAGATTTATTTCTAGAGAACAACAACCAGCATCGCTTAATGTCACGCAGCAGAATATGCGATTCTCTTGCGTGACATTCCATGGCGACCCGTAGCAAAGTGAAAGCTTCAAGAGTCAGGCCTTGCTCTTGGCTACTACTTCGCGGGTCTCCTCTTCCATTAGCCACCGTCGCAGCTGCAGAATGTCATTGGCTCGCGCGATTCCAATCGGCTTGCGTGAGCCGTGTGACTGCACCACAACAACATTCTCAATATTTTTCAGCAGCATATCGCGGTTTACCTGGTCGACCGCTTCCTCTGGATAGGCCAGCACGTAGTCCTGCCGTGCCAGTTCACGCATCTTGAAGTGGTGGTCCGGCGGCTCGATCTTAAGCAGATCATGCGCCTCCACAATTCCTACCAGAACTCCATCCTTCTCCACCACCGGCATGAGCCCGATACTGCTGCCCGGAACAAGCGTCGTCAGGACCGTCCGTAGCTCCTGATCTGCATCAATCGTATTGAATTGCTTCTGCATAATCTGGTCGATCCGCGCGCGCATCAGCACTGGCACCGAGTAGTCCTGCAGAATGATGAGTCCTCGCTTGACCAGCTTTCCAGTCATGATCGAGTCGCGGCTGCACAACCGGACAAAGCCATCCGAAACCATGACGCAGACAATCAGCGGAAGCAGCGCATTCGGATTATGGCTCAGCTCGAACAGAAAGACGATGCTGGTAAACGGAGCGCGTGCAATGCCTCCAAATACCGCTGCCATCGCCACCAGCGCATAGAATGCCGGATTGCTGACCAGGTGTGGAAAGAGATGCTGAAGGCCAATTGCGAACGTCGCTCCAATGCCGCCGCCCACAATCAACGATGGGGCAAAGACGCCGCCTGTCGTTCCCGATCCCAGTGAAATGACCAGCGCCCAGAACTTCGCCACCGAGATGCCCAGCAGTTTGCTCGTCGTCAGTCGGTCATTCAACATATCGCGAATGGTGTCGTAGCCGGTGCCAAAGACCTGCGGATAAAAATATCCAATCACGCCAAGGATCAGAGCGCCGATGGCAGGCGACCAGATCAAAGCATGCTTGAACGGAAGCTCATCAAAGAAATCCTCTATCCACGCCAGCGCGCGAATCATCGCCAGTCCGACGATCCCCATCAGAATTCCCATGAGGCCGAACAGCCAAAGCTCATTCATGCTGGTCAGCTTAAAAGCAGGCGTTGGGAATAACGGTGCCCATCCCACGAAATGTATCCGCACTCCCGTGGCCACAGCGGCGGCAAGCGCCACCGGAATGAATGACCGTGCTCTCAGCTCGAACAGAAGCAGTTCGATTGCGACGAGAATTCCCGCCAGCGGTGCGGTAAAAGTTGCTGCCATCCCAGCAGCCGCGCCTGATGCGAGCAGTACGCGACGATAGTACGGGGTCAGTCCTACGGCCTGTCCAAAGAGCGATCCGAAGGCAGCGCCTGTCTGAATGATCGGCCCTTCAGCGCCAAACGGCCCGCCGGTTCCAATCGCCAGCGCGGTGGCCAACGGTTTCAACAGCGCCACTCGAATCCGCATCCGGCTGTGGCCGAACAGCACGGCCTCCATCGCCTCGGGAATCCCATGTCCCTTCAGCGTTGGCTCCCAGTAGTGCACCATGATGCCAACCAGCAGGCCGCCAATTGGAGGAATCAGAATCACCCACAAGCCCAGATGGTTATAGGCGGGGTTTGTAATTGCGAACGACAGCTTGCCATAGAAGAAGAGGTTCGTAAAAAGGTAGATCAGCTCCAGCAGGCCTTCCGCGACCAGGCCGCCGATCAACCCAATCAACAACGCGTAGCCACATATCTTGATCACCTCCGGCTCAAGCGCCACACCAAACTGGCCTTTTTTTTGAGGCTTGCTTTCAGGGTTTGGCGTCGTCACTTCAGTGAATGGGTAATCGGCCATCGGGAAACCTCCGCGCTTCGTTGCCAGCATCCCGGACCGATCAGAAGATCAATCCGGCAAAACTCTTATACAGAGAGCGAGGCCCGATGGCTAATAGAATTCGCGGCAGCAGCAACACAATAGCCTGCCGCGAGGTGAATTGCTTACACCAGGCTGTGCTCCTTCGATACCACTTCAAGACTTACAGGTTTCGACGCATCTCTGCGCGTATTCAACGCCTGCAAAATATCCGTCTTCGTCACAATGCCTTCCAGTTTTCCGGCAGCAGAGGTTACCAGCAACATGTGCTGTCGGTGCTCACTCAGCAGCAGGCGAAGCCCTTCCGTCACATCGCAATCAGAAGGCACTCTCGAAACATGCCGATTGGTAAGCTCGCGAACTCGCGTCGTCGCCCACCTCTCGGTAGGAACCTTCGCAACAGACCACACATCGACAACCCCAAGCAATTCGTCGTCTTCAAAGACGGGGAAGGTCGAGTGGTGATAGTGCGGAGAGAGCAACTCCGTAAACTCGCGCAGCGTCAACGCAGCCTGCACTGAGATGACCTTGTGCTGCATCACATCGCCCACAATCACATGCCGCAACTCCTGCACCCTGACACCTTCGTGCAACCTTTGATCACCCGAGGCCGACGCATCGCCGGACACTGCATACGCTACGGCAGAACCGATCAGCGCCGGAATGATGAACGCGTGTCCGCCCGTTGCCTCAGCGACGAACACCACCGCAGCTAACGGCGTTTTGTAACCGGCGGCAATAAATGCGGCCATGCCTACGGCGGCGTATAACTCGACTGCAGGGCTGTGAACCACCGACTGCGCAAAGGCTACGCCAAAGCTACCGCCTGTCAAGAACAAGGGAACGAACAATGCGCTCACACCACCAACGCCCAGCGTAAATGCGCTGGCTGCGAGTTTGAGCACGCCAAACACTACCAGTTCCAGCGTGCTGTGGTGCATGCCGAGAATCATTCCCACAGCTTCGTAGTTGGGACCAAGCGGAACCAGCGCGCCGTGAAAGAAGTACAGAAAGATCAGACCGCAGAGGCCGGTCAAAAATCCGCCAATCGCCATCTTCACCCAGTGCGGTAGAGAAGACTTGACGAAGAATACGCGCATTCGGCGAAAGGTAATCACGAACGCCATGGCGATGAGCCCGATCAACAACCCAAGCAACGCGCTCCATACAAGATCTTTCCCCGTAAATGACGTGGAGCTGGCAAAGTCGAACAGCGGTGCTCCGCCGAGAAACGAGCTTAGCGTGATGTAGGACACCACCGAAGCAATCAGCGAGGGCACCAGGGCCTCATGCGCCAGATCATCCTTGTAAGGCATCTCCAACGCGAAGACGATACCGGTCAAAGGCGCGCGAAAGACCGCCGACATTCCTGCTGCCGCGCCGCAGATCAGCATGATGCGACGATCGCGCGCATCCAGACGTAGCCAGCGCAACTTTGCCCACAGCCACGAGCCGATGGCCGCGCCGCCATAGATACTCGGGCCTTCGAGCGCGGTACTGCCTCCAAAGGCTACGGTTGTAATTGCCGCCAGCAACTTCGGCAAAAACGGCCGCATGTTAATGTCGCCCTGATGCTCGTGGTAGGAGCGGATGACCTCCTCGGTCGAATGTTCATCCGGATCCGGCGTTAGAAACTGCATGATCAGGCCCGTGATTGCAAACGCAGTCACCAGCCCCGGCAGGATTGCCCAGTGATGTGCCAGATAGTAGCCCAGCACCACCGGCCAGACCTTGCCCAGCACAATAATCGCAATCGAGGTGATGGCCAGCCCCGTCGTTATCCCGATGATGGGAGCGATGATCAGCCATTTATGCAGGTCGCGCGAATAGGTCGCGGTAAGGTCTTCATGCACCAGCGGCATGTACTTGCGTAACAGGGGATGCCTCAGCACCCAGTTATCTCTTCTCGTCTTGATAGTTTGCGTGCGGTCCATTTGATCTACTGTCTTCGCCTTCGCCGATCGAACGGCGCGGAATATTTTTTGAAACTTAAAGCCTGGGCGAACTTCGTCAGACTGCCCTTTTCTTTACCTCAAGTACCTGTGCCGGAACCTTAGGCACCTTCATCAGTGCCTCTCTCGCGGCTTTTACCTCTTCCTTGTGCAACTCTGTCAGCCGGGCAAGAATCTGTTCCCCCAGCGGAGTCAAAGAGACCAGGACAAATCTGCGGTCCTGCGTGTCATGCTCCTTGCGGACGAGCCCACGCTGGGCGGCGCGCTCTACCAGACCCACAACGGAGTTGTGCCGCTCCTGCAGGAACTCAGCCAATTCCGACACCGTTGCCGTTCCACGCCCGGTGTATCCGGCCACGCCGAGCATCAGTTGATGCTGTTGCGGGGTAACACCGCACTGCCGCGCAGCCTTCTCGCTGAAACGCAGGAATTTGCGGAGGTTATAGCGAAACCAGGCAAGATTCCGAATCGCATCATCGGCTTGAACCTGGGCCGTTTCGGACGGAAGCCCCTCGTAGGAAGATAGCGGCGTCATAGAGATAGTATATCGCAACGGGATTCAATATACATCTCATCATGATGTATTAAAGGTTGAGGCAGCCGCCCAGAATGGAACTGATACCTCATTTTTCCAGGGGGCACCCCCCCCCCGGGGTATTTTGGCTATAAGTCAAATTATTGCAATGAGTTAGCGAGATTACATCCTCTAAAATATTGCAACCATGAGAGTTACGGCTAAAATATTGATTTCAAAAGGGAAGCCCCGGCATTTGTGCTGAGACCTTCTTTCTTTGATCTACTAGATATAGTTTAGCCAATCGCGTGAAACTCTTTTGCAATGATTATCGCGTTTGGTTTCAGTTAGTTAAGCCATTGTGGGGCTTGACATTTCATTTCTGGGCTGAAAACGCGAAAAATAAATGCGGTGGCGATGATCTCCGCTCCAGACGAGGGCTTTAGAGAGTTGCAAATGGAAGTTGCAGCGGTTGGGGACGAGCGGGAGCAAATACAGGGGTCTCTCCACTTCGCTTCGCTCCGGTCGAGATGACGTGCTTTTGTGGTTGACGCGCAATTCGGTTGGAAGACGTTACGTGGGGACTGGTGGGTAATTCGGCCGGGATGACTGCGGCGGGCCGAGGGTGTGAATTCAGTTTGCTTTGGCGGGCTGCTTCCCTGTTCTTGCTGCGAGAGCAAGCAGCGCAGCACAGACCGCCAGCGCGCTCATGGCGTAGAGGCCGTCTTGGAAGCTGTGGGTGATGTCGCGGATTCTGCCGATAGAGTAAGGGCCGAGGAAGGCGCCGACACCGCCGATGGTGGTGAGAATGGCGACGGCTGCTGCCGCTGCCGCGTCTCCGAGGACGCTGGTGGTCAGCGTCCAGAAGGGGCCCATCATGCTCCAAAGACCCATGGCGGCGAAGGTCATGGCGACGATGGCGACCACGATGTTGTGCGCCACCGCCGTCCACGCGAAGCCGGTTGCGGCCAGCAGCAGGCAGCCCGCGATGTGCCAGCGGCGCTCATTGGTGCGGTCGGAGTTCCAGCCTACGATTACGGTAAAGATGGCTGCGGCAAGGTAAGGCAGCGTGGCATAGCGCGCGATGACGCTGGCAGTGTGTGCGCCGCCGGAAAAGGAGTTGAGGATGAGCGGCATCCACAGGTTGACGATGTAGACGCCGACCTGGCTAACGAAGTAGGCTCCAGCCAGCAGCCACAACATGGGCAGGCGGATGGCGTCGCGCAACGCATGATGCTCTGCCGCGCCGTAGCGGACACGGTCGCGCTGCAACTCGTCGGCGAGCCATGTTTTCTCTTCGGGCTTGAGCCAGTGGACCTCTTCGGGCTTGTTCTTTAATAGGAAGAGCACGGAGATACCGAGCAGGATGGTGGGTATGCCTTCGGAGAGGAAGAGCCACTGCCAGCCCGCCAAGCCTTTGAAGCCGTCGAGGCGCAGCAGGGCGCTCGAGAGCGGGCCGCCGACTACACCCGCAAGTGAGGTCGCGGTCATGAACTTGGCCACGGCGCGGGCGCGTTCGTGCGAGGGGTACCAGTAGGTGAGATAGAAGATCATGCCGGGGAAGAACCCGGCCTCGCAGACTCCGAGCAGGAAGCGAAGGATGTAGAACGACTCGGGCGAGCGGACGAACATCATGCAGGTGGAGATGACACCCCACGAGATCATGATGCGGGCGATCCAGATCTTTGCGCCGACGCGGGCCAGCATCAGGTTGCTGGGCAGATCGAAGAGCGCGGAGCCGAGGAAGAAGATGCCCGCGCCGGTTCCGTAGACGGTGTTGCTGTAGTGCAGTTCGCGCTGCATGTCCATGGCGGCGAACCCGACGTTGACGCGGTCGAGGTAGGCCACGATGTAGAGCAGGAAGAGATACGGGATCAGCCGAAGCGTGATCTTCGCATAGACTTCCCTGCCCTTGACTGATTCGACTGCCTGCACCATCGCTCCGATTTAGTTTTTGTCCGCAGACGCCGGAAGCGGCGGCGGAACGTACATGGGAATGCCGGTAACGGGCCAGTGATCGACCTGGGCATCGACATTGAGAGCGATGGCGGCAGTGGGCGTTGAGGATGGCGTGACTGCGACGTTCCATCCATCGACTACTACTAGCGGCACCTCGCCCTTGAGATCGGCTTCGCTCGCTTCAATCGAGATGGTCTTCGTCTCGTTAGGAACAAGCGAGACATAGTTGTCGCTGTAAAAGACGGGCAGCACGCGCTCGCTCGAGTGCTGGCGGCGCAGTTGCAGATGCGCCATGAGGGCGACCTGCGAGCCGGGGTTGTGCAGCGTGATCATGAGCAGGCATTTGCCGTCGGCGTCGTGGCGCTCGACCTTGGCATCGAGCGTGACGGCTTGTAGCTGGTTGAGAGCGGTGAGATCGTCCTGATGCTCGGGTAGAGCGCGCCAGTAGAAGTTGCTGGAGAGGAGCTTGCCGGAGGCATCGTGCAGGTCGAGCTTGACGAAGTGGACCGGCGACAGGTTGGCGGGCCACGGCACTACGCCGAGACTGGTGGCGACGCTGGGCGGAGCGGTGACGTTGTAGTCATGCTGGTAGGGGATGGAGCCGTCGAGGTTATAGATGGAGAGATGTGCGGTGGCGCCGGTCAACGCGGTGGGGAGATTGTTGATGACCTGAACGTCGCCGGTGCTCTCGTTCAGCTGAATGTGCTGGAGCTCGCCTGCCTTCTCGACGGCGAAGAGAGAGGAGTTGGGCTCGAGGTCGTGGTGATAGAGCTGCCAGACGAAGCTGGGCTGCGCGGGATTGCTCATCCAGGTAATGATGGCGGTGCTGGGGTTGAAGAGCTTGGCGTTGCGGCCCTCGTACATGGCGCGGAATGCCTCGTAGTTGGCGAGCTGTGCCTTGCGAATGAAGTCGGCGAGGTTGGCCAGCTTGCCGTAACGGGCCTCGATGACGTTGCGGTAGGTGTCGCCGCCGGATGCACCGCGGGCGAAGTCGTGCTCGGCCCAGTCGTCGTTGATGATCTCCCAATCCTTCTGGGGCATCATGCCGTGGATGGACTCAAGCGTAGGGACGGAGACGCTGCCGATCTCGGTCTTGAAGGCGTGCTTGAAGTCGTAGAACTCGCGCGGCGTGCGCCAGTGGTAGGGACCGCTCGAAAAGACGCCGTGGCCTGCGGTGGAGCTGGGCTGATAGAGGCGGTTGGGATCGAGCTCGACCATCATGGGACGCAGCAGGTCGTCGATCTGCTTGGGCGGGTAGCCCTCGTTGCGCGCGCACCAGATGGCGATGGAGGGGTGGTTGCGGAAACGAAGAATCTTGTCGCGGACGTTGGCCATGTATGTCGGCAGGTCGGTGGGGTTGGGGCCATCGCTCGGGTTGGGCTGGAAGAACTCGTCCCAGAGGAGGATGCCGTACTTGTCGCATAGCTCGTAGAAGTCTTCGTTGGTGCTTTGGCCGACCCAGTTGCGAATGAGGTTCATGTTGGCCATCTTGTGCATGCGGATCTCGGCTTCGAGACGCTCGCGGGGGATGCGCTTCATCGCCTCGTCGAGGCCCCAGTCGCCGCCACGAATGAAGATGCGGACACCGTTGACGGAGATGGTGAGGTTTTCAGAGTCGGGTACAGAGTAAGTGATCTTGCGGATGCCAAAACTAACATCGTTGGTGTCGGAGACGTTCTTTTTGATCTGAAAGCTGAGATGGAGATCGTAAAGATTCTGCGGGCCGTAGCCGTTGGGCCACCATAGCTTTGGATTGCTGACGTGCAGCGTGGGGATCGTCTTTGGATCGAGCGCGACCAGCGTTGAAGCATGAGGCGCAAGCTCTACATCCTTCTGAAAGGTGATGCCGCCGAAGCTGCCTTTCAGGATGCCTTTCTGAGGCTGGTCGGTCGTGTTCTCGACGGTGGTCTGAATCGAGACGTCTGCGGAGTCAAGCCTGGGCAGGGGCAGGTCGGTCTCGACACGAGGATTCTTGATGACGACGGGGCCGCTCGCCGAAAGGTAGACCTTGCGCCAGATGCCGGTGTCGCGATCGCGAATGGCGGGGATCCAGTCCCAGCCGATGGTGGAGAGGAAGGTTGGGCCATCGATGGCGGTGACGCCTCCGTTCAGGCCCATGCCGTTGCGGATGGTGTGCTCGTGCGGCACGCCGGGGTGCGGCTGCGGCGAGACGAGCACAGCGAGCACCGCCTGCTTGCCGGGCTTGATGAGCGATGTGATGTCGAAGGTTCCACGGATGAAGGCGCCCTTAGTGGTGCCGATCTGCTTGCCGTTCAGCCAGATTTCAGAGGCATAGTTGATGCCGTCGAAATTGAGCCAGATCTGATGGTGGTTGTAGGACCTGGGGACGGTGAGGACGGCGCGATACCAGTAGGGCGTGCGGTTCAGGCTTTCGGGAATCTTGTCGGGACGATTGTTCTCGCCGTAGAGCGGCTCGGGGTAGACGCCATCATTGACGAGGCTGGTGAGTACGGTGCCGGGGACGGTGGCGGCGTACCAGTTCTGCGGGGTAAAGGTCGGGAGGGAGACGGCGTCTCCGGATTGGGAGACTTTAGCGGCGTCCTGCAACTGCCAGCCGGAAGAGACCACGACGGGCGCGGGCGGGGTAGAACTTGCCGAGGCGGGAAGAGTGCTGATCAAACCTAAGACTCCGGCAACTATGCAAGACAGTACTGACCGCTCAAATCGTATACGCAATGGACTCGTCTCCCCGGCTTTTCTTAAAAAAGCGCGTAGGAGAACTTTACATGGTCTTAGTTTCGTATTGCACGCAGGGCCGCCGGAGGCTCACTAATACTGCAGTTCGCGTGGCGAGTAGGTCAGCGTTCCATTCGACCTCTCGTACCAGAGAAATAACTTCTTGGGACTGTTGTTCACGGTTACCGCGATGATGATGCCCGAGCCGTCGCGCTTGGAGATGTCGACGTGGTGCGATGTGATGGAGCCCCAGTCGCTGGCGGTCGTCCAGTCCTCGGTGAACCGCTGCAGCTTGTAGTCGTAGTTCTGGGGATGCTGCTCCCATTTGGGGTCGTTCATCCAGATGCCGTATGCCGTCTTGTAGTCCTTATTCTGGAGGTCGGTCATAAAGTTGTTGATCTTATGCTCAACCGGGAGGTTCGAGAAGAACCATCCGTGCCCCAGCATATAGCCGCCCAGGTAGAGCAATGCCAAGACAACGATCACGACTCCGCTACCTACCAGCAGATTGCGGTTTCGCGTCTCGCGGTGGGCATTGTATTGCGGAGCATTCAGCAGCGTCATCGTTTCATCCCCTCGGTACCCATCTATATTAGACACCGCCATTGGAAAAATGGATGTTGCACAGCTTCGCGGAATTCACTGCCAGCAAAATGCCGCCTTGAATACTTCGAACTCGACCGTAGTTGGTTGCAGGTATACCGATACGATATCGAAGCGCACCGGAACCTCGCGCCTCAGCTTCTCGGGAAAGCTGCGCAGATAGGCTCGCGCCATCTTTCGCAACATCTCCTGCTTGTCGGCATCGACGGCTGACTCCGCCGGTGCCAGCGGGTCTCTTCCAGTTCGAGTTTTAACTTCGATGAAGCACAGGCGGTCCTCGTCCCAGCCGATCAGGTCGACGTCGCCGCGCAGCTTCGTGCTCTTCCATCGCCGCGCTACGATGGTGTAGCCGAGCGTCCGCAGATGAAAAAGCGCCTCCTGTTCTCCGCGCAGGCCGGTGGCAAGATGCTCTGCCGTGGACGGCGTGCGCCGGAGCCGCTCCTTCAGCCTGTCCATCCGCCTCAGGATGCCTACTTGCAGATTGATCCTTGTAGCCGTTTTCATGCCGAGTCTCTCCTCGAACATCCATGCAGCAATATCAGTGCATCATGCCATGGTCTCGCTGCACGGACGCAGCGCGCTGCAGATCGACAGTGACAGGCTTGGAGGGAACACTCTCACCATTGGAGTCCACTGCCGTAACGACGTAAACGGACGTGCCTTTGTAGGGCGCAATCCCGGTGAATCCTGTTGAAACCAACCCAGTGGCGAGCGTGCTCGGTACGTCGTTGGCGCTGTCCAGGCTCCTTACGGTGTAAGTTCTTGCCCCCGGCACGGCAGCCCACGAGAGCGAAATCACCCCGTTCTGCACCTTGGCTTCAAGCGCATCAGGCGCTGCGGGAACTGGGCCGTCCGGAAGCAAGCCATAGACACACATCTGTCCCGTCCCAATGTTCTCCGTGCCAAAGCTGGCGAGATACACCTTGCCGTTGGCGATGGTCGGCGGAGCCATCTTCGAGTAGTTGTTACAGTCGTCACGCTTTGCATCTTCGAGCGAGTTCCATAGCTCGTGGCTCACGTCGTCGGCATCGTAGGCATGAAGAATTCCCGGGCGCGACTCATGCCACGAATCTCCGGTCGCATGGATCGCTGCCCATAGAATTCCCTCTTTGCCGCCGTTCGCCGAGATCGACAGCATGGCGCCGGGATGACCCTGGTTTACCTCGGGCCGCGTCATCACGGGAGTCTCTGTCACCTTGTCGCCGGTGAGCCCGAAGACACGTAATCTGTCGATCTGTCCCCATAAGTACAGGAGCGAGCCTTTGCGGTCGCTCTTCCAATACACGAAGCTGTGCAGATGCGACTTGCCCGCCTGAAAGTGCTGCAACGCATTTTCATCGCCGAGGTGCCCGAGGTGGCGTTTGTCGAGGACATACAGAACTCCCTCTTTGCCGCCGCCCAACACAAGATTGGTTCCGGGAATCAGCGTGACGCCGGAGGAGTCGAGATCCAGGTCCTTCGCATCCAGCTCAAAGTGGTTGGTCGGCGTGAACCAATCCAGCAGCTTCAACTGCGGATTGAGCCGCAAAAAGCTCTCGCTGAAGTTAACTTTGCCGTCCCACGAACCATTCCCTGTGACGACGTAGATATTGCCCTCCGCATCTACGGCTGGGGCCTGTCCCGACTGCCAGATGCTCGCCTCCGAGCCCGTCGGCGATGTGTTCAGCACCGCTGTCTGGCGCAGTGACTGCGCATCGTAGCCCATCAGGAAGCCGTGGTACGGCTCTTTGTCACAGTGCGAGGCATAGCCTACGTAGACCACGCCGCGAGAGAGCAGTAGAGCGGGCCGCTGGTTCTGCATCAGCGGATTGAAATCCTTTGCGGCGATCGTCACCGGACTGTTCGGCATATCCGCTCCGGTTGCGAGGTCCAGCGCATGAAGCCGCTGCATGAAGCCGCCGCCTGCGCGCGTCAAGGCGACGACGTACAGCGTGCCGCTTTGCCGGTCGATCACCGGGGTTCCGATGATCCCCATCTTGCCGTTGATATCGAGGCAGCCGAAGTCTGCGTCATGCAGATTGGCCGGAGTACCAAAATTGACATGCCAGATGGGGGTCGATGCACTGGCTTCGTTGGCGTCGAAGGCATAGACGCTGTTGTTCACGGTGGTCACATAAACGACATCATGAAAGCCGCCGCCTATCTTAATATGCGAGACATAGAGGGGCTGGCTATAAACCTGGTCGTCCACTACACGCTTGAAGAGCATGCCGAACTGCTTCACATTGACGTTCTGGTGCGTCAAGACTGTCTCGTGCAGATTTGCGCCCGTACGCTCAAGGTTGTTGTGCTGCGTCAACACATCTACCTGAGCAACTCCAGCGATCCCATTCAAGAGCAGCATCGATGCTCCCATCAGCAAACTACAAGACTTCATCTTTAACTCCGGCCTTTTGGAATCTCTTCATCGAGCGATGGCTTCAGTGTATGTCCCGTCATTGCTTTCCCGTAATACCCCCCACAAAGATAACCCAGTTGCCTCGATGCCCCCAACCCTGCGATACTTGATTGTGCACACCGAGCACGCCCATCACGAACAATTGAAGAGGTCGCATTAATGTCAGCAAAGTACATCTTTGTTACCGGCGGAGTTGTGTCCAGCCTTGGTAAAGGTCTCGCCGCAGCTTCCATCGGCTGCCTCCTTGAGGCCCGCGGCATCAAGGTCAACCTCATGAAGTTTGACCCCTATCTCAACGTCGATCCCGGTACCATGTCGCCCTTTCAGCATGGCGAGGTCTTTGTCACCGACGACGGCGCGGAGACCGACCTCGACCTTGGCCACTACGAGCGCTTCACCCACGCCAAGCTGACCCGCGACAACAACCTCACCACCGGCCGCATCTACGAGCAGATCATCACCAAGGAGCGCCGCGGCGACTATCTCGGCAAGACCGTGCAGGTGATTCCGCACGTCACCAACGAGATCAAGAACGCCATGCGCAAGGTCGCCGCTGACACCGAGGTGACCATCGTCGAGATCGGCGGAACCGTAGGCGATATCGAGTCGCTTCCCTTCCTCGAAGCGATACGACAGATGCGCCAGGACCTTGGCCGGGACAACACCGTCTTCGTCCACGTCACACTGATTCCGTGGATCGCCGCCGCGCAGGAACTCAAGACCAAGCCTACGCAGCACTCGGTCAAGGAGATGCTCTCGATCGGAATTCAGCCTGACATCCTGCTCTGCCGCTCAGACCGCCCGGTTCCGCGCGAGATGCGCAGCAAGATTGCCCTCTTCTGCAACGTCGAAGAGGCCGCCGTCATCGCCGCCCGCGATGTTCCCAGCATCTATGAAGTTCCGCTGACTTTTGCCGCCGAAGGCGTAGATACACTCGCATTGAAGTACCTCCGTATCGACGCCGGGGAGCCTGATCTTTCGAAGTGGCAGGACATCGTCCACCGCGCCTACAACCCCAAAGACGAGGTCTCCATCGGGATCGTCGGCAAGTATGTCGAGTACGAGGACAGCTATAAATCGCTGAAGGAAGCGCTGGTTCATGGCGCGCTCGCGCACAACCTCAAGCTCCGGGTTACGTGGATCGAGGCTGAGGGACTTGAAGCTGAAGACTATGCCTCGCAGCTTGAGGGCTTCGACGGCATTCTCGTCCCCGGCGGCTTCGGCAAGCGCGGCATCGAAGGCATGCTGAACGCCATTCGCTACGCGCGCGAGAGCGGCACGCCTTACTTCGGCATCTGCCTCGGCATGCAGACCGCGTGCATCGAGTACGCTCGCAATGTTTGCGGCCTCAAAGAGGCCAACTCCGGCGAGTTCGACCCCGCCACGCCGCACCGCGTCATCTATAAACTCCGCGAGCTTACCGGCGTTGAAGAGATGGGTGGAACCATGCGCCTCGGAGCATGGGACTGCGTGATGGAGGCTGGCTCTCTGGCCGCCCAGGCCTACGGAACCACGGAGATCTCAGAGCGCCATCGTCACCGTTACGAGTTCAACCGCGAGTACGAAGCGCTTCTCACCGGGGCCGGCCTGCGCATCACCGGAACCACGCCCGACGCCACCTACGTCGAGATCGTGGAGATTCCCGGCCATCCCTTCTTTCTCGGCTGCCAGTTCCACCCCGAGTTCAAATCGAAGCCGTTGGAGCCGCACCCGCTCTTCCGTGACTTTGTCGCCGCCAGCTACCGGAATCGCCTTGCCCAGCCAACTGCAAGCGAGGCTGTAGCCGTCGCCAAGAGCAAATAAACTTCGACTGGCCGGATGCTTTCGTCATACCGCATCCGGCCAGTTTGCTGCGTTTATTTATTTGCTGCGCTACACACGCAACGATCGAATCCTTCGGCTTGGTAGTGTGACAACGCGCACACATACTCCGGCCAGAGCGGCTTGATCAACGAGGAGTGATCGCCGACAAAGAAATTGTCGATATAAGATCGGCTCGCGTCTGTCTTCGCATCCGGATCGGCGCGAAACTCCGCAATCAAAGTCTTCACCGTCGCAGCAGTGAACGTCGCCTTGCGATATGCCTGCGCATAGTCATACTCCTTCGACCATGAGGCGTTCCCTCCGGTAAGGTTCGAAGCCGCAAAGACCTGGTAGTCCGTCATCGTGGCTGATGCGGTATCAATCTTCGCCACGGTAAACGAGGGATTGTTCCCGTTAACTGGCGATATCGACGAAATCATCTTGACCGGAACTTCGCCACCTTTTGTACTGCCCTCAGGTTCCAGCAGCCTCAGTTCATCCATGTGCGTATGCGCGAAGAGGCCCAGCCGCACCACCTCCGCATTCTCCACCAACGTGTCGCCTAACTGGTCTGAAGCAAGAAACATCACCGGCTTCTCAGTTGCGCAAACGTTCCGCATCTCCCTAAAAGTTGAATAGATATCGACTGCCGGCGGAATATGCCCCATCACCCACACCCTCTGATGATTTCGTCTCGCATCGGCCAACTGGCTTCGTAGCCACGCAATCTGCGCCGCAGCAGCAGCGGTGTTCTCCTGGCCGCCGCAGGTTGCGTATTTCTGCGACATGAAGATATCGTCCAGCACAATCAGCCGCGTATTCCGCATCGGAGCGGCCATCATGGCGGTGTAATAGCCACCCGCTGTAAAGTCCGCGTGGACCTTTCTCCGGTCCGTGGAGTTCGGCAAACCGGCCACCACGCTCTTCGCAGTCGCCGCCAGAAAATCACTTTCACCATCTAACCGATAGTCGCCGCAGCCGGAGTCATTGTTGCCCAGCGCGGCGTAGACCGGTACTCCGGGGAAGGTCTTGCGCAATTGGCTCGTCACATACTCCACCGTCTTTGCAGCAAAGGCGGCGTAGTCACTCAGCGTCTTGGCCGGAAGAAGCGCCGCATACCTGCAACTGAATCCGTGCGCGATCAGATCGCCACTCACCGCAATGAACTTCGCGTCCCGCGCCTCGCGCCGCTCCGCGTGCAGGCTGGACTGGAACAGTTGATAAGAGGTATCGACGCCACGCGCATTGCACCGCCGCTGCAATGCGGCAAACGCAGCGGACTGGTCTGCCGAGGCTGGCTCTGCAAGAATTGCTTCCCACTCGCTTGCGGGAGCTTCGGCCAGTCGTGCCACCTTGTCCGGATCATGGAACGGATCGAAGTGGATATCGCTAAGCAGGAGCGCAGAAGCGGTGTGTCCGGCTTCAGTGCGGCGCGACTGGGCAATCGAAAAGCTCCCCGTGCAGATGCAGCAAATTGCCAGCACCCCGCAAGCAAGAGCGCTCCTCCAAGCCATCATTCGCTTCATTTCACTCCTCAAACCACTCCAAACTGGTATCACCATATCAACTTCTGCAAAAAGAAAACCCCGCCTCCTCAGACTTTAGTCCCTATATATCAATAGAAAAATAGTTCCTAAATATTGGATAACGTTCTACCATTTCGATTGGACGTGGAGAGCCATATTCTCTGCGCTGAAATTTCCTCTCTTTCAGGAGCACCATGCACCAGAAGTATTTTGCCCCCCACTGGATGGCCGTCGTTCTCTTTCTGCTCTGCGCAATCTCATCGGTCTCTGCCCAACCACGGGCGAAGTACAACTTCAACGCCGGATGGCTGGTCACTGTCGGCGATCCTGCCAACGCCCAGTCCTCCGCCTTCGACGACTCCAGTTGGAAGCCGGTCACGCTGCCCTACGCCTGGAACGAAGACTCAGCCTTCAAGGTCAGCATCCAAAACCTCCCCACCGGCGTCGCCTGGTATCGCAAGCACTTTCAGCTTCCCACCAGCGCTCACGGCCAGCGCGTCTTCATCGAGTTCGAGGGCATCCGTCAGGCTGGCGATGTCTACCTCAACGGCAAATTTCTCGGCCGCCACGAGGATGGCGTAGCTGCTTTCGGCTTCGACCTCACCACCGACCTCAAGCCTGCGCCCGTAGACAACGTCATCGCTGTCCGCACCGACAATCGCTGGAAGTACAAAGAGGTCGCCACCGGCAGCACCTTCCGCTGGAACGACAGTAACTTCTACGCCAACTACGGTGGCATCAGCAAGAACGTCTGGCTGCACATCGTGGCACCACTTCACCAGACGCTGCCGCTCTTCTCCTCGCTCGGAACCACGGGCATCTATATCTGGGCCTCGCACTTCCATCTTCCCGGCCACTCGGCCACCATCACCTCCGAGAGCCAGGTTCGCAACGACGGCACCGCTACGCAGACAGCAGCCTACAAGGTCCGCATCGAAGACATGGCGCACAAGACCGTCTCAACCTTCTCTGGGACGACAACAACCATCGCCCCCGGCGAGACCCGCACCCTTACCGCCGCCGCACCCGTCCGCGGCCTCCATTTCTGGAGCTGGGGCTATGGCTATCTCTACAACGTCACCACCACGCTCTCCGTTGGCGGCCGAGTCATCGACTCCGTCACCACACGCACCGGCTTCCGCGAGACCGCCTTCGACCACGGCAGCGTCAAGCTCAACGGGCGCGTCCTCGATGTCCACGGCTACGGCCAGCGCACCACCAACGAGTGGCCCGCAGTCGGCATCGACCTTCCGCCGTGGCTCAGCGACTTTTCCAACCGCCTCATGGTCCAGGGCAACGCCAACGTCGTTCGCTGGATGCACGTTACCCCCTCGCGGCAGGACACCGACTCCTCCGACCGCGTCGGCCTCATCGAGGCGATGCCCGCCGGCGACTCCGAGGGCGACTCCACTGGCCTCCACTGGGAGCTGCGCGTCAAGCTGATGCGCGACTCCATCATCTATAACCGCAACAATCCCAGCATCCTCTTCTATGAGTGCGGCAACAAGACCATAACCGACGCCCACATGGCCGAGATGAAGGCCGTCCGCGACGAGTACGATCCCCACGGTGGACGCGCCATCGGAGCCCGCGAGATGCTCGCCAGCCACGTCGCCGAGTACGGCGGCGAGATGCTCTACATCGATAAATCTTCCTACAAACCGCTGTGGGCGCATGAGTACTCCCGCGACGAGGCCGCGCGCGCGTTCTGGGATGACGATTCTCCGCCTTTCCACAAGGACTCGCCTCTCTACAACCGCAATCAAGACTCGCAGGCTATCGAGAATATCGTCCGCTGGGACGACTACTTCCGCGCCCGTCCCGGCACCGGAGACCGTGTCAGCGACGGCGGCGTCAAGATCATCTTCTCCGACTCCAACACCCACCATCGTGGCGACAACAACTACCGCCGTTCCGGTGCCACCGATGCCATGCGCATCCCAAAGGACGGCTTTTACGTCGATCAGGTGATGTGGAACGGCTGGAACGACACTGAAAAAGCCGCCATTCACATCCTCGGCCACTGGAACTACGCCCCCGGAACTGTTAAGCCCATCTATGTCGTCGCCGCCAAAGCCGCACGAGTCGAACTGAAGCTAAACGGCAAATCCATCGGCTCTATTACGGCATCAGCCTCCAACCCGAATCAGGCGCTCGCCCTGCCCAATGGTGTCTCCCCCGCGCCCAGCGTTCCCGGCGAGCCGGGTATTCCCGCTGGTCAGTCCAACGACTTCCTCTTCACCTTCCCCGACATTACCTTCGCCCCCGGCACCCTCGAAGCCATCGCCTACGACGCCGCTGGCCGTCCCGTAGCCTCGGCAAAACTCCACACCGCGGGAGCCCCGGCTGCCATCCGCCTCACGCCGCACACCGGTCCCGGCGGTCTGCACGCTGACGGTTCCGACCTCGCCCTGGTGGATGTAGAAATCGTGGATGCCCACGGTCAGCGCTGCCCTACTGTCGGCCCGCTCGTAACCTTCACTCTCACCGGCCCCGCCGAGTGGCGCGGCGGCATCGCCCAACCGCCTGCCGGGGGCGATGTGGCAACCTTCAATAACTACATCCTCGCGACGACCCTTCCGGTCGAAAACGGTATCAACCGGGTCATCCTTCGCTCCAAACCCCTCACCGGAACTCGACCCGGGACCATCATCCTCAAAGCCACCTCGCCGGGCCTGCCGCCTGCGACTGTCTCGCTCATCTCCCGCCCCATCTTGGTGAATCACGGCCTTTCCACCTATAACCCCGCCGCCAATCTGCCCTCGAACCTTGAGCGTGGCCCCACGCCGTCAGGCTCATCGGTGCATCCCACGCGCAGCTCGATCGACGTAGCCAGTGCCACCGCCGGAATCGACCCCGAGAAGGCCATGCTCAGCCACGACGACAACGAGAAGACCTCCTGGTCTAACGACGGCAACCTCTCCACCGCGTGGATCGAGTACACCTTCGCTCACCCCTCCACTCCTACCGAGATGGACATCAAACTCAACGCCTTCCGCACCCGCCGCTACCCGCTGCGCATCACCCTCGACGGCACGGTCGTCTACGAAGGCACCACCCCTACCAGCCTCGGCTACGTCACCATTCCCTTGCGGACGGCCTCCGGCCACCCCATCACTGGCAGCCATCTCCGCATCACCCTCACCGGGGCACCGATCGACAACCGCGAGGCCAAAGGCACCACAGAGATCACCGGAAAGTACGAGGGAGCCGGGGTCAGCCCGGTCGGACACGACCATGGAGACGTCCTGAACGTGATCGAAGCCGATATCTATCAGTCAATTCCGCCCTCGCATTAATTTTAGCCCTGTGAATTGGGTGCTGATCGTGCCCCGATCCGCATCCAATTCACCATGACGAACGAATACGACCCCCACAGGAGCCATTCTGGCGCCTTCATTGCCTTCATTCTCGCCTTGCTGCTGGGAGCGGCAGGAATGGTCCTGTTTTTGCGCCATGCCACTACCGGCGTCCTCTCCCGCGTGGCTACGGTCATCACGGGCCGCACCTCGACCACCTTCGATACCTCGGTTCCCTCGATCGTCCAGAAGATTCAGCGCCTGAACCGCCTCGAAACCGTCGTCTACTCGCTCGACACCGTCGTTGAAGGCTCCAAGTCCAGCGCCGTGCTGCCCGACCTCCTCGGCGGCGACCGTATTCTGCTGATCGTTCACGGCCAGTCCATTGCAGGCATCGACCTCTCCAAGCTGCGTCCCGAGGACGTCCGTATCGACGGCCAGTCCATCCGTGTAACGCTTCCCGCCTCCGAGCTCTTCATCACCACCATCGATAGTCAGCACACCCGCGTCTACGCGCGCTCCACCGGCCTGCTCACCTCAGCCGATCAGAATCTCGAGTCTGAAACCCGCGCCCACGCTCAGGACCAGCTTCAGAAAGACGCCCTCGGCGACGGCATCCTCGACGCCGCCCGGAAAAACGCCTGCGCCACCGTTACCACGCTGCTCTATGGTCTGGGTTTCCGGCATGTGGAAGTAATGTGACCCATGGCATCCAATCGATCAACAACCCTCTCCCATCCTTCGCGAACCTGCGATATCATCCACACTATGAGGTTCTGTTCTCACACCCGCAGCGTCGAAAAGAATTCCGAAGAGATCCGGGCCTCCCTTGCCGAAGATCTCACCGCTGACGATGAGCAGGAATCGGCCCTCTTCAAGACCATTGGCTGGATCTCCGCCGGTCTTGGAGCCGTGGCTCTGGGCTTGTTTGTAGGCCGGGAACTCCGCCTGCGCTACAAGTTCAGCCACCGTACGCCCTATGACTTCTACGCGCACGCCGGCGATGAAGAAGACATAGACTTCGGCCTCGGCATTTAGCTTTTTCTGTCTACTTAATTACCTAGCTTGAGATAGATCAACGGTCCGGCATGACGGAGCGCGTCTTCCTGTCCTTTGCCCCTCTGTTGATTTACCATTAAATGCAATGACGAAATCTGCGTTCCTCTTCCCCGGCCAGGGGTCTCAATCCGTCGGCATGGGTAGAGATTTCTACGAAAACTTTCCCACTGCCCGGGCCATCTTCGACGAGGCGGATGAAGCCCTCGGCTTCTCTCTCTCGAAGCTGATCTTCGAAGGCTCGGAGGAACAGCTCAAGCTCACAGAGCACACTCAGCCCGCCATTCTCACTGTTTCCGTCGCCGCAGCCCGCATCCTTGCCGACAAGGGTATCGTCCCAGCCTTTGCCGCTGGCCATTCCCTTGGCGAGTACTCTGCCCATGTCGCTGCCGGAACACTCTCCTTTGCCGACGCCGTCCGCACCGTCCGCAATCGTGGCCGCTACATGCAGCAGGCCGTCCCTGCGGGCGAAGGCGCCATGGCCGCGATCCTCGGCCTCTCCGCAGACCTGATCAATGACATCTGCGCCCAGGTCTCCGACGACATGACGCCGCTGCCCACCGCAAACATTACCAGCCCCCAGGCGCAGGCATTTTCTCCTAACAGCGCTGTCGTCTCCCCGGCAAACCTCAACTCTCCCGATCAGACCGTCATCTCGGGCGCCGTGGCGGCTGTTCATCGCGTCGCCGACCTGTGCAAGGAGGCAGGCGCCAAACGCACGGTCATGCTCGCCGTCAGCGCACCCTTCCATTGCGCTCTGATGACACCTGCACAGAAGGCGCTTGCCACCGATCTTGAAGCCCTCGTCTTCAACGACCCGCAGTTCCCCATCGCCTGCAACGTCGATGCCCGGCTGATTACTCGCCGCGCCGAGGCCCGCGACTGCCTGGTCCGCCAGGTAACGGGTCCAGTCCGCTGGGTTGAATGCATTCAACTCCTTATTACTCAGGGTGTTACACGCTTTATTGAGGTTGGTCCCGGTAAGGTGCTCACTGGCCTTATGCGTCAGATCGACCGCAGCCAGAGCACACTCCATGTTGAGAACTCAGAGTCGCTCGAAAAGACCATTGATGTCCTGATCGCTTCCTAACTGTATTTGCAGCACAAGAGACTATGAGCTGTTCATTAAATTCGCCAGAGGATCGCAATGCAGATCAATGATGTAGTCGAAAATTTCACACTCCAGAACCAGGACCAGGAGACCGTCAATCTCACCGATTTCGCCGACAAACCGGTCGTCCTCTTCTTCTATCCCCGCGCCAATACCTCCGGTTGTACGATCGAGGCCTGCGGCTTCCGTGATGTCTTCCTGAAGCTCCAGCAGGCCGGAGTCGTTGTCCTCGGCGTCTCGCGCGACACCCCCAAGGCGCAGAAGAACTTCCAGCGCAAGTACAATCTCCCTTACGATCTGCTGGCCGATCCGGAGATGACGCTGATCAAGCGCTATGACCTGCTCCGGCCCAAGAGCATGTACGGGAAGCTGGTCAAGGGCGTTGAGAGAACCACCTTCATCATCAGCCCCGACACCGGCTCAGGCCAGCGCCTGTTGCATATCTTCCCCAAGGTAAAGCCTGAGAACCACGCCGAAGAGGTGCTTGAGGTTCTCCACGTAGCGCCGACCCACGCCTGAGCCGGAGACACAGCGCCTGGGTAGAAGGAGGGCGGAAGATGACATCGATCCAACTGGCCGCCACTGCTGCTCTCACCACCGCTGCCGTTGCAGGAGCCGCCGCCTACGCCGCCCTTTGGCCGCAGTCCCAACTCTTCGGCCCGGTGCTGGTCGCGGGCTCCAATCCAGACGAGATCGCGCTTACCTACGATGACGGCCCCAACGACGCGGCCACCGAACGGTTGCTCGAAGTTCTCGCCCGTCATGAGGTTCATGCCACGTTTTTTTTGATCGGCGGCTTCGTTCGCCAGCGTCCAGCGCTGGTGCGATCAATCGCCGCTGCGGGCCATGTGGTCGGCAACCACACGATGACCCACCCCTGGCTTTCGTGGCAGTCGGCCGCACGCATTCGCGAAGAACTGGCAGGCTGCAATGCCGTATTAGAAGATGCGCTGGGAGCCCCGGTCCATTTCTTTCGCGCCCCTCACGGAGCCCGCCGTCCGATCGTCTTACAGACCGCCCGCGAACTCGGCCTCATCGCTGTTCAGTGGAACATCACTGGCTTCGACTGGAACCCCATCCCCGCAGACGAGATTCTGGGCAATATCACGCGCGGCATCGAGCGCAATCGGAGCCGCAAGCGCGCCTCAAACGTCCTGCTTCACGATGGAGGTCATCTGGGAATCGGCCAGCCACGAATGCCTTCTGTCGAAGCCACCGACCGTCTGCTGCAGCAATACAAATTGACAGGAATGCGATTCGTCACAGTTGCCGACTGGATCTGACGTTCCAGCGAGCTTCAGCCGCGCTGGGCCAACCATTCTTCTACCTCGGTCAACCGATCTACGGCAAGAAAATCGCCGCCGCACCCTTCGGTCTCAGTCCCGCTGATTAAAAATGCCTGCCGCAATCCCGCGGCATTCGCTGCTGCCATATCAGTGCACCGGTCGCCCACCATCACGCTGGTGCCAAGCTCCACTCCAAATTCTCGTACGCCGCGTCGCAACATGCCGGTTCCCGGCTTGCGATCTTCATGATCGCGCTTATACTTCCCGACTCCGTGTTCGGGATGAAAGGGACAGTGATACACCGCATCCAACTCCACCCCTTCGGCTCGAAATGCGTCCTTCATCCAAATCATCACGGCGTCGAAGTCCGCCTCGGAGTAGAAGCCTCGTGCGATTCCAGCCTGGTTCGTCACCACAATCAGCCGGTAGCCCAATCCAGCCGCCGTCCGGCAAAGCGAAAAGATGCCATCGACAAAACGCACATCCTCAACCCGGTGCAGATAGCCTACCTCGTGGTTGATCACCCCATCCCGATCCAGAAACAATGCCCGTTCGCTCATAGCTGTGCCACCACCGTACTAGAGGGAGTCACGACCCGCGGCGGCATCGAGCGTCCCGATCGTCGCTGCTCCATCACTTCGTATACCTCACGAACCACCATCTCCACCGAAACCTGCCTCATACATCCATTGTGCAGGCATGGGGCAAAATCCCGCCCGTCATAGCAAGGTCTGCACGCAAATCCCTCGCCACCCCATAACGCCACGGTATTCGCCCGCTGCGGCAATCTACCTCTGGGGTCGGTCGGTCCAAAGATACTGACAATACCTACTGCTGTAACTCCAGCCATATGCAAAGGTCCGGTATCGTGCGTCACCATCACATCGCTGTCATCCAGCAACGCAAGCATCTCCGGCAGCTCTAATTTTCCAATCAGATTGGTGACTGCCATCCCGTCAAAGAAAGGAATAGCCCACATATCCCCCGGGCCGCCTGCAAGCACCACTTCCGCGCCGCGCTCAAGGAGGACCGACGCCAAGGCAGCGTAATCCTCGATCGGCCAGCGTCTCAGCGCATCGTCACGCATCATATTTTTGGCTCCCGCGGGAACCAACACTACCCGCGGTCGCGTATCCGTCCGAATCAGTGGAGAGCTCGGCAGGTTCTCAGGCCGCACCGGAGCCATTCCGAGCGGGCGCTCGCCGTCCTCCAGGCCCAGCAGAATCCTCGCATACTCATCCGTGTGATGCCGCCCCGGCAAAAGCATTGTGTTCCGATCGGTCCACGACAACATCAGCTTTCGCTGCGCCCTTACCGGGAGCGTCACCAACCGATAACGCGTGTCGTAATAAAGCGTTGCGCAAACCTCATACTTAGCCAGACCGACCGACTTCCATACCGCGAACAATGCCCGGAGACGCTCAGCAGATGAGCCCTTCAATATGGCTCGATCGTCTGCCACGATTGTCCGAATCCACGGATAACATGCAAGCAAGGGGGCCACCGCCGGCCCACACACCCAGTCGATCCGGCCATCGCCACCCTGACGTTCATACAAAGCGCGGACGGCCGGAAGCGCCATGATGACATCGCCGATCGCTCCGAACTTCACAATCAGAACCCTGGCCATTGTCTTAGTCCTTTAGAAAGACGCTCTGGTTCCGGAGCACCGCAATGTGTGACAGATATCGCATCAGCAATTCATAGTGATTCGGCCCAAGTATTCGCAGCGCCATCTTCAACACGCGATGCACCACCTCAACGCGTCGATCTTTGGGGTTGAACTCTTTCCAGGTAGCCTTCCCCTGAGCAGCTTTCCCTGCAACAAGCCCAAGCCTTTTCGCGAACGCGGAAAAGCCTCCCTCCGCATCGAAGGGATCCTGACCCGCCCATCGGGGCTGATGCTTCGCATAGATTCGACGCGCCAGTCGCGTGATGACGGTCCCATCCGTCAGCCGATCAAAACCGTAAGCCATCCCCTCTCGCACACCATCTTTGTTCGCCAGCACTGCGGCCTTATATTCTCTAAATATCCCCGCCAGGTCAGGACGATCTGCGAGCGTATACCGGTTGGTGTTTTTTGACAGCATCGCTGGATCGTCGAGCACAATGCCGCTGAAGTGAAAAAAACATAGGCGCGCCCAACCATTCACGACATAATTTTCCGCATCTTCCGCCAGAGTTCGCTCGTGCAGGTTCCAGTAAGCCATATTGCATCCCGGATATCGAAGGATCTTTACCTGATCGAACATTCCCGGAGCCATGTTCATCCACTTCTGGTCAACAAACAACCCTGTGCGGCCTTCACTAAACCCGAGGTCAAGGCATCTCCGCTCCCACCAGCTAAGTAACCGCCAGCTTTCCTCGCATCGCCTCACTGCAACAAATCCCAGATTGTACGTACCGTTATAGAGCATGTCCTGTTCGCCCGGAAGTTTGTCATCATCGATGGGATTGGTTAAATGGGGAGTAAGAATTGCAGATGCTCCCCCATCCAGTGCTTCAAACACGGGGGTCAGCGGACTGTACACAAAAATATCCGGATCAAGATAAATCAACCTCTCCAGATCAAATGTCTGGATAAGATACTTCATGAATGTAGGCTTCACATTCGTATTTAGCTCAAGGATGTCGTACTTCATCGCTTCGCCACGAACATCGGCAAGCCCGATCTCCATCAGCATTACAGGGGTAAATCCCTTCCCTTCGAATACCTTTCGGTCTTCCAGCGAAAGATCTGCCACGATTAATATGAAAAAGCGATGCTCTGGATGCTGCTTCAGATAAGAGGCAGAGACCGTTCGTGCGTACGCCAGATAATTCGGTGAAACAATCGTGCAGGCTGCGTTCACGCTGCACACTCCATCTCAGTCATCTCTGAAGGATACAAGAAAGTAGATAGAATGCCAGTCCGACTCGAACTCGGAAGTGCTGTCCATGTCATCAAAGAGCGCATTTCAGATTTGCCGTTTTTCGCACTATAACTCGGTCAATACCTTATACAAAGACTCGCGCCAGTCCATCATTCGCCATCCAAGGCGCTCTTGTAACTTGCTGCAATCCAAGCGCGAATTTGCTGGCCGGCGGGCGGGCGTAGGATATGCGGCAGTCGAGATAGGCACAATCTCCGCGAACCGCTTTTCAGGCTCGCACTTCTGTTGTAGCTGAATCGCTTCTCGAGCAAATTCATACCATGTGGTTTCGCCTGAACCTGCCGCATGGTAAATGCCTCCCAACGACGCGACTGCTTCGGGTAACTTCTTGCGATACTGACCAGACGCATCCTCACAGCGGCGGATCACGTGTGCTGTCATCTCGGCCAGATCACGGCTCCAGGTCGGCGCGCCGTGCTGATCTGCAACCACACGCAGAGTCTCCTTCTCGCGGGCCAACTTCAAAATCGTCAATAGAAAGTTCTTCCCTTGTGCTCCATACACCCAGCTCGTGCGAAAAATCATGTGAGCGGCGCCGCTCTCTGACAACGCGCGCTCTCCTGCCAGCTTGCTCACTCCGTATACACTCGTCGGCGCTGTCACATCCGTCTCGGTGTAAGGGGAAGAGGCTTTTCCGTCGAAGACATAATCAGTGGAAAAGTGGATCACTGCCGCACCAATCTTCCGGGCTTCTTCGCCCAGTACGCGCACGGCTTCAGCATTGATGGCGTAAGCCAACTCTGGCTCGCTCTCCGCTTTGTCCACTGCAGTATATGCCGCAGGATTCACGATCCACCGCGGGCGTACTTCTCGAATCACATGACGAATACTCTCAGCGCTGGCAAGATCCAGTTCGGCCCTCCCCGGGGCAATCACCTCACCCAACGGCGCAAGCGTCTCTACCAATTGGCCGCCAACTTGTCCTGTTGCGCCCGCAACGAGAATCGGCCCACGCGCCGGAGAGTCAGCCTCGGCCTGCATCAATACACCGTCTCCTCAAGCAGCCGCAGCAAGTACTGGCCGTAGGTGCTCTTCGCAATCTTCGCGGCGAGCGCCTTCATCTGTTCTGCATTGATATAACCGAGGCGATAGGCGATCTCTTCCGGACATGCCACCTTCAGACCCTGGCGTTTTTCAATCGTATGGATAAACGTCGCAGCTTCCAACAACGAATCATGCGTCCCCGTGTCCAGCCATGCCATTCCGCGCCCCAGCAACTCGGTTCGCAACTGTCCCCGCTCTAAATACCATCGGTTCACATCTGTGATCTCAAGCTCGCCGCGTGGAGATGGCTTAAGGCCCTCGGCCACTCCAACTACCTGCGCATCGTAGAAATAAATTCCTGTTACGGCATAGCGTGACTTCGGCTTGAGCGGCTTCTCTTCAAGCGAGATGGCTCGACCCTCTTTATCGAACTCCACGACGCCGTACCGCTCGGGATCTAAGACTGGATAGGCAAATACAGTTGCCCCCTGCCCTCCTGCAGCCGCTTTTTGCAGTGTCGTAGCAAAGTCATTCCCATAAAAAATGTTGTCGCCCAACACGAGACAACATCCATCACCCGCAAGAAACTCTTTCCCAATCAAAAATGCCTGAGCTAATCCATCGGGTGATGGTTGAACGGCGTATTCGATATGAATACCCCACTGTTCTCCCGATCCCAACAATTGGCGGAAGCGCGGGGTATCTTCCGGAGTCGAGATGAGCAAGATCTCACGAATGCCAGCAAGCATCAACACCGACAACGGATAGTAGATCATCGGCTTGTCATAAACCGGCAAAAGCTGCTTTGAAACGACCTGCGTCACCGGATGCAACCTGGTGCCAGAACCGCCTGCAAGAATAATCCCCTTCACAGAGCCTCCTTGGCCACCGTCTTGTTGGCTTGAATCTCAGCAATATCCCGGCTACCGTAGTTCTGCGTAACCCATTGCTGATAGGCGCCGCTGGTCACACTCTCTACCCATGCAGAGTTTGCCAGATACCATTCCACCGTCTTCCTTAGACCGGTCTCGAAGCTTTCCTTAGCCTGCCAGTCAAGTTCAGTCTCCAACTTTCTGGCATCAATGGCATAGCGTCGATCGTGTCCCGGCCGGTCGGCAACATATTTTACAAGCTGAAAATGTGGCTTGAACTTCGACTCGGGAACCAACTCATCCAACAAAGCACAAAGGGTTGTCACAACCTCCAGATTGCTTCGCTGGTTCCCTCCACCGACGTTGTACGTCTCCCCCACACGGCCTCGCTCGAGAACCGCCTGAAGAGCACGGCAATGGTCCAACACGTAGAGCCAGTCTCTTACCTGCTGACCATCGCCATAGATAGGGAGCGGTTTCCCTTGAAGGGCATGCGCAATCATCAGTGGAATGAGTTTCTCAGGAAATTGATACGGTCCATAGTTGTTCGAACAGTTTGTAATAATTGCGGGCAGCCCATAAGTATGAACCCAGGCTCGCACCAGGTGGTCACTTGCCGCCTTGGAAGCAGCATAGGGACTATTCGGGGAATAAGGGGTTCCCTCATGGAAGGCAGGATCTTCCGGTTTAAGAGTTCCGTAGACCTCGTCGGTCGACACATGAAGGAAGCGGAACCGCTCCCGCTCGGAGCCAGCCAAGGTTCCATAATATTCACGCACTGCCTGCAAGAGCGTAAATGTTCCATCAATGTTCGTTCTTAGGAAGGCCTCTGGCCCGGCGATGGAACGGTCGACATGACTCTCAGCCGCAAAATGAATCATCGCATGCGGCCGATGCTGGGCCAGTAATTGAGCCACCAGCTTCGCATCGCAGATATCACCGTGTGCAAAGACATAATTTGGATCGCTGGCTACAGACGCGAGGTTTTCCGGGTTCCCTGCATAGGTCAACTTGTCCAGATTAACTACTGGCCCTCGTCTTCCGGATAACCAGTCCAGCACAAAATTTGAGCCGATAAAGCCAGCCCCGCCCGTCACAAAAATGCAGTTCACTCTCTCCTCCTCAACCATCGGCAAATAACTATAGTGTCAGGGCTGTCGCATCGCCAAATCCGGGATTTGAGATGCCTTCGTATATGAATAACCCAACCCAAGAGCGAATGCCGTCACAATCCATGGGTACGTCAAATTCAATTGCCCCCCAAACAGATGTACTACAGGCTGCAGGAGCGCAAGATTGGTGAGATAAAGGGGGGCCTTTATTCGCCGAAGATAGATAAACGGCAGCAGGAGACACGCCATCAGATAAAGAACTAGAGGTATACCGAGATCAGCCGTCATTCCAGTAATACCAAGTCCCGGATCATCATTGAGATGCGCAAATGCTGCGGCTCCACGATACTCCGGAGCATTCCTCAGCAAGCCATAGTTACCCCAACCAATTCCGACTAAGGGATGTTCCCTAACCATTTTGGGAACGATAAATGCCCCCGCAACTCGACCATAGATAAAGTTAGGATCGTTCGAATGTCGGTGCGATAGCCATTCATAAGCTTGACTTGCACGTTGATATCCGGCCACACCCCGCCCCAGATCAACCACCTGAAAGACAGCCACTAAAAATACGGCAACCGATAGGGCCAGCAGCACACGCCTTTTAAAACTCTTGGCCAGAAGCCCGTTGATCAGCAATACGAAGAGAAGACCACAAAATGCGGCTTTAGACTGGCTTCCAAGAAAAACGACAGCAAGTATGGCAGATGCGAATTGAAATGGAACTTTTTTTACCCAGTTCTTCTTGTAGAGCGCGAACCCGATGAGAAACACGCTGAGCAGATACAAACCATAGGGGCCGCCTTCGTTATAAAATCCGCGCATTCTATGATCGCTTCCATAGGTTCCCAGGCTGAGATCAGCGACAACGTTCAACGGATAGCTCACGATGGAATATACAGCGCTTAGAAAACCTACCCAGAAATAAACCCGCATCGTAAATGCCGCTTTTAGCTGGTCCTCGCGAAACTTTCCGGCGAGATACAGCATAATCGAGACAGAAGCGCCAAGTTCGACAATTCGGGAGATGGTAATGATAACGGGATAGGTTAGAAGATTCAGGGTATCGGGAAAATAGAAATCATAACGCAACGAGGAGATGGCAAGAACAAGTGCCGCCGACGCAAATAAAACATACCAGGTCGCAATCCTGAGGTATGGTCGAAACCATCGGACCTTGTAATTGTTTTCAGAAAAAGTAACGAGTAGAACGACCAGCTCTACGAAGTAAAGTACCTCCAAATACTGGATTGACCCTATCTTCAGGAGAATGGTTGACGCAAGAGTGCCCGTCAGGAATAGAAATATCTTTAGCCATCTGGAACCCGTGTTGCTATGGGGAAAACTGATATCTCGATCCTGTTCCACGCCTTACCTCTTTGCGGTCACGCTGGGATCGCTTAAGCATGCCTCAACTAATCGAGCAATAGGGTCCTTGGTTAGCGTCAATATCAACCCAATGAGAAAACCGATTGCGATACCCCCAACCACAATCAACTTCCGAGGCGGCCCTGCCTTGCGTTCTGGCACAAGCGCGGGATCCACAATTTGAAACTGCGGTCCAGGATCAAGTGATTCGATACGGGCTCTTTCATACTGCTGAGTCAAGGTATCGTAAAGCGTTTCGTTCAGTTTCACGTCGCGCATCTTCCGGACAAGCTCTAGCGTTAGTCCAGGCAACGCAGCCGAAGACGCCAGCCCCACGCCAGGCTTCCGCTTCGCAGAGTCCGCCTGTTGTCGGGCCAATTGAGCCTGCAGTTCAGTGAGTTCGGCCCGGGCTTGGATCACCTGTGGATTATCTTCCGTGGCGCCCATGCGAATTCCCGAAAGCTTTGCTTCTGCGCTGCCAATCGCCGCCTGCAGATCGACGACCGTTCTCAATCCGGCCTGAGCCGCTCCCTCAGGCAATACGATTCCTGTCTTCTCTTCGGTCTGTTTCAATGACAGTTCTGCCGCGTCGAGATCTGCCTTTTGGCTAGCCATCTGTTCTTCATAAAATGCTCGCCGATGAGCGGACGCCGATGCGACCATTGAACCATTCAAGCGATAAAGAGCATCCAGATAAGTATTTGCGATGCGAGCCGCAAGCTCCGGATCTTTGGAAGTAACATCCACTGAGATCAGTGAATTCTTATTAACCTTGAATTTTGCACTTCCCTTTAACGCATTGCGAGCATCAACTCTTTTCTTCGAGTGGAAGATCGTCATGAGTCCAAGGTGATCGATTACGTCGTCCGTAACTGATACGCTCGCAAGCATACCCAGATACATATCGCTTGGATCCTGCCCGAGCAACAAGGAGGCTCCTGCCGCTGCTCCACCTCCTGCTGCCCCCCCTGCCCCTGACAAACTTGGAATAATCAAGTCCGAGGCCCGCGGTGGCAGAAAAACTGCTTCCGCCTGATACCACTGAGGCCACATAAGAGCAATCAAAACTCCCAGCAGAAGTCCTGCCAGAGTGGATGCATACAAAATGCGGCGCGACCGCAATATCTTACGGACCGTGTCTATGAAATTCCACTCAACCTCATCGCTGATGCCAACTCTTGCCAATGGCAGGTCGGATGGTTCCATTTTTCCAAGCGTCATCGATTCGCCATTCACTCAATCACTTTTACTTCAGCAAATTAATTGCCGCGATCCCTATACCAAACTGGCTCACAATTGTTCCGATATCAATCAACTCACGCATGATTGACAGCTTCTGAAGCTGCGGTGGAATCACAACGGTGTCTCCAGGAAAGATCGTAGCCTTCTTGATATTCCCATACTGCTGGCTGTAGACAGATCCGTCGGCACGAAGCACAAACGCATGTTTCATGTCCGCCTGACGATCAGGGCCACCTGCCTCCTTAAGATAGTCGATCGTTCGCTCTCCGCGTTTGAAGAGGAAAGCGTTCGCACTATAAACTTCACCTTCTACGCTGACGGTCGCTGGAACCTTCGGAACCACAAACTGATCTCCATCCTCAAGTTCGAGGTCTGGAACGCTGTCGATTCCACGGCTATCCGGCTTCAACTGAAGCACGATCCTGCCATTGGGCCGTGCGCGTCTTAGCTGGGCAATCGAGGCCTGTGCGCTCGAAGCAGCCGCAGTCGCCGCAGCCGCATCTTGAGCATTGACCGCCGCTGCATTTCCAGCAGCCGTTGCAGCCGCTGCTTGTATCTCTAACTGATCCGCATACTCGTTCAGTCGTTGCTGCTGAACCCTTCGCGTAGATTCCCGCGTAAACTCCGATGCATAAAGATAAGCGTCGGGCGCAAACCCACCGGCCCTCCTCAGCAGTTCCCGCAGGGTTTCTCCGGGTTTCACGCTATAGACTCCGGCACCCGAAAACTCGCCTTCCAAACGAACAAACCGGGTCTGCTGAGAGATCGGCACCCGGATATCTGCGGTCGAGAAGATGGTCACGACATCGCCGGGCATCAATTCGAGATTCTGCGACTGATCGCCATCCAGAATGACTTTGCCTAGATTGAACGGCAGCAGCGAAGTCTTCAATGTCTCCGCATTCTGACGCTCTACCACCGCATAGCTCCAATCAATATCCGGAGCACTCAGAACCACACTCGTCTTAATCGGAAATCGCCCAACACTTCCCGTCAATGCCGCTCCAACCGAATTTCCTCCGGCACTTGTATCGGATGATCCCTGGGGTGGGGCGCCAGGCTGCGTTGGAGTGGAGGATGATTGGCTCCCGGAAGGTGGAGCCTGATTTGTGGGGGCACCGTATTGCCCCTGGGCAGCACTGTATTGATCAGCACCATATTGATCCTGCACGTCACCGTATTGCTCTGGCTCGGCGCCATATTGATTCTGACCAAGGCCAGCCTGATTCTGCGCTCCCTGGTATTGTTGCGACCCCGCGCCGTTCAAACCCTGAGCAGTGCTATATTGCGCGGTCGAGGCGTACGGATTTCTGGGCTGCAATACGCCTCGGGCATTTCGCTCAGGCTCAGGCTCGTAGTTCATTGTCATGTGCCCGAGATCATTTTTATGCTGCCAGTAGCTTCTTGTAATCAGAGCATCTTTGTTGGGGATCAGATCACTTACCCGCATCCCCGGATGCCAGGCATATCGTCCCGGGTTAGCCACATTCCCGCGCAAAGTCACAGCATCTTTGAAGCGATCGACGATCGCATTGACGGTGACGATGTCACCATCCTGAACCTGAAAAGTGTTGGGCTGCGACAGATTCACTTCCATCACGCTGCGCACAGCGTGGTCATAGATGCGTTCTACACGCGCCTGAGAATTGACTGCGATATTTGTTCGTCCACCGGCCAGCTGAAGAACCTGCTCAATCGTGGCCTCATTTCGCAGCTCATAAATCGCAGGATTATTAACACTGCCGACCACAGCGACCTGTTTGCCAACAGGAGGAATGAAGATGACATCTCCCGAGGCAAGCTGCACGTCATTGCTCTTATCCCCATGCAGCAACACATCATAGAGATCGAAATGATCGATAGTTTTGCCGCCGCGCTTCAGTTGAATGTCCCGCAGGCTTCCCTGAGGCTTCGGCCCGCCTGCGTAAAACAGAGCATTCAATAAGGTACTCAGCGAACCCACCGTGTAGCTGCCGGGCATGCTGGCTTCGCCAACCACGAATACCTGAATGGAACGCAACTGTCCCATATTTACGTTCAAATCGAAGTTGCGGTAAACCCTTGCCAACTGGGAGCGCAAGAAGTCGGTCAACTGGTCAAAGCGCACACCTGCGACATGAATCGTGCCCGCTCCGGGCAACGAGACTGATCCTGTCCGATCCACGGTATAGGAGCCACGTATATTAACCTGTCCCCAAACCTGCAAGCGCAATTCATCTCCCGGCCCAATAACATAGTCGGGAGTTACAGGAACGTCGCTCACCGGAGAGAACGTTGAAGGGAGAGCATTCAGGAAGGTTGACGCTCCAAAGATCGGCAGCGTTCGCCCGGTCGTAGCCGCTACCATCTGCTGAAACTCTGTCAAAGCAGGTTTTATGCGCAAGCCCAGAATGCGTTGCTGATTCCTGAGCGCCTCCTGTTGAAGCTGCTGCGCCTGAGTCAAACTTTGCGGGTTCCCAGAGGTTGACTGGGTTGTCGATTGGGTACTATTCGACGTACCAGCTGCTGTCACGCCTGAATAGGACGTGCCAGCGGGAACAGTTGCGGGAAAAGCCTGTGGCAGGATGTCAGGTGTCTGTCCCTGATCGGTATAGAGCCCTTGGTTCTGCCCGGCACTACGGCGAACTCCGGCGATCGCGAAGAGGAGAGCGAAAATCAGAAGGCTGACAGGCCAACGGCCGATCCTGGTAAAAGGGTGCTTCGCAAATGCTATTTTCACGCCTGTAAGGTTTTCGTCTTTCTTGTCTTTGCTCATAGGGAACTGAAACACTCTGTCGCGATCTACAAACCTCAGTACAGCTTACCGGACTTTGTGCCAATTTGCCGAAAATCGAGGCGTTGAAGATTTGCTCACAGATTCCTCTGAATCGAGGACAAGGGATAGACGTGAAATGTCGGCAGAGGGCTCATAAGGGGAAGGGGAGGTTTGAGAATCTGGTAAATGATTGGCTTCGAATCGCCTATTGAGCACCTTAAGGCGGACATCGACGAGCTAATGCGGTTTCCGCTTAAGTGAAGAACTCCCGTCCATGAAGGTCATGGACGGGAGTTCTAGTATTCAGCGGACCTGTTAGAACGCGTAACGCAGGCTGAACTGAAGCTGCCGCTCAGAAGCATACGTACCGCCCTTTCCGTTGACGCGACCAAACGTGCTGCTTGTCGGGTTCGTGTCCGGATTATCCAGGTTCGGATGGTTGAGATAGTTGAACGCCTCGGCACGGAAGATCAACTGGTGGTTTTCGTGATTGGGAATAATATGCATTCCCTTCTCCAGAGCTGCACTGAAGCTCTGGAAGCCAGGGCCGTAGACGGAATTACGAGAGCCACGCGGAGCGAAAGTACCGGCTGCTGCGTGGGAATAGACACTGGGGTCGAACCACTGGTTGGTGTTCTTGCCTCCGGCGAACTGATGGTTGAGTTTGGGTGCGCGGCTATGTGCCCAGAGCTGATTGCCCGACCCCGGCCCAACGCCGGCATAGTCGTTGCCTTGCGAAACGTTGAGCGGACGGCCAGACTGCCCCTGAATAGTTCCAGAGAACTGCCAGTTGCCCAGCGAACTCCGCACCAGGGTATTTGTGGAGTGCGTGGCGTAGGGGATGTTCCAGACGTAGTTGATAACCAACACATTGCGGGTGTCAAAGTCGCTGGGACCGTAGAAGATGCTCTTGTCGTAGACGTTAGGCAAGCTGGTTCCGTTGGAAGATCCAAAGTCCATGCTCTTGGACCAGGTGTAGGCCACTCCGAAGAGCAGTCCTTTGACCAGGCGGCGTTTGAAGTTCGCCTGCAGCGAGTGATACATGGACGCGCCGGCGTTCTCCGATTCGATGATCGTCGAATAGCCCTTGTAAGGACGAAGCGCATCGGGCGATTTGATCGTGGGATTGGCCTGAACGGTGCCAGGAAGGAGTTGGTTGATGTTGCCGAGCTGTTCGAGGTGAATTCCGCGGCGACCGACATAGGCAAGCGTAAAGGTGCCGATGTCGTGGAATTCCTGCTCGAAGGTCAGGTTCCAACCGTAAGCGTTCGGGCTGGGGTATTTGTAGGGATGCGAGGTGAACGAGAGTGGTGTATTGTTTACTCCGATACCGCCAGGATTGTCTACGCTGCCATTCGAAACAGTAGAAGAAGGCTGGAAGGGTGCATTACCGCCGACCTGCACGTTATCGCTGATTCCGAGCCGCTGAACATAGCGTCCACCGCCACCTCGGATGACCATCTCCGGGCTGATCTGGTAGGCGAATCCAACACGTGGCTGAATGTCCGTGTAAACGGTCGGGTTATAGCCGCGATTGGTCTTGTGGAAGTTAGCTGCGTATCCGTTTGAGAGGATCGAATCCGGAACGTGTCCCTTGGCTACGCTCGGAAAGCCGTTGCCTGGGATAACGACGCCATTGAGAGGCGTGCCGCCGGTGGTGAATCCGGTTTTTGGATCAACCAGCGGAGCCTTCGATGCGTCGTAATAGACCGGATTGAAGAAGGACTGGTTTCCCCAGACTGCATAGTAAGGAGTGTTGACCGTGTACCTGATACCGTATTCAAGCACCAGCTTGGGAGTAGCGCGCCACTGATCCTGGGCAAAGCCCGAAAGCATATTGCTGCGGAAGAGTGTGTAAGAACGCTGGCCGATCTCGCCATAGGTGTCGAAGAGACCGAGAGCAGCATTGGCCACCGCCGCCTTCGAGCTCTGAGTGATTCCGCCGCGGGTATCGGTAAAGGTAAAGAGCCCATTCTGATTGTTAGTCGAACCGGGAATAGTGCTGCTGACGTTGATCTGGTCGAAGTTATTTTCTCCCGCGAACTCCCATAGCGCACCAAATTTTAGGGTGTGATTGCCGATCACCTTAGTGAGGTTGTCGGCAAGGTCATAGACAATGCCACCGGATCGCGAAGGATACGGGCCACCATCGAGCGTGCCGAAGTTCGCGATGTTGATGGTTGGGATCTTATTGGGCAGCACCTTGACGGCGCCGTTGTAGAGATAAGGATAGTTGATTCCATACTTGGTTCGGTCGTAGAGACCCTTCGACGTGTCGATGCCGATATTCACATGATCAGCAGCGGCAGAGACGATCAGATCGTTCACCGTTGTCGCATTGATGGTCCAGGTGTAGTGGAAGACTCCGACCTGATTGGGCCGCGTGAAGATACGAGGATTGCGATTGAAGTTTCCGTAGTGCGGCTCGTAGTCGTTGTAGTTATAGTTCAGCAGGCTGAAACGGAAGTGGTGGGCTTCCGTCGGAACGTAATCGATCACAACGGAGTCCTTACGCTGCGCCTCGGTGTAGAGCGCCGAATCAATCCAGTTGTAGCCGGGGGCGCTGGTATTGGGTAGCGGATAGGCGTTGAGCAGTCCCTGGCCATTGGCGCTTAGATCAGATGGAGTGACGATGTTATTGGCATATGCAACCCCGGTATTCGGGTTCACGATCTGCACCGGTTTGCTGTAAAAGATGTTGGGACCAAGCAATTCGCTGAAGTTGCCGGTACGCATGAGTGCTGTAGGGACCTTCTGCGTTGCCAGATCATCATGGTTATAACGGGTGTATTCCTGACCTACAAGGAAGAAGAGTTTGTTGCGGCCCTGGTTGAAGTGGCCGGGGATGTACAGGGGTCCGTTGAGATTCCATCCGAACTGGTTGTAGCGGAATGCCTGGCGCTTCAAGCCTGAGAAGTTACGTTGCCAGGTATTGGCATTCAGCGCAGTATTACGAAAATACTCAAAGACGCTGCCGTGATAGGTGCTGGTGCCGCTCTTGGGTACGATTCGAATCTGGCCGCCCGAGGTTCGTCCATATTCAGCCGGGTAGCTCGTGGTAAGAATCTGTTCCTGCGAAGTTGAATCCACATCCGCGACTCCTACGCTGGTTCCGTTCGCCCGGGTACGCACCATGGGAGCGCCGTCGAAGGTGATCACGCTCTCCTGGTTGCGTGCGCCATTGACGTTGAGATTGTTATCGAGTCCGAAGCCGAAGGCAGCCATGGATTGTCCGCGAACCACACCCGGTTCCAACTGGGAAAGGTAAAGCGGGTTGCGGCCATTGAGCTGGATGCTCTTGACCTGCTCCTGGGTGACGAGTTGGCCTACGGAGGCGCTCTCAGTCTGGATGGCATTCGCGCCGGCTTCGACGGTGATTTCAGTGCTGGTATTGCCGACCTTCATGGAGATATCTACGCGACGACCGATACTGGGATCCACGTGGACGTTGCTCAACGTCGTGGTTTCAAATCCGGGCGCCTCGACTCGGATGCTGTAGTCGCCCGAGGTCAGGTTTGGGACGGTAAAGTTACCGCTGGCATTACTCGTGACTTGTTGATCGGCTCGCGTAGCACTGTTGTGAATGTTGACTTTCGCGTTGGGTACAACTGCCCCGGATGCATCTGAAATCGTGCCGGAGAGTGAGGACGTATCTGTTTGAGCGATAGCAGAGACGCCTATGCCAAAAAGACACACGATCATAAGGTATGACACGAAGCGAACGAGCGATTTTATATAGTGCAAGACAGCCTCCATAAAAGGGGTCAGCGGTAAATATACTCGGTTTACGTTACCGCTAACCTTCTCAGAAATGTTCCGATTCTTTGTAATCAAGTTGGATGGGGAAAGTCAAGCGTTCGTGCACCCCGTACGATAACTGCGGCTTGCTGCTCGATTCTCCTCCTGGATCATTCGAGCTGCCTGACGAAAGAACATGATTGCACGATCACAGTTCGGAACAGATTTACGCCCTCGGATTTTTGTTGTCAACAAAAAATTGACAGCACTGAACTATATTGAGACTGAGTATTGTGAATGATGTGTTAGCCCCCTCATAAGACACGGTAAAAAGGTGCACGTGCGCAAGTTATTAAAGAGAAAAGCAACCCTGGAAGATGTGGCGCGGGCTGCCGGTGTAGGGCCCATGACAGTCTCCCGCACCATCAATGGTCATCCCTATGTCGCCAACGAAACGGCAAAAAAAGTTCGAGCGGCGATCCGTGAGTTGGACTACCGGCCTAATCACGCCGCCCGTATCCTCACCGGACAACTTTCGAAGGCAATCGGCCTCATCGTCCCCGATCTGTCCGATTCCTTTTTCTCTATCGTGAGCCACGCCGTACAGGAAGCCGCCCGCGAGGCCGGCTATCTCGCATGGCTGGCGGCCTCGAACGGCGATCCCGCCATTGAAGAGGCCCAGATCGAGCAAATGACCCATCATCCTGTCGATGGAATTTTGCTGGTTCCGGCGAACAGCCAAAGCAAATACCTAAGGGCCGTTGCCGCGGGATCGACGCCGCTGGTCACGATTGACCGTCCCATCGAAGCTGTCGTGACCGATTCAGTCGAGGTCGAAAACCGGGCCGGCGCTCGAATGGCAGTGGAACATCTCCTCGGGCATGGCTACAAAAAGATCACCTGCATGGTGATGAACTTTCATCTGCAACCCGTCAAACAGCGGGTTGCAGGTTATGAAGAGTGCATGAGGCACGCGAATCTTTCTCGGAGAAAGATAACTTTGTCGGACGAGACCACTGCGCAGCAGGTTCTGTCGGCTTTGTTTGATTCCCCCGATCGGCCCGAGGCGTTGTTTACCGCCAACAATGCATGCACCATATGTGTCATCAAAACTCTTCGCATATTGGGGATTGAAGTCCCAAGAGACGTGGCCCTGGTTGGCTTTGACGATGTCGATTTTTATACACTGCTGAACCCTCCCGTAACCACGATCCGCCAGCCTGCCGCCGAACTGGGACGAACCTCGACTCGCCTGCTACTGCAAAAGATTAGAAGCACTACTTCAGCCTCCAGCGCGAGAACGGTTCTTCCTGTCACGCTGATGATTCGCGAATCCTGCGGCTGTCACGTGGCGTAAGGCTGCACCAAAACCGTTGTCTCAGTCCATCCCCGAGTGCATCAACTGGTCGTCCGCGAACCGATATGCGAGACTAAAGATGCACTGCGCCGTCAGGAGCGGTGTCCAAATCCCATCCTGCTGTCCGACGCGGAGACCAAGGCCTTATCGGGCCTTTGACTCGCATCTTCTGGGATAGGGCCTGTAGCTCAACGGTTAGAGCAGGGGACTCATAATCCCTTGGTTGGGGGTTCAAATCCCTCCGGGCCCACCATCACTGACATGCGTTATCGGCTCTTATGTCGCCTGAATTTTGGGCCGCGAAGAGTCAGTTCGCTGCACTCAGCAGGATTCGCAGATCGCGGAGATTGTTGCCGGTTGGGCCTGTTGAGACTGTTGCTCCCATACGTTCCAGGAAGGTGTAGGAGTCGAACGCCTGCAATGATTTCTTTGCTTCGCGGAATGCTTCTTCGTGCAACGTTTGCTCGTCAACGATGCCTCCGGCAGCGGCGCTGTTGCCGTCGATGCCATCAGAGCCTGCTGACAGGATGACCGTCGAAGCGTCGGATGGATCGAGCAGAGTCGCTGCGTAGAGGCTGAAGTGCTGATTGCGTCCACCTAAGCCGGAAGAGCCTTGATTCGCTGCGCTGGACAGCTTTACCGTCACTTCTCCGGAAGAGATCAGGCAGGCACGCGGATTGATGCTTCTCAAGCTGCGGAGGCGATCGACGAGATACTCCGCTGCGGCGCGATAGTCCCAATCGTCGCAGGTATTGTCGATGACGACATGAAATCCCAGCTCTTCCGCTCGGCGCCGCGCGGCTTCGGCCAGATCATCGGAGTCGAGTAGGGTGATTGCTTTTGCGGTGAAAGTTTCTGGTTTCGGAGTCTCGGGAAGATCGCGGCGATCAAAGAATTGTTGGACAGATAAGGGAAATCTGCTTTGCAGGTCGTATCGCGCGAGGACCTCACGGCATTGCTCTACTGTCGAAGCGTCTGGAAGCGTCGGGCCTGAGGCGAGAGCGTCCAGATGTCCGGGTGGAACATCGGAGATGAGCAGCGAGAGGCTTGCGATTCCGTGGGCTGCCAGTGCAAGGCGTCCGCCTTTGACTGCGGAGAAATGCTTGCGGATGCAGTTGATCTCTGCGATGGAAGCGCCGCTGTGAACCAGTTCGCGATAGAAGCTTCTGGTGTCCTCCAGCAAGATCGCGGGATCGAGAGGAAGCTCCATCATGGCGGAGCCACCGCCGCTGATGAGGAAGAGAACCAATGTTTTGGCGGCAGCAGCTTCGCCGTTGTGCAAATCGTGCAGCATTTTGAGCGCAGCCTGCGCTCCGTCCTGTGAGGCTCGGTTGGGGAGCGGATGGCCGCCTTGGAAGAACTGAAAATCTGGCGGGAGATCGGATGGATTTTCCCCCGCGATCAACACGCCGGAGATGTCGTGAGGAGTGCATGGCTTTAGGCAATTCAGCAACGCGCTCAGCATAGCGGTGGAAGCCTTGCCGATGGCGACGACTCGAATATGCCTCAGAGGATCGAGTGCAATTGGCTCGGCTCCGGCGATAAGGAGCTGGAGAGTGCCTTTTTCCTCGCTGACATTTATCGCTCGGGCAAAGGCCCGCTCGATGCTACAGTCCGTAAGCGATTGCCGGAAGATGCTCTGTGCCATGTCGCGCAACGTTGAGGTCGTCACTCTAGAAAGCTCCCTGAGAGCTATAAGAACATCTTCCTGATTTCAACGGCCGACATCTTTCGAGGTACCCACCCCCGGGGTATTTTTACCTATAAAGTTTTCATAACAAACGATTTATAAAAACCAGATTTGCAAAGTATTCATTCTTCACATGTTACAGGCAAAATCCTCTTTCTAAATGGCTTACCGTCAGACTTCAGTCTGTCAGTCTTACTCAACTGTTTTAAGTTTAGCGAAATGAGGAAAACTCTTTTGCAACTTTTGCAGGTTTATTTTTTAGTTCTAAGCATCTTATTTTGTTACATTTGCCTGACCTTATCGAACATTGGAGGGGTTGACATTCATTTTTACCGGTTTTTTGGGGATCGGCATCGATCAGTAATAAAACAGAGGCGAAATACAGGGGTCTCTCCACTGTGCTGCGCTCCGGTCGAGATGACGTAGCTTACGGCGGGACTCAATCAGAGATGACTAAAGAGAGAATGCATTGCGGGCTGCTGTCAGTGTTGCCGCAATCTCGGCCTCGCCATGAGCGGTGGAGACGAATGCGGCCTCGAACTGCGAGGGGGGCAGCCAGATTCCCTGCTCCATCATGGACCGGTGAAAGCGGCCAAAGGCCTCGGTGTCGGAGGTGGCTGCGCTGGCGAAGTCGGTGACGGCCTTTGGAGTAAAGAACCAGGTGAACATCGAGCCGACACGGTTTACGGTCAGGGGGATTCCGGCTTCGCGGACGATGGCGGCAACGCCTTCGGCGATGGCGGCTGTTGTCTTTTCGAGAGCGGGGTAGATGGCGTCTTTCTTTGCGATCAGCTCCTGCAAGGTGGCGATTCCCGCAGCCATCGCCAGAGGGTTTCCGCTGAGGGTTCCGGCCTGATAGACCGGGCCGAGCGGGGCGAGATAGTCCATGATGTCGGCGCGTCCGCCGAAGGCTCCGCAGGGCAGGCCGCCGCCGATGATCTTGCCCAGGGTGGTAAGGTCGGGGGTGATGTTGTAGATCTGCTGGGCTCCGCCGAGCGAGAGGCGGAAGCCGGTCATGACTTCGTCGAGGATGAGGAGCGCGCCGTGTTCGCTGGTCAGCGCTCGCAGGCCTTCGAGATAGGAGGGTGACGGAGCGATGGTTCCGGCGTTGCCGACCACCGGCTCCACGATGACGCAGGCGATGGCGCCGGGATAGGCGGCAAATGTCGCCTCGACTGCTGGCAGATCGTTGAAGGGCAGCGCCAGCGTGTGTTGGGCCGTTTCCGCCGGAACGCCTGCCGAGCCGGGAATGCCCAGCGTGGCGACACCAGAGCCGGCCTTTACCAGCATGGCGTCGGAGTGGCCGTGGTAGCAGCCTTCGAACTTGATGATGAAGTTGCGCCCGGTAAAGCCTCGCGCCAGACGGATGGCGGACATGCAGGCCTCGGTGCCGGAGCTGACGAAGCGCAGCTTTTCGACCGAGGGGAAGCACTGCGTCACCAACTCGGCCAGATCGGCCTCTGCTGCCGTGGATGCGCCAAAGCTGGCTCCGCGTGCTGCTGCCTGCTGGATGGCCTCGACCCCTGGAGGGAAGGCATGGCCGAGGATCATCGGGCCCCAGGAGCCGAAGAAGTCCAGGTAGCGGTTGCCGTCGGCGTCGAAGAGGTAGGCACCCTCGGCATGGGTCACGAAGGGGGGCTCGCCGCCGACGGCGCGAAAGGCGCGGACGGGCGAATCGACGCCTCCGGGGAGAAGTTTTTCGGCTCGCTGCTGCAACTGGCGGGATTTGGCGTGAGAAATAGGCATCTGCTTCAGTATAAAAGCCGAAAGCGAATACGAACGAGCGCCGTTTTCTGGGACTTATCCTCATCCTGCTAGACTGAAACTCTTCTGATTCAAGCGATAATAACCCTGGAGCACGACTTTGCCGGATGAGACTTTCCCTATGCACGCCACAACACTAAAGGATGACGCCGAGACCTCTGCTGCAGCAGAGGCAGGCCACAAAAAAGGCACGGCATCAAAGAGATCCGCCAAGGCGGCGGAGCCTGCCAAGCGCGTCTCGACAGCGAAGAAGAGCATCAGCTATGCCGATGCGGGCGTCGACATCACCAGCGCCGAGCGCAGCAAGCAGCGCATCAAGATGCTGGCGCGCAAGACCTTCAACCGCCAGGTGCTCAGCGAGATTGGCGGCTTCGGCGGCCTGTTCGCGCTCGATCTCGAGAAGTATCCCAACCCGGTGCTGGTATCGAGCGCGGATGGCGTGGGCACCAAGCTTAAGGTCGCGTTTGAGCTCGGCATTCACCATACGGTGGGCCAGGACCTCGTCAATCATTGCGTCAACGATATTGCGGTGCAGGGCGCGACGCCGCTGTTCTTCCTCGATTACCTCGCCACCGGAAAGCTCGACAACACCATCATCGAGACCGTCGTGCAGGGCATCAGCGAGGCCTGCCGCGCCAATGGCTGCGCCCTGATCGGCGGCGAGACCGCACAGATGCCGGGCTTCTATGCCGACGGCGAGTACGATCTGGCTGGAACCATCATCGGCGCGGTGAACCGCGACAAGATTATTACCGGCGACACCATTCAGGTGGGTGATGTGCTGGTAGGGCTGCCGTCCAACGGGCTGCATACCAATGGATATTCGCTGGCGCGCAAACTGCTCTTTGAAGAGGCAAAGTACTCGCCCGACCACTACGTCAACGAGCTGAAAGACAAGGCGGGCGCAGCGCTGATGCGCACGCATCGCAGCTATCTCGCAGTCATCAAAAAGCTGACGGGAGCCGAGGTGGTGAACGGCATGGCACACATCACCGGCGGGGGCATTACAGAAAATCTGCCACGCATTCTGCCCAAGGGCATGGGTGCTGTCGTCGATCTGGCCTCGTGGCAGGTGCCACCGTTGTTCGAGCATTTGCAGGCACTGGGCAACGTGGATCAGGACGAGATGCTGCGCACCTTCAACATGGGCATCGGCCTGATCGCGGTGATTCCGGCAGAGAAGATCAAGAAGGCGAAGGCGATTCTGAATCGCGCCAACGAGCGTCATGTCATCATCGGGCGCGTCATTCGCGGCGAGCGTAAGGTCAGCTACAACTAGGTTTGAATGCAGCGCAATCGCAGTGGGCGGCATCCAACACCATAGGCGTGGTGCTTGCCGTGCATTGTCCGTTACGCAGCGCAACCAGATAAAAGGGGCTTGGATTGAAACGGCTTGGAATCTTGCTATCCGGACGTGGGTCGAACTTTCTTGCGATTGCCAAGGCCATCAGTGACCATCGTTTGCTGGGCGCGAAGATCGCCGTTGTGCTTTCGAACCGCGAAGACGCAGGCGGGCTCGATGCAGCGCGTGAACTGAAAATTCCCGCCTTTTGCGTTCCTTCAGCAGGACGCAAGCGGGCCGAACACGATGCGGAGATGGTTGCTCGGCTGCACCAGCATCGCGTTGATCTGGTCTGCCTGGCAGGCTACATGCGCGTGCTGACAGCAGACTTCGTGCGCGCCTTTCCTGACCGAATTCTCAATATACACCCATCGTTGCTGCCTGCATTTCCGGGGCTCGATGCGCAGACACAAGCGCTTGAATATGGCGCCAAGGTTGCTGGCTGCACCGTGCATTTCGTCGATGAGGCGGTCGATCACGGCGTGATCATTCTGCAAAAGACGGTGCCCGTCAAAGACGAGGACACAGCCGAGACGCTGTCGGCGCGGGTGTTGCAACAGGAACATGCCGCTTATCCCGAGGCGATTGCCCGCGTGCTCGGCGGTGAATACGCCTTCAGCGAGCGGCGCTATCTTCGTCGCAGCAAGTAGGGCGCAGCTTAAGCCTGCTGACCTTGCTGGCTCTGCTGGTCTTTTGCATCGCTCAGCGTGACCTTCACATCCATACGCTTCTGGCCGCGGAAGATTGTCAGCGTAACGACGTCTCCGGCGTGATGGCTGTTCATCGCCGCGGAGAGATCCTGCGCGTTGGCGATGTCCTGTCCATCCATGGCTACGATCAGATCGCCGCCGATCATGACCGGAATGTTGCCCATATAGGCGCGCTGCGTGCCGCCGCGAAGACTGGCGCGTGCCGCCGCACCACCGGGAATGACGTGGTCGATAAGGATGCCGTAGTTCGCAGGCAGGCCCAGTTGCTGGGCGATATCAGGACCAATTGGTATGGTCACGATGTCGAGCGACGGACGGCGAACGTAGCCATACTTCTCGAAGTCGCTCAGTACCGCCTTGGCCGTATCGATGGGGATGGCAAAGCCGACACCGGCGCTCTGGTCCACGCCGTTGTTGCTGGCGATCATGGTGGTGATCCCGATGACCTCGCCGCGTGAGTTCAGCAGCGGGCCGCCTGAGTTCCCGGGATTGATCGAGGCATCTGTCTGGATGGCATCTTCAATCGGGTTCTGTTCCGGCCCGCGAATGGAGCGGATGGCGGAGATAATTCCCCGTGTCATGGTGCCCTGCAAGCCGAACGGATTGCCGATGGCATAGACGCGCTGGCCTACGACCAGTCCCTGCGAGGAAGCGAGGGTTGCCGGCGTAAGGTTTGGCGCATTGTCGATCTTCAGTAGTGCCAGATCGTGGCCTTTATCTACCGCGAGCACACGGGCCTTGTAGGTGTGCGTGTTCGAGAGCTTCACTTCGACGCGCTGCGCATTGTTGATGACGTGGTTGTTGGTGAGAATCAAGCCATCTTTGTTGAGGATGAAGCCAGAGCCCTGGCCTTGCTGAGGCACCGGTCCGTAGAAGAAGTCGAAGGCCACCGCCGTCGAAGTGATGTTGACGACCGACGATAGAGCTTTCTTGTAGACGGCGATGTTCTGCTGCTCCTCGGAGTCAAAGGCAGGAGCTGCGGCGGCCTCGGTCAGTTCGAGCGTCCCCATGGGGCCTCTCACCGTGGCTGGGCTGACATCGGGCGCTGTTGCTCTGGTGAAGACGTGATGTACCCAGGGCGCGAAGGTTCCGGAGGGCGCGACGTGCGTCGTCAAATAGTAGAAGCCGGAGAGCAACAGAATGACCAGAAGAACGGGACGCAATTTCATCATGGAGACCCTTAGTTCCTTTATGCCGAGCGTATCGGCCGTCTGCTGTCATTGTAGCGAGATGAGGCTGATTCGGCACGAGCGGCGACGTGCGATCTATCTTTACCGAGCTGCGATGCGCAGAATTGGCCATAGCTGATCGACCTGCCATTCCAACTCGGTGACAGCGCCGTCGTTGGTGAGAACGTAGTCGCAGAGAGCCATCTTTTGCTCGTCCGTCATCTGGTGGGCCAGTCTTCGCCGGGCCTCTTGCTCGAACTCCGCGATCTGTTCAGCTGACGGGGTTGTGTCGCCGATGCAGCGGCTCACGAACCGCGCAATTTTTACGTCCTCGGGCGCAGTCACCAAGATGAGACGGTCGAACCGCTGCTGCCAGTCGGCACCGTCGCCATGGGCTGCTTCGATGATTAGCGCCGACTCGACCATCACCACCGCGGTGGGGTTGCGCCGTGCAATCTCTTCGACAAGCTCTCGCTGGCGCGCGATGACTGCGGGGTGAACGATCGCATTCAGATGGGCCACTCCGCCTTCCGCAAAAGCGAGGTTGGCCAGGGCGGGGCGGTCGAGCCGCCCGTCGGACAGCACCACCTTGTCGCCGAAGTGGGAGACGATCTTCGCGTAGACGGCCTGCCCGGGCTCCATGAGTTCGCGGCCGATTGCATCTGACTGCAGCACCTGCGCGCCGTGCGCGGCAAACAACTTTGCAGCAGTCGATTTACCGCTCCCCAGGCTGCCGGTCAAGCCGACGCGCAGCATACCGCTAGTCCTTCTCTGCCGAGAGGCCACGGCGCAGCTTCGCCGCTGTCACCGTATTCTTCATCAGCATCGCGATGGTCAACGCTCCTACGCCACCCGGAACTGGAGTGTACGCTCCAGAGATGGCAAACGCTGCGGGATGAATATCCCCGACAACAACCGACTCGCGCTTGGCAAAGGTGGCCGCTCGCGCCGCATCGCCGGGGAAGAAGCCCTCGACCTCGGCGGCATCGGTGACACGGTTGATGCCTACATCGATCAATGTGGCTCCCGGCTTCACCATCTCTGCGGTGACGTAGCCGGGACGGCCAATCGCCGCGACCAGAAGATCGGCCTCGCGCGTAAATTTGGCGAGGTCTTTGGTCTTGCTATGGCAGACCGTCACCGTAGCCGAGGCGTTGAGCAGCATCATCGCTGCGGGCTTGCCTACGATGTCCGAGCGGCCCACAACGACGGCATTCTGTCCGGCCACGGGAAGGTTGCTGCGCTTCAGGATCTCAATAATTCCGGCGGGAGTGCAGGGGGCGAGACCAAGCTGGCCGCTTTGCAGACGGCCCACATTGACAGGGTGGAAGCCATCGACGTCCTTGTCGGGAGATACAGCTTCGAGCAGACGCTTGGTGTCGACGTGTTTGGGCAGAGGCAACTGGATGAGGATTCCGTCGATGTCCTCGCGCGCGTTCAGATCGGCGACCAGCTTCAGCATCTCGTCGGTGGTGATGCTCTCCGGCGGAGTCAGCATTTCGCTGTAGATTCCCAGCTCGCCGCAGGTTTTTACCTTGCTTCGGACGTAGATTTGGGAGGCGGGCACCTCGCCCACGAGAATGACCGCAAGCCCCGGAGTGATTCCGCGGGCTGTAAGCTCCTTGACCTCAACTGCGACCTCGGCCTTGATCTGCCCGGCAATCGCGACGCCATCCAAAATTCGTGGAGTATTTGTCATCTCCTTCATGGTATCGCGATCAGCGATGCGCTCAATCCGCGACAATCGCTAAGATGGAAGAATGGAAGAATGGATAGAAAGATGAGCCTAAGGCCCTTGACCCCGGAAGATCTGAGATGGCTCGTCTGCCCTGTCTGTCACCAGACATTGGAGCTTCAGCCGGAGAGTGTTCGCTGCAAAGGCTGCGGGCGAAGCTATCCCATCGTCGACGGGATCGCGGCGTTACTGGCGGAGCGCTCCCTCTAACCCGAGGATTAGGGGAACTTTACCTGCGCGATTGCGTAAGACAACCTCAGTGGGCGCGTAGGGGCAGCTTTTGAAAACTACGGGAAATTGCGATGGATACGCAACATTTATTCATTTTTCGCATCTGATAAATGGAAGGTAAATTCGAGAGCCGCGCATTGCGAGAGAGGAGGAAAGAGACATGACAGACATGCAGAAGGGCCAGATAGAACAGTTTCCAGCCGCTGACCTTAACGGTCTTCGCGAAGAGCTAAGAAAATCGAGCGTTGATTCCTGGCAGTCCGCAGACCTCATCAGCAGCTTCCTCTCGGGGCGCGGCTATGGCGTATCTACAGACGCAGCTCGCATTGCGGCGTCGCGTATTGAATCCGTAAGTTCGCTGCAGTTGATGCAGGAAGAGCTTGAGAAGCTTGCGCTGGTAATGTAAATCGCGCTGCCATCCTATTTTCTAAAGAAAGCGCCAATACAAGGGCGCTTTTTTTATTTGCCGGAGCCTATTTTTTGAGGCGATAACAGGCCTATCGCGTCTTCGGGCCCGCAGCCATACCCGTCTTGCCCATGATTGATTTATCGTTGAATCATGTCGTCCTTGTGGACTCCTCCTAATTGGCCCCAACGCCTTGCCGAACTCCAGGCACCTACTGGAGACCTGAAAGAAGCTCCTCTTCGCCGCGATGTTCGTTCGCTTGGCACATTGCTTGGCGGGGTTCTGCGCGAGCAGGCCGGTGCTCCTCTTTACGATGCCGTCGAAGCGCTTCGCCGCATCGCCATTGCCCGCCGGGAAGCGGACGCAAAAGGCGATACCGCTGCCGCCGCCTCGCATCTGGAAGAGGCTCTCTGCCGGGTTGGCGCGCTGGAACTGTCCGCTGCCTATCAGCTTGCCCGCGCCTTCGGCTTTTATTTCGAGCTGATTAACCTGGCTGAGACTAATCACCGTAAGCGCAGACGGCTGGCCATTCAGCTTGATCAAAATGCGGCTCCGCAGCGAGGCGATCTGCGCGGAACGCTGCGCCGACTTCGCGAAGCGGGGCTCGACGCTGTGCAGGCTTACGATTTTCTGAAGCGCATCTGCATTACGCCCGTCTTTACCGCGCATCCCACCGAGGTGGCGCGGCGTTCGGTGATGTTCAAGCGGCGTCGTATCTCGGACCTGCTGGAACAGCTTGACCGCATCCCTGTTCCCGCTCCGCAGCTTGAGGCTTTGGAGCGCAATCTGACTGCCGAGATCACTGCGTTGTGGCAGACCGATGACGTTCGCAGCGCTCGCCCGACGGTTCGCGACGAGATTCGCATGGCGCTCGATTACTACGAGACCAGCCTCTTCGATACGTTGCCTGTGCTCTACTCCGAAGTAGCCGCTGCACTGGCGGCGGAGTATCCCGACTCGAATCCGGATGCTCAGCCCATCGCTATCTCCCAGCTGCCGCAACTGGTCAGCTTTGGCTCCTGGATCGGCGGGGACCGCGATGGCAACCCCTTCGTCATTCCCGAGGTCACGCGCGAATCGCTGGCGATGGCGCACAGCCTGCTGCTGAATCACTATCGGCGGCGGATGCAGAACGTCTTCGAGCAGCTTGGCAGCTCGATTCAGCAGGTTCCTGTCTCTGCCGAAGTCTCAGCCCTGCTCGAGCAATATCTTAGCAAGCTCCGCGAGGCCGGACAGTTGGCGGTGGAGCAGCGCTTCCACTACGAGCACCTGCGTCTGCTGATTGCGTGCATCATGATGCGGCTGGGAGCTACGCCGCAATCCGGACTGCCGCTGCCTTCTGATCCGGCGCTGAAGCCCTACACCCGCGCCGCCGATCTGCTCTCTGACCTTACAATCCTGCGTGCTAGCCTTGCTGAAAATCGCGGGCATCGCCTTGCCGAGATGCTGATCGATCCTTTGTTGATCGAGGTGCGAACCTACGGGCTGCACCTGCACACGCTCGACATCCGGCAGCATGCGCGGGTTCACGCGAAGGCGGTGGAGGAGATTTCCTCGTGGCAGGCACCTACTGGCGCGAATCCGCTGACGTCGACGGTTCACCTTCCTGCGGCACTTTCGCCGCAGACCAGCGAGGTGCTCGATACCTTCCGGGCCATCGCTGAACTGAAGCAGACCTATGCGCCCGAGTCGATTCGGCAGTACGTCATCAGCGGAGCAACCAGCGCCGAGGATGTGCTGCATGTGCTGTGGCTGGCACGGCTTGGCGGCGTGAAGATCGAGGCCGACGAGGAGACGCACGATCCCGGTCTGCAACCGGTTCCGCTGTTTGAGTCCATTGAAGATTTGCAGAATGCTCCGGCGGTTTGCCGTCAGCTTTGGACCAGCGAGGCCTATCAGCCGCTGCTGAAGAGCTGGAAGCATCGCCAGGAGGTCATGCTCGGCTACTCCGATTCGAACAAGGACGGCGGCATGATTACCAGCACCTGGGAGATCTACAAGGCCCATCGTGCGCTGCATGAGGTCGCCCGCGAGTGCGGAGTTACGCTGCAACTCTTCCATGGCCGCGGCGGTACCGTCGGACGTGGCGGCGGACCGACGCACCGCGCCATCTTTGCCCAGCCCATCGACAGCTTTACCGGCGAACTGCGCCTGACGGAGCAGGGCGAGGTGCTGAACTGGAAATACTCCGACGTGGTGCTCGCTGAGCGCAATCTTGAGCTGATGATCGCCGCCAGCCTCGATGCGCTGGCGCGACCGGATGCCATCATGCAGAAGGGGACGTTGCCGCCACATCTGACCGGCGAGATCCTCCCTGAGTGGGAGGCCGCGTTTGACCGGCTCTCGGAGACTTCGTACGAGTTTTATCGCAAACATATCGTGGACAATCCTGAGACGTTTACCTACTTCGAGCAGGCAACCCCGGTGGCGGAGCTCGAACATGCGCGGCTCGGCTCGCGCCCGGCCAAACGCAGCGGCAAGAAGTCGATGGCAGATCTTCGTGCCATTCCCTGGGTCTTCGGCTGGATGCAGTCGCGGCAGCTTGTGCCTGCCTACTTTGGCGTAGGACATGCCCTCGACCGTTTTGTGAAAGAAAATGCCAACGGGTTGGCTCTGCTTCAGACCATGGCGCGGGACTTTCCGCTGTTTCTGGATATCGTGCGCAATGTTGAGATGGCGCTGGCCAAGGCCGACTTCGGCATAGCCTGGCTGTATGCCTCGCTGGTCGAAGACGAAGCGCTGCGCGACCGGGTGTTTGCTACGTTGGAGGCAGAATTTAACCTCACTCACCGCATGATTCTTGAGATTACCCAGCAAAAGACGCTGCTCGAGAACAATCCGGTGCTGGAGCGTTCGATCCGGCTGCGAAACCCCTATGTCGATCCGATGTCGCTGATTCAATTAGAGCTAATTCGCCGGAAGCGGGCGGCGATTGCTGAAGGCAAGCCCGACGACCCGGAGCTGAATCGTGCCATTTCTGCTACGATCAATGGAATTAGCGCGGGCCTGAGAAATACGGGTTGATCGGACGGCCTCAATTCCTTATGGCGGTTGGGGCCTGTCAGTGATAGAATTTTTCTAACGCATTCTGACACGGTAGAGAGTCAGCGGATTCAGTTCCGCTCGTGCCTACCGCTTCCGCAAGCCTCTCATTTTATTGAGCTTGAACTTCGGAAGCCTCTGCGAATCAAGATTGGAGCTTCAGTCATGGCACAAAAATGTGATCTTTGCGGCAAAGGCCCGCAGTTCGGCAACAACATCTCGCACGCCCACAACACCACCCGGCGTCGCTGGAACGTAAACCTTCAGCCCGTCAAGGCCCAGGTGAATGGCGGCAGCAAGCGCATGCGCGTCTGCACCAGCTGCATCAAGACCGGCAAAGTCATCAAAGGCTAAGCCCCACAGAGTCGTCAAAAGTTAAACTCAACTGAGTTATGGAAACAGAACGCCCCAGCCGTGCAACAGGCGGCTGGGGCTTTTCCTGTTTTTCTACTTCTTTACTCTTTTGTGAAGCCTAACGATGCGCTGTTGATGCAATAGCGCATCCCGGTGGGCCTTGGGCCATCGGGAAAGAGATGCCCAAGATGGGCTCCGCAGCGCGCGCAGGTGACCTCGATGCGCTGCATTCCCAGCATATTGTCTTCGTGGGCTTGAATGGCTTCGGCTGATACCGGCAGCCAGAAGCTCGGCCAGCCGCTGCCCGACTCGAACTTCTTGTCCGAGGTAAATAAAGGGGCATCGCATGCCGCGCAGTGATAGACCCCATCGTCATGATTGTTCAACAGCGCGCCGGTAAAGGGACGCTCAGTTCCCTTCTCGCGGATCACATGAAACTGCTCCGGGGTCAGCAGGGCGCGCCATTCTGCCTCGGTCTTGTGAATCTTTTCAGTCTTCTCGATTTTTTCGGTCTCAGCCATGATTTGTCCTCTATTGATGAGACGCGGAACGGCTGATTAAGCTACAAATGCACCCTTGACGAGCACCTCGACCTCCACCAGAGCGTCTTTGGGAAGCCCGGCGACAGCTACCGTCGACCGCGCCGGAGGGACTGTGCCCGACGGCGCAAGATACGTTGCGTAAATCTCGTTCATCGCGGCAAAGTCGCTCATGTTCTTGAGGAAGACGGTGGTCTTGACTATCTGAGTCAAATCGGCTCCCGACGCAGCCAAAACGGCTTTGATATTCTCAAAAACCTGCTGGGTCTGTTCAACGATTCCACCCTCCACAATCTGCCCCGTGGCGGGATCGAGACCGACCTGTCCTGAGGCGAACAACATGTCGCCAACACGCACTGCCTGCGAGTAGGGGCCAATGGCGGCGGGTGCATCCATGGTGGAAATTGCAGTCTTTATCTGGTCGCTCATAGTGCCTCAAGTCTATCTCCATATTGACCCTGCGCAAATTCACCCAAACCGGCGCGACAAGCAACGTAAATAACTGATAAAACCATTCCCACACAGAAGGCTTGGCAGCAAAGGCCCTCTGATTCCGTATCGAGGTGCATTATGGGTATTTTGGATTCGATCCAGTCTCTGGCTGGACAGGTTGGACAGGACTCTCAAAGCGATCAGGCCAAGGTGCTGGCGGCTTCATTCAGGCGCTCACACAGCATCCCGAAGGGATCCAGGGAATCTTGAACAGCTTCAGCCAGAATGGCCTGGCAGAACATATCGGGGCATGGAGCAACGGACAAAACGCGACCGCGACCCCAGACCAGGTACAGCAGGGACTCTCCGGAACCGGCCTGATCGAGAAGACGGCCGAGCACGCCGGAGTCTCGCCGCAAGTGGTGCAAGCTGCTCTGGCGACCGTTCTTCCCATGATCGTCCAGCACTTCGCCCCCGGTGGCCAGGCAGCACCGCAGAGTTCGCTGGGCGGACTGGCAACGCAGTTCCTCGGACGTTTTGCCTAAGTCTACCGGCTCTATTTACGCGGAAGCAGCCTCTTACGATCAACGCAGCATGACAAGCGAGTCGACGCAAGTCGGCTAAGGAGAGTTCTTATGGCTGATCTTGACCAGCTCAAGCAGAAGTATGCCCCCGTAATCGAGACGATCCAGAGCTTCGCCGAATATGGCGCGACGCTGGACGCCGTCGATCTCGACGGGGAAAAGCTCCACATCAAGGCTAACGTGCCCTCAAAGGTAGTCGCCAACCGCGTATGGGATGCCATCAAACAATGCGACCCCGCCTACGCCGATCTTCATCACGAGATCGCCACCACCGGCGGCGACGAGCAGCCCTACACCATCAAAGCCGGCGACAACCTCTCCAAGGTGAGCAAGCTTTTCTACGGCAACGCCAATAAATACTCGGAGATTGCCAAGGCAAACGGGCTGGACGATCCTGACAAGATCCAGGTCGGACAGCAGATCAACCTGCCAGTCCTCACCTAACCTGCACAACGTCACAAAGGCCGCAGCGAAGGAAGAATGATCTTTCGCTGCGGCCTTTTCTATCTCCCCACAACAAAACTATCTCAGCCGCTCGCAGACACGCCTACGCTGTCCCTCGCCTTTCATCAACCTGACGCGATATACTCAGCCCCTCACAGAAGTCAGGCATTCTTACGCAGCAAAGGCTGATGGCGGCGGTTTAGCTTTTGCATACACATCCATTCCCGCCACCAACCCCAGGGACGAAACGACAAACCAACTATGACCATGAACCGACGCAGCTTCACCCTCTCTGCCGCCACTGCCGTAGCAGCCTCCCTCTTGCCCCGCGCGCAAGCTCAGCCGCAGCAGGCATCCGCCTCGCCCTTCAAGTTCTCCCTCATGCTCTGGACGCTCAAAAAGTACGGCCCCCTTGAAAAGGTGCTCGAGATCGTCGCGCAGGCCGGCTATACCGGGGTCGAGATGGTCGGCGAGTGGAAGTTGTGGACCGATGCAGACTTCTCGAAGTTCATGGCCCACACCAAATCTCTCGGCCTGACTGTCGATTCCACCGCCGGAGCCCATGGCTACGCGGACGCCGCCAACTTCGACACCGTCGAGTCCGAGTTGCACAAGACCATCGAAGCCTGCAAAAAGCTCGACTGCAAGCAGATCATCCTCACCTCGAACCAGCGCACCGATTCTCCCACGCTTCAGGGGGGTTCCATCGAATCCGTCAAACGCCTCGACGCCATCGCCGCGAAGGCCGACATTCAGATCGTTCTCGAGCCGATCGATCTGCTGGAGAATCCCCACGCCTATCTGACATCCGTAACCCAGGCCTTCGAGATCGTGCGAGCCATCGATAGCCCGCACACTCGCGTTCTTTATGACATTTATCACGAGCAGCGTCAGGCCGGAAATCTCCTCGAAAAGATCGAGAAGAACATCGACCTCATCGCTCTCTTCCACATCGCCGATGTCCCCGGACGCCACGAGCCCGGAACCGGCGAAATACGATATGAGGCCATCTATCGAAAGATCGCGGAGCTGAAGTACACCGGCTACATCGCCATGGAGTTCTATCCCACCGGCGAACCAGTTGCCAGTCTGCGGACAGCGCGCGAACAGGCCATCCGCGACGCCTCAATGGCTTAAAGCTGGAGGCAGAGGATGGGGTTAGGGGCAACTGTCAGCTCGATGGACTCCGCCGGCTTAGTTCGGGCTCAAGAGTTCGGTTAGTCGCACGCAACCATGATCTTTGCTGTACGCTCACCCGACAGAGTGCCACTGGCAAGTGTGACGCAATTTTGTTCGATCTGGCCAATGGACGTTTTTGTAATTTTACGGCCGTCCATTGGGTGGATATGAATTTTGAGTGTGCAGTCAAACTTCTCTGGCAGATTCAGAGAAATGCTCCACCGGTCAATAGAAAGCGATTCCGTCTTCCACCCCAATGTTCCAAAACGCGTTGGGCAACGCTCGACTGCAATCTGCTCACCGGACTTGAACCAATGTTTTGGTGCAGCCTTTTGCAGATGGCAGACATCTTCGTCACTCTCTTCATAGCAGAGCAGCCAGCGAAGCCCCAGTGTGGGTTGCAGCACTGAATTCACAACCGACGACCAGCCACACTTACTACCTTCTCCTGCATACCCTCCCGGAATCAGGGCGTCTTCGGGGGAGTAGCGATTGCCCGAATCGGCCGCGTAACAGACCAGGCCATAGAGGGTGAGGAGAAAAGAGCGGTAGTCGTCCTGGCGGATTTTGACGGCGAGCGTTCCGTGTTCCATAAAGTTCGACGTTCGTTGTTCGCCACCATCTATGTGCAGCCCTACTTGCTCCATGCCTGCGATTGCCCGGTGCCTCAACTGACCAAGATCTAATGCTCTGTCTCCCCAATCGGCCAAGAACCAGTCCTGCATGAAGCGGTGATTTTCGTAGCTCAACAGTAGCTTAGGATCGCGGTGCGTATCCTCTGGAGTGAATGGTGTAATTCCTGCGGCCTTCATCTCCGGACTCATTGCTGCCAGCGTCGTCTCTAACGACCGTTGAATATCGACTCGCATCTGTGCTGCGATTCCCGTGAAGCGAGCGGCCTCTGCAGTCAGGGTAGGATCAATCAACGCGGCGGCAGTCAGTGCAAGAGCATGTTCATGCATTCCTCTCCACACACACGCAGCATTTTGATAGTAGTACGGGGGTGAATCAGGATAATCGTTCTGCGGATCGCCCAGGTCTGCCTCTGGAGAGCCCCAGATCAAGCCATGGTGAGGATCGCTGGGCAGATATTTTTGCTTTGAATATTCGTACCGGCGAAGAACATAATCTGCCATTCTTCGGAGCGCAGGAAGCCTCTTCACAAATACCGGAAGCTCGCGCCGGTAGAAGTATCCTCGTGCAGAATTCGCAAGAAATAAGCCGACATTCAGTGGGCCTTCGGTCTGGTCCTGAACGTTATAGAGGAAGTTGCCATCAGGCAGTATGTACTTGTCCAAATAGAACTGAAAGTAGTCATCGCAGGATGCGCTTAAATTCCATAACTGCTGCGCCCATATAAATTCGTATTGCGCAACGGGAAATAGCGCGTGGCTGCGCTCAGGAATCTTCGTGTAGCCTCCTTCCCCAATCTGGTACGTGGGCTCCAGCCCGCGATAGCTGCATCGCGACAGCATGATTCCGGCGCGAGCGCTCTCGAGTAACACGAATCCGGTATCGACACCGGCATCGACTCCTCAAAGAAGGTGTTTCAATGGTTCCAGACACCAGCAACCGTGCTAAAGAAGGAGTGAGCGTCACCATTCAGGTATCGGTCGATATAAGCGCGGTTCTGCGCATCACGATAGACCAGCATCCCTGGAGTGATCTGATCTTCAGGCAGTAGGATTCGCACACGCGCAATGGGCCTCGCATCCACCCCATCGGGAAGTACAACCATCGCTTCATATCCGCATTGATATTGCTGATACCGTACTCCTATATCTGCCGCTGGCGTGTAGCCTCCCAGCAACGTTCGCTTGCTGAAACCCTCTTCGTAGTTCCAGAGATGCTCGTTGTCGTTGGGAAGGAAACTCTTCGGATCAAATATGGCTCCTAATTCGTCAGGAGCCCACGATGCTTGCGGCGGATCATTATTCAGTTCCCGCGATGTTCCGTCCGGATTCAGAAACAGCGAGACCATGGGGCCACCCTGCTCATTGGCGACAAGCGTCCAGCCAATATACTCCGGGCCAAGAGCTGCGACATTTTCGTAGCAGGGGTCTTCATTGGAGTTCAGGATATATTTTCCGGGTATGTCTGGCCCCGGAATATAACGAGCAGGACGCCGCAACTGCACATCGGCAGGTGCAGCAATTTTCCTGGGACGAATGTTGGCCAGATCGCCAATTCCCTTCGGGATCAATGCAATCGTCTCCCGGTCGGCAGTGACAAATGCGATTGCGCCGCGGTGTGTGACATGCTTCTCAAAGACCGCTGTCGGCGTGCCGTTCATACCGATCACCGCCAGAAGATGCCACCCACTCGTGAACTCTCCGATAGAAAGCCTGTGGGTCGCATCTCCATTTCGCAGATGCACCCCCGTAGAGTCAGCAGCAGCGATCGCAGGCGGTGTAGACAGCGCATCCCGCTCCCCCTGCAAAAACTCATCATACTCATTCGTAATTTTCGCAGGGGCATACGCGCCCTCCTTCGCAGAGGAATGCCGCGCCTCACCATAGGAAAGAGCTGGATTGAACGTGGATGCTACACCGGCAGCAGCCAGTAACTTCATGAACGATCGCCGCTCGATATTGGACATAGTCTCTCTAAACCAGGGCTAGAGATGTAAATGCATTGAATACGATTTCATGCCTAAAATAACATCAGAGCGTCTCTAATGGGCAGCCCCGGCAGCGGATGTGGAATGCTGTCTTCGAGCCCGGGCGACCAACTCAAGGGCGGCCTGGGTCACGGGATCATCCGGCTTAAGCGCTTTCGCGGCTAGCAGTTCCTTTTCGCCGTTGTCGAGGTTGCCAGCCTGGCAGTAGATTATGCCCAGTTTTCTGTGAAGGTCGCCTTTTGCTGCACAATCACCGCACGCGCTGATTGCTTCCTTCAACTGCCGGGTCGCTTCGGGCCAGTCGTGAGCGGATGCCGCTTCAACACCGTTGTTTGCGAGGGTGTCCGCGCGGTCCAGGATGCGCCGCTCTTTCTGAACGGCGTTGTAGCGCGCCATCAACAGCTCCGATTCAGCTTGATCCGTAGATCGCAACGAGGTCGCCAAGCTGATCAGGGCCTGGCTAAACTTTGGATCGATCGCGATCGTCTTCCGCCAGGCCGCTACCGCTTTCGCGGTCTCAGACTTCTGCTCAAAAGATTGGCCAAGCATATACCAGGCCATTACGTTGCTGGGCTGCAGTTTGACAGTCTCTTGAAGCAAACTGGATGCAAGCTCGTACTTGCCCTCCTGCTTGTCGATGAGGGCGAGAAAATATCGTGGCTCGGCGAATCCTGCATCGAGTCGGCAGGCGGTTTCGAACTCAGTCTGCGCTTCATTGCTGCGGCCCAGATCGTACAGAACTCGCCCGCGGTAGAAATGGGCGGCAGCGGACTGCGGAGCAAGGCGAACCGCCTCGGCTGTTTGCACCAGGGCCGCTGGCAAGTTGTAACTGTCGGCGAGCGCAAGCGCCAGGCCCAGATGGGCCGCGGCTAGATCGGGCGCCAGATCTACGACCTGCCGAAGGAGCACGATCCCTTCACTCATCTTGCCCATTTGCACTTTCGCTTTTCCAACTGTCGACAACGTGGCGGGATCCTTTGGCGCCAGTGCGACCGCTTTGTCCAGTTCCTTCTCGGCGTCGGATTTTCTGTTCTGCTGGGCAAGAATCAACCCCAGGTTCAAGTGGCCTTCCTTATATTTCGGATTGTCTTCAAGGGCCTGACGAAGAAATCTCTCGGCCGATACGAGATCGCCTTTCTTGGCGTAAAGCATCGCCAGATTTCCGCGCGCCTCAACGAGTTCAGGTTCCAGATCAAGTGCGGATTCGAGCCACTTCTGCGCGGATTGCAGATTACCTTCCGCCAACTCCAGCTCGCCTAATTCGGCCCTAATATTGGCCAGCTTCGGGTTGATGTCGATCGCCTTGCGCAGGGCATCCTCAGCACCCTTCGTATCGTGCATCGCTTCAAGCGCCAGCGCGAGGTTATAAGCTGTCCAGGCGTTGTCCGGATTCTCTTCGAGCATGTGGCGATAAATCTGCGTTGCCTCTGCCGGCTTGCCGGATTGCAGGAGGTCATTCGCCTTGGTTCCTTCGGATATCAGTTGGCTATTCAGGAATTCTTCGCCCTGTTCTTTTCGCAACTGCTCTACAATCTGCGTTGCCTGCTGCGTTTGACCAAGCGAGCGCAACACAGCCACGAGCTGGAACTGGGCCGACCTATCCCCGGGCTTGAGCGCGACAGCTTTCTGCAACTGGGGGAGGGCCCGAGCGGGCTTTCCCACGCGCGCCAACACGAGCCCGAACTGATATCGAGCCTCAAAATCGTCGGGCGCCTTGGCGGCTCCAAGCTCAAGTTCCGGTACTGCCTTTGCGTAATCGCCCAGTTGCTGGTACACCGTGCCAAGCATGACGTGAGCGGATGGATCGTTCGGTTCCCGGCGCACGTAATCGCGGGCGGGCGCAAGCGCCTCGGCATAGGCTGATGCATCGATGAGCGCCTTGACCTGGGCAGCCAGCGCGACCATATCGGTGGGATTCCGGCGGGTCACCTCTTGGTATTGATCCGCAGCCTCGCGATCGCGGCGCTCATTCGCGTAGATGTTGCCAAGAGTAAAGTATGCAGCCGTCATGTCGGGATGGCTCTTGAGCAAATCCGTTAGAAGACGGATCGCGTCAGCCACCCCCGTGCCATCCAAGGCCGGCAGCCCATTGGCCTGTCTGGCCTTGGCAGCCCTATAGGTCGCGGCTGCCAAAGCGAGCTGCAAATCCGGAGCGTCCGGTTGAATTCGGAGGGCCCGCCGCCAGGAATCCATGGCAGCAGCGTACCGTCCCTCCTTCACCAGAACTTGCGCCATCCCGTCCAGAGCGCAGACCAATTCCGGGTTCACTGCGAGCGCTTTACTAAATTCAGGTTCCGCCTCGGCGGGATCGGTCAGGGCCGAGCCAAGCGCACAACGGGCCTGCAACAACCTGGGATCATATTGCAGCGCCAGCCGGAACTCGTTGATTGCTTCGGCTGGCTTCTCTTGACTTTGCCGGACAAGCCCGAGATCAAAATGCGCCTCCGCGGACTTTGGCTCCAAACGTAAGGCCTGCTTGAACGCCGCCACAGCGCAGTTCAGATCGCCCTTTTCGGCAAACCAGGCGCCCACCGCGTCATAGACTCTTGCAGGCGGTGTGCCGACCGGCGCGTGCGCTGCCGATGGAGGCGGTGTGCAGGTGTTCGGCAGTTGCGCCACGGCCCGTGCGCCGACAAAGAGTAGACATGCGCTCCAGCAAATGAGTGATCGCTTCATGATGGCCCCGCTCCGACTATAACTCCACCTTGGCCACCTTCATTGCTAACTGCCATCGCGAGGCTCAGTCACTTCGAGTACGCGATCCGCAGCGACACCGTGCAACAACTGGCGGATACCGGAGGGCCAGCGAATCTCGACTTCACTCATCACGCGCGAACTGCCCAGTCCAAAATGGACGCGTGGGTCGCTCGAAGCAGCATAACCCGTGCTGGTCGTCGCTTCGTTGTAAAGCATTCTGCCATCATCGGTGGTGATCCGAATTCGTGCGCCAATGCCCATCCGGTTGCTTTTCGTTCCGATAAGTTTGAGCAGTACCCAGTGATTGCGCGTTTCAGTGATGTTGCGGAACACGCTGACCGGGGCGCCTAGAGCGGTCACTACGAGATCCATCCGTCCGTCGTTATCCAGATCCCCGTACGCAAGCCCTCGGTGCGGTAGTGGCCGAGTGAAGTCGGGCCCAGCAGAAGCGCTGACATCTTCAAACTGCCCGTTCCCCAGATTGCGGAAGACGGAGTTCGGTTCGGCATAGCGAAAATGATGGGAGATTTTTTCGATGTTGTCCAGCACATTGCTGCGGGCCACCACCAGGTCTTTCCAACCATCGTTATCGAGATCGACGATCCCGTTCGACCAGCCGGACATCGGCCTGGTTAGATTCGCAAGTCGGCTTGCCTGGCTCGCATTTCGAAACTGTCCTTTGCCTTTATTTATGAACAGTGGAAATGTTTCGTTTTCAATCGCGGTATGCCAGATGTCGGGTAAGCCATCGTTGTTCAGATCCCGGAAGTCAGCGCCCATACTTGCAAGGGCCGTCCCCTCGTCGTTGTAGGCCACACCAGCCTGAAAACCCACCTCCTCAAATCGCTTACCTTCGATATTGTGAAACAGCAGGTTCGGGCTGTTGTCGTTGGCCACAAACACGTCGAGAAAGCCGTCGCCGTCGTAATCCGCAAACACGACTCCCATCCCCTTGCCCAGCACGGATGAAATTCCCATCTCCGCAGAGACATCGGTGAACGTACCATCCCCATTGTTGCGGTACAGCGTGTTGGGAAGTGGAGCGAAGCTGTTGGGGTGACAGTAGCCGCGGCCATCCAGCCCCATGCAGACAGGTTCGTAGCGCGGATCCCACTGGCAATAATTTGCCACAAACAGGTCCAGTAGTCCGTCGTTGTTGTAGTCGAACCAGCCAGCCGCGATGGACCACATCTTGCGGCCGTTGTAGACGGCGCCCCCCAAACCCGCTTTCGCGGTGACGTCGGTGAACGTGCCGTCGCCATTATTGTGAAAAAGTTGATTTCCGTTGACGTTCGCCACAAACAAGTCGGGCCAGCCGTCGTTGTCGTAATCGCCCACCGCCGCGCCCATCCCATAACCCGCTCCGGTGACTCCGGCGCGCTCTGAAACATCGGTGAACGTTCCATCGCCGTTGTTGTGAAACAGGCGGTTGTAATACTTCGGGCCCGTCTTCACCATGGATGGCATCTCGGCGCCGTTGACTAGGTAAATGTCGAGCCGACCATCGCCGTCGTAGTCGAACAAGGCGACGCCCGCGGGCATTGCCTCCGGTTGGTTTTTCTCCGGGGTAGGGCTGTTCTCGGTGACAAAATGTACGCCCGCTTTTTGAGCAATGTCCTCGAACCTGATGGCTGATGGAAGCGCCGCTCCGGTGAAAATACCGAGGAACTGCTCGGCTCGGCGTGGCCGCAACCAGGGAAATAGCATCTTGGGTGCCATCAGGACGGCCGCGCCCAGAAAGGTTCGCCGGGAGCCGTCGATACCCAAAGCCGGATCAACGTCCGGAGGCGACGCGGGACTCAGGGCAAATACGATTCCACCGATCACGACGGAGCAAAGCAATAGAATCAACACCGCCAAATCCAATCCTCCGCGGTCACTCTTACAGCATAGATCAGGCTTTGAAAAAAATAATGTCACCGCCGCGATTTTGCGTGCGGCGATGGCATTTTGGAGGCTCGGTTATTTAGAGGCGATCGAATACGATGACCGCGTGGATTTGTAAGGTCCCCGGCCTCATCCTCCACAGGGACGAGACCGGGGGATCCGCGATTCGTGGATCGAGTTACGAAGCCACGAGTACTAGTAGTAGAACTTCAGAGCTACCTGCAACTGACGCGGTGTGTTCTGCTGGCTCGTGACTTCTCCGAATGTTGTGTCAGAAATGGTCGTATCCGGAATATTGAAAATAACGTTGTTGAAGAGGTTGAATGCATCGACGCGGAATTCGAAGTATCGCTTCTCTCCGAGCCCTATGGGGACCTGACGGAGCACGGACAAGTCGACTTCGTGACGCATTTGCGCGGTATACGGGTTCACCTTCTCAGTGCCATAGGTGTACGCCGCCGGCTGCGCGAAGGCGCTTGTGTTGAACCATTGCTGCCTCGTGCGGATCCCGGTACCACTGTTCGGGTTGCCAACGACATTCACTCGCTCCTGGAGGCAGCAGCCTATATTCTCAGGGTCGCTGCCCGTGGTCACGGTGTAGACCTGTCCCGAGCTGAATTGCACTATGCCGCTGAGTATCCATCCACCAGCCGCATTGGAGACCAGCTTATTGGGAGACTTGGTGAATGGTGACCGCGCCGTGAATGCCGACGAAAACACATGCTTCTGGTTGAGGTCTGAAGTGCCATAGTCGCCAGCGCGATTGTATGGATTCGACGAGTGGCAGCTTGCACCCAGGTTGCAGCCGTCGGAGTTCGAATGCGCCAACGTATAGGCAACCAGGAAGCCAACGCCATGGATTTGACGTTCGTTGAGAGTGACCTGCAAGGCGTTGTAACGACTGTTGCCGACGCTCTGATCGAACCACTGCTGCTGCATGTACGGGTAAGGCCGCCTGGTTTGAACATCGCCTGCTCCTGGTTGAGGGGTGTTCATGGTCGGACCCCAGTCCTCATGCCTGCCATTCGAAGCGACATAGTTCGCGTCGAGAGCGAGGTTGCCCGGCAACTGCTCCTCGACGCCTACGTTCCACTCATCGAAATATGGAGTCCTGAAGTTCGGATCCACCATCCACTGGCTGACCTGGCTGAAGTCGTTGATTGGATAAATGATCGCTCCGCCGCTGCCAAGTTGCAGCGGATCGGCATTATTCGCCGTTGGAACATTCGTGTTCAAACCAGCGTTGTCGATGGTATTCACCGCCGGCCAGTTCCCGCCGAAATTCTGCGACAGCTGGACGATCGTAGCCCATTCGTCATACTCGCGGCTATAACCCCCACGAAGCGTTGTCTTGTCATTCAAGCGGTAGGCCAAACCGAGTCGGCCAGCCCAATTGAACGTGGAGTTCTTGATCATGCGGAGAGTCGGGCTAACGATCGCGTGCGCGGGAAGCCCGCCGGGAGCAGGCGTAGCCGACGCGGTATAGACTCCGGTTGGAATACAGGGCGAGCCCTGAGTTGCCGAGCAGTTCGGAGGAAGCGCGTTAAGGATGTACTGTCCAGTGATGGGGTTGGCCTCGCCCGTGTAGAGGTCCGCGCCGTTGCCAGTCCCGTAAATCGGCGTGATGACCATGTCGTTGCGGAAGCCGACATTCACGGTAAGACGGTCCGTCGCCTTGAATTGATCCTGGATATAGAGCGCGTTGATCCAGCCGCCATGGGCGACCTCGTGGATGTTCCGATAGCTGGCTTCACCCGGAACACCGAGCAGCAAGGATGCCCAGCTATTTCCTCCCACCCCCTGCTCTGCCCCGAGGCCCGCAGTCTGCGGGGTCTTAAAATTCTCTCCGGCATATGCAATCGGCGAAGTGAAGTTGTTGGTCTCAAAATCGCCGCCGGCCTGGATCGTGTGCCTGCCCAGGATCTTCGTGAATGCGCCGCCGAACTGCCAGTTATCCGCCAGGCCGCTTCCCTGCAACTGCGAGCCAGTTATCCCAACATAACCGGCCGCCGAATACTGCGGGGTATACTTCTTATTGTCCAGGTTCATCCAGGCAGCGGACACCCCTGCCGCCTGCAACTGAGTGAGAAACGCGGCATCCGCACCGGGCCAGGACGTGCCGATGAGGCTATATCCGTAGTTTCTGCCGAAGTAAACGTTCGAGAAGGCTGTCGGGCTATAGGTATGAGTCCAATGTCCGATGTAGTTATAGCCGTTGACATGGTCGAAGCCCACCCCAATGGTGCCTGACGGAGTAACTCCATACTGATCGAACTGGCTATAACGAAACATAATCTGGTCGTTGTTGCCGAAGTTCTGGTCGCCCCGAATGGTTCCCGAGTGCTGATTGGTGTAGGACCTTCCGGTGACGAAGACATTGCTCCCGTTGACCAGGGGACCGCTCTGCGGGATGATCGACTGGAATAACGTTGAGATTTTATTGATCCGGCTGGTGGGGATACAGTTGATGGCACCGTTGCAAAGAGACGTGTTGCCCGGCCCTTCGTTGTACTCCTGGGTAAAGGTTTGGCGCGAGTAAGACCCGGTGGAGCTGTCATAGGTGGTCGTTGCCGGATCGTAGATGGGTACACCCAGTGCGCTGAAATCGCCATTACGCATCGCATCCGTTGGCCCGAGTGCTCCAGTCGTCTGAGCAGAGGCGAACCTGTAACCTTCATACGCTGCGTAGAAGAAGGTGCGATTCTTGCCGTTGTATAGCTTTGGAATCGAGAGGGGACCGCCGATCGAACCGCCGTACTGGTTCTGCCGCAGGGGCGCGCGGCTTGACTCAAAGTAGCCACGGGCATCCATCTTCTCGTTGCGCAGGAACTCCCAGAGAGCGCCATGATACTGGTTGGTTCCGGATTTTGTGACCACCGTGACGAGGCCTCCGCCGGCCCCGCCATACTCGGCAAGATCGTTGTGACCCTGGGTTTTGAATTCCTGAATGGCGTCCACGATCGGCGCATAGTTGTACACCCCGGAAAGCGTGTTCAGGTCGTTAGCGCCATCCAGAAGGAAAACGTTGCTCCGGTCGCCAGCGCCGTTCACGGCCGGGATGTCGGTGGTCCCGACCGTGTGACCATTCCACCCTCCGCCTCCGCCTCCGTTCTGGTCGGTATTGATGTTCGAGACACCCGTGGTGATCGTTAATAGCTGGGTGAAGTTGCGGCCGTTCAAAGGCAGGCTGTTGACTTCGTTCGTCGTAACAACCGTGCCCAGTTCCGAACTCGAAGTCTGCAACGCGGCTGGGGTGGCACTCACAGTGACGCTGCTCGTTGTTGAGCCGATGTTCAGTTGAAAGTCGAACGTCGCGATCTGGCTCACCTGGAGGGTTACCGGCGGTTGCGACACGGTAGCAAAGCCGGTTGCGGAGGCTCGCATGGCATAAGCGCCGGGCAGCACGCTCGGGAAGTAGTAGGCTCCGTCGCTGTTCGCGGTTGTTGTTCTCACAACGCCGGTATTAACGCTCGTAAGGTCAATCCGCGCATTGGCGATGGCGGCACCAGTTTGATCCTTGACAACGCCATTGACATTTGCAGTTCCCTGTTGAGCCATCACGGCCATGGGCATTAAACACACAACGCTCAAAAGCATCACAAGGAACCCGCGATACCAGCGCTTATTCTTTTGTTTTCCGGCTAACGCTTTCATATTGCCTCCTAAATGTATTCGTGTATCAACGAGACAGCGACTTAGGCCCGTGTGCGGAACGCCTTGTCAAACTCGTGGCCCCTGAGATGAGACTCTCAACCCAGATTTATGCTGAAGACTACCAAGATGTCAGTGATTAGTTAGCGTTAATGATTAACGGTTCAGTTAGCGATAATAAAATGCGCTGGAGCCAATCGGGGATCATAATAGACATCGGCTGTGAACGTGTCAAGGTAATTTATTGGCAGTTCCTCTCGCAATAAATTTTGGGATCAACTCTCTGATTCAATGGCAGTTACAAAGCAATGACTACCCTCTCGGCCCGCTGGAAAATTCCTTTGGCAAAGCGGCACAGGGCTGCATGCTTCGAAAGAGAAAGGGGGAAGCAAGGCGCACCGCCGACCATTGTGACGAAATCGCAGACCGTTCAGGAGTCGAAATTATCAAGGTCTCGAATTTCGATTTGGACTTGCGTCCTTAAAATTGAGAGAAGCGAATCAAGCACAATTTTCAGGGAATGGAGTGGAGTATTGGGTCATGGGACCGGTGCGACGGAGGTTAAGGCGGGAGTTCGATGGTGTTGGGCGTGCCGTGTGCACGCCCCTAACTCAACCCTTTCGATGCTTGTGACGGAAGCAATCTGCCGCTGTATGTTGGTGCTGCCCTTCTAAAATTTCACAGTGGTGTGCTCAAGCTTCCTTGCGCAAGTCTCCCAGCTTACCCCATGACCGGAATGGCTCGTTTCGCAACTCGATTCATAGAAGCTGCTCATCGAGATAGCTCGCGATAGCGCATGATCCGCCATCGACCCCTACGCCGCACATGCGATCTGTAGCGTGGAACCCGTCAGTTGAGTGCATGCCTGAATCCCGGATCGAGCGAGACCTTGCGAAGCGCCGTTGTACCATCTTCGAAAGAGGTAACCCGCGTTGAAATTCCACCGGCTTCGTGTTCTCATCCTGCGCTCTACCCCCTGCCGCTGGGTTGGGACGCACCTTAATCGAGCATGGTTTCCAACTGTTCTTATGCTTTCGGCAGTTTGCGCTTTTCTCTCTCTCGTACTAAGCATTTCTCTGGTCCCGATCGTCGCTGCAGGCCAGCAGGCGCAAGCAACGGGTGGAGAAATGACCAGCGGAGGCCCAAAGCCGGCGGTATTCGACAGCCAGCACCGCCCCATCACGGCCGGCGGCTTCGTGAAGACGGGCCCGGTTGTATTCATCGATGCAACCGAACAGGCTGGGCTCTCGAAGTGGCGGAACAAAACCGGTACGCCTGAAAAACGAGTGATTATTGAAGCGAAGGGCTCCGGCGTCTGCCTTCTTGATTACGATAACGACGGCTGGCTCGATATTTATTTGGTGAACGGATCGACGCCGGACGCTCTAGTGGGGAAGGCGCCTTCACCGCATGCTGCCCTGTTTCATAATAATCATGACGGCACGTTCACAGATGTGACCGCCAAGGCAGGCGTGGCGAACGACCGATGGGGAACAGGTTGCGTTGTCGGTGATTACAACAACGACGGCTGGCCCGATCTCTACGTGACCAATGTCGGTGCCAGTCGGCTCTATCACAACAATCACGACGGCACGTTTACCGATATCGCGGTGCAGGCCGGAGTGGATCTTAACAGCGGTTCGGCCAATCTTGTGGCTGACCACACCGGCGCCACCTTTGGGGACTATGACGGCGACGGCAATCTCGATCTCTTTGTAGCCGGCTATATTGATGTTGACCTGAAAGCTCCTGCTCTCTCTGGCTCCAAGACCCCTAGTTACGACTACTGCCAGTATCGTGGCGTGCAGGTGATGTGCGGGCCGCGCGGGCTGAAGGGCGAGCACGATCACCTCTTTCACAACAACGGCGACGGTACCTTTACCGACGTCAGCAAGAAACTGGGCGTGGATGGTCCTAATGGCTATTATGGCCTTGACGCGCTGTTTGCGGACGTCAACAACGACGGTAGGATCGACCTCCTGGTGGCCAACGACTCCACGCCGAACTATTTGTACATTAATCAGGGAAACGGCACCTTCAAGGACGAAAGTTACGAAAGCGGATTCGCGCTTAGCGGAGACGGACGCGAAGCGGCCAATATGGGACTCGCCGTCGGAGACTATGAGAACAACGGACATCTCTCGGTGGTCAGCACAACCTTCTCAAATGATTACCCCATACTTTTCCGGAACAACGGCAAAGGGGTCTTTACCGATGCCAGCTACCAGGCCGGAATTGCCGAGTCTTCTGTCCCGTTTGTGAAATTTGGCGATGGATTCCTCGACTACGACAATGACGGCTGGAAGGATCTGGTCATCGTAAACGGCCACGTCTATCCACAGGTCGATCAGCATCCGGAGTGGGGACAAAGCTACGCCCAGCGCCCGCTGCTCTATCACAATCTGGAAAACGGAAAATTCGAGATGGTGCCTGCGGTCGAGGGAACAGGCCTGGCGGTGGTCACCGTCGGCCGTGGCGCAGCGTTTGGGGACCTCTTCAACGACGGCAAGATCGACGTGGTCATCAACAGCATGGACAGCGCGCCTATTCTGTTGCGCAACGTCAATCCCGACCACCATCATTGGATCGAGATGAAGTTCATCGGCGGACCTAAAAGCCCCCGCGATGCGGTCGGTGCAACCGTCTACCTGACCGCAAACGGGATGCGTCAGCGGGGCGACGTTCTAAGTGGCGGAAGCTATCTCTCGTCAAATGACATGCGCGTGCATTTCGGATTGGGCAACCTGGACAAGGTCGATCAGGTGGAGATTCACTGGCCCAGCGGCAACGTTGAGAAGTTGAAGCTACCTTTCGTCGATCGCCTCTACACCATCACCGAAAGCAAAGGCATTACGGGCGCGATGTGTGATGGCAAGCCCTGCGCCTTGTCTCATTGATTTCGGCTGCCAAGACCCCGCATCCGAGGGATCGTCATGCGTGACGCAGTCTTCGTCTTTCTGTTGAGCGCCGTCTTGTTATCGCAGCCCGCAAAATCGCAAACAGGGAGCTCGTCACAATTTCAGCCGGCGGGAAGCATAGCTGCAAATTGCCTGATGTTTGATTAGCTTTAGGTATGGTGCGCACCAAGGCTCTTTGGCCGGCAGGATTGTGCTGGATACCAATAAACGATACAGGAAACCATAATCAGACCCATCAAAGCTCGAGGAGATGGAAATATCTAACCGTCACAGAAAAGATCATGGCCGTGGGCCATCCATGCCTTCTCTCCCGCCTGAGCTATTCCCATGGGCTCGCTTCCAACTGTATAGTGTCAACAATGATGGTTCGAATGAAAGACATAGCGCAGGATTTGGGGCTCTCTGTGGTGACCATTTCCAAAGTGCTTCGAAACCACCCGGACATTGCCGAGGAAACCAGGGAACGCGTCCTACAGCGCGTCAAAGAGCTCGATTATCAACCGAATCTCATGGCCCGCAGCTTGGTAACGGGGCGCAGTTTTATCGTTGGGCTGGTGGTGCCCAGCCTTCTGCACCCTTTCTTTGCAGAAGTAGCCAAAGCCCTGTCGGCAGTCCTGGCAGAGCGCGGATACTCGCTCATCATCTCGTCGTCAGAAGAAGATCAGAAGACAGAAAACAAAGAGATTCAGCAGTTGATGGCAAGGCGGCTCGATGCACTGGTCATCGCATCCTCGGGAAATGATATGGAGGCCTTTGAACGGATGGACCGACATGGTCTTCCCTATGTGCTCATTGACCGGGACATCACCGGGCTGACCGCTAACTTCGTCGGCACCAATGATGAGACGGCGGGGCGGCTCGCCACCGAGCACCTGATAGAGCAAGGGTGTCGTAACATCGCACATATACGTGGGCGTGATAACAGCACGGGAGTTCGCAGGTTTGAAGGCTACCGGCAGGCACTGCTTCGCCATGGGCTTCCCTATACTGAAAAGCTCGTGGTTGCCCGGCGGAGCGTAGACATCGATAGTATTTGGCACGGCGCTGAGGCGATGCGAATGTTGCTAGAGCGCAGCCCAAGGCCGGACGGCGTATTTGCATACAATGACCCGTTGGCGATCGGTGCTATGAAAGCCATTCTTGATGCAGGGCTGCGCATTCCAGAAGACATCGCGGTGATTGGATGCGGGAATCTTCATTACGACGGTCTGCTGCGCGTGCCGCTCTCCAGCATCGACCAGCACAGCCAGACGATTGGAGAACGCACCGGACAGATCCTTTTGCGAATTATTGAGTCGAAAGTTCGCCCCCATCCCGTCAATGTAATCCTCGAACCCTCCCTAATTGCACGTGACTCGACGGTGCTGAAGTCCCAGCCAGCAATGCATCAAGCGCGTCGAAGGGGCACGCAGCCGAAGAAATCCGAACCCGCCAGAAAAAAGATCTGACTAGCTGTATCGGTCCGGCCTTACTCAAGGCGCTAATGAGTCGGAGCCTTCTTGCTAGGACTACAGTTGCAGATCGCTCGAACCCACCCGCCACAGCCAACGTCTGCTGCTTCATCAACCACCTCACAAGCACAAGGTAATTTAATCCGCAGCCAAGATGCAGTACTTCATCAGAGAATCCCTAACGATAGGGACTGTTTTTAGCATGCTTCTCCTGGGTTATGACTGATTGCGTTCATTGTGCGCATCTTGCGTAGATCCTTCGAAATGCAGTGCGGTGGCTTGGCCTGCGCGAAGCTTGAGCGAAACGACCGGATCACTCTGCACTGGGAGCTTCCGAGTTGCTGATCCGGAACGCATGGACGCGACCCGCTGACCACTCTGCGGTCGTACACGCACTGTGGTATCGCGGTCGGCGCGGAGCGTGCAGCTTTCGACAAGTCCGCCGGACCACTGTATGTCGACTGTAACGGCGCCGCGGGCACGAAGACCTTTCACGGACCCGGTTGACCACACCTCCGGCAAAGCAGGCAATAGGTCGATACTGCCTGTATGGCTTTGCAGAAGCATCTCTGCGACGGCCGCAGTCCCCCCGAAGTTGCCGTCGATCTGAAAGATCTGACCATCTTCCTGAGGGAGCGTGTCGAGCAGGTTGCGATTGGTGCTGTGCTTCATAAGCATGCACAGCGATTCCCATGCCTTATCGCCCTGGTAGAGCCTGGCCCACAAGTTGATGGCCCAGGCTCGGCTCCAGCCCGTATAGGCACCACCAGCCGCCAGCCGTCTTTCAAGCGAAATACGGGCTGCCTCTGCAAGCTTCGACGTATTGCGCGGTGTGATCTGGCTGCCCGGAAAGAGCGGGTACAGATGCGACATGTGCCGCTGCCCCGGGGTGCTTTCCACGAAATCAATCGACCACTCCTGTAGCTGCCCATGTGAGCCGATCTGATATGGCATGAGCCGCGGCAGAGCGTTCTCAAGCTTGGAAGAAAACTCCTGGTCGATTCCGAGCATTCCGGCTGCGGCGATGCAGTTGCCGAAGAGTTCCCGAAGTAGCGCCATATCCATGGTGCACCCGGCGCTCGTCATGGCAGACTTGCCGTCCGGCGCCATGAAGTCGTTCTCCGTGGACTCTGATGGGCATGTAGTGAGGTGCCCTTTACCGTCTTCGATCAGCCATGCAAAACAGAACTCCGCGGCGCTTCGCATAGCAGGATAGGCACGATCGCGCAGAAAGTCTTTGTCGCCAGTGAATAGGTAATGCTCGTATAGATGAGCGCAGAGCCACGGAGCAGCCATGCACCAGTTGCCCCAGGTTGGCGCACCTACGCCTTCCCCGGAGGAGTTCGATGAACGCCACAGATCAATATTGTGGTGAGCACACCAGCCCGGCAGTCCGTAGCTTTCGGAGGCGGTCTTGGCTCCGGTCACGGTCAGGTCGCGTATAAAGTCGAACAGCGGCTCGCCGCAGTCGCGCAGATTGCACGTCTCCAAACCCCAGTAGTTCATCTCAATGTTAATGTTGGAAGTCCAGTTCGAGCCCCACGGGGGAATGGTTTTATCGTTCCATATTCCCTGCAGGTTCGCCGGTTGCGAGCCCGGACGCGAACTGGAGAGCAATAGATAACGGCCGTAGTGAAAGTAAAGCGCAATCAGGGAGGGCTCGGGATTTTTGGTGAACGCAGCGAGGCGTTGGTCCGTCGGCAACGATGTTGCAGGCGGGACACCGAGCGAAAGGCTCATGCGCCGATAGAGCCTTTGGTGATCGTCAATGTGACGCCGTAGCAATCCGTCGTAGGTTGAGTGTGCTATTTCGTCGACGGTTCTCTTGGCGGTGGCACGGAGTTCTTCAGCTGCTATGTCCGGTGCGTATTGGAAGCCGCGAAACCCAGTTGCTGCCGTCAACAGCAGTGTCACTGCGTTGGCCCCTGATATTTTGATCGACTGGGCCTCCCGCGTGACCGAACCGCCTTCGTTGAGAACACGCAGAGCTACTGCGTAATACATGCCTTCCCCAAGCTCATCGGAGAAGAGCAGTGGATGATCGCCGCCCGGATGGTTGGGCGCGGTAAAGTGCATCGGTGCCTTGCCCGTCAGTAGTATTGTTTTGTTTTCTACCGCGACGGCACGCTGTAGCTCCGCGTCTAGGGATATGCTGCAACTGATACTGCGAGGTGTTTCTCCGGTCAAGCGCACCACGAGCGTCTTGTCCGGTGCGGAGCAGAACATCTCCCGTGTAAAGCGCACGCCGCCGGAGCGGTAGCTCACACTGCAACATGCCGTGTCGAGGTTCAGTTCGCGTCGATACTGCTCCACCGCACCTTCATGCTGAAAGTTGAGCCGCAGGTTAGCGAGCGGCTGATACGCCTCGGTAAATTTTCCCTGCATCTTCTTACACAGCGTGTCGGCAAGGTGATAATCCTGCTGCTGCAGCACTGCATCGCGCACGCTGGACAGGTAGTCTCTTGCGTGCGGGTTGTTGCCATCGCGCGGCTTGCCTGACCATAGCGTGTCTTCGTTTATCTTTAGCAATTCGCGGCTTGCATCACCATGTTCATCGCCGCCGAAGACCATGGCCCCCAGCAATCCGTTGCCGATGGGGAGCGCATCGATCCACGCTACAGCTGGCTTGTCGAACCAAAGCATGTGCTCGCTTGCAGCACTCTCCGGTCGCGCAGCGATTGCAGCAGCGGGCAGGGAGGCTGCCAGAACCGAGCCTGAGGCGAGTTGAACGAAGTTGCGGCGGTTGATCCGTTTCATGATGGCTTCCCTGGTTCGATCATGCAGAAGGCAGAGTCGATCCCCTCAGCGCTGACCGCCGCAGTGAAGTCGTTTGTGCCGGTCAAGATGCTGATGTGGATGCGCCCATTGGCCAGTTGCACCCAACGCGAGCCATCGGAGGTGCCCAGATTGTCGATCATCTTCGCATTCCCCGCTACCGAGAAGCGGACTACGTTGCGCGCATCGAGGCAGAGTACACCGTGCGCGTCCAGCAGTGTTGCCTCGACTGTCACCTTACCCTGCGCGCGATCGATGACGGCTAAGCCCAGTCGGCTGGGTATACCCCATGTCTCGGTCTGGTAGGTGAACGAAATCTCGTCGATTAGCCTTTTGCCGGATGCAGTCGTTGCTACAGCTCGCAGGCTGTTCTTGCCGGGCTGAAAGAGCACCTCCCAGCGCAGGCCCGCCGCGGGAAAGTTTTGACTGTCGCGCTTGCGCACACCGGCGGACTTGCCGTTCACGAAAAGCTCCGCCGTGAGGCAATTGGAATAGACCTTCACTGTGCGCAGTTCGTTGGGAGCGCCCCAGCGCACCGGCCAGCTGTGCCCATAGAGCCGCACCATAGGCTTCTCGCTCCAGTAAGACTGAAAGACGTAGTAGCTCTCCTTTTTCTTGAGGTCGCGTGCGACCACGCCTTTCTGGTTGATACGCGGCACCGGGTTCTCCGGTCTGAGCGGCGTCGTGTAGTCCTTGAAGATCCACTGCACGGCGCCAGTCAGCCACGGCAGGCTCTGCTGCACCTTCAAGTGCCAGTCGAAGAGATCGCACGCATAGGTCTCAGACCAGTCGCCATCTTTCGAGACCCGGGTAGATCCACCTTCGAGCTTGTAAGCCATTCCTCGTTCAGCCGTGTCCCCCGTCTTGACGTCGGAGATGAGCTTGTAGGGATCTTCAGCATGGCGGCCTGCATGGCTGTCCGCTCCCCATTCCACATGCAGCAGCCGCTTAACCCGATTGCGTTGTGTGGCGAGCGCGCCCCCGTAGTCGACAAACCTGCCTCCGTACCAGCCAGCCCAGATTGAAGGCGAGTACACATCGGGAATATCGCGCGCAAAGTCGCAGCGCCGATACGAGGTCAACCGGCTATCGTCCAAGCTGTGTGCCAGCGAGGTCAGCTCCTGCATGTAGGAGCGAATCGCGGACTGATCAACCGACGGATACTCGCCTTCCCAATCGTCCTCGTTTCCAAGTCCCCAGAGGATGATGGATGGGTGGTTTCGATGCTGATCGATCATTGCCGCAAGCTTCTCCTTGCCTTGCATCTGCCAAGCTGCATCTCCAACTCCGGAGCGACACCATGGCACCTCCTCCCAAACCATCAGGCCGAGTTCATCACATAGGTCGAGCACGAGACGGCGTTGCTGATAGTGGGCGAGCCGGATGAAGTTTGCGCCCATCTCGCGTATTGCCATCATCTCGTCGCGAATGACGGTGGCAGGCATGGCGGCGGCATAACCTGCGTGGTCTTCGTGGCGATGAGTGCCCTGGATCAGCAGGCGTTCGCCATTGAGCAGGAACGGACCATGCTCCTGAAACTCGAAGAAGCGGACCCCGAAGCGTTCGACGCTCACCGATTCCGCCTCTCCCATACGAACCGTTACGCGGCACTCATAGAGATGCGGTGTGCGCGGAGACCACAGCATCGGCATGGGCAGCGAGAAATTTGCGAGGGTCTCCGTGTCTTTCCAGATCATTTGCTTCATGCTTTCGCGGAAGACCTCGGCTCCATCCGGGCCGGTGACGACGACCGTCACCTGGGCCTCGCCGCTGCGGCTTGTCGGGTTATACAGTCTTCCATCAACAGCCACGGACGCTGGTTTGCCTGCTGCGACCCTCGTCCGAATATGCACCATCTCAAGCGAGACCGCGGGCACGTAGACCAGATGCACCGGCCGATAGAGGCCGCCATACAGGGTGAAGTCGCTCAGGTCGGCGGGCATGCGCTCAAGATCCGGTGAGTTGTCACATAGCACGCTGACCTGGAGTTTTTTGCGCACCGATGTCGCTGCTGCCATCTCGGTAATGTCGAGCACGAACTCGTCGTACCCCCCGGTGTGCTGTCCGACGAGCTGCGTTCCAACGTACACGGCAGTGTTCTGTCCGGCCCCCTCAAAGTGCAGCAAAGACCGGCCTCCTGGATAAGGGTTGTCGAGATCGAGCGCACGCCGGTACCAGCCCTTCCCACGATATGCCGGCGTGTCAGGATCGCACCCGTCGTAGGCGTTGAAGCAGTGCGGAATCACAACGTCGCTCCATGGAGCCATGGGCTGGTCACTCCACACCTGCCAGGGCCCCGCCAGCGGCATGCGCAGAAATGACCACCCGTCTGTCAGGGCTTGATGGGTCGAGACTGGGTTGGAAATGGAGTTGACGGCGGCGCGAGCCAAGCCAGGGGAGACGAACGCGGACAGGGCGATTGCCGAAGATTGTCCCAGAAATGTTCTTCTCGATATATCCCGCATTGAAAAAGCCCCTCCTACGGGGTCGAAAGGCAAAACACTGTGCGGCATCGTCCGGCGGCCTCAGTGGGTGAGGTTTTGGATAAGGAAGGCGGACATCCGCTGATCGGACATCAGCGCCCATTGGGGCTTCGACCAGAAGGTGTGCGGAGCGCCGGGTACGGTGACAAACTCAGTGGGGTCGTGAGCGGCGATGAGTTTGTCTGCGAACGCCTTGGCCTGAGAGTACGGGGCGGTCTGATCCGCGTCGCCGTGCATGACAAGAAAAGGTGGTGCGCCCGGCAGGATATGGTCAATCGGCGACGCCTCGCGGCAAAGGTCGAGGGCCTGGGCGCAGGGGTTGCCGAGCAGGCTGGAGATCATCTTCGAGGCAGGCATGGCTTCGAGGTCGTAGATTCCGTTGAGCGCAACGACGGCCTGCACGCTGGTGCCCGAGGTAGGCTGACTGGCGCTCTCGACGCCGAGCAATGCGACAAGATTGCCCCCTGCGGAGCTGCCGACAGCGCCGATGCGTGTGGGATCGATCTTGTACGTCGCTGCGTTCCGGCGCAGCCAGAGCAAAGCTTCACGAGAGTCGTCAAGCGCCGCAGGAAATGGGTGGTCCGGCGCAAGGCGATATTCGATGGCCATACCCACCATGCCTTGCTCCGCCATGTGCGCAGCCTGACGATGGAGCTGGGTGCGGTTGCCGCTGATCCACCCGCCGCCGTGAATAAAGAGGATGGCCGGAAAAGGACCGGGGCCGGAGGGAAGATATATGTCGGCGACAAGTTCAGCACCGCCGGGATGAGCGTATGGAATATCGTGGAGCAGGGTGTAGCTGGCAGTTGTAGAAGAGGCTTGGGGTAAGGCGGGAGCAAGGCGCGGCTCCTGTCCCACGGAGGAGTACGGTCCCGCAAACAATATAGAAGTGCAGATCGCGATTGAGATCGCGGCGAAAGCCGATGGGACAAATCGTTGCATTGCAAGCCCTCAAAGCGGAGAGCCGGGAGCAACTGGATGGGCTCCAATCGCTCCCGGTGGAGTTAGAACCTCAACTTCGCGGCGAACTGCAACTGACGAGGAGTGTTCGCAGTGCTGGTCACTTGGCCGAAGGTTGTCGGTGTGTTCACGGTAAGCACCGGGACGCCGAAGACCGTGTGATTAAGCACATTGAAAGCTTCCGCCCGGAACTCTAAGTTGACATTGTCCACTATCGGGAAGCTTCGTACCACTGAAAAGTCCACGTTGTTGTACTGTTGCGATCGCAGGGCGTTGCGAGGTGAATTGCCTTCCCCGACGGTGGCATCGGTTGCTACAGGCACGTTGAACGCAGCCTGGTTGATCCATTCTTTCGCGCTCCTCCTGGCCGGAATCGGGTTAACGCCAGTCAGCACACCGCGTGCGTAGTAGCCTTGGCCGATCGAGGTCGCCGTGCCTGGGTTGCCGACATTGGCCGGATCGCCCGAGGAGACAATGGTGAAGTTTTGTCCCGAGCGCGCTGTGAAGATGGCATTCGTCTCCCAGTTGCCGACAACATAGTCAATGTACCGGTTTCCTGTCGAAAACTCCTTTCCTTTGCCCACTGGCAGATCGTACACAACGCTGACCGCCAGTACCTGCGGAATGTTGTAAGCGGAGACGCCGCGGCTTCCACGCAGGTCATAGGGGTTCTGAAGTTGGTTGCCCTCAGCGCCGAATTCCCCCGATTGGCCCAGGTCAATCGACTTGCTCCATGTGTAAGAGGCCGTATAGGCCAATCCATTGGAGAGCTTTTCGCGAGCGAGGCCTGCAGCGCGTTGTAGTTTGCCTTGCCTGCAGACCGGTCCCAATCCTGAACCGGTTGAATATTCCCATAGGGCTGACCGTTGGGCTGCGGGCCATTGATGCCCATCTGTTGTAGACGACGCCCCTTGGGATCGTTGAATGGATAAGGAGAGGGTTCGCCGACGTTGTAGTACCCGCCAATATCTAACCGGTGAGACTGCGACCCAACATAATTCAGTGTGAAAACGAGATGGTTGGCCAACTCTTGCTGAATTCCCACGTTGTACTGCTCGGAGTAGGGATTCTTGATATTCGGGTCGACGTAGTTGCCGTTGTTACCCGCAAAAGGTGTTGTGCCGGGCAGCACCGAGCCTACCGAAGCAAAGGGATTATGCGGCGAAACGTAGGTGGTGCCCACTCCGTTGATCGAACCGGTCTGTTGGGTCGAAATGTCCGGCCACTGTCCCTGATACTGCTGCGGCAGTTGGATCACCGCAGCCCAGTTGTCGTACAGGATGCCGAACGAGCCATGGATGGCCAGCTTGGGATTCACGCTGTACGAGACGCCCAGGCGCGGCCCGAAGTCATACTTGGTCGGATGAATGATCTTCGTGTTCGGACTTACGATCACACCTGCGGGCAGAGCTCCGTTGCCGGGGATGCAGGGGGCTGCCAGCGTTACCGAGCAAAGCTTGGGGACAGCCTGCAGAATGTACTGTCCTGTATGGAAGTCAAAGTTGCCCGTGTCGATTCCGCCCGGCTTGCCTGCGGTGTTCAGCAGTCCATAGGCTGGAATAAAGTCGCGATCATAACGCAGACCATAGTTCACGGTTAGCTTTGGGACAATTTTCCAACTATCCTGGATGTAACCGCTGGCAATGCCGCCTGGCCGCTCGGTGATGCTGATGTTGCGCTTTTGGGCACTCGCGGGATAGCCAAGTAAAAATGCCGCAAGGCCGTCGCCTGAGGTTGCGGTGCCGTTCACCTTGCCGCCCGTCAGGCTGGGCGAAAAAGTGTCCGTGGCGTTGCGCTGTTCGGCGGTATAGTTCACCTGGTCCCAACTGCCGCCGGCCTGCAGGCTGTGTCGTCCCCTTACCGTGGAAAAGGTTGCTTTGTATTGGTGGATGCTGGAGAGGTTGGATGCAGGGTTCGAGGATTCGCCACCGCCGAAGTAACCCGTCACCGTGATGGTGGGCATCAAGGTGACGCCTCCGATGAACGAGCTGAAGGCTGGGTCGACGCCGTAGGCAGAGACGACGCCCGGTACACCGAATGAGGATCCCGTGTTGTATTCGACGTGAGTGCGGGCGTACTGGACCTGAAGGCTCGTCTCCGCTCCAAGCATGTGAACCCAGCTTGCTCCATATTGCTGGGCAGGGACCTGGACAACAGAACTTAAGCTCGTCAGGTTGGACGGCTTGGTCGTATCGACTTCCTCCCCAGAGTAGCGAAAGAAGATGAAATCGCGGCTGCCGATGTTCTGGTCAATCCGCCCGGTATAGTTGTTCTGTGACTGACGTTGAGTGCCTGCGATCACTGCATTATTGCTGCTGCCCGGAATCACCTGGGCCGGGGGCACTACCAGCTTGATGAAGGCCAGCGCACCGGGATCGATCCCATTCTTCGTCAGGTTTAGATTATTTCCTGGAATCGCCAAACCGGTCGCCGGATCGAAGAGTTGTCCCTTTGTTGTGCCGAGCTTCGTCAGCAGGCTGCTGAAATCCCCGTTCAACTGCGCGGCTGTTGGAACCAGAAAGGTCTTTGTGTTCGATGCCTGGCTGAAGACGAAGTGCTCCGCCCCGATGAAGAAAAACGTCCTGTCGTGGCCGTTGTAGACATGTGGAATGGAGACCGGGCCGCCGAGTGTTCCGCCAAACTGGTTCTGATGAAACGGGGTTACGGCATGGGGCGCGGAGAAATAGTCGGCTGCGTCGAACGCGGTGTTGCGCATGTACTCCCACGCAGACCCATGGAGGTGGTTGGTTCCTGCTTTGGTCGCCACGTTCACTACGCCGCCGGTCGACTGGCCGAACTGGGCGTCATTGTGCGAGTTCACCTTGAACTCCTGAATCGAGTCTATGATTGGCGCAATCGCGTAGGTTCCGTACCAGGCCTGGTTGTCATTCATGCCGTCGATCATGTAGTTGTTCGAACGATTGCTCTGCCCGTTCACGGAAGGAAAGCTGAATGCGGAGCCGGAAGTGGCCGCAGTATTGCTAGCCGTCTGGTTCTGGCCGACGCTGATCGGCGTCACTCCCGGAGTAAGAACCAGCAGTGCGGTAAAGTTGCGACCGTTCAACGGCAGATTGTGCACCTGCTTCTCGCCGATCGTGCCGCCGAGTTCTGCGGTCGATGCCTCCACGCCGGTTCCTTCGGCAGTGACTTCGACCGAGGTCTGCACCGCGCCGACGCTCAAATGGCCATCGATTGTCAGCGTCTGGTTCACGGTAAGCACAAACGATGCGACCGATTCGGTGTTGAAGCCCGGTGCGGAAAATTCCAGAGTGTAGCCTGCGGGCGGCACGTTGGTAAACGAATAATTGCCGGAGCCGTTCGCCGTCGTCTCTCGTACCGTATTCGTCTCCACGCTTTTCAGCACGACCTTCGCTCCCGGGACGCTTGCGCCGCTGGAGTCTCGAACGAGACCGGTTACGGTTGCGGAGGATAGCTGTCCGAAAGCGGTGCCCGATCCGCCGATCAGGCAAACGAGCAACAAGATGGAGGGGGGAAGAACATGGAGCATCTTTTCCAGACGATGTAGGTAACGCATACTGGTCTCCTAAAACTTATTTGTCTTCCTAAGTTTGTCTCGGGCATTCCCCACGAAGCTGGACAGTCGCTAGCCGTGGGTTGACTGTGCAATGCAGTGGTGAGACAAGCTGATAAAGCGAAGCAAGAGAACCCTCCGCCTTCCCCGAACCCATTAGCAAGGATTGAACAGTTCTCTACGTCCCTCGCCGTACAAGTCATTATTTAAGAATCGTTTAGGTGAGAGAATGGGGGACGTTCTAAACGTCGCTTGCTACGCTTTGGAATAGAAGTTAATATCCAAAGTTACGATGAGGCACCTACCCCACGCTCGAGTTCGCTTCGTCCCGCTCTCTGAGCAGGACCGGCAACTGGTGCGGATGGAGCTAGCGGAGATCCTTCGCTCGGTACATTTCGCTCATAGCAAGCGATACCCAGCCCTGCTGAAGTATGTCGTTGAAAAGACGCTCATCGGACAGGTGGCGGATATCAAGGAGCGAACCGTCGGGGTCGATGTCTTTAACCGGCGGCCTGATTACGACAACAACGACGACACCATCGTTCGCGTCACCGCAGGGGAAGTTCGCAAACGGCTGGCCTTGGTCTATCACGAAAGCGAGGGTGACCGTTCGGTTCAAATTGAATTGCCACCCGGATCCTATGTGCCGGAGTTCTTCCGCGATGCGCCTGAAGAGGCACCTTTAGCAATATTTGCTCCGGATGCGCCGCTCCTTGCCCCTGAAGCCCTACCTCCATCTATCTCAATCCAAAAGTCGTGGACTGGTAAACGATGGCTTGCCTGGGCTGCGGTGGCGTTGGTTGCTACCGGATTGCTGGGATACGCGCTACGCGGGTGGTTCGTTCAGCGTGACTCAGTCCACCGCTTCTGGCAGCCGGTTCTAGCGTCCACGGTGCCAGTCGTACTCTGCCCGGGGGCCATGGTCTTTTCAGCGAGCAGCGAATCGAAGGTCGTCAAAGCGCAAAAAACAGACGACTATCCTTATCTATCAGTGGCGACAGCCGGTGCGCTCTCAGACCTGGTCGCCATGATGGCTACCAACCACATCAATTACTCGATCCAGCCAACTTCGGCCACTACGCTGAATGACATTCGCAAGCACCCCATTGTGTTAGTGGGAGCCTATAACAATGAGTGGAGCCTCCGCCTGCTGGGCAGCCTTCGCTACCGCTTCTCGGACGAACCGAACCTACAGATATACGACAGTGCAAACCGATCTACTGTATGGGCTCGACCACCGAATGTACCCTATGATGAAGCAGACGACTACGCGATCGTTGCGCGCTTCCGGGACAAGCTGACCGAAAATTTCGCGGTCATCCTAGGCGGTATCGGCAAGAACGGAACAACGGCGGCGGCGCAATTCGTGACCTCCCCGCGTTACCTCGACCTGCTGGATAGGCCGCAATCAAAGGACTGGGCGTCGAAGAACCTGGAACTAGTCATCCGAACCAAGGTCATCGACGGAAGCGCGGGGCCGCCGACAATTGTAGCCTCGTATCTCTGGTAGTGGATTCAAAGGCTAAGGACCTTCTCGTAGAAGGAATACCTGGTGGAATCGGAACCGGAGAAACGACGCTGACCAATGTCATCCCCGACATCGATCGCATCCTCCATCCTCGCGCAAATTCAATGGATCTCGGCAAACTTAGGTTCTATCGGAAAAGAACGGTCTTGGTTCTCGGGTCTTCCCTGAGGCCAAGAGAGATTGTGGGCAGGGGCAATGACCTTGCTAATCTCGGACAACAACTCTTCATCCGGCTTCAAAGTCAACGCTTCGTAAGCACTATCGAGTTGCGAGACATTTGCCAGCCCCACTAGCGTCGTAGCGACGACGGTGTTCTGGAGACAGTTCCAAATAGCCAGAGACGCTGGTTCGACTTGCCGAAACCGGCAAAGATCAATTACTGCCCTGGACGCTTTGCGCACCGCGTTAGGGGCCGGATGCCAGTCTGGTATCGGACCTCCCCCGAGTAGACCCATATGAAGCGGCGACGCATTGATCAACCCAAAGTCGCTAGCCTGAGCTGCAGGCATCAATACCTGATTCATATCATTGGCAAACAAGTTCGAGTGACAGTAGTTGAGAACTGTGTCCACGGAATGCTCCCTGGCGATCTTTGCCAGCAGATTGGGCCAGTATCCCGTGATGCCGATGAACCTCGTCTTGCCTTGTCGCTTCAGTTCTGCAAGGGCGGGAAGCGTCTCTTGGATTATTTGATTGATATCGCCGAACTCAATGTCGTGAACCTGGAGAAGGTCCACAGCATCTGTGCGTAGCCGTCGAAGAGACTCTTCGACGAGAGTAAAGATTCCTTTTGCGGAGAAGTCGAATCGATCTGCACCATAGCGGCCGCATTTGGTCGCGAGTACGACGTCCTTGCGGTATGGCATTAGCGCAATCCCAAGCCGCTCCTCTGCCAGACCGAGGCCGTAATACGGAGCAACATCAAAAAAGTTGATACCTACATCAATGGCTTTGCCAACCAATGTCGCATCGCCAGACGGCGGAATCTCGGCGAATACGTTCCCCAGCGTTGAGGCCCCAAATCCGATCGCAGAGACGGACAGACCCGTTTTTCCTAGAGCTCGATACTGCATTCTTTATCTCCATAAGTTAACGTAGAAGTTATCGTTTACTGTAGCAAATCAAGAATTCTTGGCGAAGATTTGGAAAGAAACTCCTACAGCTACTCTCTATTATCTAGTTGAAATATCTTTTCGAGCGGCTTCCATCTAGTTGTTGGATCGCCTAACCCGTCGACATCCTGGAAACGAGTCATCAATTGTTCCCACTCTAAGACGTGTGGGTTGGCTAAGTCCATTGCCGCCTTATATTCCAGCGTGAACGTGTCATTTGTGTCCATGATCATAAAAAGGCGATTGTCCGTCAAGAAAATCTGCATATCCAACACGCCGGCATCGCGGATGCTTTGATGAATCTCCGGACGTCCGTGCCGATGGAGTTCCACGTACTCCGCAATGAGATTCAAATCAGGACGAAGATCGAGAGTGAAGCAGAATCGTTGCATGTCACCTACCAAGGATTGCGAATGTAAGTTAAGCGCGCGTCGAATCACGAATCACTAACTGCGGACGTAGAATGACGCGGCTAAGTTCTTTATTGGATGAAGGCTCGCCTTCCTCGGCATGTCGTTGTCGTTCGAGATGCTTCAGAATAATGTCTGCGGCTCGTTCGCCGATCTTTGCGCTTTTCTGATCCACACTTGACAGTGAGATCCGCAGCGAGTCGTCATAATGCAAATTGCCGCATCCGATGATTTTGAGCTGTTTGGGAATAGAGATGCCAGCAGCTAGCGCGGCATTCATTGCTCCGATTGCCATAGGATCGCTGAAGCAGAAAAGGCCATCCGGCCGCTCGCGCCGCCCCAAAAGTTTCAAAGCAGCTCGATATCCATGCAGGTTGCTGTCGGTATCTCCAGAGGATGCTTCAACAACGAGGTCTTCGTGAAAGGGAATGCCGGCATTCCGAAGAGCTCGTTCGTAACCCTCCAAGCGCTTGTCGCCTACGGCGTTGTTTGGCCCCCGGAGGTGTGCGATCCGCTTGCAGCCAACTTTGAGGAGATGTTCTGTGGCTAAGCTACCAACTTGCACATCGTTGACGCCAACGAAGTATGTTTTTTCGACGGCCTCTTCACGATCCAACAAGATCAAAGGAGTTCCTGAATTCGCAACCATCTCCAATGCTGTCAGATCGTTTCCCACATGTGCGACTACGATGGCGTCCAGCCTGCGGCTGAGTAAGTGTTCGAGCTGTTCTCGCTCAAGATCCGGATCACTTTCCGAAGCGCAGATCAGCAGGTAAAGCCCTTGCGTCCGCAACCTCTTAGCCAGGGAGCGCGCCACCTCGGCAAAGAAAGGATGGATGAGGTCTGGGACAAGCAATCCCACAAGCGAACTTCGTCCGGTTACCAGACTCCGAGCCGTCAGATTCGGCCGGTATCCCAGCTGGCTCACCCGCTCCAGAATGCGCGCGCGTGTCTTACGACTGATGTCCTCATGGTTGCGGAGCGCTTTAGACACTGTGACAACCGATACCCCAAGATCATCTGCGACCTGCTTCATAGTCACAGGCATAGTTATCAACTCCTTATTTCCGAAGGAAGATTTCTTAAGAAAGCAATCAGGAACCAAAGGCATTCAAATGATCCTCGGTTCTGAAGTGCAAACGGTCGTTGTATCTCTACGGCTTGACCAAATCGCAGCTCCTCACTCTTACCAAGCATTCCCACCGATAGTACAGGTAGCCGGAGCATGGACCAATCTGCTAATAGACTTGCAGGATGCTCCGCACCCTGCTTAATGTTAAGTAAAGTTACGTCACGGTTGTTTGAAGCGAGTGCTCTAGCGACGAGAACCGCCCGCTGGTAGTCGTGGCGTTGCGCATTGTAATTATCGAAACAAGAAGTATCCTGTGATGCCGACCTCTGTCTGCTAAAGCAGAAGTTCCGTAGCGAGAAGATGGAACGACGAGGGATCTTACTGATCAACAAAGCTTTGCAGTACAAATACGTAAGAACTTGTCTCATAGGTGGCGCGGCCTCATTCCACTTACAATTGTTCGACCCACCCCATGCCCTTGCGTTCGAAAGTCTCGCATCCGCGTGATTAGCCCAGCCGTTCTCATCGCTTTGTTTCCCACAAAGTCATTGAGGTTTCAGATTACCATCGTTGACTGTAACGTTTATCGAGAATTGTCTTCTGTGGAGAGTTGGAGACACATTTGGGCAATTTCTTGAGCATTCCTTATGGCTGCGCAAATTATTTTCAAGGAGCGCACTAAAATGTTGAGCATCGCTCGACGGATAAACGTAGTGCTGTGCTATCCAGAGTCAGCTACAAAGACTGGAGCTGGAAATGGTAGCGTTCCCTTGATCTTAGACTTCAAGAGTCAAGGGAACTGGATCCGTCTACCATTATTGCGCCTGCTGGAATTTCACTCTATCCATACATCCTTTAGGTTTGTCTTTCACTTGCTAATGGCCTCAAAAGTACATCTTTGCCCCCAATTGCAACTGGCGCGGGGTACTGCCAATACTGGTAATTGTCCCAAAATTCTTGTTATTTGTGAATGAACCATTCACGTTTCCAAGTGTGATCAGGTTGAACGCGTTGAATGCTTCGAGTCTTAGCTGGATACTCATCCTCTCGTAAACTGGGATGTTCTTGAACAAGGACATATCGGCATTTTGAAAAGGAGGATTGCGGAAGAGTCCGCGGGGCGTGTTTCCGTATCCGTACACGGGTTGAGCGAATGCTGCAGGATTGAACCATTGCTTAGTCGTCTGATGGGCGACATTGGGATTTCCAACCAAGTTTGGATGAGCGTATGTTGTCCGAGTATTGCCGATATTCGCAGGGTCACCGCTCGCAGTCAATACGATCACGCCTCCCGAATTCACCTTGCCAATTGCGTTGAATTGCCACCCTCCCACAAGATACGATAGCGGTCCCCCCGTCGCCCATCGCTTCCCTCTGCCGAAGGGGAGCTCATAGGTCATTTCCATGGAAAGGATATGCGGGCGATCGACATCGGACAGACCATAGTCAGCGTTCACGTCGTATGAATTCCTTACCGAAGCTCCTCCATAGTAACTATTCGAACCGTTATCCATGGTCTTTGACCATGTATAGGACAGCAGACCCTGAAGCCCATCGGCAAAGCGGCGTTCGACCTTGACTTGCAGGGCGTTGTAGTTGCCGCGCCCTAGGTCGGTGCCGAACATGGTATCGGCCCCATAGAACGGGAAGGGGCGACGCGAATTGACCACCGCCGCATTTCCTGGACCCGGGGTCGTGGCTGCATTGTAGGCAAGCTCCATCGGCACCCGGGTTTGCAGGCTTCCCACGTACGATATCGTGGTAACGAGATCTTTCGAAAACTGCTGTTGGAGATCTACATTCCATTGCTGAGACTTTGGATTCTTCTTGTTGGGATCCCAAAAATAGGTTTGGGTGCCCCATGGCACACCAGTCGTCACTGGCGAAAGGGCCTGTCCATCGACCGTGTTGATCGTGGTAGGTGCATCGCCGACCTGGTTGTAGCTCAGATTGACGTTGGTGCTGCTGGGCCATGTCCCAAAGGTATTCTGATCTTCCTGGGTCGTGTTTGATTCCGGATCGAAGTAAATCCCATACCCTGCCCGCAAGACGATGTTCTTCGCCACGTTCCACGCGACCCCGATACGGGGGCCGAAGTTGTCGTGAATCGGGCTGCGAATTCCCGGATTTTTTGCAACCTGAATCATGTTTCCAAACGGAAGATCCGCTAGATTGCCCGTTCCCGGAATGCAGGGGGCGACGCCCGTCGTGTTACAAGCCGGAGGTAGCTTTCCTCCACCGATGTACCAGATTCCGGTGAAAGCATCCCAGTCATTGATGATGCCACTGGTGAAATTCGGCAATGGGTACGTGTCATATCGCAGTCCAGCGTCGATCGTAATGTGGGGCGTGACCTTCCATTGGTCCTCCGCATACACTGCCCAGTTGGTAAACGCTTCAGCGTAGTTTCCCTGATAGAGAGACACACTCGACGGCAGCCCGAGCAGCGCGGATGCGAGCCCTTGCCCCGTGTTTCCCGCGCCCGGGTCATTCCGATTCGGATCAGACGTCTGCGATGAATCGAAGCTGTAGTGGTGCCCCACAGAAGTGTTCGTGTAGCTCTTGCGCGACAGGATCACACCAGTCTTGAGATTGTGTCTCCCTAAATTCCACGATACCGATTCACTGAGTGAGAACGGCGACTTCTGCCCCTGCTCGTAGTGACCGTAAAGTCCCGGCGTGTCTGTTCCGGTCCCGCCAAAATCCGGCAATCCGTACGCTACTATCTGTGCGGCGTTGAAACCGATCGAAGTGAGGCTTTGGACTGCGCCTCCGGGAAATACATTGTCGATGCTCGAGGGAAGATACGAGTATGCCACATTGCTTTCGACGAAGAGCCTGGGAGTGAAGATATGGACCCAGTCCACAACTGCATTTTTACGAGGTGAACTGCTAATCTGCAAGATGGTCTGCGTCGGGTGCGACGTGACCGAATAGGCAAGCTGAGAGTAGCGTCCCCAGATGTTGTCGCGGGTGCTGATCCTGTGGTCGATTCGAATCGAGTAGTCATTGCTTGTAGTTTGGGTCAGAAAGAGATCCAAACGGTTTGAGGTAGGAAAGTTCTCCGTGGGAGTGAAGTTAGGCGCTGGAAGGATGTACTGCATATAGCCCTTGGTCAGCGAATTGATCCGGCCAGCCGGAATTACATCGCCTGCAAATGCCGTTCTTGTCGGCTGGGCGCCGCCAGTCGTGGTTGCGGGGTCGTACAGATGAACCTGATTCGGGGAACCGGTGAAGAAAAGAGAATTGGCGAAGTTTCCGTTGAGTTCGTCTGCTGTCGGAACCCGGGAGTAGGAGTACGATTTCTGGTTGACAGTCATCCGCTGGTAAGCAAAGAAAAAGAACGTCTTGTCATGGCCGTTATAGATCTTGGGAAGGTAGACAGGTCCACCAATGACGCCACCATATTGGTTTTGGTGAAAGGGCGGAAAAGCCACCCCGGGACGGTCCTTGATAGGATTGCGCGCGGAGAACTCATTATTGCGGTTGAACTCAAAGATATCGCCGCTGAGACGGTTGGTCCCGGATTTGGTGGCCGCACTGATGGTGGCGCCGAGAAAGCCTCCTTGCTCGGCCTTCGAGCTGTGCGATTCAATGGAAAACTCTTGAATGGCGTCAAGGATAGGCACATAAGCACTTGATGCGCCCAATAGAGTTGTATTACTCGCCCCGTCGAGAACATATCTGTTCGTGTCACTGAATTGGCCGTTGATCCGGGTTCCGTTCGCGCCGGGCGTCAATCCGATGAGGGAAGTGTAATTCCTGCCGTTGAGTGGAAGATCGTTGAGCATCTGCTGATGGATCACGGTAGAGCTTCCCACGGTCGTGGCTTCCAGCAACTGTCCCTGCGCATCGACGTTGACAGTCTCAGAGACAACGCCCACTGGCAGCACCGCATTTTGAGTAAGCGCCTTGCCCACATCGAGTTTTATCGGACCCAGGGTTACCGTCTTGAATCCCGGGGCCGCGAAAGAAAGCGTGTACTGGACCGGAAGCAGGTTGAAAATTCGGAACTGGCCCGCGGCATTGCTGACGACCTTCGACGGCTCGTTGGTACCGATATTCGTTGCCATTACCTGCGCCTTGGCAATGACGCGTCCATTGCTATCCGTTACCGTTCCGTTGAACTCTCCAAAGGCTGTGGCCTGGCCTTCAACCACCACCGGCGCAGTGAGTGCAAAAGCGCTCAACAGGATGATCAGCATGTAGCGGCACGATCGAGACAGGCGGGGGGTGCCTGATGTGCCAGGTGAATGAGTGCGAGTTTTAGTGGCTTTAGTTGAGAGCCTGTCCATCAAACATATTGGCGTTACCCACTTTGAAACCATGCCTTCTTCTCCAGTGTGTGATGAGGTCATTGATGCGGCTTGGATCAAACTCCGCTACAATGTAGTACGATACAGTAAACGTTTTAGATTTGCTCCGCAACATTAGTACAAAGTAGAGCGGATTGTCAAAACATAAATTTATTTGGCCTCGCAGCCTTCCGGCGAAATGCTAAAAGCAGCCTGTTTTCAAGCAAACTCCGCCATATTTTGGCTGTTCGCAAGATCAACCCTCTGGAGATGAATCGATGTCCCAAAATCTACAGGCAAAGTTTCACCGTCCCAAGCGGGCCTGTCCCACCCCACACGCAGGGTCTTTAGATTTGCAGCATCTGTCGCGATCCTCTAAGCTGTTGCGAGTTATCGCGGCCAGTGGCGACACGGTCAGTAACAACGACATCCCGTCTAGCGACGGGCCGCACGGTTCTTCGCAACAGAGCGCGCCTAAATCACCGTACTTCAGCCCGCGTCTACTACCTCGAAAATTTACCGCCCAGCACTGGAACTCGCGGCCGAGAGACTGCAAGAAAGGCAAATCATGAGAGCGCTGTCACTCATCGCGCCGGGCGACGTTCGCGTGATCGACGTTCAGGAACTGCAACCGGCTGGCCCCGACCTGCTTCTGCGTGTCGAAATGGTCGGCCTCTGCGGCACCGATCTCAACAGCTTCCGAGGCAACAACCCGCTTATCAGTTATCCCCGCATCCTCGGCCACGAGATCGCCGCGACGGTTCTCGAAGGCACAGATAATGTGGCCGTCGGCACCCGGGTAACGGTTAAGCCCTACACAAGTTGCGGAAAATGCACTCCGTGCCAACTCGGCCGCACCAACGCCTGCAAGTTCAATCAAACGTTTGGAGTGCAACGTGATGGCGCCCTCACCGAGTTGCTCCGAGTTCCTGAAGCTGCGGTTTTTCCATCCTCTAGTCTCTCACTTAAAGAATTGTGTATCGTCGAGCCACTCACAGTCGGGGTACATGCGGTAGCACGCGGTCGCGTTACATCCGCTGACGTTGTTGCGGTCTTTGGCTGTGGTGGCGTTGGGCTCGGAGCGATTGCAGGCGCGGCCTTCCGTGGTGCGCGGACGATTGCCATCGACCTCGACGAAGAAAAACTCGAAATCGCCCGCCTCGCCGGTGCAACGGATCTCATCCACTCCAAGCGCGATAACCTGCACGAGAAGCTCATCGAGATCACGGACGGCTTCGGCCCTGATGTCATTATCGAAGCCATCGGTCTGCCCGACACCTTCCGGGCCTCGGTTGAGGAAGTCGCGTTCACAGGACGCGTTGTCTACATCGGCTATGCCAAGCAGCCCGTCGCCTACGAGACTAAGCTCTTCGTTCAGAAGGAGCTGGACATCTTAGGTTCACGCAACGCTCTCCCCAGAGATTTCCTTGAGGTCATCGCCATGCTGGAGGCTGGCAAGTTCCCTGTTGACCGCGCCGTCAGCGCGATGGTCAATATGGACGAGGCTCCTCACATTCTTGCGCGCTGGTCTGACAACCCTGCTCTCTTTACCAAGATCATGGTCCAGGTTCACGCTTAGGCCACGCCACAGGAAACCCACAATGACGATGTCTTCGAAGTGTAGATACCTGGCCAGAGGAAAAGTTCATAGCTTGATTGCACTCAAAACCGCAGTGTTGATCACACTAGGGATACTGGAAAGTAGAACGACTAGCTTCACGCGGCACCACGATCGCAACGCGTAAGTTGCATCATCATCATCGACTCGAGGAGATCATCATGAAGCGCACGCAGAACCAGGATGTCATAGCGAAACTGAAGGATGGAGCAGTCACCCGGCGCGCCTTTACCACCGGGCTCGCAGGGGCTGCCGCCTACCCGCTTCTGCCCGCTTGGGCACACGCACAGCAACCCTCCACGCCGACAACCACGGCTATTGCAGTACAACCCCAATTTATCGCGTACCTTATGGCTGACGAAGCTGCCCGATCATCGTCGCTCGATACTCGTACCGACGAGACTCGGGGCAGGGTCAAGCGTTTCTGGGTGCAGAATTGGCGCGAGGTCCAACAGAGCTTCGAGTGGACATTGAACGTTGAACAAGCTGGCCGCTACGAAATCACACTGATGATCGGCGCGCCACCGCAGAGCAAAATCCAAATAGAAGGTCCGATCGACAAGGTCATCGCCGAGACGACTCAATCCGTCAATGGTGGTTACTGGTGGGATCGCATCACGCTCCCGACACCTATCACGTTGCCAGCGGGAAAGAGTACCGTCCATGTGCGCCTCCTGCAGCCAGTCACAGCCGGCCACTTCGGCGCCGCACTTAAATCCATCGAACTTTTAAACGTGGCAGAGCGCCCCATGATGGACACCCGAATAAAGGCATTCAAGTCTGATACTTCATGGCTCAACGACGCGAAGTTCGGCTTTATGTGTCAATGCGGCGAGTGGGCTTATCCTCAGCATGGTCCGCGCAAAGCGTGGCCAGCCTTTGCGGAGAACTTCGACGCCGACAAATTTGCTGAGATGGTCGACTCTACCGGTGCGGGCTATGCCATCTGGTCCGCCACTTGGGCCACCTACTACTTCCCTGCGCCCATCAAGGCCATTGACGCCATCATGCCCGGCCGCACCTCGACACGCGACCTGATCGGCGACATCGCAGACGCGCTCACCAAGCGCAACATCAAGCTGCTCCTCTATTATCATTTAGGCCACGACACCAACCCCGCCAACGGCAACTGGTGGTCAAAGAACTGGGTCTCCCGCTCCGATAAAATTCTTTTCGAAAAGAACTGGATTTCCATCATGACGGAGGTAGGACAGCGCTACGGCGACCGCCTTGCCGGTTGGATGTTCGATGACGAACTCGTCTACTACCCGGTACCCTACGAGCAGTTCGGCGCCGCCGCGAAGGCAGGCAACCCCGCTCGCATCATCTCCTACAATCCGTGGATTCAGGCACGCGGCACCGACTTTCAGGACTTTCAGTTTGGCGAAGGATTCAAGGGTGGCGCAGCTCTGCCCGTCAGTGCCCACGGCATCTGGCCTTCTGGCCCACAGAAGGGCCTGCATGCACACGGCAACTTCCAGATCGACGGCCCTGATTGGGGCATCAACAAGCCTGACACAGTCATCGAACCACCGCACCTCACCAGCGATGAAGCTATCCAAATCGCTCTGGATGCGGCCCAGCACGACATCGCCCTCAGCTGGAACCTGCTGATGTACGACGACGGCACCGTCTCCCATGCCTCACTCAAGCTTCTACAAAAGGTGGGCAAAGCGGTCCGCGCCCAGTACCCGCGCTCAAAGTCCTGACGCTCGCATCAACAGCGTCTGCCCCAAGACTCGTTCCCGTATCACGGCGAGGCGGCCGCATGGCCGCCTCGCTGCTCTACCTGTACTTCGAGTCGGTCTGCGCGGGGCTGTCCAGCATGATGCGGTATACATAAGCAGCCTCACCTGCGGGTTTCCGGGGTGCAGTGATGTGCAGGCCGTCGGCCCTCTGCTCATACCTCACCTTGGCATCCGAGCCAAGCATCGTCACACCTTCTATGTGCTGGCTACCGAGAGCGTTTGTGCTTAACCGGTGAATGACCGCTTGACCCGACTTTGGCCAGCCAAGTTCGATCGCGTACAAATTGTTTCCCTTCGTCGTGAAGCGGAAGTCTTCCGCCGTATATGGTTTCGTGTCCGCATCGTGAAAGGAGCCCGCAGCGACCTTGGTAGGGCCTTCGCCATAGACCTTCCACGGCCTCGTGCCGTAGATCCCGTCGCCGTTTACTCGCAGCCAGCCGCCTACCGTGCGAAGGACCTGTTGAACCTCATCCGGGATTGTGCCATCGGCACGTGGGCCCACGTTCAGCAACAGGTTTCCGTTCTTGCTCACCACGTCCGCAAGCTGGTCGATGATGAAGATCGGGGTTTTGAAGGTGTCGTGCTCGATATATCCCCACGACTTGTTGCTCACCGATGTATCGGTTTGCCAGTACTGCGGGCGAATGTCCGGCAACTGCCCGCGCTCGATGTCCAATAGCCCGGAGTGCTCCTGCATATCGACCCATTTATAGCTGATGATGCCCAGTTGGCCTCTTCTCTGCGACTCGTTGTAGTAATACGCTGCAAACTTCGCAAGATAAGGGCGAACAGAAGGCTGGCCTATCCACCAGTCAAAGAAGATGAAATCCGGATGATATTTCTTCACAATCTCCGCGGAACGCGCCAGCCAATCTTCACCGTAGGCCGGGCTTAAATAGGTCCAGTCCTGAGCGAGATTACTTCCGGAAGCTTCTTTGCCGTCCTGAATCTGAATCTGCGCCGGCCCATACAACGACGCGTATTTCGGGTCATTTACATCAGAGGGAATCTCGCGGCCACCATCCATAAACCAATCGTGTTCAATTCTGTGCGAAGAGGCCCCAAGGTGCAGACCTTCGGCTCGCACCGCCTTCGCCAACTCTCCAACAACGTCACGCTTGGGCCCCATCTTTACAACGGTCCAGTCGGAGAGGTCGCTGTCATACATCTGGAACCCGTCATGGTGCTCAAACACCGGCACCACATACTTTGCTCCTGACTCTTCGAACAGATGAGCCCAGGCCTGCGGGTCATAATGCTCGGCCTTGAACATGGGGATGAAGTCCTTGTAACCGAAGCTTGTTAGCGGGCCATACGTGGCTACCTGGTGCTTATTCTCCGGTGTCCCTTGGCGATACATCTGGCGCGGGTACCATTCATTTCCGAACGCCGGAACGGAGTAAACACCCCAGTGAATGAATATCCCGAACTTCGCGTCCTTGTACCAGGCAGGCACACTCCAGCCCGAAAGCGATCCCCAATCCGGTCGAAATGGTCCCTCACGATCAACTTGTTCAACCTCTTTCAACATCGCCGTCCGCGCCGGATCGTACTTCGACACCGACTGCTTCCACTGCTGTGCAATCTCTTCTGCCGGAAGATTTGCCGTAGGGGCCGTGGGGGAAGAGGCTTGTCCGCGCATAGTCATTGGACTACAGGCCAGGGACGAAAAGGCGACGGCAATCATAACGAATTGACCAAGCCTCTGCTTTTCAATCGACATCATCGTTCACTACTCCTATCTTCGGTTATTCATTCAAAGCGGTTGGAAGCCAGGCAAGCCGATTCCCAAATTATGTTTGAGGCTGAAATGAGTCATCGGTGCGCATCAATTCCGCAGCCGAAAAACGAACTTCTTAAACTCCACCGTTGGCTGAGACAAACCTTTTGATCTTGCCCACGCCTCCTTCGAGACTGGATAACAGGCGTACGATTGTGTTCTTCCAACCCGGCCGCTGTACACGCGCGAATCAACGATAGAGTTTGGCAGCAAAGCGCAAATGAGATCGCAGATACGAGAACTACCCACGAGAGTCACGTTCTCCCTCTCAGGCCGCCGCCAAGATGAAACCCGCGATCCGTGATCACAGCCACGTTGGCATGGCACACTCTCCTGACTAGGGAGTCGAACGCAGTATTCAAAACTCCACTCTTGCGCAAAGCATTTCTTCAATTCTTTTGGATGATCTCCGTCTACAACGAACCATGTACAAAGATTTGTAAGATACTACTATAACGTTTACTGTATCGTCTACAGATTACGACAAATGAAGGAAACTGAGGCCGATCAGGAATCCGTGGTTCTCTCTCCTCCACAGTGCGGGAACCGGTACGCTACGCTGGTGGTGGCAAGGGGCTCCAGCGTGACTACAAGTTTCAACACCCCTTCATCGACGATAACGAGTAAAGTCTAGGCCGGTATGTTGTCAACCCTATCCACAAAATCACAGAATGTCTTCTCATAAACTTGATCGGTCCGAGGAGCGATAAGACACGAAGCACTTGCCTTAGATCCTGACCAACAGCTCCAAGGGTGGATACAAGAAGAACCCTCGTCCCATCTATGGGCCGGATTACAGAGCGAAAATCCTGGCGGTGCCTGCGGTGCTCCGAGTATTAAAAAGGATCTACACTGACATTTCTATCCGGCGCCTATCGAGATATTTCTAACGGACACCAACAATATGTAAAGAAGGGCTCCAAGAGGAGCCCTTCTTCTCTGCTACTGATTGATGTTTAGTCTGCCGTTCGCGTTCGATGGCGACTACGCGCTTCTCAAGGTTCAAGGCATTCATCACTGTCGCATGATTGGGCAACAATGAGTGCGGAGGGCAACTCGAATTTATTATCGATCTACCAATAGGATGTGGCGATCACATCCACAGCAACAGGCTGAAGCCCTACTACCTTGATGCGGAGGACGGCCTGCATACTTTTCCCCTCCCAGCCGGAAGGAGCGGATCGTAATAGCGCGCCCATCTTTTCAGGGCTTGAGGCAAATTCGGCCGCCGCCTGGGTACCGAAGGAACCAATCCCTCCCAGTACAATGACGGGGCCTCCCGTGTCGGAGTGCAGAAGCCGGGAGATGAGAGCGTAGTCCTCCGACAGGTTTCCCTCCTGACCGGTTGCGACCGTCCAACGGCGGCTGGGATGGGCGTTGTCCACGATACTTGTGCCATCTTTCATGGAGAATGGCAGATTCTCGGTGAGCTTAAGTCCCCATGGATCGTTAAACCCTCCGATAAGCACGGTTGGAGTATTTCGCAGGTCAGCCATAGTCACATCCGCCGCAGAACGGATAATGAACGACTTCTTCCACCGATCCATCAAAGACACGACCTGAGTAGCGGCAGCCAGATCGGATACTGAGACAAAGGTGTTTTTTACCGGTTGGAGGTCATCTGCCTGGACGACGTCGCCTTTTGAGAGGTCGACGAAGAACTCCGGTCCATTTTCTTTCAGACCATGCTCCCGTTGATACTTCAAGAGATAGTCGCGCTTGAAGATATAGACAGCATTTGAACCGGTATAGATTAAGACCGGCTGATTGATCTGTGTGAGCGGCTGCCAGAAACGCCGCTGCGCGGTCATGGCATGTGCTGCCCAAATCCGCCAGCCTATGATACTCAACAGGGCGATCAGGAATATCGCCAGCGCCAATCTGGTGCGAATCCTGCGGCCGCGGCGGTTTGCATCTGCTTCTCGCTCGATAAATGGAGTGAAGCTCTGCGGCTCCCCCGCCGGCAGATGCGTCAGTAACGAGCCCGACGCTTCCGAATCGGCCTCACCCGACAAAGCTCCTTTTTCGTCAGCTACATAGCGAAAGGTGGCCCGATACGATCCAGGCTTCAGATCGATGTGGATGACAGAAGAGGGATGCTCGCTGGCCTGGTAAAACTGCGCGAGCCGCTTCCGGACATCGCCGGCGCGCATCCGCACGACCGGATCATCACTTGTATCGTAGTCGGCGGGACGACCAAAGACCTCGATGCCCAGAATTCTCTCACGCAGGCTCGCTTCATCGCCCCGGAGCGAATGCTGGACGATATATCGCAGAAGGTTCTGGCACTGCTTACTTGTCCGGAAGGGCTGGCTCTCAAGAATAAGAACCAGTGTCGCGCGTACGTCCGATTCCTCGACCTCGTGAGATTGCAAAACACCTTCTGAATCGGGTTGAACAGTTTGCATATTCGGAACCGCGCTCAGGAGTTCTCCTGAGTGACAGTAGTATACCCCCACATTACGTTGTTGAAAACACAGGGGAATTTAGCCAGATCGGCCTCCCTACCGTAGGTTTCGTTGACAGTGTCTGCGAGCAGGCAGCTTCATGGTTGGCGACGTCGTTCCACCCATTGGATAACGGTCTTAGAGCTACTTCCGTGGCGGAATTTGATTATCACTTTTTTGGAGGCTCTACGTGTCACATAAAAGATTTCCCATCTCCCTTGCGATTTTATTCCTGGTCACTTTCTTTTGCCTCTTGCACTCTAGGACGGCGATTGCACAGGACCAGACGACCGCGTCATCGCTGAACGGGACTGTCACCGATCCCAGCGGGGCATTGGTCCCGGGCGCAAAGATAACTCTTACCGGGACCCAGAACGGCGTTGTTCGCAGTTTTGTCACCACGACCGGAGGCAACTATTCCTTTCGCCTGCTGCCGCCGTCCACCTACGATTTAGAGGTGGATGCGCAAGGCTTTAAATCGTATCGCCAGAATGGGATCACTTTAACCGCCGGGCAATCCGCCACTCAGGATCTGTCCATGACCGTGGGTTCAACCAGCGAGCAGGTAACCGTCACGAGCCAGGCACCTCTGTTGAATGTCGACAATGCAAACCTGTCGTCAGATATCTCGTCCAAGCAGGCGGTCGAACTGCCACTGGACCTGCGTAATATTTATGGCCTGGCGACCTTGAATTCGTCCGTACAGAATGGGACCACGGGGCAGAAGGTGAACGGCGGAGGGACCCAGGACACAGCCGACCAGGACATCTCCTTTCTCAACTTCGGCGGCGGCTTCTTCGGGACCACTGGATTTATGCTCGATGGTGTGTGGGACACGGCTTCCGATTGGGGTGCGGTGGTATATGTCCCTTCCGTGGATAGCGTCGACCAGTTCAAGATCCAGACAAACTCATTCACCGCGCAGTATGGCTTCAGCACAGGCAACGTCATCAATGTGACGACCAAATCGGGCACCAACAAGTTTCATGGCTCGGCGTATGAGTTCCTGCGGAACGATAAGCTGGATGCGAACTCCTACTTCAACAACTTTTACGGCAATCGCAAGCCTTCCTTCCGGCGAAACCAATTTGGCGTCTCGGCTGGCGGTCCGCTTTACATTCCTGGACTCTATCGCCAGACGGAGAAGACCTTTATCTTCGGTTTGTACGAGGGATTGCGCCAAAGCACGCCCGCGACTTTTACCGGCACTGTTCCAACCACCGACTTCCGCACAGGAAATTTCTCCGCGCTGCTGGGCTCGCAACTCACCAACAGCGCAGGACAGCCGATCGTAGATGATCTCGGACGTCCTGTACTCTCCGGCGCGGTATACGATCCATTTTCCGGTCGAGCCGTGACGGCAGGCAGAGTCGATCCTCAAACCGGACGGATTGCTACCAAAACAGGATATGTACGCGATCCATTCACCGGCAACGTCGTTCCCACCGGACGATTCAATAATGTGGGTTCGGCTATCGCGGGCTTCTATCCCACTCCAACGACGGGAGGGATCTCGAACAACTTCAGCGCGTCGGCTTCAGCTCCGGCAAAGTCGGACGAATACCTCATTCGCGTCGACCATAACCTCAGTGATGTGACGCGCATCTTTGGCAGGTGGGCGCAGAAGTATGAGTTCAAGACCAATTCTCCGACCTTCTTTGGAGCCAATAACCCGGGAGGGCCAGGGAATGTGCGGCCGAATAACCGCTTCAGCATCGTGCTCGGCGGCAGTCATGTCTTCAGTCCGACGTTTGCCATGAGCGCCACGGCCGGCCTGAGCCGATGGGCCGAAGGCGGAGAGAGCCAGAGTTTTCCATTCGATCAGACATCGATAGGCCTTCCGGCATCGCTTAATATCGCGTCGCCGATCTTTCCTTTGACGAGTGTCTCCAATCAGGTGACTTTGGGACCATCGCAAGGCTCCGAGGGGACAGGCTTTCGCAATGTAGGCAGCTTGTCGGTCGATTTCACCAAGACGGCGGGTGTGCATAATCTCTCTTTTGGCTTTATGGGCGCGGTGATGCAGAACAACGGGAACGGTCTGCCGACCACGAGTTTCAATGTCGATCAGGGCTTCACAGCAGGACCGGACCCGACGGCAACGGTCTCGCAGACTGGGTACGGTTTCGCTTCCTTGCTTCTCGGCACCGCATCCAGCGGGTCGACTGCTAACAATTTCAACGCAGCGATTACAAAGAAGTACTACGGCTTCTATGTCGAAGACGATTGGAAGCCCACTCAGCACCTGACCCTGAACCTGGGCCTGCGTTATGAGTGGCAGGGGCCGCCGACCGAACGGCAAAACCGGCAGGCCTTCTTCGACTACAAAGCAATCAACCCGATCAGCAGCCAGGTCGGCATGCAGTTGCCAGGAGAAATCGTGTTCAACGGACACGGATCACGCCGCGGTCTTTACAGCACCAGCTATAACAATGTGGCTCCGAGATTTGGACTTGTCGAGCAGTTGACGTCCAGGCTGGTCGTGCGCGGCGGCTACGGAATCTTCTTCGCGCCTCAGTGGTTTGGTGGCGGCTATAATCCCGGCTTCAGCCAGTCCACGCCGTATACAGGCACTGTCAACAATGGCGTGACCCCTTACACCACACTCAGCAATCCTTTCCCGACCGGTTTGCTGACGCCTCATGGACGGTCGCTGGGCGCGCTCCAGGATGTTGGACAGTCGACGACCGGCATCCCCGGCAATCGCCGTTCTCCTTATGTCCAGAATTACTCTTTGGGCCTTCAGTATGCCTTTTCGACAAACGATGTGCTGAACGTCACCTATGTCGGCAATCACGGCACCAAGCTGCTGATGTCATCGTTCAACCATAGCCAGTTGAACCCTTCGTATTATTCCCTTGGGTCGAGCCTCAATGACCAGGTGCCGAACCCCTTCTATGGAACGATCACATCGAGCGGATGCGGTCTTGATCAACCCACCATCACGCGCGGCCATCTGCTGTCGCCCTATCCGCAGTACTGCGGGGTCAGCGAGCCTCAGGCGCCGGTAGGCTTCTCCATCTACAACGCTCTTCAGGTGGACTATAACCATCGCTTTCATCAGGGACTCAACGTGCTGGTGTCGTACACCTACTCGAAGTTTCTGGACAACGTCTCAGGCACCGACAACTGGGCCTACACGGGAGACCAGGGGCCGCAGAATTACTACGACCTCGGCGCCGAAAAATCGGTCGATGGCGCCGATACGCCCCATAGTCTTGTCATCAATTACATCTATGAACTGCCTGTAGGCAAGGGCCGTCATTTCGCGGGACACATCAACCGTGCCGCCAATGCAGTCATCGGCGGATGGCAGGTCTCCGGCATCAGCAGCTTCAAGTCGGGTTTTCCGCTCAGCATCTCCGGCGGAGGCGGCGCGAATCTCTACGGCGCGAATACCCGTCCAAACGTGGTGAGCAATCCTAAACTTTCGAACCGAACCATCAACCGCTGGTTCGATCCGTTGGCTTTCCAACCGCTCGATCCCGGGTTTTATGGCTTTGGCAACGAATCTCGATTCCTTTCGAAGCTGCGTGCCCCGGGCTATCAAAACTGGGACATCTCCCTCCAAAAATATTGGAAGTTTACGGATTCAGTGCGGTTACAGGGACGTGCCGAGTTCTTCAACGCCTTCAATCATCCCAACTTCTATGCGCCTGACACCTCTCTGGGCGATCGCACCTTACTTCCGGACTCTTCCACATCTCATGTCACGGATGGAAGTTTTGGGACAATCCGGTCATCCTTCGGACCCCGTGACATTCAGTTCGCAGCTAAGCTCTACTGGTAGTCATGCGGATTCGGCAAAGATGCTCTATCACTCGTTTTGCCGGCACTACGGTACTGTGCGCCGGCGTGATATTGGGAGTTTTATCTCCAATAACGCGCCGGTGCATGGGACAGCAGCGGCACGCTTCACCAGACCTCGAAGAGATACTGACCCATGCACAGGCTGCGCAAGGCGCCGATCACTATGACGATGCTGCCAGTTTCTACGCGCAGGCAACGAAGATTGAGCCAGAAGTCCCGGAGCTTTGGGCGAACCGCGGCCTGATGGAACACTTCGCAGGACGTTCTGCCGAGGCGGTTGTCAGTTTCAAACGTGCGCTTGCTTTGAGACCTTCACTTTTCACCCCTATTCTGTTTATCGGCATGGATTACGTTGCATTGAATCATCCCGAACTCGCATTGCCTTACTTGAAACGGGCCTTGCATCTGCAACCGTCGAACGCGGATGTCTCCGTGGCTTTGGGCAAAGCCTATGCGGCGATGCGCGATCCGCGGCAGGCTGCGAGCGCCTTTCAGGATGCGGCCGTTCTTCGTCCCTCCGACGCGGAGGCGTGGTATGGACTTGGGACCTCCTGCCTCGCCGTGATCGATCAGGATGGCGGCAGGCTGGCCGAGCGCCATGCCGATTCCTCCTGGTCCAAAGCGCTCTATGCCGATGCCATGCTCGTCCAGGGGCGCAAACTGGAAGCGGTCGACGCCTACAAGCAGGCAGCCGCATCGAGCTCGACGATCGAGCGAGAGATCTTTAGCGCTGTACTTTTGCAGATGCGAGAAGCCTCAGCGTCGCAAACTCCTTCCGCTGTTCCTTCAGCGTCTATCGATGAGTTGCTGGCCATTGTGCAACCACCCTCCAGGTCGTCCGCGCCGGTCTGCCCCGCTTCAACACAGCCGGCCATCGCGGGCCGGGGCAGCTCTGCTCTTATGCTCCAGACAGCCTGCAGCTATCTGGAGAAAGATATGGTCAGAGCGGTCACGGTTGCGTCAAATCAACTGGCGATCAATCCCGATAACCCAGAGGCCCTCTATTGGTCGGTGAAGGCCAATGAAAAACGGGCGGTAGAGGCTTTGGCGCGGTATGAGCAGTTAGCGCCGCAATCCCCTGCGACGTATGACATGGTAGGCGATCTGTACCGCAGACGCCTACAGCCTGACAGCGCTCTTGAGCAATACTCCAAAGCGCTGGAGATCGATCCCCACGATGCCCCGGCCCTGATGGGGAGTGCGGCGTCTTATCTTTCGATAGGAAATATGGAGAAGACGCTGAACACAGCGAAGGCCGCTCTGGCGAATGCGCCGAAGGATGCGCACCTGAATCTTATTGCGGCAGAGGCCCTTGTGAATCTCCATCGCTATAGCGAGGCACGGCCTTACCTGGACCAATGCCTCGCTTCGGTGAAAGACCGCGAGAAGGACTCCACCCTTACCAGTCTCGGTCCTCGCGCGCATGCGCTTTTGGGACAGGTGGAAGCGGAGGGCGGCAATATCCCCGTAGCAATTGCAGAGATGAGACTCGGCCTCTCCAGCGATCAGGACGGCAGCCTGTACTTCCAACTCTCTCGTCTCTATCGCCGCGAAGGAAAGCTGGCCGAGGCGCAGCAGGCAGTCGACTACGCGAAAGCACTCAACGCACAACGCCGCTCCCGGGCTGCAATCGCTCTCAAAAGCTCGGCGGAGCGGTCCCACTGAACCAGATTTCATACAGTATCAGGAGCTCTTGTTTCTATGATTTTTTTGCCCGCTCATGTTCTCTCTCATAGCCTTGTTCGTCGTTTCGGCCTGTTTTTTGTTCTTCTGGGGATATCGTTCGGCAACTCCGCGAGCGCAGCGCCTACGCAACTCAAGCTCTATCCTCTTCCGGCGGAGGTCCGTTCCACGCACTTTCACGTGACGGTCAATGGGCATCCGGCTGACGTCATGCATGCAGCCACGCAATACTCCCTGCTGAACTTCGATACCGATGGCCCCGCGCTCATCTCGGTGACCGCAGACGACCCACACTTCTGGGACGGCGGAGTTGAGATCCAGCCGATGCGGTTCGGCATTCGTCCCAGTCGCCGTGGAGCAACGATCACCTTCCGGATCGATGGCCCTGAAAAGCTGACGATTGCGCGGCCGGGGGACCATTTTGCGGATGCTACCCTGCTCTTCCTCTTCGCCAACCCAATCGACCACTCCCGGATTACCTCGAAGACTCCCGGGGTTCGCTACTATGGCCCCGGTATCTACCACGAGAGCATTGACGCTCACACCGGCGATACGATCTATCTGGACGGCGGCGCCGTCATCTTCGGTTCGCTGAACCTGTGGAAGGTGCAGAACGTTCATGTGCTTGGGCGCGGCACCCTCATCTATGACGGTCCGCAGAATCCTTACCATGATGAAGGCTGGATGCATAAGCCAGACTGGCATGTTGTCGTCATGGATAACGCTAAAAATATTGAGATCGATGGCATTACCTGCATCACGCGCAGCCGTAGCTGGCAGATCCAGATGCGCGACTCGCACCAGATCGGCTTTTATAACATCAAGGCGATCGGAGGCAATCCGAACGACGCAAATCAGGACGGAATGGATTGGCTGGGCGGAGGAGATACGACAGTGCGTAATAGCTTCTTTCGTGCGTCGGACGATGTCTTTGCCATGCAGGGCAACTGGAACGGCTACGAGATGGCGCTGCTGCGCATGCCTGGGCACAACGTCAGTAACATTGACATCGAAGACACCACCGCCTCTACCAGCATCTCGAATATCGTCCGCTCCGGATGGCCGAATAAAACATTCAACAGCGCCCACTTTCACATGAGCAATATGGATGTAATTGATTCGGGTTTTGGCGGTTGCAATGTCCCGTTTGCATTCATGGAGCTTTGGGCTGATCCGGACGGACAAGGCTCCCACAGAGACTACACCTTTCGAGATATCCGGCTTGAGGATTGGTACTCGTTGTTTCAAATTCGGCAGCCCTTGCCCAAGGTGCGGGACATTTCGTTCACCGATATCTGGGCCATGGGTGGTCCAGGCATGGTTCCCTCCGTTCTCAAAGGCGATGTCTCAGGTGTGACCCTGCGCGGAGTCTCCCTGCAAGGAATTGAGGGCGCGAAGGTCCAGTTAACGGACGGCGTGGCGGCACCGGTCATCGAAGCGGGCGCGCTTGACTCCAGCTTCTCTTACACCAGTGGATTGCTGAAGCCGCGCCGGAAGGTAATTTTTACCGCTCAGGAGGCGGCAGCTCAGGGTCGAAAATTCGAGTGGATATTTGGGGATGGCTCACGCGCACAGGGCCACCAGGTCAGCCATATCTTTCCGGACGCGATGGGAACTCTACTCGACGGCTCAGGGCGTTTCCGGGTCCTCCTCCACATCAAAGACTCTAACGGGCAGCAGACATGGGGTAGCCAGTCGGTTATCCTCTCGCAGCATTTGTTGCAGCCGTACCAGGCAAGCACAAGCACTCCACCCGAAGAGACAAAAGCAGGGATCAGAATCGAGAATCGATTAGTCCGCGTTACAGCCGATGGGGGCTATACCTTCACCCTGTTGACCAGCACTCAAGGGTCATTGCAGATTGATGACCTGACGCCGGTTTCTACGCCAGTTGCTCGCCCGCAGGTATGCGGCTCTGTAGGAGATGCCGTGCAACCTGTGCGCGTGAGCGCGGCCCTCAGGCAAGGCATGCATCGCATCCGCATCCGCCGAAACGACACCGTTGAAAACGCCGAACTTCCTGCTGGAGGGCCGAGCGCCACCGCGGTTCTGCTATTGGAAGGGCCCGGCATCAAGAGGCAGCTTGTCCCATGATCGAGATCGCATCAACTCAACCATCGGAGCTCTCAAGTTGTAAAGTGAAGCAAAACGGTCTCCCCTGCGGTATCCGTCGCCGGATATGCGTTTCAAGTCATGGAAGGAATTGAACTTACAGTGGTCGGGGCGGAGGGATTCGAAGCCTCGTTCCCGAGTGGCCACTATGCCGTTTTCTTCGTTGAATTTAACAGCAGAACTAGAGTTGGAGAGCGCCTGGAGCACATGGGACGAAGGCGGGTCGGCGTCTGTCGCAGCCTACATGGGGCATTTGAATCACTTGCTCGGACCGTCCCATTACCTTCTGAACTCAAATGGCGTCGACGTTGTCTCGGGCAAAAGTCAGATGGCATTTCTTCCCCATGCGCCCGCCAGTCTGTCGCGAGGATTCGTCGACGGAAGATTCGTTGTTACACACCGATCAACGGATGGGCGCTACTGGCTTGTCTCCGTCGATCCACGTCAACCTGACAGATGGGAATTCTCTCCCTACTACTTTCTCGTGATCGGCGTGACAGTCTTCCTTTGCTGGCTTGCGGCTGTCTTCGTGGTGAAGCCCATTCGCAATGTCACCGCGGTCGTAGTTCGATTCGGACATTGCGATCTGTCGGCGCGCACGAAGCTCCGAATATCAAGGGATCGGCGAGATCACGCTCCATGGAGCCGCTCGGGCCATAGGCTTGGTCCAGAGATTTCGCAAATGGAATCGGATCATAGAGATGTGCAAAGGTCTCGGAGAACGACTGTCGCGTCATCGCACAGAGGGAGGAAGCGCTATCTTTCGTCGGCGCGAAATACTCAATGATCTCGTTCATAGATCCTTCATCACTATGACAAGGGCTTACTTGGGTCAAACAATTCGGTGATGGAAACGCGTTTGTCCGTCATCTATTATTTACCCCTGCCAGGGGCCAGATGGGTACGTTTGGAGACAGAGCTTCATGAGAACACGTTACGAAGCGAATACTACTTGTCCTGCGGACCAGCTTGAAGTTCCCTGCATAGGCTTATACGAGACGTCAAGCTCCACAATTTTCTTGGAAACACCAGCCTCATTAATCCGTTGCTCTATTGTCTTCGACGTAATAGCGAGAAAGGCGGAAAAATCAATATGCAATCCATGCCCCCCAAAACAGACTGGAGAAGAACCGCTTCGTTCTCTTGAATCCTGCTTCAGCGAGCAAAGAGCGTACTTCTTCCTCCGATTCCACGGGGCGGGCTCCCTCTAGAATTTTTCCCAATTTCTTACTCGCGTCATCGGGTGAGATCCCTGCCATCTTCCACCGTTGCTGCCAGGCGCTAAGGAAAAGCGGCTCGCTCTCGTAAGGTAAATAATTGCATGCGAGGATCATGGGAGAATTTGGCTTGAGGCGCTCAGCGATGGACTTCAAGAGATCTAATTTATCTTCGACGGCTTTAATGTGATGGAGGACTCCAACCAGTGTGGCCGCATCGAAACTGCGGTCATTTGGCAGGTCATGAACATAGCCATGTATGATTTTTACCTTGTTTGAGAGATCTCGCTCAGCGAGCCGTGTCTTCGCACACTCAAGCATGGAGGCGGAGGGATCGACAGCAGTGAACTTCCACTCGGGCTCAAGTGCGGCGATTCGATAAACCTCTTCTGCAGTTCCTCCCGCGCCTACCACTAAAATATCTGCATTTCGGACTTTTCCCAGCTTTGCAGTGAGCATACATGCTGAGAGTTCATGGCAAGCATCGTAGCCAGCAAGTGCTATTCGGCTTTGAACCTCATACTCCATAGCGCGTGAGTGATCAAACTTTTCCGACGATGAAACTTTAATACTCATTGAATTCTCCAAACAGATTTGTTCCCTTCCGTGCTTCTTCTGTTACTGAGCCAGTAGCCGAGTCACCTCCATCATTATTTCCCCCTGAACGTAAATCCTGTACAGACCTTTTGCCTTGTTCTCGTCACTCCTAATGAAAAACACTATAAATTCCAAACAAGAATAGAGGCTGTACACCCTAACAAGATTTTTACTATTAGCGAAATCATCTTAAAATTTCCTCAGCCTCTGCGATCTCAAGCGAAGGTACGGCTCACAATAGTCTTTTATTCAGTGATTCAAAAAATGGACACGTGGTGTCATGCACGTTCCGGCTAAGTTTCGCGCAGAGGCGAACGGGTCACCGAGTTCCTGCGTTGACGCGACGCGATCTCGATTTAGCTTTCGATTGTGAAGGCGGTTCACTGGCCGGTTTCAGCCCCGACCAGAATGACTTAAGAAGTGTGGATAGCACATCGCCCGGAGACTGAGATGGTAAGCACGATGCAAGGTAGAACGAGAGTGTGGAGTGGTATAGCGCATACATATGAATTGCGACTACCTGTGGCTCTAAATCGTCTCTCACTTCCCCATGCTCTTGCGCAGCTAAAACCCGAACTTGAAGAAGCTGTATTATGCGCGAATTTTGCTCGTCCAATTGAGCCCTAACTTGCCCTTCGTGGAACAGGAACTCGCGAATGTAGATCCTCGATAGTCTCAAGTCCTTTTGATAGAGAGAGATGAGTTGGGTAAAAAAGCTCAGAACGGAAACGAGGAGGCCTCCCTCTTTATTTAAACGCGTGGCGGCTCGCACCAGTTCTTCTTCAATTGCCTCACGAAACATTAAGAGAAGTAGCTCGCTTTTGTCGGTGACGTAAAGAAAGAGCGTCCCCACACCCACGTCGGCCGAATCTGCAA